>NZ_PYAC01000032.1:0-3189 GCF_003264475.1 Micromonospora noduli | reverse complement strand
GGCGTACTGACGGGCCCGGCGGCCGGCGGTCAGCCGGCGAAGAACTCCGGGCCGCCGTCCGGCAGCGCCGGGGCCTCGCCGATGGCGGCGGCCCGTCGGGCCCACTCGCGCAGCCCCGCTACCTGCCGGTCGCCGAGGGAGAAGTCGAGGGTCCGGAAGTACGTGGCCAGGGTCTCCGCGTCGAAGGTCTCCCAGCGGGCAGCCGCCTCGGCGACCTGGTCCAACTCCGCCAGGCAGAGATCCCGCGAGCGCAGGAATGCCTCGTGAACCTCCTTGACCAGACCCGGGTGGGCGGCGGCGAAGTCGCGGCGGACCGCCCAGACGGCGAAGACCATCGGAAGCCCGGTCCACTCCCGCCACGCCTGCCCGAGGTCGGTGACCGTGAGGCCCTTCTGCGGCGCCTCGTAGTACGCCCGCAGCGCCACGTCCCCGATCAGCACGGCGGCGTCAGCTTCCAGCAGCATCTGGGTCAGATCCGGCGGGCAGCGGAAGTACTCGGGCCGCACGTTGTACTGCTCGGCGAGCAGCAGCTGAGCCAGCATGACCCCGGTCCGCGAGGTCGAGCCGAGCGCCACCCGGGCGCCGTCCAACTCGCCGAGGGGACGGGTGGAGACCATGTTGACCGAGAGCACCGGCCCGTCGCTGCCCACCGCCAGGTCCGGCAGGAGCAGCAGCTCATCGGCGTGCTTCAGGTACTCCAACAGCGTGATCGGGCCGATGTCGAGGTCGCCGGCGACCAGCGCCGCGCTCAACCGGTCCGGCGAGTCCTTGTGGAGGTCGACGTCGAGCAGGGCACCGGAGCGCATCAGACCCCAGTAGATCGGCAGGCAGTTCAGGAACTGGATGTGCCCGACCCGCGGGCGTGCGATGCGCTCAGCCATGGCCCGACCGTATCCCCGGCGGCTGGCTCCGGCTCGGCGGGCCGGCCCGGAGTGGCCAAGCCCGCACTTGACGACCGTCGTACCGCCCGGGTCACGAACGGCACGAAGACCAGCACCACCAGCAGCCCGACCACACCGGCACCGGCGATCAGCGGCCGAGGCGGAACGACCGCGAGCAACGCCCCGCCGATCAGGAAGCCCGCCATCGAGCCACCCTGCACCGCCGCGCCGTAGCTGGCGTACGCCCGGGCGCGCATCGCCTCCGGCACCCGCCGAGCGGTGAGCAGGTTCGCGAAGACGTTCTCGCCGCCGTTGGCCGCACCACCCACCAGCCAGAGCGGCACCAACACACCTGCCGCCGGCACCGTCGCCGCGAGCAACACCATCAGGCTGCACACGGCCAGAGTGGCCAGCACCCCGCGTACCAACCCGGCGTCGTCGTCGAGCCGCCTGGCAAGTCGTACGGCGAGCCAGGTCCCCGGCAGCATGCCGGCCATCCATGCCGCACTGACCAGGCCGTACGTGGTCGCCGAACCCCCCAACGTCTCCCGGATGAAGAAGACCTCGATCACATTGATGCCGCCGATCGCCGCGATCACCACGGCGGTGCTCACCACCATGACGAGCATCAACGGATCGCGGCGCAGCCGCCAGCCGATCTCCGTACCCCCGGGGGTTGCCACGCCGCCCGAGACGGCCGGGCGGTTCGCGGCGGCGGCCGGGCTGGCGGCGGCCTCGCTGCTCGCGGCGGCCTGGCTGACGGCGGCCTGGCTGGCGGCGGCGTCGCTGCTCACGGTGGCCGGGCTGACGGTGGCCTGGCTGGCGGCGGCCTGGCTGGCGGCGGCGTCGCTGCTTACGGCGGCGGGCCGTCGGCCGCCGCGTCGGGTCCGCAGCAGCAGGCCCGCGACCACGAGCGCCAGGTAGGTCGCGGCATCGAGAAGCAGCGGTACGCGGGTGCCGAACTGACCCACCAGCAGGCCGGCCAGTACCGGGCCACCGAGCGCACCGAGCGAGACGGCGGTCTGGCTGATCGCGCTGGCTCGCGGCAGGTCGGCCGGGCGGACCATCGCCGGCAGCAGCGCGGCGAGGCAGGGTTGGGTCACCGCGAGCCCGCTGGCCAGCAGGGCGACGAGCCCTACCACCAGGACCGGTTGCTCGACGACGGCGAGGAACGCGCAGATTGCGGCCTGCCCGAACCCGATGGTCACCAGCAGGGTACGGCTGTCCGTCCGGTCGGCGAGTCGGCCCGCGAGTGGGGCGAGTACCACCAGGGGCAGGGTCGCGGCCAGCAGCAGCCCCGACACGGCCAGCCCGCCGGCACCGGCCCCCTGTAGCGCCAGCGCCAGCGCGGTCGCGGCGAGGAAGTCGCCGCAGATCGTGGTGCCCCGAGCGGCGGCGGCGAGCCAGACGTCCGACCAGCGCGACTCGTCAGTTGTGAAGGACATACTTCGAAAATAGTCCTTCACAACTGATTCATGCAAGGCTGACTATGCCAGCGGCACCGTCCGGTACTGCACCGCGACCGTGCGCGCCCCCGTCGGTGGGTCACCCTGCCGCCGCCGCGGGTGATACGGCCGGAGCAGCGCCAGCACCGCCTCGTTCAACTCGGCCAACTCGTCGGCGGTGAGCAGCAACAGCGTGTCGGTGAACAGGGCCTTGTCGTACCACTCAGCCGGCTCGTCCCCGGCGCGCCGCAACCAGTCCCGGGTCCGCTCCATGGCCCGGACCGCATGCGCCTCCACCAGCGCCTGCTCGGCCGCACGCGCCTCGGGCCCGGCATCACGCCCCGCCTCGACCAGCACACTCACACTCGGCACACGCCACAACCGCTCGCGCGCGTCCCCCCGGCTCGGCGCCTGCTCGACCAGGCCGAACTTCGCCAACGCCCGCAGGTGGTAACTGGTTGCGCTCGGCGACAGCCCGACGATCTCGGCACACTCTGTGGCAGTCCCACCACTTTCGCGACTGTTCAGGTACTCCATGATCGCGATCCGGGCCGGATGGGCCATCGCCCGCATCACCTGGGGGTCGCTGATCGTCATCCGGCGCGAATCGGAGCGGGCCTCGGTCATAGGCCCATGATCCCGGCCAGTCCCCCAACCTGCCATCACCCCCGCGTCCCGCTCGGACCACCGCGCGTCGGCCACGCCTTTACCTACGGCAGCGAGCGGGCGAATTTGACGACGGGCACGGCTTGGCTGGGTGGCCTGAACGGCGAGCGCGGCTTGGCGTCACAGCAGCGCGGCGCGGCGGCGCGGCTTGGCAGCGCGGCGGCCAGAGCGGCTCAGCGGCGCGGCTTCACGGCGCG
>NZ_PYAC01000031.1:0-1645 GCF_003264475.1 Micromonospora noduli | reverse complement strand
GGGGTGCGCCCGCCGGCCGGGCCTGACCCGACTTTGAACTGGCTCCGTGCCCTCATGTGGACCCGTCGACCCGGTCGGCGGGGGCACCTCTCTCGGCACCTGCACGGGCCGGCGTGGTGACCTGATTAGGAGCTCGGGTTCGTCCCTCATCCCCGTTCTGTCCAGCGTTCTCCTCGTGCTCGGTGGTCGAGCCATGCCGTCAACGCAGCAGGTAGGAGGCAGCGTGAGCGAGGACCAGGACGTGACCGTCGGCGTCGACACGCACAAGGACGTGCACGTCGCGGCGGTGTTGGACCAAACCGGTCGAGTGTTGGCCACCAGGAACTTTCCGACGACGATGCGCGGCTACGCGCAGCTCGCCACATGGGCTGAGTCCTTCGGCACGGTAGCGAAGGTCGGTTTGGAAGGCAGCGGCAGTTACGGCGCCGGGCTGCTGCGGTTCCTGACGGACTACGGCCTGACCGTGGTCGAGGTCGACCGCCCGGACCGCTCCACCCGCCGCCGAATCGGCAAGACTGACACCATCGACGCCGAGTCCGCCGCCCGGGCGGTCCTATCCGGCCGCGCCACCGGCACCCCGAAGACCCGCGACGCACACGTCGAGATGATCCGGGCTCTGCGCGTCGCCCGCCGCGGAGCGATGAAGGCCCGGATTCAAGCCGGAGGCCAGGTTGAATCGCTCATCGTCTCGGCCCCCGAACCCGTGAGACAACTGGTGCGCGGGCTGGCCGGCAAGAAGCGCATCCGCGTCTGCGCCGCTCTCAGGCCCGGCACGGTGTCTGACCCGGCGACCGCCACCAAGCTCGCGCTGCGCAGCCTCGCCCGTCGCTGGCTCGCCCTCCAGGCGGAGATCGACGACCTCGACAGCCACCTAGCCGCCCTCGTAACCGCCGCCGCCCCTTATCTGGTCGCGCTGCCTGGCGTCGGTATCGACACCGCCGGGCAACTGCTCGTTACCGCCGGCGACAACCCCCCACCGCTTGCACTCCGAAAGGGCTTTCGCCCGGCTCTGCGGCGTCGCCCCCATCCCAGCCAGCTCCGGACGGACCGACCGCCACCGCCTACACCGTGGCGGCGACCGCGAAGCCAACCGCGCCCTCTGGCGCATCACCCTCGTCCGCATGCGCTGCCACCAGCCCACCAAGGACTACGTCACCCGCCGAACCGCAGAGGGCAAGACCAAGACGGAGATCATGCGATGCCTCAAGCGCTACATCGCCCGCGAAGCCTTCACCCACCTCGCACCTCGCCCGACAGAGCAGGCACCATGGCCCGGTGCGACTACTGACGGCAGACGAGTTCACCGCCACGATCGGGACACCGCCAACACCAGTCGACGTCGATGAGCGTCCTCCGTTCGACTTCTGGCCGTACTACGACGCCATCCCCCATGACCACTTCGCCGGCCACGACTTCAGCCGAGAGGAGGTGACGAACGTCTGGCAGATGCCCGACGACATCCATCAGCACGTCCTCATCGCGTCCGGGACCCCGAACGTGTTCATGGCGCTCGTGCTCAATCTCCGGACAGCCTCAGTGCTCGGCCACCACCTGCTCGACCTCAACGAGCTCTACGGGCTCAGTCAGCCACCCATGACAGCTTGACGAACAATAGGAGCGTCCACTTCGCCGGCAGCCCGGTGTC
>NZ_PYAC01000030.1:0-41750 GCF_003264475.1 Micromonospora noduli | reverse complement strand
CGGGGCGGTGGCGGATCCGCCACCGCCCCGACGAGGCGGTCAGTCGTGCGCGGCGACCGGCTCGGGCGAGCTCGGGGCGGCCTGCACCGGGTCGCGCGTGATGCGGCCGGGCCACCAGAAGCGGTCGCCGAGCAGGAACGCCAGCGCCGGCACCAGGACCGTACGGACCAGCAAGGTGTCGAGCAGGACACCGATGCAGACGATGATCCCGATCTGGGTCAGGGTGATCAGCGGCAGCACACCGAGCACGGCGAAGACCGCGGCGAGCAGCACTCCGGCGCTGGTGATCACACCGCCGGTGACCCGCAGGGCGGAGAGCATCCCGGCGCGGGTGCCGGCGCTGCGGGCGTCCTCCCGGGCCCGGGTGACCAGGAAGATGTTGTAGTCCACCCCGAGCGCCACCAGGAACACGAAGGCGAGCAGCAGCACACCGCTGTCCAGGGCCGGGAAGCCCAGCACGTGGTCGAAGAGCAGCCAGGCCGCGCCGAGGCTGGCGAAGTACGACGCGATCACGGTGAGCACCAACAGCAGCGGCGCGAGCAGACCGCGTAGCAGCAGCACGAGCACGGCGCCGACCAGCAACAGGATGATCGGCAGGATGAGCCGCAGATCCCGGTCGTTGGCCTCGTCGGAGTCGTACGTGGCGGCCACGGAGCCACCGACGATCGCCCCGGACGGGGCGTCGGCGCCGGCGGCGGCCGGCGGCGCGGAGTCGGGGACGGCGGCGACCGCCGCCCGCAGCGCCTCGATCGCGCGGTCCGAGGCGGTGGTGCCGGGTTCGGCGTCGAGGACCACGTCGACCTGGGCGACGGCCGCGCCGGCGTCGCCGGGGCGCGCCGAGGCGACACCGGGTACGGCGGTGGCGGCGTCGGTGACCGCCCGCACCGCCGCCGGCGTGGTGATCACGGCGACGGGCTGGGTGCTGCCGGCGGGGAAGGCCCTGGCCAGGGTCTGTGCCCCGGTCACCGCCTCGGGCTCGGCCCGGAACTGTTCGGTCTCGGACAGGCCGGTACGGATCCCGAGCCCACCCAGTGCCAGGCCGCCGAGCAGCACTGTGGCCAGCGTCGCGACCACCACCGGGCGGCGTTGCACGGCGGCGCCGAGTCGACCCCAGAGCCGACCCTCGCGCACCGGGCCGCCGACCCGGGGTACGAACGGCCAGAACAGGCCGCGACCGAAGAGCACCAGCACGGCGGGGAGCACGAACAGGGCCGAGAGCATGGCGAAGACCACACCCGTGGCGCACGCCACGGCCAGCGCCCGGTTGGTCTCCTGCTCGCTGAGCAGCAGGGTGAGGACGCCGAGCACGACGGTGCCGCCGCTGGCGAGGATGGGCTCCGCGGTGCGGCGCAGCGCGGCGCGCATCGCCGCGAACCGGTCCTCCTCGCGGCGCAGCTCCTCCCGGTAGCGGGCGATGAGCAGCAGCGCGTAGTCGGTGGCGGCACCGAAGACCAGCACGCTGGCGATGCCGGTGACCTGACCCTGTTGGAGGTTGATGCCGACGCCCGGCACGATGACGTCCACCGCGCGCAGGGTGAGCTGCTCGGTGGCGGCGACCACGACCAGCGGCACGATCCACAGGAACGGGCTGCGGTAGGTGATCAGCAGGAGCAGCGCGACCACGGCGGCGGTCACCACGAGCAGGGTGACGTCGGCGCCGTCGAACACCGAGGAGAGGTCGGCGGTGAACGCCGGGGCGCCGGTCACCTCGGCGGTCAGCCCGTCGGGAAGGTCCGCGAGGGTGGCGCGTAGTTGGGTCACCGTGTCGGTGACGACCTCCTGCCCGCCGGCGGTGTCCAGCGGCACGGCGACCAGGGCCACCGCGCCGTCCGGGGAGACCTGGGCGGGGCTGACCTGCCCACCCACCGCGAAGCGGCGCAGGTCGTCGGCGCGAGCGCCGACGGTCGCCCGGTCGGTCTCGCTCAGCGCGCCGCCGTCACCACGACTGATCACCACGATGGCCGGCTGCACGTCGCGCGACGGCAGCTGATCCTGGAGACGTTGCACCTGGGTCGACTGCCACTGCACTGACAGGCCGGTGGCGGAGACCGGAGCCGGGTTGTCCGGCTGGGGTGTCCCGAAGACGGCCGCGCCCACGACGATCGCGGCGGCCACGGTGAGCCAGGCGGCCAGCCGGCCACGAGCGACTCTGGTGAACACAGACATCAGGTGACCTCAAGGTCCTTCGAAAGCCGAGTATCTTGATAACCGAGATTATCTGCGGCTGTTCTATGCTGCAACCCGGGGGACCGACGATGGGAAGAGCGGCGCGAGGTGGCGACTCACGGCATGTACCGACGGCGCGACACGCGCCGCGAGCAGCTGGTCGCGGAGATCACCAACAACCTCCGGCGGTACGCGGTGGACGCCCAGCAGGTCGGCCACGCCTTCGCCAACCTGCACGGTCTCAACCCGACCGACCTGCAGGCGTTGATCGCGGTGATGGACGCCGAGCTGCTCGGTGACCCGATCACCCCCGGCCGGCTCGGCGAGCAGCTGAACCTCTCCTCCGGCTCGGTCACGGCCCTGATCGACCGGCTGGAACGGGCCGGGCACATCCGCCGCGACCGGGACACCGTCGACCGGCGCAAGGTGCTGCTGCACTACGCCGACCAGGGCGCCGCCCTGGCCATGGAGTTCTTCCGGCCGCTGGGCGCCCGTACCGACACGGTGATGGCCCGCTTCAGCGAGGACGAGCTGGAGTTGGTGCACCGGTTCATGGCGGAGATGAGCGAGTCGCTGCGGGGGCACCGCGACGCGGTCCGCGCCGCCCGGCCGGAGTCACCCCGCCGCCCGACGGGCTGACCGGTGCCGGACCTCGTCACCCGCCTCGCCAGCGCCGCGCTGCGCCTGCCACCGACCCGGCCCGGTCCGGTGCGGGTCAGCCGTGACCTCCCGGTGCGGGCCCGCGACGGTGTGGTGCTGCGCACCGACCACTACGCCCCGGCCGCCCGCGGCGCGCCGACAGTGCTGATCCGCACCCCCTACGGGCGGGGCGGACCGCTGCGGCTGCTCGGTCGGCTGCTCGCCGCCCGGGGTCGACACGCGGTGATCCAGTCGTGCCGGGGCACCGGCGGCTCCGGTGGAACGTTCGCCCCGCTGGTGCACGAGCGCGACGACGGCGCGGACACGCTGGACTGGCTGCGTCGTCAGCCCTGGTGGTCCGGGCAACTCGGCATGTTCGGGGTCAGCTACCAGGGCTTCGCCCAGTGGGCACTGGCCGCCGACGCCGGCGAGGAGCTGCGCGCGATGGTCGCCGTGGTGACCGCCTCGGCCACCCGCGACTCGACGTACGCGGGGGAGTCCTTCGCCCTGGACACCGTGCTGACCTGGGCGGAGCTGCTGCACGCGCAGACCGTGCCGTGGCTGGCCCGGCAGTGGGAACTCAAGCGCGGGCAACCCCGGCTGGCCGCCGCGCTGGAGCACCTCCCCCTGGCCGACGCCGACCGGGTGGCCACCGGCGTGACCATCCCGTTCTTCCAGGAGTGGCTGCGCCACCACACACCGCAGGCCGCGTACTGGCGAACGCGGGTCTTCGCGGACCAGGTCGCGAAGGTGCGGGCACCGGTGGTCATGGTCACCGGTTGGCACGACATCTTCCTGCCCGCCCAGCTCGACGATCACGCCGTGCTGCGCGCCGCCGGCACACCGCCGCGCCTGGTGATCGGCCCGTGGACGCACGGCAGCCCCGGACTGTTCGTGGCCGCGCTGCGCGAGGGGTTGGCCTGGCTCGACGAGCACCTACCGGCCGCGCCGCGATCGCCCGTCGCGGCGGGACCAGCCCGGCCGCCCGTGCGCATCCACGTCAGCGGCGCCGGCGGCGGTTGGCGGGACCTGCCGGACTGGCCACCCCCGGCGGTCGAGACCGCCTGGCACCTGCAACCCGGTGGCGAGCTGGCGGCACGCCCACCTGTCGCGTCGACACCGGACGCACTCCGCTACGACCCCGCCGACCCCACCCCGTCGCTGGGCGGTCCACTGCTCGTCGCCCAACGGGCCGGCCCGGTCGACAACCGGCGTGTCGAGGCCCGCGCTGACGTGCTGACCTACACCAGCGCGGCACTGACCGCGCCGGTCGAGGTGATCGGCCCGGTCCGCGCCGAGATCCACGTCCGCAGCGATCTGCCGTACCTGGACGTCTTCGTTCGTCTGTGCGACGTGGACCGCCGGGGTCGCTCGTGGAACGTGTGCGACGGCCTGGTGCGGGTCACGCCCGAGCGCTTCCCGGCCGACCCTTCCGGGGCGCTGCGGATTCCGGTGCCGCTCTGGCCGACCGCGTACCGCTTCGCCGCCGGGCACCGACTGCGTGTGCAGGTCTCCGGCGGCGCCCATCCACGGTGGGCGCGCAACCCCGGCACCGGGGAGCCGCTCGGCAAGGCGGTGACGCTGCGTGCCGGCTGGCGGCAGGTTCTGCACGACCCGGCGCACCCCTCGGCGCTGCTGCTGCCGGTCGTCCACTCTGCCCCGTCGCAACCTCCAATCTGAACAGACCCCTTCTGAGCTGGGCGTTTAGCGAAACTGCGGGCTATGGTTGAGCCAACGCCCGGCGCCGTGCACCAGTAGGCCGGGCTCGCCCGAAGCCCAGCACCGCGTACGCGGTGTGACGTCGTGCCCGGTCCCCGCCTCTCGGAAAGGGGGACCCCATGACCCGGGCCCCGGCTAATCTTCTGGCCGTCCGAAGCCTCCTTCTCACTCACCTCGACAACGCCCCTGGGCCGGACGACCTGGACCCGGGCGAGGTCGGCATCGTCGGCGACTCGGCCCACCGGGGCGGCTACCACTGCGGATCGGACCGGGTTGTCACCAACGACTACTCAGTGGTCGAGTCGCCCCGCGACCGGGCCGGGCTGACCCTCGACGCGGCGGCGCTGGACGTCGGCCAGTTCAACGTCCGCTCCGGTGGTCGTACGAACACGCTGCCCAGCTTCTCGGTCTGGTGCGTCGCGCAGTGCGCCGCGAACGCGGCCGACACCCGGGACATCCGGGAGATCATCTACAGCCCCGACGGCACCACGGTCAGACGGTGGGACCGCCTCGGCAAGCGCACCACCGGCGACAGCTCCCACCGCTGGCACACCCACTTCAGCTTCTTCCGCGACGCCATCAAGGCGGGCCGCGACCAGCGGCCCCTGTTCCGCCGCTACCTCAGCTCCATCGGACTCCTGGAGGACGACGACATGACCCCCGAAGAACACAACTGGCTGGCCACCGTCCACAAGAACCTCACCGTGCTGGACGGCCGCAACCCGATCGGGCAGATCTACACCCGGATGGCGATGGGTGAGGATGCCACCGTCCCGAACTTCGTCTCGGCGCACCCGACGCTGACGTCGCTCGCCGCCCAGGTGAGCGCGTTGCAGGCGGCGCTGACCGCGCTGTCCAACCGGGACTTCACCGATGAGCCGGCGATCGTCCAGGGCGTCCTGGCCTCGCTGACGCCGGAGAAGATCGCCGCAGCCATCCCGCCCACCATGGCCAAGCAGGTCGCCGACGAGCTGGCCCGCCGGCTGGTCGCCTGAGCGAGGGGCGGCCCGAGGCCGCCGGGCCGTCCCTCTTGGTGGCATTCCGCAACGACTGTTGGGCAATAGACATTGCGCAAGAGTTGTTGCGAATGTCATCCTGTCGGCATGGACAGCTCTGACGTACGCCAGATCACCGACTCCCGGGTGCTGGCCGCCATGTCCCACCCGCTGCGCCGCCGGCTGATGGACGTGTTCAAGGTCCACGGGCCCTCCACCGTCGGGCTGCTCGCCGAGCGCACCGACCAGGCCCCCGCGAACGTCAGCCACCACCTCAAGGTCCTCGCCGCCGCCGACCTGGTCACCGAGGCGCCCGAGTTGGCCCGGGACCGGCGCGAGCGGTGGTGGCGCCTGGTCACCCGAGGGCTGCGCTGGTCCAACGCCGACTTCGACGCCGACCCGGCCTCCCGAGCGGTCGCCGACGCCGCCACCTCGCTCAACCTGGACCGGCACGTCGCCCTGGCCCGGGCCTGGCACGCCGCCGACGAGAGCACCCAGGCCACCTGGAACGACGCGCCGTTCTCCACCGACCACTGGCTACGCCTCACACCCGAGGAACTGGCCGAGCTGAGCCGCGAGATGATCGACGTCCTCGCGCGCTGGGCCGACCGGGAGCTACCCGACGACGACGCCGACCGCAGGCCGGTCTTCGTGTTCGTCCACGGCGTACCGGCCCGACCGTGACCACCGCCACCCGCGGCGCCACCACCGACGTCCGGCCGCCCGGCGGGCTGCTGCGGCACCGCGACTTCCGGCTGCTCTGGGCCGGCCAGGCGGTCAGCAGCGTCGGCAGCAACGTCACCACTGTCGCGCTGCCACTGGTCGCGGTCGCCGTCCTCGACGCCGGCACCTTCCAGGTGGCGGTGCTCACCGCCGCGGCCTGGCTGCCCTGGTTGCTGATCGGCCTGCCGGCCGGCGCGTGGGTCGACCGGCTGCCCCGCCGACCGGTGATGGTGATCTGCGACCTGCTCTGCGCGGTGGCCTTCCTCAGCGTGCCGCTCGCCGCACTGCTGGGCCGGCTCACCGTCGTGCAGCTGCTGGTGGTCGCCCTCAGCGCCGGCGCCGCCCGGGTCTTCTTCGAAACCGCCGACCAGGTCTACCTGCCGGTGCTGCTGCGACCCGGGCAACTGCCGGAGGGCAACGCCAAGCTCCAGGCGACCCAGACTGTGAGCTACGTCGTCGGACCCGGCCTCGCCGGTCTGATCGCCCAGCTCACCGGCGCCGTCGCCGCGCTGCTGCTGGACGCGCTCACATTCCTGCTCTCCGCGGTGTTCCTACTGCGCATCCGCACCCGCGAACCACGCGTACGCCCCTCGGAGCGGTCCCGATCGCTGCGCCGGGACATCACCGAGGGGCTGCGCTTCGTCATCAGGGACCCGTACCTGCGGGTGCTCACGCTCTTCGGCGCGGCCAGCAACATCGGGCTGACCGGCTACCAGGCCGTCCTGGTGGTCTTCCTGGTCCGTGAACTGCGGCTCGAACCGGGCCTGGTGGGTGGCCTCGTCGGGGTGATGAGCGCCGGCGGGATCATCGGCGCGCTACTCGCCACCACTGTGGCCCGGCGCTGCGGCACCGCACGGGCGCTGCTGATCGCGGCGGCGCTCACCGGCCCGCCCGCGCTGCTCATCCCGCTCGCCGCACCCGGCGTCGGGCTGGCCTGGCCAGCCCTCGGCGGCCTGCTGATCGGTCTCGGGGTGGCCATCGGCAACGTGGTCAAGGGTGCCTTCCGGCAGACCTACACGCCGCACCACCTGCTGGGCCGGGTGACGGTGAGCATGCATCTGCTCAACTACGGCACGATCCCGTTGGCGGCCGTGCTGGCCGGTGCCATCGGCGCGCGTTACGGCGTCCAGACGGCAATTGTCGTGATGACCGCCTGGCTGGCGTTCACCCCGTTGATTCTGCTGGTAGGGCCAATCCGGAGGCGGCGGGACCTGCCCGCCGCCCCGGCGGCGTCTTGAGTGCGCTGCGACGGCGGCCGGAGACCGGCCGCCGTCACCGGCACGGAGCTACATCGGGCGGACGTTGTCCGCCTGCGGACCCTTCTGCCCCTGGGTCACCTCGAACTCGACCTTCTGGCCCTCGTTGAGCTCCCGGTAGCCGCTCGAAGCGATGGCGGAGTAGTGGACGAACACGTCCGGCCCTCCACCGTCCTGCTCGATGAAGCCGAAGCCCTTTTCCGAGTTGAACCACTTAACCGTGCCGGTTGCCATGCATCTCTCCCTGTTCAAAGCGGCTGACCCTCGGCCTCTGGCCGATGATCGCCCGTACCTGTTCGACAGTAACGGGCAAAACCCCGATCCGCTGGCCGAAGTGCCGTAGGTATTTGACTGAACTCGGGTGAACTCTGCGCGGCGGCATGCGAAACGCGCCCCGACCAACCGCCGCTGGGGCATGCTTGCGCCGATGAGGGATGCCGCAGCCGACGCGCTGACCGAGCTGGAACGCGAGATCCACGCACCCGGCGCCGGTCTGGACCGGCTCCGGTTGATGCCCACCCCGTTCGTCCCCGAGGTGCGGTTGCACCTGGCCGAGGACGCGATCGTCTGGTGGGCCCGGATGGAGGCCGCCGCCGGGCACGCGCTGCCGGCGCCGTACTGGGCGTCCGCCTGGGCCGGAGGACAAGCCCTGGCCCGCCACCTCCTGGACCACCCGGAGCTGGTCGCCGGCCGCCGGGTGCTCGACCTCGCCGCCGGGTCCGGACTGGTGGCCATCGCCGCCGCGCTCGCCGGCGCCGCGGAGGTGATTGCCAACGACATCGACCCGTACGCCGTCGCCGCCGTCAACCTCAACGCGCGGGCCAACCACGTCGCCGTCGACGCCACCGGGGACGACCTGCTCGACAGCACCGAAGCGAAGGTCGACCTCGTCGTCGCCGGAGACGTCTTCTACGACCGCGCGATGGCCGACCGGATGCTGCCCTTCCTGCAGCGGGCCGCCGCCGCAGGTGCCGACGTGCTGGTCGGCGACCCCGGCCGCGGGCACCTACCGACGGACCGCCTGACCGTGCTGGCCGACTACCCGGTGCCCACCACCGAACCGTCGGTCGACTCGTCGCTACGCCACGTGCAGGTGCTTCGCCCCGCCTGAGGCGGACCCCGACTCAGGGGCGACCCCGAGGCGGATACCAGGGGTCACTGGGGGCTACGACCCGATGTCCGAAGTGGCGCTACGGCCATAGCGTCAAGGCATGACGCAATGGCTGGCCCAGATCGGAGAACTACCGATCCTGCTGCTGATGGGTGCGCTCGGGCTCGTCATGCTCTTCGACGCCGTACCCCTGCTGGGTGTCCTGGTCCCCGGCGACGTCGCGATCCTCGCCGCCGTCGGCGTCGGCCGCCCGAGCACCGGGCTGGCCACCTTCACCGCGGTGCTGATCGGCTGCCTGGCCGGCTGGTCGCTGAGCTTCCTGGTCGGCCGTCGCTACTCCGACCGACTGCGCGACAGCCGCGTCGGTGGCTGGATCGGCGAAGCCCGCTGGACAGCGGCCGAAGGAATCCTGCGTCGCGGCGGCGGCCGGATGATGATGGTCGCGCCGTTCCTGCCGGTCTTCAACGCGCTGCTGCCACTGGCCGCCGGCGGCCTGCGGATGTCGTACCGCCGATTTCTCGGCTGCGCGACGATCGGCGCGGCCGCCTGGGCCGGTCTCTACCTCGCCCTGGGCACTGCGTCACGGTCGGTGGCCGGGTTGCTGCCGGGCGACCCCAGCCCGCTGCTGGTCACGATGGGGGTCGGGCTGGTGCTGGCTTCCGTCGCGTTGCTGGGGGCGCGGCGGCGGTTGTTCTCCGTCGTTGGCTGAGTTGTCTTCGTGCCGGGGGGCACGGGGGTGTGGGGGCGCTTGGAGCCGGGTTGCGGGTGGGTGGGGGCTGGGGCCCGCGCCGTGCCCGGCTCTGGGGCCGGGTTGCGGTGGGTGGGGGCGGGGGTGCCGCCGCCGTCGGTGTGGTTTGATCTTGGTGGTTCCTGGTCGACGTCGGGTCTTCTGTTCGGTGGTGGGGTCGGCTGTTTACCAGCCTCTGGCTTTCCACTGGGGGAGGGCGGGGCGCTCGGCGCCCAGGGTGCTGTCCTTGCCGTGGCCCGGGTAGAACCAGGTGTCGTCCGGGAGCTGCTCGAACAGCTTGTGCTCGACGTCACCGATCAGCGCCGCGAAGCGCTCCGGGTCCTTGTCGGTGTTACCCACCCCACCGGGGAAGAGACTGTCGCCGGTGAACAGGTGCGGGCTGCCGGCCGGGTCGCGGTAGAGCAGCGCGATGGAACCCGGGGTGTGCCCCTTGATGTGGATGACCTCCAGCGCGCAGTCGCCGACCGCCACTGTGTCGCCGTCGGTCAGCCGCTCCGACTCGATCGGCAACCCCGACGCGTCCTCGGCGTGCACCAGCGCCCGGGCGCCGGTCTTGGCGACGACCTCCTCCAACGCCACCCAGTGATCCATGTGCTGGTGGGTCGTCACCACGGCGGTGAGCCCACCGTCACCGATCAGTTCGAGCAGCCGGGGCGCCTCGTTGGCGGCGTCGATCAGCACCTGGTCACCGGTGCCCGTGCAGCGCAGCAGGTAGGCGTTGTTGTCCATCGGACCCACCGACAGCTTGCTGATGGTCAGCCCGTCCAGCTCCCGAACCGCCGGTGCGCCGCCGTGCGTGACGTCTCCGCTGTATGTCATGACGTTTCTATATCCATTCCGGTGGAGTAGGCAGGGGACCGTCAGGGGTGACGGAGAGCAGGGCGCCGTCGGCCCGGCCGATCAGCCAGGCGGCGACGTCGGGGGCGGGGCCGGCGACGATCGGGGCGTCCACGCGCTCCCCGATCACCACCTCATGCTCGCTGCCGTCGAGGCGCAGCACGATCGACGGTGGCGTCGGCCCCGTGGCGTGATGACTGGCCGCCTCTCGCAGCAGACGGTGGGCGAACGTCTCCGACCAGTCCGCGGCCCGGTAGTCGGCGGCCAGATCGAGGTGGTGCACCTCGATCTCCCGCAGCCGACCCCACACCAGCAGCGCCGCCGGCCACGGGCCCTTACGCGCCTGCACAGTCGCCGCCCAGGCGTCGGCCGGCATCGCCGCGACCGCCTCGGAGAACAGGTCCGCGGTGCGTCGCAGGTCGTCCAGGTGCGCGGCCGGTGGCCGGCCCGAACCGGCTTCGATATCCGCGGTGCGGGCGTCCAGCGAGGCGTACATCGGCAGCGCCGCCCCGGTGCGGGCCGCGGTGAGCAGGTTGACGAAGCCGTCGGCGTTGCGCGCCACGTGCGCCAGCACGTGGCCGCGTGTCCAGCCCGGCAGCAGCGACGCCGCGGCCAGGTCCGCGGTGTCGAAAGAAGCGGCGGTACGCAGTAGTCGGCTGGTGGCCGCGTCCACCTCGCCCATCAGCAACAGCGGATCCGTGGTCACCCGTCGACCCTAGCGGTCCGCCGTCGCGCCGTCGTCGGGGAAATCGCTTTCGGCGCGTCGGCGCGGGACCTACCGTCAGCGGCAGACGCGGCACCGGGACATCGGACGGAGGTGGTGATCATGCCGGACGTGGCACGCGTGTTCCGCCATCACCAGCTTCGACACCGATGAGGATGACATGACGATCGATCTGACCGCCCTCGGCTGGGACGCCGAGCGGACGGCGTACGCCGCGCGCCGCGGCGAGCACCAGCCGGGTCGGGTGGCCCGGGTGGACCGGGGGGTCTGCACGGTGCTCACCGCAGTCGGCCCGGTCCGGGCCAGCCTGGGTGGGGCGGTGCTGACCGTCGCCGCGCGGGACCCGTCCGCGCTGCCCTGCGCCGGGGACTGGGTGCTGCTCACCCACTGGCCGGACCGCCGCATCACAGTGGAGGTTATGCTGCCGCGGCGAGGCGCGCTGATCCGGCGTACCGCCGGCAAGGACGCCAGCGGTCAGGTGCTGGCCGCCAACCTCGACGCCGCCGCCGTGGTGGAGCCGGTGCACCCCGAGCCGGACGTGGGCCGGATCGAGCGGCTGCTCTCCCTGGCCCACGAGTCCGGTGCCCGGCCACTTGTCGTACTGACCAAGGCGGACCTCGCGGCCGACCCGGCCGCGCTGGCCCGCCAGCTGGCCGCGGTCGCCCCCGGGGTGCCGGTGCTGCCGGTCAGCGCCGAACGTGGCCTCGGGCTGGAACCGCTGCGCGCCGAGGTGACGCCCGGCCGCACGCTCGGCCTGCTCGGCCCGTCCGGTGCTGGCAAGTCGAGCCTGGTCAACGCCCTCGTCGGGGCGGTGATGATGCCCACCCAGGCGATCCGGCGGGTCGACGGCAAGGGTCGGCACACCACCACCTGGCGGGCCCTCGTACCCGTCCCCGGTGGCGGTGCGGTGATCGACACGCCCGGTGTCCGGGCGGTCGGCCTGCTGGACGGCGCGGTCGGGCTCGACCGGGCGTTCGCCGACATCGCCGGGCTGGCCGAGGGTTGCCGGTACGCCGACTGCGGCCACGACGGCGAGCCGGCCTGCGCGGTCCGGGAGGCGCTGCACACCGGCGAGCTCTCGACCCGTCGGTGGGAGAGCTGGCGGCGGCTGCAGGGTGAGGTGGCCCACGAGAGCCGACGGCGGGAGGCCCGGGTGGCGGCGGAGCGACGCGGCGGGTGGCGTTCGGCCCGGCGTCGGGCCGCGCGTCCGCCGACGCCCGGCGGCTACTGACCAGGCGCCCGCCGACGCGCGGAAGCCCGGATTTACGGGCAGCGCGCGTTTTCGGGTGGCACGGGCTTCCGGGTGGCGCGGCCGACCGGGCTGAGCTGGGGGAATGTGCGGGCGAGGGAAACTGTCATACCTCGGGGCTAGAGTTGCCGAGGCGTGTTTTCCGCGCCCGCACGACCGCTCAAGACCACCCAGAGCGGGACAGATCCTTCGCTTCATCTTCTCCCGGGAGTACACGCACAGTGGCCGACCGACTGATCATCCGTGGCGCGCGCGAGCACAACCTGCGTGACGTCAGTCTCGACCTGCCCCGGGACGCACTCATCGTGTTCACCGGGCTGTCCGGGTCGGGCAAGTCGAGCCTGGCCTTCGACACGATCTTCGCCGAGGGGCAGCGCCGCTACGTCGAGTCGCTCTCGTCGTACGCCCGGCAGTTCCTCGGCCAGATGGACAAGCCAGACGTCGACTTCATCGAGGGCCTGAGCCCGGCCGTCTCGATCGACCAGAAATCCACCTCGCGTAACCCGCGCTCGACCGTCGGCACCATCACCGAGGTCTACGACTACCTGCGTCTGCTCTACGCCCGCATCGGTGAGCCGCACTGCCCGGTCTGTGGTGAGCGCATCTCCCGGCAGAGCCCGCAACAGATCGTCGACCGGGTCCTCGCGATGGCCGAGGGCACCAAGTTCATGGTGCTCGCCCCGGTGATCCGCGGCCGCAAGGGCGAATATGTCGACCTCTTCGCCGAGCTGCAGGCCAAGGGCTACGCCCGGGCCCGGGTCGACGGCGTGGTGCACCCGCTGACCGAGCCGCCGAAGCTCAAGAAGCAGGAGAAGCACACCATCGAGGTGGTGATC
The DNA here is from genome assembly GCF_003264475.1 of Micromonospora noduli. Classification (NCBI taxonomy): domain Bacteria; kingdom Bacillati; phylum Actinomycetota; class Actinomycetes; order Micromonosporales; family Micromonosporaceae; genus Micromonospora; species Micromonospora noduli. Next base: position 28,747 of record NZ_PYAC01000030.1, on the reverse strand, counting down.
GACCGCCTCACCGTCAAGCCGAGCGCCAAGCAGCGGCTCACCGACTCGGTCGAGGCCGCCCTGGGCCTGTCCAGCGGCCTGGTCCTGCTCGACTTCGTCGACCTCCCCGAGGACGACCCGGACCGCGAGCGCCGCTACTCCGAGCACCTGGCCTGCCCCAACGACCACCCGCTCGCCATCGAGGATCTTGAGCCGCGGGTCTTCTCCTTCAACGCGCCCTACGGCGCCTGCCCGGAGTGCACCGGCCTGGGCACCAAGAAGGAGGTCGACCCCGAGCTGCTGGTCCCCGACCCGGAGCGCAGCCTGCGTGAGGGCGCCATCCAGCCCTGGTCCACCGGGCACAACCTGGAATACTTCCTGCGCCTGCTGGAGGCGCTCGGCGAGGCCCAGCACTTCGACATCGACACCCCGTGGCGGGCGTTGCCGGCGCGGGCACAGAAGACGATCCTGCACGGCTCCGACGACCAGGTGCACGTGCGCTACCGCAACAAGTACGGGCGTGAGCGCTCCTACTACACCGGCTTCGAGGGCGTGGTGCAGTGGATCGAGCGCCGGCACTCCGACACCGAGTCCGAGTGGTCCCGCGACAAGTACGAGGGCTACATGCGCGACGTGCCGTGCGCGGCATGCGGCGGTGCCCGGCTCAAGCCCGAGGTGCTCGCTGTCACGTTGGCCGGCAAGAGCATCGCCGAGGTCTGCAACCTGTCCGTGGGGGAGTGCGCCGACCTGCTCGCCGGCATCGAGCTGACCGACCGGCAGAAGATGATCGCCGAGCGGGTCCTCAAGGAGATCAACGCCCGGCTGCGGTTCCTGCTCGACGTCGGCCTGGACTACCTCTCCCTGGACCGCCCGGCCGGCACGCTCTCCGGCGGTGAGGCACAGCGCATCCGGCTGGCCACCCAGATCGGCTCCGGCCTGGTGGGCGTGCTCTACGTGCTCGACGAGCCGTCGATCGGGCTGCACCAGCGCGACAACCACCGGCTGATCGAGACCCTGATCCGGCTGCGCGGGCTCGGCAACACGCTGATCGTGGTCGAGCACGACGAGGACACCATCCGCACCGCCGACTGGATCGTCGACATCGGGCCCGGCGCGGGTGAGCACGGCGGCAAGATCGTGCACAGCGGCTCAGTGCCGGCGTTGCTGAAGAACAAGGAATCGATCACCGGGGCGTACCTGTCCGGTCGTCGGTCGATCCCGACACCGACGGGCCGCCGCCCGCAGGATCCGGCCCGCGAGCTGGTGGTGCACGGCGCGCGGGAGCACAACCTGCGCAACCTGACCGTCTCGTTCCCGCTGGGCCAGCTGATCGCGGTCACCGGGGTCAGCGGCTCGGGCAAGTCGACGCTGGTCAACGACATCCTGTACGCGGTGCTGGCCAACCAGATCAACGGCGCCCGGCTGGTGCCCGGCCGGCACACCCGCGTCTCCGGGCTGGAGCACGTGGACAAGGTCGTCGGCGTGGACCAGTCGCCGATCGGCCGGACGCCGCGCTCCAACCCGGCCACCTACACCGGCGTCTGGGACCACGTCCGCAAGCTCTTCGCCGAGACCACCGAGGCGAAGGTGCGCGGGTACGGCCCGGGTCGGTTCTCCTTCAACGTCAAGGGCGGGCGCTGCGAGGCGTGCTCGGGTGACGGCACGATCAAGATCGAGATGAACTTCCTTCCCGACGTGTACGTCCCCTGCGAGGTCTGCAAGGGCGCCCGGTACAACCGGGAGACCCTGGAGGTGCACTACAAGGGCAAGACCGTGTCGGACGTGCTGGAGATGCCGATCGAGGAGGCTGCGGAGTTCTTCTCCGCCATCCCGGCCATCCACCGGCACCTGAAGACCCTGGTCGACGTCGGCCTGGGCTACGTCCGCCTCGGTCAGCCGGCGCCGACCCTCTCCGGCGGTGAGGCGCAGCGGGTCAAGCTCGCCTCCGAGCTGCAGAAGCGCTCCACCGGGCGGACGGTCTACGTGCTCGACGAGCCGACCACCGGTCTGCACTTCGAGGACATCCGCAAGCTGCTGATGGTGCTGGAAGGGCTTGTCGACAAGGGCAACACGGTGATCACCATCGAGCACAACCTCGACGTGATCAAGACCGCGGACTGGCTGATCGACATGGGTCCCGAGGGCGGCCACCGGGGCGGCACCGTGCTCGCCACCGGCACCCCCGAGGAGGTCGCCGAGGTGGCCGAGAGCCACACCGGCGAGTTCCTGCGCCAGGTGCTCAAGCTCGACGGCAAGGCCAAGGGTGCGGCTGCCGCCACCACCCGGGCCGCCAAGGCCAACGGCGTGACCAAGGCGCGGGCCAGCCGTAAGGTGCCAGCCGCCGCGCGCTGACCTCTCTGTGCGTGTACGCGGGGCGGGGCGGGTCGGTTGACGACCCGCCCCGCCCCATTTGCCGGGTCGGACGAGTACCGCGATGAACCATCCGGCACAGTTGCCCGTGTGGAGAAGTGTGGCCGGCTTTCGACCGGCAGCGGGCTAGAGAGAGGCGAGGCATGAGTGACGATCAGGCGCTGACCGGTCCGGGTACGCAGACACGTCGTACCCTGCTCACCGGCGTCGGGGCGGTCGGCGCGGCCGTCGTCCTGGCTGCCTGCGGCAGCGACGACGGCGGCAACGGCAGCGGCAGTGACGCACCCACCAGTGGTGGCCCCGCCGTGCCCAGCACCGGCGACGCCGGCGGCGGAGACCGGCAGAACGCCCAGTCGTTGGCCACCACCGCCGACATCCCGGTCGGAGGCGGCAAGGTCCTCGCCACCGACGGTGTGGTCATCACCCAGCCCACGGCGGGCCAGTTCAAGGGCTTCAGCCCGATCTGTACGCACCAGAACTGCCCGGTGACGAACGTCGACGGCGGCACCATCAACTGCACCTGCCACGGCAGCAAGTTCTCGATCGAGGACGGCTCGGTGAAGGCCGGCCCGGCCACCAAGCCGCTGCCGCCGAAGAACATCAAGGTCACCGGCGACCAGATCTCGTTGGCCTGATCCGACCCGGGGCCGGCGGGCTGGCCCGGCCACCGCACGCTGACCGGCCGGCCGACCCGGTGTCGCAGGATCGACTCGCGTTTCAGGAAGTCGGGGTGTTGGCGGTGTGCCGACACCCCGACTTCCGAGACGCGGAGTGGATCACGCTTGCGGTGGGCTGTCGGTGCTGCGGACTAGGCTTGTCGGCGTGGCTGACCCCTCGACCTACCGCCCCGCACCCGGCACCATCCCGGAGCTACCGGGGGTCTACCGCTTTCGCGACGGCACCGGCCGGGTGATCTACGTCGGCAAGGCGCGAAATCTGCGCAGCCGACTCAACTCCTACTTCGGCGACGTCTGGAACCTGCACGAGCGCACCCGGCAGATGGTCACCACTGCCGAGTCGGTGGACTGGATCACCGTCGGCACCGAGGTCGAGGCCCTCCAGCAGGAGTTCACCTGGATCAAGCAGTACGACCCTCGGTTCAACGTCCGCTACCGCGACGACAAGTCGTACCCCTATCTCGCTGTCACCCTCGACGAGGAGTACCCCCGGCTGCAGGTGATGCGCGGCGCCAAGCGCAAGGGCGTGCGCTACTTCGGTCCCTATTCGCATGCCTGGGCCATCCGGGAGACCCTCGACCTGCTGCTGCGGGTCTTCCCCGCGCGGACGTGCTCCGCCGGGGTGTTCAAGCGGGCCGGCCAGGTCGGTCGTCCCTGCCTGCTGGGCTACATCGGCAAGTGCTCGGCGCCGTGCGTCGGCACCGTCTCCGCCGAGGAGCACCGGGCCATCGTCGACGGGTTCTGCGACTTCATGGCCGGGCGCACCGACACCATGGTCCGCAAGATCGAACGTGAGATGACCGAGGCGAGCGAGCAGCTGGAGTTCGAGCGGGCCGCCCGGCTGCGCGACGACGTGGCCGCGCTGCGCCGGGCCATGGAGAAGCAGACCGTGGTGCTCGGCGACGGCACCGACGCGGACGTCGTCGCGTTCGCCGACGACCCACTCGAGGCGGCTGTGCAGGTCTTCCACGTCCGCGACGGCCGGGTCCGCGGCCAGCGCGGTTGGGTGGTGGAGAAGACCGAGGATCTGACCACCGGGGACCTGGTGCACCACTTCTGCACCCAGGTGTACGGCGGCGAGCACGGCGAGGCCGACGTGCCTCGCGAACTGCTGGTCCCCGAGTTGCCCGCCGACGCCGACGCGCTGGCCGAGTGGCTCTCCAATCACCGCGGCAGTCGGGTGTCGCTGCGGGTGCCGCAGCGTGGCGACAAACGCTCACTGATGGAGACCGTGGAGCGCAACGCCAAAGACGCGCTGGCCCGACACAAGCTCAAGCGCTCCGGTGACCTGACCACCCGGGGCAAGGCACTGGACGAGATCAGCGAGGCGCTGGGCATGAGCACGTCGCCGCTGCGCATCGAGTGTTTCGACATCTCCCAGATCCAGGGCACCGACGTGGTCGCCAGCATGGTGGTCTTCGAGGACGGGCTGCCCCGCAAGAGCGAGTACCGGCGGTTCATCGTCCGGGGCGCCACCGACGACCTCTCCGCGATGTCCGAGGTGCTCCGTCGCCGCTTCGCCCGCTACCTGGACGCGAGGTCCGAGACGGGCGAGGTGGGCGTGGAGTCGGCCGACGATCCGGCCGCCCCCCAGGACGCGGTCGAACCGCAGGTCGGCGTCCTGATCGATCCGACCACCGGCCGGCCCCGAAAATTCGCGTACCCGCCGCAGCTGGTGGTCGTCGACGGCGGCGCCCCACAGGTCGCGGCCGCCGCGCAGGCCCTCGCCGACCTGGGCATCGACGACGTGGCCCTGTGCGGGCTGGCCAAGCGGCTGGAGGAGGTGTGGCTCCCGGACGACGAGTTCCCGGTCATCCTCCCGCGCACCTCGGAAGGGCTCTACCTGCTGCAACGGGTGCGTGACGAGGCGCACCGGTTCGCCATCACCTTCCATCGGCAGCGCCGCTCCAAGCGGATGACCGAGTCGGCGCTGGACCACGTACCCGGCCTGGGCGAGGTGCGTCGCAAGGCGCTGCTGCGGCACTTCGGCTCGCTCAAGCGACTTTCGGCCGCGACGGTCGAAGAGATCACCGAGGTGCCAGGGGTGGGGCGGCGCACCGCCGAGGCGATCCTGGCCGCTCTCGACAAGGACACGAAGGCTGGCGACGGCGCCGAGGCGAAGCCCGGCACCTGAGCATCGTGCCCGCTCGCCCAGCCGATCGGCTCACGCTGGCTGTCCTTGCTCGCCCCTTGATGGGCGGTCGTGCCCCCATGATCGTGCTCGTTCCTGGATGTAGTGGCCTCGTGGCGCGGGGAGGGGCCTGTTTCCTGGATCGAGCACGATCTAGCGGCGGTTCGCACCGCGCGCTGCCCCCGCCTCGGCGAGCCCGGAGCGGACAAACGGGGCATACGGGCGTGATCCCACTCGGCTATCATGATGTCGGGGTGTCCCCGGCGCCAGGACGCCACGATTTCCGTGAACCCGAGTCGATCACGCCGCCATGGCCGCGATGCCGGGTTCGCAGGAGCGCTGACCTGCGTCGGGTCGATCCCGCGCGGCCCTGCCCCGAGTCGGGCCGGTCCGCACCGCGCACCAACCTCAGGCTGAACCGATCCGCGCCGTCCTGACCCCGAGTCCGGCCCGGTTCGGGGCGCGCGAACGGCGCAGATCGGCATGATCCACTCGGCTTTCATGAAGTTGGGGCATCCCCGCCGCCCGGACACCGCGACTTTCAGGAACCCGAGTGGATCACGCCGCCGTGACCGCCGTGTCGGGTCACCGGCCCGGGCAAGGTGGGTGATTTGCCGGGTTTGGTGTCGGCTGTCGGGTGGTCGGGGCCACCCCGGCGGCGGAACCGGCGGCCGGGCCGGGTCGTTATACCTGGCAGACCACCGCAACAGCCCGGGTCATGGCGGGCCGGCCCCGCCGGGAACACCCGCCAGGCCGCCCCGGTTACATCCCCCGGACGCCCGAGCAGCACAACGGTCGGGCAGGGCAGCCGCCGGGAACACCGGCCGGGCCGCCCCGGTTACACCCCCCGAACGGCCGAGCACCACAACGGCCGACCCCCGCGGGTAGGCGGAATGACCTGCCACCGCGAACGGTTACACCCTGTCCCGACGCCGACCCCCTCGTTGCGGGTCACCGGGCAAAAGCTTCCCCCGCACGGCACGCACCCCCCTGTACTGCCGTGCGGGCACCCCCGATGCAGAGGAGCACGCCATCATGCGTACCGATCTGATCCGTAAGACCGCTCTGACCGCTGCTGGCCTCGCGTTCACCGGTGGGGCTATCGCCGGGCCGGTGACCGCCGCGTATGCCGCGTCGGATGCCAAGCCGGCCTCCCAGACGCAGAGCGACCGTAAGCCCGCCGGTGAGCGTCAGCTCGGTGTGCGCTACGAGGCGCAGCCGAACTTCTACTACTGCGGCCCGGCCGCCACGCGTAACGCCCTGTCGGTGCAGGGCAAGGAGATCAGCGTGGACGCCATGGCCAAGGAGATGGGCACCACCGAGGCCGGCACGAACTCCATCAACGACATCACCCCCGTGCTGAACAAGGAGACCGGTAAGAACGACGCCTACCACAGCGTGGAGATCTCCAGCCCCAACGCTGACGGTAAGCAGACCGACCGGCTGCGCGCTGACATCGTCAAGACCGTGGACGACGGCCGGGCCGTGGTGGCGAACATCGCCGGCACCAGCGTCGACACCGACGGCGGCGTGCACTCCTTCGAGGGCGGGCACTACATCAGCGTCGTGGGTTACCGCGACGGCGGGAACGTGGTGAAGATCGCCGACTCCGCCGATGCGAACACCGCCTCCTACGAGGTCACCGTCGAGCACCTCGCCGACTGGATCGCCACCCGCGGCTACGCCACCAGCTGACCCACACACCACCCGCACACACCGAAGGGCCGGACCCCACCACGGGGCCCGGCCCTTCGGCATGACCTCAGTCAGTGGCGAGGACGGTCAGGATCTGCTCGCCGTACTTGGCGAGTTTGTTCTCGCCGACTCCGCTGACCCGGGACAGGTCGGCCAGGGTGCTGGGCGCGTCGCTGGCGATCTGTCGCAGCGTGGCGTCGTGGAAGATGACGTACGCCGGGACGCCCTGCTCCTTGGCGGTGGTCGCGCGCCAGGCGCGCAGCCGCTCGAACAGCGATGCGGCGGCCGGGGTCAGCTCGGCCACGACGGTGGACGAGCCGCGCGGCTTCGATGAGCGGCTCGATGCCGGCTTCTCCGGCTCGCGGCGCATGGTGACCGTACGGCGGCGAGCGAGGACGTCGGCGCTCGCCTCGGTCAGCGCCAGCGTGCCGTAGTCGCCCTCCACCGCGAGGAGCCCTTCGGCGAGCAGTTGCCGGACCACGCCCCGCCACTCGGCCTCGCTGAGCTCGGAGCCGATGCCGAAGACGGTCAGCGAGTCGTGACCGTACTGGCTGATCTTGTCGTTCTGCTTGCCGAGCAGGATGTCGATGCAGTGCCCGGCGCCGAAGCGCTGGTTGCGTTCGCGGTCGAGGCGGAAGACGGCGGAGAGCAACTTCTGGGCGGCGACGGTGCCGTCCCAGGACTCTGGTGGGGTGAGGCAGGTGTCGCAGTTGCCGCAGGCGGCCGTCGTCGTCTCGCCGAAGTATTCGAGCAGTTGGACCCGCCGGCACCGCACCGTCTCGCAGAGGGCGAGCATCGCGTCCAGGTGCGCGGCCAGGTTGCGGCGGTGGGCGAGGTCGCCGTCGGACGTCTCGATCATCTTGCGTTGCTGGACCACGTCCTGAAGCCCGTACGCCAGCCAGGCGGTGGACGGCAGGCCGTCACGGCCGGCGCGGCCGGTCTCCTGGTAGTAGCCCTCGACGGACTTGGGCAGGTCGAGGTGGGCGACGAACCGGACGTCGGGCTTGTCGATGCCCATGCCGAAGGCGATGGTGGCCACCATGACCAGGCCGTCTTCCCGCAGGAAGCGCTGCTGGTTGCGAGCACGGGTGCCCGCGTCCAGCCCCGCGTGGTACGGCAGCGCGGCGACTCCGTTGGCGGTGAGGAACTCCGCCGTCTTGTCGACTGAGGCCCGGGACAGGCAGTAGACGATGCCGGCGTCGCCGGGGTGCTCGTCGCGCAGCAGGGTCAGCAGCTGCTTGCGGGGCTCCCGCTTGGGCACGATCCGGTACTGGATGTTGGGCCGGTCGAAGCTGGCCACGAAGTGCCGGGCGTCGTCGAGTTTGAGCCGGGTCGCGATCTCGGTGCGGGTGGCGCTGGTCGCGGTGGCGGTCAGGGCGATGCGGGGCACCTGCGGCCAGCGCTCGTGCAGCATCGAGAGCGCGAGGTAGTCGGGGCGGAAGTCGTGCCCCCACTGGGACACGCAGTGCGCCTCGTCGATCGCGAACAGGGAGATGCGACCCCGGTCGAGCAGGGCGAGGGTGGATCGGACGCCGAGCGCCTCCGGGGCCAGGTAGAGCAGGTCCAGTTCGCCGGCGACGAAGGCGGCCTCCACCCGTCGCCGGGCGTCCAGGGTCTGGGTCGAGTTGAGGAACCCGGCGCGTACGCCGACCGCGGTGAGGGCGTCCACCTGGTCCTGCATGAGCGCGATCAGTGGGGACACGACGACGGCGACCCCGTCGCGGACCAGGGCCGGGATCTGGTAGCACAGGGACTTGCCACCACCGGTGGGCATCAGCACCAGCGCGTCGCCGCCGGCGACCACATGGTCGATCACGTCCTGCTGGAAACCACGGAACGCGTCGTAGCCGAAGACCCGGCCCAGCACGGCCAGGGCGTCGGAGGCGGTACGCAGGTCGGTGGGAGAAGCCATCCGGGGAGTCTACGAGCCAACCCCGACGGCGCCCGTCCGGCGCACCCGGGTCGGGTGGACCGGACGGGCGACGCGGTCAGCCGGGCTGGCTGGACCGGTTGGCCAGGCCGCGCGGCGGGGCCTTCATCCCGACCACGATGTCGACGATCTCGATGTAGCGGGCCTTGTTGCCCATGCGGAAGGCGGTGGCCGCCGCGTTGATCTCCTCGAGGGTGTCGGCCTCGACCATGGTGACCTGGTCGTACTTGCCGTTCACCCCGGTGCAGACGACGTGGGTGAGCTGCTTGGCGAAGCGGCCCAGGTCGCGGGCGTGCTCGGCGGAGATCTCGTGGATGCCCTCGCGGCCGAGGGCGAAGTACTCGGGGCTGATTCGCATGAACAGGAAGCCGACGTACTTGTTCTTGTCCGCCAGGTCGTGCATCGCACCCTCCAGATGTCGGTCTGACCTGCGACGATCACGTTGAGCATATTGACAACTACTGATCGTCATCAAGCGTGCGGGATGTCGGGAGGGCGACCTCGAAGCGGTCCGCGGCCGCCGCCCGGCCACGGGTGCCGGGCCGCGACCCGGCGGCGGGATAGAGTCGCTGATTGACCAATCGCGGCCGAGGGCGGCCGCGGCGCCACGGCTTGGGGGTACGGGTGAGCGAGGCGCGCACAGCCGGTGACCGGATCGACGGCCCGGATGCCGGTGACGAGCAGATGGCGGCTGAGTCGGAGACCACCCTCGTGGTGGTCACCGGCCTCTCCGGAGGTGGCCGCAGCACTGTGGCCCGGGCGTTGGAGAACGTCGGCTACTACGTCGTGGACAACCTGCCGCAGGCCCTGATGCTGGACATGGCCGAGCTGGCGTTCAAGGCGGGCGGAGCGGCCCGGCGTACCGCAATGGTGCTGGACGTGCGGTCGCGGGCCTTCTCCACGGACCTGGCCGGGGCGATCCGGGAGCTCAAGGAGCGCGGATTCTCGCCCCGGGTGGTCTTCGTCGACGCCGACGACGAGGTGCTGATCCGGCGGTTCGAGAGCGTTCGGCGTTCGCATCCGTTGCAGGGTGACGGCCGGCTGGCCGACGGCATCGCCGTGGAGCGCGGCCTGCTGGAGGAGGCCCGTGACCAGGCCGACGTGATCATCGACACCAGCCACCTGAACGTCAACCAGCTCCGGCGCCGCATCGAGGAGCTGTTCGGCGGCGAGGACGCCCGCCGGCTGCGGGTCACTGTGTTGTCGTTCGGCTTCAAGTACGGCCTGCCACCGGACGCCGATTTCGTGTTGGACGCCCGTTTCCTGCCCAACCCGTACTGGGTTCCGGAGCTGCGTGAGCACACCGGGCGGGAGGAGGCGGTCAGCGCGTACGTGCTGGGTCAGGAGGGCGCGGACGCCTTCGTCGCCTCGTACGCCGACCTGGTCAACGCCACCACGACCGGCTTCGAGCGGGAGGGCAAGCGGTACCTCACGGTCGCCGTGGGCTGCACCGGCGGCAAGCACCGCAGCGTGGCCATCGCCGAGGAGTTGGCCAGCCGACTGCGTCACTCCGGGTTGGCGGCGAACGCCCAGCACCGCGACCTGGGGCGGGAATGACGGCCCGGCGGGTGGTGGCGTTCGGCGGCGGGCATGGCCTGTCCGCCTCGTTGCGTGCGCTGCGCCACTGCGCTCCCGAACTCGACCTCGATATCACCGCGGTGGTCACGGTGGGTGACGACGGCGGCTCCAGTGGCCGGCTGCGGGCCGAGCGGGGTGGCCTGCCGCCGGGAGATCTGCGCCAGGCGCTGGTGGCGTTGGCCGGGGACCACCCGGCCACCCGGCGCAGCGCCGGGCTGTTCCAGCACCGCTTCGCCGCCGTACCGGTGGGCGTAGCCGGATCCGGCGCGACCCGCCCGGGCCCGGCGGCGGGCGACGACCCGGACCGGGACGGCGCGGCCCCGCGCGGCACGGACACAGCCCAGGGCGGCACCGATGCGGCCCCGCACGGCACCGACACAGCCCCGCACGGCACCGACGGGGCGTCGGCCGGGACCGACGGTCTGACCGGGCACGCGGTGGGCAACCTGGTGCTCTGCGGCCTGATGGAGCTGCTCGGCGACCCGGTGGCCGCGCTGGAGCACGCCGGCGCGATGCTCGGCGCGGTGGGCCGGGTGTTGCCGATGTCCCGCCAACCGGTCGGCATCGAGGCGCGGGTACGCGGTGCCGACCCGGCCGCCCCGGACGAGGTGCACACGGTCAGTGGCCAGCACCAGGTGGCCGTCACCACCGGCCGGGTCGAGTCGTTGCGCCTCACCCCGAGTGCCCCACCGGCGTGCGCCGAGGCCATCGAGGCGATCCGGGCGGCCGATTGGTTGATCTTCGGGCCGGGCAGCTGGTACACGAGTGTGCTTCCGCACCTGCTGGTGCCGCAGTTGGCCGACGCGATCGTGTCCACCTCGGCCCGGCGGCTGGTCACGCTGAACCTCGCCGCCGAGAAGGAGACCCTCGGGCTCTCCGTCGCCGATCATCTCGCGGCGCTGCACTGGTACCTGCCCGAACTCAAGGTCGATCTTGTGCTCGCCGATGCCAAGGCGGTGGGTGACCCCGAACCGGTCGAACGTGCGGCAGAATCGCTGGGTGCCCGCCTGGTCCTCGCCCCCGTCGCCGTTGTCGACGGGACTCCCCGCCATGATCCGGCTGCCCTGGGCGCCGCGCTGGTGCCTGTCCTGGGCGCCGATCGTTAGACACGTACGTAATCTCCGGCGACACGCCGGAACAGGTCCGTGAGGGGACGCACAATGGCGATGACGGCCGCGGTCAAGGACGAGCTGAGTCGGGTCGACGTGCCCAAGCCCTGCTGCCGGCGGGCGGAGATGGCCGCGCTGCTGCGCTTCGCCGGCGGGCTGCACATCGTCTCCGGCCGCGTGGTGGTGGAGGCTGAACTGGACACCGGGGCGGTGGCTCGGCGGCTACGCCGGGAGATCGCCGAGGTCTACGGCTACCCCAGCGAGATCCACGTGCTGGCCTCCGGTGGGCTGCGCAAGGGCAGCCACTTCATCGTGCGGGTGGTCAAGGACGGCGAGGCCCTGGCACGGCAGACCGGCCTGCTCGACGTGCGGGGTCGCCCGGTGCGTGGGCTGCCCCCGCACGTGGTGGCGGCCAACGTCTGCTGCGCGGTCGCCGCGTGGCGGGGCGCGTTCATGGCCCACGGTTCGCTCACCGAGCCGGGCCGCTCCAGCGCGCTGGAGATCACCTGCCCGGGGCCGGAGTCGGCGCTGGCGCTGGTCGGCGCGGCCCGCCGGATCGGCATCACCGCGAAGAACCGTGAGGTACGCGGGGTGGACCGGGTGGTCGTCAAGGACGGTGACGCGATCGCCGCGCTGCTCACCCGGATCGGCGCGCACTCCAGCGTGCTGGCCTGGGAGGAGCGTCGGGTACGCCGTGAGGTGCGGGCCACCGCCAACCGGCTCGCCAACTTCGACGACGCCAACCTGCGCCGCTCGGCGCGGGCGGCGGTCGCCGCGGCCGCCCGGGTCACCCGTGCGCTGGAGATCCTCGCCGACGAGGCGCCCAACCACCTGACCGACGCCGGTCGGCTGCGTCTGGAGCACCGGCAGGCGTCGCTGGAGGAGTTGGGGGCCCTGGCCGACCCCCCGCTGACCAAGGACGCCATCGCGGGGCGGATCCGCCGGCTCCTGGCGCTGGCCGACAAGCGGGCCCGCGATCTTGGCATCCCGGATACGGAAGCAGCCGTCACGCCCGACATGCTCGTGGTCTGATAGGACGGTGGGGCCGCACGGTGCGCCCGGGAGCACGACCCGGCGCAGCGTGGTCTCGCACGCTCGGATAGGGTCGCTGCGTACGGCAAGGGGGCCGACACCGGCACTCCTCGTCGTGCCCCACCGCCTCGGGCGGTCAGGTCCTCAGACCGCGCGGCGGGGTGGCCGAGATGAACCGTCGACGGCCGGCTCCAACGGTCGGCGCACACCATTCCCGCCGGCCCGTTGTCTGAAGCCGGCGGACCAGAACGCGAGGAGATGGGACCTGTGACCATCCGGGTTGGCATCAACGGCTTCGGCCGAATCGGCCGTAACTTCTTCCGGGCAGTGCTGGCGTCTGACGCCGACATCGAGGTCGTGGCGGTGAACGACCTGACCGACAACGCCACGCTTGCCCACCTGCTCAAGTACGACAGCATCCTCGGTCGCCTGCCGTACGAGGTCAAGGCCACCGCCGACGAGATCACCGTCGGTGGCAGGACCATCAAGGCGTACGCCGAGAAGGACCCGTCGAAGCTGCCGTGGGGCGAGGTCGGCGCCGACGTCGTCATCGAGTCGACCGGCTTCTTCACCGACGCCACCAAGGCCAAGGCGCACGTCGACGGTGGGGCCAAGAAGGTCATCATCTCCGCCCCGGCGAAGAACGAGGACGTCACCGTCGTCATGGGTGTCAACCACGACACCTACGACCCGGCGAAGCACACCATCATCTCCAACGCCTCGTGCACCACCAACTGCCTCGCCCCGATGGCGAAGGTCCTGCACGACACGTTCGGCATCCAGCACGGTCTGATGACGACGATCCACGCGTACACCCAGGACCAGAACCTTCAGGACGCGCCGCACTCGGACCTGCGTCGTGCCCGGGCCGCCGCGCTGAACATCGTGCCGACCTCGACCGGCGCCGCCAAGGCGATCGGCCTGGTCCTGCCGGACCTCAAGGGCAAGCTCGACGGGTACGCCCTGCGGGTGCCGATCCCGACCGGCTCGGTCACCGACCTCACCGTCAACGTTGGTCGCGAGACCACCGTGGACGAGGTCAACGCCGCGCTGAAGGCCGCCGCGGACGGCCCGCTCAAGGGCATCCTGGTCTACAACGAGGACCCGATCGTCTCCACCGACATCGTGACCGACCCGGCGTCGTGCATCTTCGACGCGCCGCTGACCAAGGTTGTCGGCAACCAGGTCAAGGTCGTCGGCTGGTACGACAACGAGTGGGGCTACTCCAACCGCCTGGTCGACCTCGTCAAGCTGGTCGGTTCGTCGCTGTGAGCATCCGGACCCTCGACGACCTGCTCGCCGAGAGGGTGTCGGGTCGGCGCGTGCTGGTGCGCGCCGACCTGAACGTCCCGCTCGACAAGCAGACCGGTGCCATCACGGATGACGGCCGGATCCGCGCGGTGCTGCCGACTCTCGGCGCGCTGGTCGAGGCCGGCGCGAAGGTGGTCGTCTGCTCGCACCTGGGCCGCCCGAAGGGCGCTCCGGACCCGCAGTTCAGCCTGGGTCCGGTCGCCGGGCGGCTCGGTGAGCTGCTCGGCGCGCCGGTGCACTTCGCCACCGACACCGTCGGTGATTCCGCCCGCTCCACAGTCGCCGACCTGGCCGACGGTCAGGTCGCCCTTCTGGAGAACCTGCGTTTCAACGCCGGTGAGACCAGCAAGGACGAGGCCGAGCGGGGTGCCTTCGCCGACCAGCTGGCCGCGTTCGGCGACGCGTACGTGGACGACGCGTTCGGTGCCGTGCACCGCAAGCACGCCAGTGTCTTCGACGTGCCGGCCCGGTTGCCGCACGTCGCGGGCCGGCTGGTGCTGCGTGAGGTCGAGGTGCTTTCCAAGCTCACCGGTGACCCCGAACGCCCGTACGTGGTGGTGCTCGGTGGGTCGAAGGTGTCCGACAAGCTTGCCGTGATCGAGGCTCTGCTGCCCACTGTCGACCGGCTGCTCATCGGTGGCGGGATGTGCTTCACCTTCCTCAAGGCCCAGGGCCTGGAGGTGGGCACCTCGCTGCTGGAGAAGGACATGGTCGACACCTGCCGCAACCTGCTGGAGCGGTCCGGCGGCAAGATCATGCTGCCGGTCGACGTGGTGGTCGCGGACGCGTTCGCTCCGGACGCGGCGCACGACACGGTGCGGGTCGACGGCATCCCGAGCCACCGGCTCGGCCTGGATGTCGGCCCGGAGACGGTGGCCGGCTTCAGCGCCGCGCTGTCCCAGGCGAAGACGATCTTCTGGAACGGTCCGATGGGCGTGTTCGAGATGCCGGCCTTCGCGGCGGGCACCCGGGGGATCGCCGAGGCGATCACCAAGGCCGACGCGTTCAGCGTCGTCGGCGGCGGTGACAGTGCAGCCGCGGTCCGTGCGTTGGGGCTGGACGAGTCGTCCTTCGGGCACATCTCCACCGGTGGTGGCGCCTCCCTGGAATACCTCGAGGGCAAGACCCTCCCCGGCATCGCGGCCCTGGAGAACTGAATGTCGAGCACCACCCGCCGGCCGCTGATGGCCGGCAACTGGAAGATGAACCTCAACCACCTCGAGGCCAACCTGCTGGTGCAGAAGCTGGCGGCGAGCCTCACCGAGAAGCAGCTCACCGACGTCGAGACGGTCGTGCTGCCGCCCTTCACCGACCTGCGCACCGTGCAGACCGCGGTGGACGGGGACAAGCTGCTGATCGGCTACGGCGCACAGGACCTGTCCCCGCACGCGTCCGGCGCGTACACCGGGGACATCTCCGGGCCGCTGCTGGCCAAGCTCGGCTGCACGTACGTGGTGGTCGGGCACTCCGAGCGGCGGGCCTACCACCACGAGGACGACGTGCTGGTCAACGCCAAGGTCAAGGCGGCGCTGACGCACGGCCTGACGCCGATCCTGTGCGTGGGGGAGGGGCTGGACGTCCGCGAGCAGGGCACCCACGTGGCGCACTGCTCCGACCAGCTCGACGGAGGCCTCGCCGGGCTCACCCCCGAGCAGGTGCGGCAGGTCGTGATCGCGTACGAGCCGGTCTGGGCGATCGGCACGGGCAAGACCGCGACCCCGGACGACGCCCAGGAGGTCTGCGGGGCGGTGCGTCAGCGACTGGCGGAACGCTTCGACCAGGAGACCGCCGACCAGGTTCGGGTTCTCTACGGCGGCTCGGTCAAGGCGTCCAACATCGCCTCGATCATGGCCCAATCGGACGTGGACGGGGGCCTGGTGGGGGGCGCCAGCCTGGACGCCGAGGAATTCGCTCAGATCTGCCGGTTCCCGGAGCACCTCGCCCGCTGATCGCTCGGTATCCTTGACACCGCCCGTCCGCCGGTCGGTGCCGCCGTGCCCGATCAGACCGGGCGAGGATCGCTACGAGAGGAACTGACCCCAGCCATGCCGATCTGGTTCGCATACACGTTGATCGTGTTGCTGGTCATCACGAGCATTCTGCTCACCCTGCTGATCCTGCTGCACCGCGGCAAGGGTGGCGGTCTGTCGAGCATGTTCGGCGGTGGCGTCAGCTCCAGCCTCGCCGGCTCCTCGGTCGCGGAGAAGAACCTGGACCGCTACACCGTTCTGGTGAGCGTCGTCTGGTTCGCCGCGATCGTCGGCCTCGGGCTTTGGCTGCGCCTCCAAATGAACAGCGGCGCCTGAGCAGGCTCAGTAAGTCGTACAATCTGCGCGCGGTTCGTCACTCGACGGGCCGCGCGCAGGCTTTTCTCCGCTGCACCGCGTCGCCCGCCGCTCCACCCCCGAAGACGGCGGGTCCCCTCCGACGACAGGAGCGAGCAGCCGTGCCGAATGGCAACGTTATCCGGGGAGCCCGGGTCGGGTCCGCACCGATGCGCCCGGACGAGCGGCACCAACCCGCCCCCCGACAGGACGTCAGCTACTGGTGCCGTAACGACCACCGGGTCGACATCCGGATCGCCGCGGACGTCGAACCGCCACCCCTGTGGGACTGCCCCCGCTGTGGCCTACCCGCCGGTCGGGACGCCCAGAACCCGCCGGGTCGGGTCCGCGCCGAACCGTACAAGAGCCACCTGGCGTACGTGAAGGAGCGGCGCACCGCCGAGGAGGGGGAGGCCCTGCTCGCCGAGGCGCTCGCCGCACTACGCCGCCGACGCGGCGAGTAGCGGGCTCCTCCCCGCGCTCAACGCAGGCTGCGCAGTCGGACAGGTACGTCGGCTGCGGCCGCCCGGTCCAGCAGCCAGCGGGTGCGGTTCACGCCGTGCACGCCCGCCGCCGGCAACTGCACCGGGCCGGCGCCGGCCAACGCCATACCCACCGCGCGAGCCTTGTCTGCGCCAGCCGCCACCAGCCAGACCTCCTCGGCGGTGTTGATCGCCGCCAGGGTGAGGGTGGTCCGCGTCGGCGGCGGCTTGGGGCTGCCCCGCACCGCGCTGACCGGCCGGGTCTCGTAGCCCACCGGGTGCTCGGGGAAGACCGAGGCCACGTGGCCGTCCTCGCCGACGCCCAGCATCAGCACGTCGAAGTGCGGCAGGGTGGCGTGCCCGGGCCGGGCGGCGCGGACCAGCTCCTCCGCGTACGCGGCAGCCGCCGCCTCGGGGTCGTTGCCGGCCGGGCCGTCCGAGGCCGGCATCGCGTGTACCCGGGCCGGATCCAGTGGCACCACGTCCAGCAGGGCGGCCCGCGCCTGCGTCTCGTTGCGGTCCGGGTCACCGGCGGGCAGGAACCGTTCGTCGCCCCACCACACGTCGACCCGGGACCAGTCCACCGCGTCGCGGGCCGGCAGCGTCGCCACCGCCCGGTACACGGCCGCAGCGACCCGACCTCCGGTGAGCACCACCGAGGCTTCGCCCCGGTCGGCCTGGGCGTCAAGCAGCTTCACCAGCAACCGGGCCGCCACGGCCTGCGCCAGCAGGTCGGCGTCGGCGTGGACGGCGACACTCGCCTCACTCATGGTTACGCCTTCGTTTCCCGACCGCGAGGCGGTCGCTGTCGTGCCCGGGGCGGTGTGCCCGAGGTGGTGGGGCGAAAACCCCGGAGATTGCGGGGCAGGGCCGGTGCGTACCGGCCCTGCCCGACGTTGTGCCCCGGCTGGGCTCAGCCCTCGCCGCTCGTGCCGACGTGCGCGGTCACGCCGGCCTCGGCGCGCTGCGCGGTGGCCGGATCCTTCCAGACGTGGACCCGCTGCGCGGGGCGCTGCTCCAGCCCTCGCAGCCCGACCGTCGCGCCCAGCGCCTCCGCGTACACCTGGTCGGCGTCCAGCCGGCGCAGCTCCTCGGCCAGCTCGTCGCCGAGCGGGCGGCGCACCAGCGGCAGGGCCCGGTCGTCCTGGCCCGTCCGCCGGAACACGGCCAGGCTGTCCTCGCGGGTCAGCGTCAGCTGGTCGCCGTTGGCGCAGCTGAGCTGCACCTCCCGCATCCGAGGGAACTCGTTGCTGTCCACCCGGCGTGGGGTGATGCCGAGCCGGCTGGACAGCCAACCGGCCATCAGCGCCGCCGTCGGGTCGGTGGGAGGGGCGACGATGGTCGCCTCGGTGACCTTCGCGCTGGTGGTGTCGAACGCCCCGGCGACCAGGGTGCGCCACGGGGTGATCCGGGTCCACGCCAGGTCGGTGTCGCCCGGGGCGTAGTCACGGGCACGCTGCCGCAGCGCCTCCACCGGGTCGGCGGCCTGCGCGGAGTCGGTGATCCTCCGGTCGGCCACCACCCCGAGGAAGTCGGTGGCGATCTCCGCCGGTGGCTCACCGTGCCACCAGGTGACAACCGGTACGTCGGGAACGAGCAGCGGCATCACTACCGACTCGGCGTGCAGGGACAACCGGCCGTACATCCGGGTGACCACCGCCTCGCACGGGCCGAGCCGGCCCCCGACCACGATCTCCGCGTCCAGTCGGTTGCGGTCCCGCTCGATCTCCGAGCGGACCACCACCACGAGCCGACACGGGTGCGCGGCGGCGGCGATCGTCGCCGCGGCCTCCGCCTCCCGGACCCGCTTCTCGTCCACGACCACGATGAGGGTGAGCGCCATGCCGCTGGCCACCCCGCCGGCGCTGCGCCGCTCGGCGGCGAGCGCCTTGACCACCTCGTTGCCGGTGGTGTCCCACAGCCCGATCATGCTCGTCTCCAGGCGCGGCCCTCGCGGGCCAGCATCTCGTCGGAGGCCCGGGGGCCCCACTCTCCGGCCCGGTACGGCTCCGGGGTGGTGCCCTCCCAGGCGTGCTCCAGGGGGTCGATCACCTGCCAGCTCTGCTCGACCTCGGCCGCGTCCGGGAACAGGGTGCGGTCGCCGATCAGCACGTCCAGCACCAGACGCTCGTACGCCTCGGGGCTGGACTCGGTGAACGCCTCGCCGTACTGGAAGTCCATCGCGATGTCGCGGACCTCCATGGTCGTGCCCGGCACCTTCGAACCGAACTTGAGCACCACGCCCTCGTCCGGCTGCACCCGGATGACCAGCTGGTTGTTGCCCAGCGACTCCATGTCGGCGTCGTTGAACGGCAGGTGCGGCGCCTTCTTGAAGATGATGGCGACCTCGGTGACCCGCCGGGGCAGCCGCTTGCCGGCCCGGATGTAGAACGGCACCTCCGCCCAGCGGCGGTTCTGGATGCCCAACCGCACCGCCACGTACGTCTCGGTGGTGGAGCCGGCGGGGACGTCCCGCTCATCCAGGTAACCGACAGCGCGTTCACCGCCGACCCAGCCCGGCAGGTACTGACCGCGCACGGTGTCCCGGGCGACGTCCTTGGGCAGGGTGATGGCCTTGAGCACCTTCAGCTTCTCGGTCCGGATCTCGTCGGCGTCGAAGCTGGTCGGCTCCTCCATCGCCACCAGGGCGAGGAGTTGGAGAAGGTGGTTCTGCAGCACGTCGCGGGCGGTGCCGACGGTGTCGTAGAAGCCGGCGCGGGTGCCGATGCCGACGTCCTCCGCCATCGTGATCTGCACCGAGTCGACGTACTTGGAGTTCCACAGCGGCTCGAACAGGTTGTTGGCGAACCGCAGGGCGAGGATGTTCTGAACCGTCTCCTTGCCCAGGTAGTGGTCGATCCGGAAGACGTCCTGCCGGGTGAACACGTCGTCGACGAGGTCGTTGAGCGCCTTCGCCGAGGGCAGGTCGTTGCCGAACGGCTTCTCCACGACGACCCGGCGCCAACCGCCGGACTTGTCGTTGTCGGCCATCCCGGTGCGGGCCAGCTGCTTGAGCACGACGGGGAACGCGGCCGGCGGGATGGAGAAGTAGAACGCCGCGTTGCCGGTGATGCCGTGGGTCTGACGCAGATCGTCAAGCGTCGAGGCGAGGGAGTCGAAGGCGGCGTCGTCGTCGAACGACCCGCCGACGAACTTGATGTTGCCGGCCAGCCGCGCCCACACCTCGTCGCGCCACGGGGTGCGGGCGTGCTTGCGGGCAGCCTCGCAGGCCAACGTCTCGAAGTCGCCGTCACCCCAGTCGCGGCGCGCGAAACCGAGCACCACGAAGCCCGGCGGCAACAGCCCCCGGTTGGCCAGGTCGTAGACCGCGGGGAGCAGCTTCTTGCGGGCCAGGTCGCCGGTCACCCCGAAGATCACCAGAGCGCAGGGCTCCGGGATCCGGGGCAGCCGGCGGTCCTGCGGGTCGCGCAGCGGGTTCACCGAACCGCCTCCTCGCTCCGCTTCAGTCACGTCGTCCATCCTCACGCCCGCAGATCACCGGCCGCGTCCAGTAGTTGGGCGACACCGGCGGCCCGGTCGGTCAGGTGCAACCGCAGCACCGGCCGCTCCCGACCGGCGAGAGCCTGCCGGTCACCGGCGGCCTGCGCCGCCTGCAACTCACCGAAGGTGTACGGCTTGCCCGGCACCGCCAGGTCCTCGGCGACCGCGCCGGTCACCTGGAGGTAGCTGCCCACCTGCGGGCCGCCCTTGTGGTACTGGCCCGTCGAGTGCAGGAAGCGCGGACCCCAGCCGAAGGTGACCGGTCGGCCGCTCGCCTGAGCCAGCAGCGACCGCAGCTGGGCCGTGTCGGCGTCGGCGAACCGGTCGAGGTACGCCATCACCGCGAGGTAACCGTCGTCGCCCAGCCCGTCGAGCAGCCAGCGCAGCGCACCGGCCAGGTCTCCGGGGGCGCCCTGCGGGGCGTACACCTCGATCGCGCCCTCGGTGAACGACGGCGTCTCCGCCGGCAGGCCCGAGGCCAGGATCTTGTTGGTGTTCTCCTTGGACTCGGTGACGTTCGGCTGGTTGAACGGGTCGATGCCGAGCACCACGCCGGCCACCGCGGTGGCGTACTCCCAGGCCAGGAACTGCGCGCCCAGCGGGCCGTTGACGGCCACGTCCGGGTTGGCCCCGCCGCCCGGCATGTCGCCGGGGGCCAGCGCGCCGCCGTAGCTGACGGTCAGCACGTCCGCGCCGGTGGCGCCGGGGCTCTGCGGAGACTCCACGACCACCGGGAGGATGCCCACCCCGGCCTTGCCGGTCGACTCGGCGATCAGCTGCTCGGCCCAGTCGCCGAGCCCGTCGATGCCGGTGCCGTCGGAGACCAGGGCGACCTTGTCCCGGGCCAGCGTGGCCGCGGCGCCCAGGGCGGCGCCCAACGCCAGCGCCGGGTTGTTCTGGTCCGCGCCGAGCGACGTGGCCAGCGCGTCGGCCTGGTCGAGCAGTTCCGCGACCTCGACCCCGGCCAGCGCCGAGGGCACCAGACCGAACGCGGTGAGCGCCGAGTACCGGCCGCCGACGTTCGGGTCGGCGATCACGGTGAACGCGCCCATCTCGACCGCGGTGGCCTCCAGCGGCGAACCCGGGTCGGTGACGATGACGAAGTGCCGGCCGGCCTCCGCCTCGGTCATCCCGGCGTCCAGGAACGCCTGCCAGTACGCGCGCCGGTGGCTGTCGGTCTCCACCGTCGACCCGGACTTGCTAGCCACCACCACGACGGTGCGCTCCAGCCGGTCACCGAGCGCCGCCCGGACCTGGCCCGGGTCGGTGGTGTCCAGCACCGTCAACGGGCGACCCAGCGTCCGGGTGATCACCTCGGGCGCGAGCGACGAGCCGCCCATGCCGGCGAGCACCACATGATCCAGGTCGGCCAGCTCAGCGGTCAGCTCGGCCAACTGGACGAGCAGCTCACGGCTGCGCCGGTGGGTGTCCACCCAGCCCAGCCGGATCTTCGCCTCGGCCTCAGCGTCCGGACCCCACAGACTCGCGTCCTTGCCCGCCAGCTTGCCCGGGACGCCGGCCTTGACCAGCGCGTCCCGGGTCGAGGCGGGCGCGGCCTTGTCGACCGCGTCCGCGCCGTACACGGCGAGCCCGGCGGCTGCCTCCACCGGCCCACTAAGTAGGTCGCTCATGCCGTCACTCCGCTTCGCTGCGTGCCGTCATGAGGCACCTTCGCACTGAGCTTGCTGATTCGCTCGCTGCGCTCGCTCATGCGTTACCACCGGCCTTCTCGGCGGCCTTGGCGTTGCCCTTGGCGGCCTTGTTCGGGGCACCCTTGCCCTTCGCCGCGGCCTCCAGCGACTTGCGGACCCCGTCGAGCAGCTCCTGCCAGCTGGCCTCGAACTTCTCCACGCCCTCGCGCTCCAGGGTGACGATCACGTCGTCCATGTCCACCCCGACCGACTCCAGGTCGGCGAAGACCTTCCGGGCCGCGTCGTAGGCGCCGGTGATGGTGTCGCCTCGGGTCTCGCCGTGATCGGCGTACGCGTGGATGACCGACTCGGGCATGGTGTTGACAGTGCCGGGGGCGATCAGCTCCTCGACGTAGATGACGTCCCGGTAGTCCGGGTTCTTCGTCGAGGTGGACGCCCACAGCGGCCGCTGCGGGTGCGCGCCGGCGGCGGCGAGCGCCTTCCAGCGGTCGGAGGAGAAGACCTCGGTGTAGCGCTCGTACGCCAGCTGGGCGTTCGCGACCGCGGCCTTGCCCTTCAGCGCCTTCGCCTGGTCGGAGCCAACCTTTTCGAGCCTCTTGTCGACCTCGGAGTCGACCCGGGAGACGAAGAACGACGCCACCGAGCCGATCTTGGACAGGTCGTGGCCGTTCGCCTTGGCCTGCTCCAGACCGGCGAGGAACGCCTCCATGACCGCCGAGTAGCGGTCCAGGCCGAAGATCAGCGTGACGTTGACGCTGATCCCCTCGGCCAGGGTGGCGGTGATCGCCGGGAGGCCGGCCTCGGTGGCCGGGATCTTGATGTAGAGGTTGGGGCGGTCCACCAGCCACCACAGGGCCTTGGCCTCGGCCACCGTCCGGTCGCTCTCGTGGGCCAGCCGGGGGTCCACCTCGATCGAGACCCGGCCGTCGACACCGTCGCTGCCGTCGTACGACGGGCGCATCACGTCGCAGGCCCATCGCACGTCGTACGTGGTGAGCATGCGCACCGACTCCTCGACCTCGACGCCACGGGTGGCGAGGTCGTGCAGCTGCCAGTTGTACTCGTCGGCGTCGCTCAGCGCCTTGGCGAAGATCGTCGGGTTGGTGGTGACGCCGGCCACGTGCTTCTCGCGGCGCAGCTGGTCCAGCCCGCCGGAGCTCAAACGCACCCGGGAAAGATCGTCGAGCCAGACCGCCACACCCGCGGCGGTGAGCTCATTCAACTTGTCCGTCATGCCATCCACGCTCCCTCAGTTGCCGGTCGTGAAACCGGTGATGTCGCCCACCCGGGCCAGCGAGGCGTGCGCTGCCGCCACGATCCGGTCGGGGGTGAACCCGAACTGCTCGAAGAGCACGGTGTGCGGGGCGCTCGCTCCGTAGTGCTCCAGGCTCACGCTCTCGCCCAGGTCACCGACGATCCCGCGCCAGGACATCGCGATGCCCGCCTCCACGCTCACCCGTGCCTTTACCCCGCGGGGGAGCACCGACTCCCGGTACGCCTCGTCCTGCTCGTAGAACCATTCCTGGCAGGGCATCGACACGACCCGGGTCGGGGTGCCGTCGGCCTCCAGCCGCTCCCGGGCGGTCAGGCAGAGCTGCACCTCGGAACCGGTGCCGACGATGATCACCTGAGGCTTGCCGTTGGACGCCTCGGCCAGCACGTAGCCGCCCTTGGCCACGCCCTCCGCGCCGCCCAGGACGTCGCGGTCCATGGTCGGCAGCGGTTGACGGCTCAGCGCCAGCGCGGTCGGCCGGTCGGTGTGCTCCAGCGCCTGCCGCCAGGCCCAGGCGGTCTCGTTGGCGTCCGCCGGACGGACCACGTCCAGGCCCGGGATGGCGCGCAGCGCGGTCAGGTGCTCCACCGGCTGGTGGGTCGGGCCGTCCTCGCCGAGGCCGATCGAGTCGTGCGTCCAGACGTAGGTCACCGGCAGCTTCATCAGCGCGGCCAGCCGCACCGACGGGCGCATGTAGTCGCTGAAGACCAGGAACGTGCCGCCGTACGGGCGGGTGCCACCGTGCAGGGCGATGCCGTTGAGGATCGCGCCCATGGCGTGCTCACGGATGCCGAAGTGCAGCGTGCGGCCGTACTCGTGGCCCGGGAAGTCCTTGGTGGCGTGCGCGGCCGGAATGAACGACGGCTCGCCCTTCATGGTGGTGTTGTTGCTCTCGGCCAGGTCGGCCGAGCCGCCCCACAGCTCCGGGAGCACCGGCGCGAGCGCCTCCAGCACCTTGCCGGAGGCGGCCCGGGTGGCCACCCCCTTGGCGTCCGCGGGAAAGACCGGCAACGCGTCGGTCCAGCCGTCGGGGAGTACGTGACCAGCCAGCCGCTCGTAGAGCGCGGTGCGCTCCGGGTTGGCCTTCTTCCAGGCGTCGAACGCGGTGGTCCACTCCTGCTGGGCGTCGGAGCCGCGGCCCATCACCGTGCGGGCGTGGCTGAGCACCTCCTCGTCGACCTGGAAGGTCTGCTCCGGGTCGAAGTCGAGGATCCGCTTGGTGGCCTTCACCTCGTCGGCGCCGAGCGCCGAGCCGTGGATCTTGCCGGTGTTCTGCTTGTTGGGCGCGGGCCAGCCGATGATGGTGCGCAGCGCGATGAAGGAGGGGCGGCCGGTCTCCGCCTTGGCGGCCACCAGCGCCGCGTACAGCGCCTCGGCGTCCTCGTGGTAGTCGCCCTGGTCGGCGTCGCCGCTGCGCCAGTCGACGGTCTGCACGTGCCAGCCGTACGCCTCGTAGCGGGCGGCGACGTCCTCGCTCTTGGCGATCCGGGTGTCGTCCTCGATGGAGATCTCGTTGTCGTCGTAGATCACCGTGAGGTTGCCCAGCTGCTGGTGCCCGGCGAGGGCGCTGGCCTCGTGGCTGATGCCCTCCTCGATGTCACCGTCGGAGACGATGCACCAGATGTCGTGGTCGAAGACGGACGCACCGAGCTCGGACTCGGGGTCGAACAGGCCGCGCTCGCGGCGCGCCGCCATGGCCATGCCGACCGCGTTGCCCAGACCCTGCCCGAGCGGGCCGGTGGTGGTCTCCACGCCTGGCGTGTGCCCGTGCTCGGGGTGCCCCGGCGTCTGCGAGCCCCACTGCCGCAGCGACTTGAGGTCGTCCAGGCTCAGCGGGTAACCGGAGAGGAACAGCTGGATGTAGAGCGTCAGGCTGGAGTGCCCGGCGGAGAGCACGAACCGGTCGCGGCCGGGCCAGTTCGGGTCGGCCGGGTTGTGCCGCATGACGCGGTTGAAGAGGAGGTACGCCGCGGGCGCGAGGCTCATCGCGGTGCCCGGGTGACCGTTGCCGGATTTCTCTACGGCGTCCATGGCCAGCACGCGGACGGTGTCTACGGCCCGGCGATCGAGGTCGGACCAGTTCAGTGCGGAGTGCTCGGGTCGTTTAACAGCCACGATGGTTGTGCTCCTCGGCAGATGGGCGGAACCCTCACCGATGACCTTATCGAGCGTCCCTAAACGTGCGCCCGGGGATCTGCGCATGGTGTGCGCTACGTGACCATCCGGATGCTCGGTTCAACCCGGTGGTGTGACGGCCCGCACCGTTGTCGGGTCGGCCGGGCAGCCAAAACGACGACGCGTAGTGTGTGGGGCGGTATGCGGACCCGAGTGGTCCCGACCGATCCGATCTCCCCGTGCCCGATGCCGGAAGGTGGCAATCCGTGAGCATGATCACCGAGCGCCCCGCGAGCAACCCGGCCGGGCCACACCCGGCGCGGGCGGCCGAGGGCCCGGTGGCCCGGCGGGACGTACGCGCAGTCCTCTCGGCGTACGTGGCGCTCACCAAGCCGCGGATCGTCGAGTTGCTGCTGGTCACCACCGTCCCGGCGATGATGCTCGCCGAGGGTGGGCTGCCGTCGCTGTGGCTGATGGCCATCGTGCTGATCGGCGGCTCGCTCGCCGCCGGCGCGGCCAGCGTCCTCAACTGCTACATCGACCGCGACATCGACCAGCTGATGCGACGCACCAAGCGTCGGCCGCTGCCGGCACACACCGTGTCGCCGCGAAGCGCACTGATCTTCGGTCTGGTGCTGGCGGCGGTGTCAGTGGCCCTGATGGCGGCGTTCACCAACCTGCTGGCCGCGGGGCTGACCCTCGCCGCGATCGCCTACTACGACCTCGTCTACACCCTGTGGCTCAAGCGTTCCACCCCGACGAACACCTTCTGGGGCGGCGCCTGCGGGGCGGCACCGGTGCTGATCGGGTGGGCGGCAGTGACCGGCTCGCTGGCGCCGGCCGCCTGGGGGCTCTTCGCGGTGGTCTTCTTCTGGCAGATGCCGCACTTCTACCCGCTCGCCATGAAGTACAAGGACGACTACGCCCGGGCTGGCATCCCGATGCTGCCGGTGGTGGCCTCGATCCGCCGGGTGAACGCCGAGATCCTGATCTTCGCGTGGCTCACCGTGCTCACCTCCCTGGCCGTCTGGCCGCTGGGGCTCAGCGCGATCTACGGGGTGCCGACCCTGGTGGTGGGTGCCATCTTCGTGGTCGAGGCACACCGACTCTGCCGGCGCGCGACGCGCGGCGAGGCGGTCAAGCCGATGCGACTGTTCCACTGGTCGACGACGTACCTGACGATCGTCTTCGTGGCCGTCGCGCTCGACGCGCTGATCTGACCCCTCCCGCGCTGCCCGGCTCTGTGCCCCTTCGCGTCCAAGGCAGTGGTCTCCGCCCGCCGTCTTCCGCTGGCTGTCGGCTCCCTTGGGCACCGGGCGCCCTGGGCCGGGCTCCCTTGGGCACCGCGTTCTTTTGGGCACCGCGGCTTCCTTGGCATCGGGCTCTCTTGGGCACCGGGCTCCCTGGGGCACCGCGGCTTTCTTGCGCGCTGCGGCTCGGCGGCCCTCGCGTCGTGCGTCAGTTGTCGCGCCGTGGCCCTGCCCGGCGGGGAATGGCGCCGATGATCTACTGACTAATCATGGACGTGGATGAGTTGTCCGGGTTTAATGTCACATCAGGGTAACTTTCAGCATGAGTCGGATCGGCTCAACCTGGGTCGGTTCGGAGGCGATTTCCCGACGTGCTTTGAGCGCAAAAGTCGGTAAATAAACGGACAGTCAACCTGTGGTCGTCCTTAAACCTGTAGGTAATTGGCATCACAAAAGGTTCATGGTTCTCGCGCGACAGGGTGCAACTCTGCTTAGGCTTCGCGTCATGGCAGATGGTTCCGATACGACGCTGACGGCCGAGCAGACCGCCGGCGAGCAGGCGCCCCAGGGCCTGGTCGCGGGCCTCAAGGCGTTCGCGGCCGGACACGGCGGCGCGAAGGCGGTCATCGAGTACGTCGGCAAGCGTGGCGCGCGGATCGTCCTGGTGGGTTCCGACGGCGAGTGGGGCGACCAGTTCGCCGACGACACCGTCACCGCCCGGGAGGCGTGCGCCAAGGCGGGAGTCACCGTCGAGAACGCCTGGGAGCGTGAACTGATGGACCAGATGCGTCCGAGCAACGACCTCTGGCGGTCGATGGCCCGGCGCACGATGGCCCGCTGAACAGACAGCTGAATTGACCACATATCACCAGTCGACCCGGGGGGAACCCCGGGTCGCTCTCGTCACCTGCTCAGACCTGGCCGACCTCGACCCGGACGACCGGCTGGTCCTGGCCCCGCTCGCCGCCCGTGGCGTCGCCGTCGAGTCCGTCGTCTGGGACGACCCCGACGTCGACTGGTCGTCCTACGACCTGGTCGTGCTCCGCTCACCCTGGGACTACGCGCTACGCCGCGACGAGTTCGTGTCCTGGGCGGCCACAGTGCCGAGGCTGGTCAACCCCGCGGACGTGGTCCGCTGGAACACCGACAAGCGCTACCTCGCCGAACTGAGCGCCGCCGGGGTGCCAACCGTGCCGACGTCGTGGATCGAGCCGGGGGAGAGCTGGCAGCTGCCCGCCGAGACCGGCGAGTACGTGCTCAAGCCCGCGGCCAGCGCCGGCAGCCAGGACACCGGCCGGTACGACCTGGCCGACCCGGAGCACCGGGACCTGGCCGCCGCACACGTTCGCCGGCTCTCCGAGGCCGGCCGGGTCACCATGGTCCAGCCGTACCTGCGGGCCGTCGACACCGAGGGCGAGACGGCCCTGCTCTTCCTGGCCGGCCCGGACGGGCTCGCGTTCAGCCACGCGATCCGCAAGGGTCCGATGCTGTCCGGGCCGGACCTCGGCACCGACGGGCTCTACAAGGCCGAAGAGATCACCCCCCGCACCGCCCGCCCCGAACAGCTGGCGGTGGCCGAGCAGACCCTCGCGACGGTGCCCGGCGGCACCCGACAGCTGCTCTACGCCCGGGTCGACCTGATCCCCGGCCCGGACGGCGAACCGGTTCTGGTCGAGCTGGAGCTGACCGAGCCGTCGCTCTTCATCGGGTACGCGGACGGAGCCCCCGACCGCCTCGCCACCGCGATCACCACCCACCTGGCCCGCACCACCTGACCCCCACAACAAGAGCAACCCCCCGACGGCCGCCCGCGCCGCCGTGCCTCCGCGCCGCCGGCCTCCATGTGTCCGGTGCCGCTTGCCGCCCGTGCCGCCGTGCGTCCGTGCCGCCGTGCGTCCGTGCCGCCGTGCGTCCGTGCCGCCGTGCGTCCGTGCCGCCGTGCGTCCGTGCGTCCGTGCGTCCGTGCGTCCGTGCGTCCGTGCGTCCGTGCGTCCGTGCGTCCGTGCGTCCGTGCGTCCGTGCCGCCGTGCGTCCGTGCCGCCGTGCGTCCGTGCCGCCGTGCGTCCGTGCCGCCGTCCGCCCGCGCCGCTGGCCGCCCGCGCCGCCGTCCGCCCGCTGTTGCCGGCAAGATCGCGCAACATCCTGGTTGTAGTGGCTTCCTGGCGTTCCGTGGCCACTACATCCTGGTTCGAGTGCGATCTTGGTGGCAGTGGGCGGCCAAACCGGGGTCCGGTCTCCTCGGGGGCGGGGTTCGTCGTCAAGATCCGAGCAACATCAGGGATGTTGCTGTCTCCCGCGTGTCGGAGGCAGCAACATCGGGGGAGTTGCGGAGATCTTG
>NZ_PYAC01000003.1:0-59487 GCF_003264475.1 Micromonospora noduli | reverse complement strand
GAGGCGCACTCGCGTCCCTCGCACCGACGTCCCCCAGTCAGGGACCGCGACAGTGTACAGGACGATCTGTCGCCACCACCGGCCACGGTCAGTGCTCGGCCACCACCTGCTCGACCTCAACGAGCTCTACGGGCTCAGTCAGCCACCCATGACAGCTTGACGAACAATAGGAGCGTCCACTTCGCCGGCAGCCCGGTGTCGTACTCCGCTTGATCCGTTACGGATTGACTTCACAAGATGCGTGACACGCCGATAGACCTCGACTGTCACTCACCGCCGGGACGGCCGGCCCGGACAGGCAACCGGCATCTGTGTGCCAATCTCGATGGACGGTCGAGGTCAGCGTGGGTAGCTTCGCGCCGTGGCGCGGCTCAAGCGGTATCGGTACGTCGGACCAGCAGAGATCTTGGCCCGGCAGGTAGGCCCGGTCGAGATCGTCGTCGCCGACACGCGAAGAGCGCTCGATACGTGGCTCGATGGTCGGCGCGCGACTGGGCTCAACGAGCCTGCCACATTCGTCGTCGACCTTCACGGCACACTCCGGATGGCACCCCGCCAAAGCGAGCACGTTGCCTGTGCTGCCGGTCAGGACGTCTTGGCCGCCGGAGAGATCGCCTTCGCCGCGAGCAACACCGGATACTTCGTCCAGACGGTTAGCAACCAGTCGACCGGCTACTGCCCAGACCCCGACTGCTGGTCAGCAGTCGCTGCAGCACTTGATCGTCTCGGCATGCCGCATCCCGGCGGCTTTACCGCCGCACTGACCTTCAGACGTTGCACAGCCTGCAGGGGACGCAACATCGTACGGGACGGCGACTTCACGTGCGCCCTCTGCGATCGCGCCCTGCCACCTCACTGGAACTTCGACCCTGCGTGACTTGCCAGCATCTCTAGCCGGACGTGTCACGGATCAAGTGACAGCGATCCGTAACGCATCAAGTGGAGCCCGACATCGCCGGCAGCCCGGCCGCTCCGAAGACCCAAGCGACAGACAGTGCGATGAGTGCGGCGGCTCCGGTGGCGCGGCTTCGTGTCTCAGAGCGTGGCGGGCATTTCGCCCTCTTCAAGGTAGGAGGCGTGAGACTGCTTCCGGGCTCGCACACTGGCCCGAAGCCGTCGGGCGAGTCTGGGGATGGTCAGCTCGTCTAGCTGGTGGTCTTCCACGAATGCCCACTCTGCGATCTCTCCGTCGCGGAAGGCAACGGACGCGAGCTGGTCAGACGTGAGCATGCCGCCGTCGAAGACGAAGAGTATCTTGTCGCCCTCGTCTGGCCTCGGAGCCCAATCGACCGTAAGAAGAGCACCGATCGCGACTCGGAGGCCCAGTTCCTCGTAGACCTCTCTCGCACAGGCCTGTAGCGGGCTCTCGCCCTGCTCGACGTACCCGCCTGGGATGTCCCAATGCGCCTTGTACGTTGGCCTGACGAGCATCATGCGCTCTTGCTCATCAACGAAAAGCGCGCCCGCCGCCACCTTGGGAGTAGCTTGCGGACGCGCGTTACTGGCTTGGCTGGTCACATCCTCGGACTCTACGGATCTAGGCCGTGACGTGCACGCGCTGCGCCAGGCTGGCGAGTTGGTAGCTGGGTCGGCCTCGACCGCGGCGCATCCAGTTCTGGACGAGCTGCCTGCTGATCGCGTGGTGGCGAATCTGCTCGGGCGCCTGCTGCTCAGCAGACAGCACTACCGCCATGGCCTCATCTGTTCTGTTCCAGGCAGTCAGTGCCCGCGCTGTTTCGAGCGCATGCCGCGCCTGCCGTTCGACAGGAAGGCCGGTCGTGTCGATACGGGGACCAAGGTCGATCGCAACCTGTACGTCATCCAAGTCCATGGCGGTTGTCACGCGGTGGATGGCCACGTTGGTTGGCCCGAAGGCAGTCCAGAGGTGGTTCGCATCGTGGCCAAGTCGCCGCGCAGTCTCGTCAGCCTCGCTGAGGAAGGATCGGACGGCGGTACGGTCCTCGTCGCGTGCTGCGGCTACGGAGCCCGCCAGGAACAGGGTGCCGTATACCGACAGGTACTCGGGCGTCGCCTCGGCCAAGCCGGGCTGCATGTATGCCGCCGCATCGGCGGTGAGCTGCTTCGCTTCACGGAATCGGCCTGTCGAGAGCAGGGTATGGGTGACTGAGCGGAAGAGCGACCCGATGACAACCACATCGCCGCATCGTTGGGCCGCCGTGAAACCCCTCTCGGCAGCAATCCATGCAAGGTCCGCTTCCCCGAGCTTGGTGAGCAGGACTGCGGTCGCCTGGTAGGTGAGCGCCAGAAGTGCGAACGACTGCTCCTGGTCCTCGCCCTCGTGAGTTTGGGTCGCGGCTTGTCCGGCTGCGAGCGCCTGCGGCAGTCGCGCGACGACGTATCCGTATCGAGAGGCTTGATACGCGTCCCACACTTGGGTGACTTCCGTACGCAGTTGGGCCACGCCTGGTGCCTCCGCAACAGGCCCCGGGACGAACGGCGAGAGCTGCCGATAGTTCAGGAGAGCATCCCGCAGAGCGGAGACCGTCTTCGTCCCGCTGTCGGCGTTCCAATCAAGGAGGGTTGGTTCTCCAACGAGATCGCCAATGCTGACGTCCAACGCACCAGCTACCGAACGAATGACAGACAGTCGGTCGAGATCAATCCGGTTGTTCTCGACCTTACTAAGCCAGTCGACGGTGCGTCCGACGATGCCTGCCAACACTTCCTGTGACATGCCCCGCCGGCGGCGGTACCACGCTATCCGTTCGCCAACCGTTAGATCCTGACCGATGCCTCGCATGCGTCCAGTGTCTCATGTCGACGGCCCTCGACCCCCGGAAAAGTATTCCGGGTTTGGCCCGCAACCTGGCCCTACCTTGGGTTCAGCACCGAGCAATCGTCCAAAGGGGACGCGCTCAACAACCCTCGGAGGTATCTCGTGAAGCTGTACGTGGACACCCAGAGCAAGCAGGTTCAGGTGACGAAGGACCCGGAGCCGAAGAACGACCAGAACGGCAACCAGCGGTCGGAGAAGAACACTGGCCGGCTCATGTGGTCGACCCAGGTCTTCGTACTCGACGAGACTGGCGGCGAGATCATCACCATCACCACGGCGGGTGAGAAGCCGGGCGTGACGGTGGGACAGCTCGTCGCTGTCGAGCAGTTGGAGGCTATTCCGTGGGCGACCAACGGGCGTAACGGCGTCGCGTTCCGTGCGATCACGCTGAAGCCGAAGGCTGGTAACTCGGCGGCTAAGTAGGTCCCTCGCTCACCGCACTGTGTGAGCCCTGGTGTCTGAGGCACGAAGCGGCCTGATGGTCCGCTGAGATTCATGGTCCGGGAGTGGTTCCGACTCCTACATTCCCGGCCCGTCACCACCAGTGGTGGTGGCATCCCCGCAAGAGCTGGCGCGGGGTCGGTCCGACTCCTACATCTGCCGACCCCGTGCCCTCCAACTCATCCAACCCAATGTGTTTGGGAGGACTCGTCATGTCCAAGTCTAGCCCCCGCCGCTTCGGCGGCAGGTCAACCGGAACGGTGACGGTCATCGAGGCCAAGGTCCACCGTTCCTCCGCACGCAACGCCCGCATGGCGTTCATCCTCACGGCGGTCATCGTCGGCCTTCTCTCGGCCGTGGTGGCCGCGTCCTCCATTCACCCGATCCTCGCCGTGTTCGTCGGCGCGCTGATCGGCGTCCCGACCGGTGGCCTCGTCTGGCTGCTTGTTCGCGTCTGGCCGGTAATCCGGCTGCTGTGGTGGTGGACCCCGGAAACCATCCTCGGCGTTCTGCTGCTCACCGCGTGGGTGCAGCTCGCCAACCACACCCCAACCCTGGTGACTCTGCTTGTGGTCGCCCTGGTCGTCGGCGTCCCCGCCGCTATCCGCCCGGTTCGCCGGCAGGTCATCGCCTGGACCTGGTGCCTCGTGGTGAGGCATCGGCTGCGCGTGTGCTTCGCGCAGTTCATCATCGCCAACCAATCCGGCAGCCTCCCGCTGATCCTCTGGGCCAAGCCCACCCCGGTCGGCGAACGGGTCTGGGTCTACCTGCGCCCCGGCCTGTCCGCCAAGGACCTGGAAGGCCGCCTCGACAAGATCGCGGTCACCTGCCACGCCTCCACCGTGCTCATCGAGCGCGCCTCGGAGAACAACGCCGCCTACCTGCGGTTCGACATCAAACGCCGTGAGGTGCTGACCGCTCACGTCGGTTCTCCACTGGTCAATGTGATCGACCCTGCGGCACCGGTTTCGGCGTCACCGCTGACGGTCCCCACCGCTCTGGACCTGCCGGACGTCGAGGCTCCGACGATCACTCTCCCGGCCCAGGGCAAGCCCGCCGG
The DNA here is from genome assembly GCF_003264475.1 of Micromonospora noduli. Lineage (NCBI taxonomy): Bacteria > Bacillati > Actinomycetota > Actinomycetes > Micromonosporales > Micromonosporaceae > Micromonospora > Micromonospora noduli. The sequence goes on along the minus strand of NZ_PYAC01000003.1, from coordinate 55,189 downwards.
CAAGAAGCCGGCCGCGTCTACGGCCAACGGCAGCAAGCCCGCGGCTTCCTCCGCGTCGCCCGAAGCGGACGACGTCTCCGACTGGATCTGACCCCAACCCAACCCGGACGCGAGGAGCCATTACGGCTCGATCGTGTGGCTCCTCGCGCCCACAACGCCCAGGAGGGCACCTCATGACCACCACGATTCCCACCACCGCCGCTGCGGTTCCGGTGGGTCCTGGCCTGTCGATGTTCGACCCGATCTTCATCGGGATCGACGAGTTCGGCCAACCCGTCTACCTGGACGTCATCTACCGCAACCTGCTCACCGCAGGCGAACCCGGCGGCGGTAAGTCCGGCCTCATCAACAACATCTGCGGCCACGCCGCCCTGTGCGACAACACCCGCCTCGTGCTCTTCGACGCCAAACTCGTCGAACTCGGCCCCTGGCGCGACCTCGCCGACGCGTTCATCGGCCCCGACATCGACCAGGGCATCGACGTCCTACGTCGCCTCCTGGTCGTCGCCACCAACCGCTACGCCTGGCTCCTGGCCAACCGGCGCCGCAAGCTCGCCGACGGCGATGGCATGTCCGTCATCGTCACCATCATCGACGAACTCGCCATGTTCTCCACCGTGCTCGGCACCAAGCAACAGCAGGAAGAGTTCTCCACCCTCCTGCGAGGCCTCGTCTCCCTCGGCCGGGCCTGCGGCATGCCCGTCGTCGCCGCGACTCAGCGCCCGTCCTGGGACATCATCCCCGCCTCGTTGCGGGACCTGTTCGGCTACCGGGCCGCGTTCCGGTGCACCTCGCTGAACAGCTCGAACATCATCCTCGGTCAGGGCTGGGCCGAGCAGGGCTACACCGCCTCCGACATCTCACCCACCAACCAAGGCGCGGCCTACCTCCTGGCCGAAGGCGGCGTTCCCCGCCGCATCAAGGCCGCCTACCTCACCGACACCGACATCTACAACATCGCTGATTACGCCGCCTGGACCCGCCGCCCCACCACCGGCACCAGCACCCCGGCGGTCAACCCCACCGAGTGGGAGATGGCGGCATGACCACCCGCGAGCGCACCTACGCCAAGGCCAACAACCAACGCGCCGCGCAATTCACCGAGATGTGGATCGTCGGCTCCCCCGAGGACCTGGCCGCGATGCTCCACGCCGCCGCCCAGACCGGGCGACTCGTCTACGTCTCCGCTCCGCGCCTCATGGGCGGCGACGACACCCGCCACCGCCGCTACCTGCGGCTGCGCACTCACTAATCGGCCGACAGGACCAGGTCACCGCCTGCCAGCAGAGCTGGTCCTGCCGACCACCAACCGACAGCCCCCCGAAAGGACGTGGTTGCCATGAAGGCTACCCAAAACCCACCCACACAGATCCAGGTCACACCTGCTGATCTGCTGCGGATGGCTGCCCTCTACTTGCGCCGGCACGGCTGGCACCAGGGCACCTACTACGCCAAGAACCCCGACACCCTCACCCCGCCGGCCTGCGCCGCCGGGGCCATCGGAATCGCCTGCTCCGGACACACCGTCGAGCACTTCTCCCAGCTCGACCCCGACGCCCTCGCCGACTACCTCGCCACCCTCGGCGCGTTCGTCGACTACCTCGACACCACCGCTCCGATCTTCCACATCGATGAGGACGGCTACCTCCTCGACGAGCACACCTCCCCCTACTCGTGGAACGACGACCCGACCCGCACCGCCGAGCAGGTCATCACCGCCCTTACGGCGGCTGCCAACGAGTGGGACTCCCTCCGCAACGCGGAAGGGGAGACGCGATGAACACCGCCAAGAAGTCCTTGACGCCGAACCTGCCCCGGCAGCGGCGTCGGGACGTCGTTGAGAACGACCAGTTCGCCGGCTTCGCCAGGCGCATCATCCGCGCTCACGGCCGACGAGTCGCCACCGGAGACGTCGAAGCACTCCGCGACCTCATCGCCCTCTCCACCGTCATCGACGACGCCATCGGGGAAGCCGTGATCGGCCTACGGGCCTTCGGCTACTCCTGGGCCGAAATCGGCTCCCGCCTCGGCATTACCCGCCAAGCCGCCCAACAGCGCTGGGGCGGTGACAAGCCATGACCGACCTCCGCGCTGTCGACCTGGACAACCTGGCCGAGCGCACCGGCATTCGAGTCGAGTTCTACGACCCGCTCGGCACCCGCTACGGGTTCCCCACCTTCCCCTACCACTGCGCCCCTCATGGCCTGGCCACCCTGCGGCAACTCCGCGCCGCCGGCCTCCGCCCCGGAGGACACGACCCGGTCGCCCAGATCTATTGGCGACACCGCAAAAACCGGCGGGTCGCCTACCTCTACCGCACCGACCTCGCCAAGGCGAAGCGCACCGCCACGCCCGCGCAGCGGGAAGCCATCGCCAAAGCCCTGCTCGCCCGCCGGACCTGCCGGCACTGCGGGCAGGTGAAGCCCTACTACATCCCCCGCCGCTACGGCTGCTGCCTCGACTGCCACGGAGGCCACTAATGGCTGTCCTGATCACCTTCGCCGTCATCCTGCTCATCGGCATCGCCATGGCCTACATGGGCGGAATCCGATGAACCGCGAACCGGCCGGCACCCGCCTTGAGGGCCTGGTCCTGGTCCTCATCCTCATCATCGTCGGCGGCTCCGCCGGGGCCGCCTCGTTCACCCACGTCCACGACTGGACCATGGCCAACAGCCCCGACAACACCCCGGGATGGTTCGGCTGGGCCAACGCCGTCATCTCCGAACTCGTCCCCATCGCCGCCCTCCTCACCATCCGCCGACGCCGCCGCACCGGCGCTCCTATCGGCTACCCAATGGTCCTGCTCATCGCCGCCGCCGGCCTCTCCCTGGCCGCACAGTTGGCGGTTGCCAAACCCGGCCCGTCCGGGTGGCTCCTCTCGGCGGTTCCCGCGCTGGCGTTCATGGCCCTGGTCAAACTCGTCCTCGCCCCCGCACCCACCACGCAACCCATGGCACCGGCTCCTGAGCCGATGGAGCCGATCCGCGTCCAGGCGGCCGAGCAGGCCACCACCGAGCCGACACCACCGGCCGCCATCACCCCGGCACCCGAGCCAACCCCGGCCGTCACCGCACCGGCCTCGGAGCCGGTCGACGTCCCCGCCCACCTGCTGCCTACCGCCCGCTTCGCGGCCGTGCAGCACGAACAGGCCACCGGTCAACCCATCACGCCCGCCGAGCTGGCCGACCGCCTCGACGTCAGCACGGTCGTCGCCGGGAAGCTGCTTGCCACCATCCCCCGGGGTGCCCGATGACCATCGTCTTGGTCGACATCGAGCAGGTCACCCACACCTGCCCCGCCTACCCCGACGCCCACCCGTTCGACACCCGCCGAACCCTCATCGACGTCATCCCCGGCGGCCCCTGCCGGGCACCGGTCACCATCCACTGCGGCGACACCACCGCCCTGATCCCGTGCCGCCGGCACGAACCGGCCAAGCGCCAGTGCGGCGCCTGCCGGGTCATCGTCACCGAACACACCATCACCACCCGCCACCTCACCGAGGTACGCGGCTGATGGCCTCGACGCTGGACCTCACACCCCGGACCGCTCTGGCCCGGGGTGTGGGCTCGAACGCCGACACCATCCCCATCCACGACTACACCGCCACTGGTTCCGCCTTCACCCGCGCCACCCAACCCGACTACTTCGGTTGGCTGGAACACGTCCGCGCCGCCGCTGGCTGCACCCGCCCCATCCGCCTCGCCGGCCAGCTGCTCACCGTCGACTCGTCAACGGGCAGGGTCCTGGACCAGCGGCACACCGACGCCATGCCCGATGCCGCGATCTACACCGCCTGCGGCAACCGCCGCGCCACTGTCTGCCCCGCCTGCGCTGGCGTCTACCAGCGCGACGCCTACCAACTCCTGCGGGCCGGCCTCATCGGCGGCAAAGGCGTCCCCGACACCGTCGCGCAGCATCCGGCGGTGTTCGCCACCTTCACCGCACCGTCCTTCGGGACCGTGCACACCCGGGCGGTCAAGCGGCACACCTGCGGCAACCGCAAACGCTGCGACTGCCGGGCCGACCCGTGCCACGCCCGCCGCGACACCGGTCTCTGTGAGCACGGCCAACCGGCCGTTTGCTGGGCCAGGCACGAGACCGGGGACCAGGTGCTCGGGCAGCCGTTGTGCCTGGACTGCTACGACCACACCCACCAGGTCGTGTGGAACCTCTTCTCGGGCGAGCTGTGGCACCGCACCAAGCAAGCCGCGGACCGCTGGCTGGCAAAACTCGCCCGCCGTCGGGGCATTCCCCGCGTCCACGTCGTCACCGCCTCCGGCAACATTCGCACAGTCCCACCGGTCCGCCTGTCGCACGGAAAGGTAGCCGAGTTTCAGGCACGCGGGGCGGTGCACTTCCACGCCCTGGTGCGCCTCGATGGCGTCCACCCCGACGATTCGACCGCCGTCATCCCACCACCCGCCGGGTTCACCGTCGCCGACCTCGACGACGCGATCCGGGCCGCCGTCGAGCAGGTCGCCTTCACCACCCCGGCCCATCCCGACCGGCCCGACGGTTGGCCGATCGCGTGGGGTGACCCGGGTAAGGGCCTCGACATCCGACCCATCAGCCTCACCGGAGACGGGGAGGTCACCGACAGCATGGTCGCGGGCTACCTTGCCAAGTACGCCACCAAAAGCACCGAGGTAACCGGGCACCGCTCCGTCAGGCTCGACGCCGATTCCATCGGCGACTACGCCGACCCCGACGGCGACCACACCGCCCGCCTCATCAACGCCTGCTGGCACACCGGCCGACCCACCGGAACACCCGTCCCCCTCTCACAGAGGCCCCGGGACCACCGGCCACGGCCCGGCTTCGTCGACCGCTGGGAGTGCCCCGACTGCGGCACCCACACCCGCTACGCCGCCTGCCCCGTCTGCATCGCAGCGCGTCAATCCGCCCTTGACACCCAACCGGCCAGCAGACCACAGGCCACCAATCCCTACGCCCGGCTGCGCCGCTGGGCGCACATGCTCGGCTTCGGCGGCCACTTCCTCACCAAAGCCCGCCGCTACTCCGTCACCTTCCAACTCCTGCGCGACACCCGCGTCACCTACCGACGCCACGAGCACGAGGACCACGCCGACGAGCAACCCGGCACCCTCCGCGCCGTCGACCACCTCGACCAGGACAACACCACGCTCATCGTCGGCACCCTCACCTTCGCCGGCGTCGGCTGGCACACCACCGGAGACGCCCTCCTCGCCAACACCGCCGCCGCCCTCGCCCGCGAGCGACGAACCACCGGCCGCGAAGAAATCGCCCACGAACTCGAGGGCGACCCCGCTGGCACCGTGTCAGCCGCCGCTTGAGCGGCACCAACCAAACGGAGGATTCATTTGACCGCAACTACCATCCCCGCGCCTAGCAAGGCGCTCTACCGCATCCCGGAGGCTATGCGGCTGCTCAGCCTAAGCCGCTCGGTGATCTACGAGCAGATTCGCGCCAAGCGGCTTCGCACGGTTACCCAGGGCCGCACTCGCCTCGTACCTGCCGCTGCGATCACCGCCTATGTCGCCCTGCTCGAACACGAAGCCCAGAAAGGAGGCACCCGATGACCACCCGCCGCGCCAGAGGAGAAGGCGGCCTGCACTGGGACGAAGCCCGGCAACGCTGGATCGCCACCATCACCGTCGGCTACACCCCAGCCGGCAAACGCATCGTCCGCAAAGGCAGCGGCAAAACCAAGACCGAAGCCCGCACCAAACTGCGGGAGAAGATCCGCGACTACGAAGACGGCCTCGCCCTGGTCCAAGACGGACACACCGTGGCCGACGCTCTCGCCGACTGGCTCACCTATGGCCTGAGCAACCAGTCCGAGAGCACGAAGGCCAACTACACCACCCTTGTGCGCTCCCACATCATCAGCGACCTCGGCGCGAGGAAGCTGCGGGATCTCAGCGCGACCGATGTCGACCGCTGGCTCATGGGCAAAGCCCAACGACTGAGCACCCGCACCCTGCGGCTCCTGCACTCGCTGCTCAACTGCGGTCAATCGAGCCATGGCGCGAGACAGGGTCAAGCGCAACGTTGTGGCACTCTGCGAAGTGCCCACAGGTCGCGGCGGCCGTCCCTCGAAGTCGCTGACGCTCGACCATGCCAAGGCGCTTCTGATCGCTGCCGAGAGCAGCTCGTTGCACGCCTACATCGTCGTCTCATTGCTGACCGGCGCTCGCACCGAGGAACTGCGAGCCCTCACCTGGTCACACGTCGACCTCGCCGGCAAGCCGGACACCGATCCCCCGGTGCCGCCATCCATTCAGGTCTGGCGCTCCGTCCGCGCCGACGGAGACACCAAGACCAAGAAATCGCGCCGCACCCTGGCTCTGCCGGCCCGGTGCGTCACCGCGCTCACCACCCACCACAAGCGCCAAGGCCAGCCCACCGCTGACCGTCTCGTCTTCGCCTCTACCGCCGGCACGGCCCTCGATCGGCACAACGTGCTTCGGGCCTTCCGCCCCGTCGTCGCCAAAGCGGACCTCGACCCGCGCGATTGGACTCCCCGCGAACTGCGGCACAGCTTCGTGTCCCTACTGTCGGACAGCGGCATGAGCCTTGAACAGATCGCGGACCTCTGCGGCCACTCCGGCACGACGGTCACCGAGAGCGTCTACCGGCACCAACTACGGCCGGTGCTCCTGGGCGGTGCTGTCGCCATGGATCGGATCTTCGACGCTGAGGCGTAGTCACTCAGTTAGTCACCCAGGTACGACAAAGGGGCCGTCTCGATCTTCCGAGATGGCCCCTCACCTGCGTCGGGACGGCCGGATTCGAACCGACGACCCCTTGACCCCCAGGACGTCGCGGTACGCATCCACGCACGTCAGCAACGGTGCGCGCGGCGGCATGATGTCTGCGCGGACGCTGTCCGTGTCCGTCCGGGTTGGACGTGTGGTCCCCTGCTGGTCCCCGGCCGTCGTCTGTCTACCGGTCGCCGTCGGCGCAGCCATCGGTCATGGAGTGGAACGGCCCTGAGTAGTCGTTGCCGATCGGAACATCCCGGAGCGGCGCGAGCCCTCCAACTCGGTAACGGGTCGTGTCACCTTCGGCCTTCGCCTTCGCGTTCAAGCAGTCGACGTACGCCTGCGTCTGTTCGCGGTCGGAGTAGAAGGTGTCTCCTGACGGCACTGCCAGCCCATTGTCGTAGACCTTCACGGGTACGTATGCCACGCAGCCATCGTCCTCGTAGCTCACGCCTCGTCCTCCTCCGGTTCAACTTCACGGGTCGGCATGCCGCTGCTTACTGGCTGTGGATTCTACGGGTGACCGGCGCGACGGGCTGTCGCTCAGACAGTAGGCCGCCCTGTATGGATCTAAAGTCTCCTATGCTCCGCTACAAGCCGGATCCGGCATCCCGTCGCGCAGGCTCCGCCCTGCCGGGCCGCGCCGACCTGGTCCAGGTGGAGCGCCCCACTGGACGAACGACCTGGACCAGGTCGGCGCGGTCTGGTGGCCTCTGGTGGGCGACGGGCCCCCGGTCGCGGCCGAGGCATCCCAGAGTCGCCGAGGGTCCGGGGCGAGTAGCCCCGGCCGCCGGAGGCCATCCCCGGGTCGTAGGGCCGGAGGCCCTGCCCGCCGGAGGCGAGGCTCTCGCCGGGCGGGACGTCCAGGTGAGCTCACGTCACGATCTGTGCTTTCCTGCTCACGGTAGCGTCGTTACCTTGATACGCATGGATGAACCGGACTGGGACGAGCAGGAGCGGAGTGAGCCCGATTGGGTCTACGACCCGCCGGCCGAGGAGGACGGGTACGACTTGGCGGACGCGGGTACCGTCCCCGAGAGCCACCCGCCTAAGATCGCCGGGATCCGGCAGCGTCACCCGCAGGCGTACGACCGATGGACGCGTCAGGCTGACTCGGACCTAGTGAAGGGCTACCTGGCCGGCCGCAGCATTGACGAGCTGGCGGTGTCATTCGAGCGGCAGCCGAGCGCGATCCAGCGACGCCTTGAGCGGCTGGCCTTCGCCGAGATGAGTCGGCATCGCGCTGAGCCGGGTGCGCCTGAGGCGGGCTGACCCGACCGATCCCCCATGCCCTGCGCTGAGTTCCAAGCGGCGCAGGGCATCTTTGCGTCCGACTGCCGGTCCGCCGTTGCCGCAGGCATAAGGCGGAACCGGCAGGGGTCGGACGACGCGGCCCGAAGGGCCGCCTTGAAAGACGTATGGAAAGTTCTCACCGGGACTGCACTTAGCTGCACTCAACATGGTTCCGCGTTGGGTGACAGTGAACCGGCCCCACAACGCATCAAGTGAAGCTGGGCAACGAAGCCCGGAACAGACGCATGCGAGTAGGATTGCCGTGGCGCTAGGGAAGGTCGTCTATGTCGTTTATGACGTGGAGCAAGCCAGCCATGTCGGCATATCCGTTCGAGTAGTACCCCTCCGGAATCAGGTCATCGAACTTCCGCAGAAGATCGAAACCTAGGTCTGGTTCGACGGCTGCGATATAACACGCCCAACCTAGTAGGCGATTTCGGTACATCACCTGATCCTCGCCGCCGAAGTCTTCCATATAGGTCTCGTAACCGAATTTCGAAATTTTGTGCAGGATCCATCGCATCCGGCGCTTAGCCTTTCGCGGGATTCGTGGTCCGTCCGCTTCTCCGACGTATAGGCCGGTGACATACTGCGGCCCACCTCGGCGCATGAAGGCCGTCTTGCGTGTATTCACAGACCAGCCAGCATCGTCGAGGATGCGCGTGATTTCTGCCAAATGACGGTCAACAACCATGCCGGAGAAGGTCAGGTCATCCACATATCGCGTGAATGACAGGCCCTCCCTTTGCGCATATTCTGCAAGGGAGCGGTCTGTGTCCCAGAAGACCAAATTCGACAAGAATGGAGATGTGCTTATCCCGACCGGCAGCTTGCCGGCGATGGTCACGATACCTACAGCAACGTCCGCAGCCTTTTCACCATAGCCCTGGGCTTGCAGAGAAGCTTTCACCATCGCAGCTCTAATCGACGGATAGAAGTCTTCTAGGTCTACCCGTAGCACGCACGCTTTTCCAAGATGCTGACTCGCATTGGTTATCGTGGAGCGCCCTCGAACAAATCCATGAACATGGTCGGGCGCTTTGTATGGCAAAAGATCAGTAAAACTTCGGTGCAGGTTCTTCGTAATAGCGTCGAACGGAGAAAGCGGCTTGAAGACTTCGCGTATGCCGCCGTGTTTCTTACGCGATGTCCACGCCCGGTAGAGTGGTCCCTCGCCGAGCGGTAGCGCCGACGATAGCACTTCTAGAACCTCTGCGGATACGCCCGCGTGTTGCGCGAGATCCTCAACCGAGAATGGCACCTGTCACTCCGGGCGTGAAAATTTGGCGGTGGGGTCGCACTCGCTGTCCTAGGGCTATCAAGCAACGCGTGCGAACTCGCACACAGGGCTGACTGCGGCCCCACCTTGAATGACAGTCTAGCATGCGTCAATGAAGCGGCTCTTTTCGGCTGGAGATGCGGCCCTGCTCGAACGAATAGAGCAAAGAGACAAAGGGTTCGATTTCGCGGAACCCCCTATAAGGCCAATCTTTCGGGCTCGTGGGACGGCCCGCTTGGAGCCACCTAGTTGTGGCTGACATTACGTAGTCAATTATCGCCATAGACATGCAGTCCGACTTGGCGACCATCACGATCTTTAGCTGCGGTAAGGATGCCACCTTCCCCAGCGTTTTGAACGCCTGCCTGCTAGCGCTGTCAGGAAGCCGGCGGCTAATAGCACTCATACCTTCACTCTGCTCTATCTTGCAAAGCAGCTCTGTTTCATTTCGATGTCGGATCAAGAGGTCGCTGAGCAACTTCACGTACATGAACTCAATCCGCTCAGCTTCAGTATTGCCAGAAACGCCCGTGCGGTTCGTCTGAACCATGTACGCCCTGAAGAAAAGGCCCCGGATCAATTCTAGGAATGGTGCCGAGACATCCAATGGGTCAGTCGAGCTATGGAATCCACTCTTGCGAAATTCGTCAAAGCCTGGATGTCCGACGAAACTACTCTTAGCGGATAGGCGCTCATACAGATTTCGGACTCGTTGCTCTACGTCATCTGCGTCGTCGCCCAGTTCAACCGCTCCGACGATCAGTGGCTGGGAAGCATTTCCGTTCCCCGACTCGTCCATGAGTAGCCTCATCGCGGCAATCCTTTCACGATGTCCGGTCGTCTCACCGCAACCACCATTTTGCGGCACCAGCAGTTGCGGGCTTGCATCCTCAATTACGTCAGCTCAAGTTCTGGCGTCGGTCACGTTCCGCCGATCGCAGACAAGTTCTACTCCGTCTTTCATCCGGTCATTTCGGGCAACTTTGGGGCAGACCCTTCAGGAGAACCTCGCCTCGGTCGAGCATCGCCACTCCACGAGTTCAGCATCATGGGAGACCAAGCGTCTGAGCGCCGGCAAGCGCCTCCAAGGTGCCACGGGATGCGCAGGTGCGTTGATCGCCCAACACGGGCAGAATGGCATACGTGACGAGCCCTGATCCAGACGCGGAGTGGTGGACGACGTCGGAGGTCGCCGAGTACCTCGGCGTCCAGGTCGGCACCGTGAGTTCCTACCGGAACCGCGGCCAGATGCCGGAGCCTGACAAGACGTTCGGCCGCACCCATCTATGGCGCCCGCGAACCATCGTGTCCTGGCACGAGGGTCGCCCCCGGCTCGGAAGTCGCGCCGCTGACGCGAGCCACGATCAACCCTGGACCGTCTTGCAGGTCTCCACAGCCGTTGAGACGCGTGAGGCGGCCGTCGAGCTGGCGCGCCTCGTTGTGGAAGCGAGGCTTGCGGCTGGCGCGCAAATCGCCGGGCCTGTCGTCTCGGCCTTCTGGCACCAGGGTGAGTTCGGCACCGGCGAAGAGTGGCAGCTTCTCCTGAAGACGCATGCCCAGCGCTTCGAGGATCTACGAGCCTTCCTCCAAGACCATCACCCTTGGCAGAACCCCGAGATCGCGGCCGTGCCGATCGTGATGAGTTCGGACGAGTATGCCGCTTGGGTTAGCGGGACCCTCCTGCTGGACGTGGAGCCGTAAGGGCTACGCCCTGGCGCGCTCCAACACCTCTCGCACCCCTGGCACGGCCGCGTGGTCCCTCAGTCGTTCTAGGACCGGGCTGAGACGTTGGCGCGGTCGCACGGAGGCGACACCTTCGGAGAGGTCCAGCACACGACCAGCGACCCGCGCGGCCTCCTCCGGCTCCCCCGCCGTGGCGTAGGCGTCCGCCAGCCAGCACGAGTACAGGGCCTTGTCTCGGGCGTGGGCGTCGTCGAAGCCCGCTAGTACGTCCTCCAGGAGAGGAACGGCGCGCAGCGGCCGGCCAAGCTCTGCCCAGCATCGGCCGGTCATGATGGTCACCTCCTGGTCGTCAACCCACGTCGACCAATCGGGTTCCTCGGTCGCGTTGCGACGCTCCAAGGCGGCGCGCGCCGTTGCGAGTGCCACGTCAGTCTCACGGGCGTTGCCGACGACAGCATGCGCCCACGCTCGACGCTCGTGCAGCAGAGCGGTGACGGTGGCCGGGGAGTCGTCGCCGGCTGCGGCGCAAGAAGCCTCTGCGATCGCCACGGCTTCGCGGGGGTCGCCGCCGACTGTCTGATATGCCAGGAACGCCAGAGCGTTTCCAGCGAGGTGAGGCGCGTGCGCTTGATTCGCGATCCCGTGGCTTTCGCCGTATAGCCGCTTCGATAGGTCCAGGTTCCCCGCGTCGAATGCAGCCCATCCAGCTTGCTGCGCCTGTTCCGCAAGAATTGCGAGCAGTCGCTGTTGAATCGTCTCGGTGTAGGTGCCGCCCGCCACGAGTTTCTTGGTCATCTCGTATTCGGATAGATACAGGCGAACGGTGTCGCCTCCTCCAAGGACGTCATCGAGGCGACGGAGCCTCGCAGTCCGTCGCGCGAGTACCTTCGGCAGTCCCTCGCCGAGGCGTCGTCCGGAGGACAGGTCTACGACGTCAACAGCACCGAGCAGGGTGCCGGCACCGACGGCAGATACGCGCAGGAAATCACGCCGATTCACGGTCTCACCTCGGGCATCTTGGGCCATCGCTTGGCTGGCCTCCCAGTCTCGGGGAGCCAAGCCCAGCATATGCCCCGGAATTCGCATCGCATCCGCGATTAGGCTGATCTTTTCGTATGTTGCGATACTGCCCTGTCCACGGGCAAGCGCGCCGACTCTTTCAGGCTTTATCGAGCATGCTTCCGCAATTCTCGAATAGCTGATACCAGCCCATTTTCGAGCCAGCATGAACACTGTCCCGAAGTCATGCCGCGCGAGTGCGGCGCGCATATCCTCGCGCTCCAAGAGATGACGCGGGATAGCAATCCGGCTGACTCGCTGCGACATGTACGCCTCCACCCCGTCGGTCGCTCCCCATCCACATCCGTCAGTGGCATACCCATCATGGGTACCCCCTTCGGAGGGTCGAAAGAGCACTTACCAGCCTCGCACTCTTACACCCAGGGATCAACACAGCGCGATGCGTCATCTCCTTGATCTGTACCGAGTGACTCAGTACAGTCAAGTCGGTACAGAGTCGCACGGCTGTCCCACAGACAAGGGGAGGTTGGGCATGGCGAAGTCAGGGATGTTCGGGGAGCGCCCGGTGGGCGCGGTGACGCTGGTGGAGACGCCGGTGTCGCGGTCGTACGCGCAGAAGGCTCGGGTGGCGTTCCTCGTCGTGGCGGCGTCCGTCGCCCTGGTGGTGGCCGCTACCGCGTCGGTGGCGCTGCCGCTGGCGCTCGCGGTGGTGGTCGGGCTGTTGTCCGGCGGGGTGTGCGGCTTGGTGGTCGCATGCCTGGTGCGGGTGTGGCCGGCGCTGCGGGTGCTGTGGTGGTGGGCGTTCGAGATCGTCGCTGCGGTCACGGTGTTCGTGGGCATGGCGTACCTGTCCCACGGGACGTACCCGGCGGTCCCGTTGGTGCTCCTGGCCCTGGTGCTGGGCGTGGTCTTCGGTGTCGGCCGGCTTCGTCGGCGGGTGTCGGCGTGGGTGTGGTGCGTGGTGGTGCGGCACCGGCTGCGGTTGTGCTTCGCGGAGTTCATTCGGTCCGCGTCGCGGCTGCACCCGGGTCGGTTGCCGCTGATCCTGTGGGCGCGGCCGACGCCGGCCGGTGAGCGGGTGTGGGTGTGGCTGCGGCCGGGCCTGGATCTGACGGACCTGGACGGTAAGGCGGACAAGCTCGCGGTGGCCTGCTGGGCGGGTGAGGCGCGGATGGTCCGCGCGTCGGCCAAGCATGCCGCGCTGGTGCGGGTCGACATCACCCGTCGTGACCCGCTGACCGGTCTGGTGGCGTCGCCGCTGTCGGCCTGGGTGGCGTGGATGCGCGACGAGGACGCCCCGGTGTCGCCGGCCGTGCCGCCGTTGGGCTTGGACCTGCTCGACGTGCCGGAGCCGGCACCGGAGCAGCGCAACCCGCGCCGCTGAAACCAAGGCTCACACGCCCTGACCGGGGTGTGTGCGGTGACCGCCAACAGGGCGGTTCACCTCCAACAATCTCGAAGGAGATCGCAATGGCAAACGACACGACCGTGACGGTGGTCGGCAACCTGACCGCCGACCCGGAGCTGCGGTTCACCCCGGCGGGGGTGGCGCTGGTGAAGTTCACCGTGGCGTCCACGCCTCGTGTGTTCGACCGCAACTCGGGTGAGTACCGCGACGGTGACCCGCTGTTCCTGACCTGCACCGCGTGGCGGGACCTGGCGGAGCACATCGCCGAATCGCTGGCCAAGGGCACCCGTGTGGTGGTGGCCGGCCGGCTGCGGCTGTCGCGGTGGGAGAACGAGGAGGGCGAGAAGCGCTCCGCGTACGGCCTGGACGTCGACGAGGTCGGCCCGTCGCTGCGGTTCGCCACGGCGACGGTGAAGAAGATGGCCCGCACCCGCAACGGGGACGGGTTCACTCCGGAGACGCCGGCGGATGACCCGTGGTCGACCGCCGCGCCCGCGTCGGCGGCCTGAGCGGCGGTGCGCTGATGTCGACGCTGACCGTGCCCGCCGTACCGGGTGGCATGCCCGCTGACCCGTCCGTGTCGATCTTCGACCCGGTGCATGTCGGGGTGGACGAGTTCGGCCACCCGGTGCGGGTCCCGCTGATCTACCGCAACTTGTTGATCGGTGGGGAACCGGGCGGCGGCAAGTCGACCCTGCTGAACCTGATCGTGGCTCACGCCGCCCTGTCCCTGGACTGCCGGCTGTGCCTGCTCGATGGCAAGCAGGTCGAGTTGGGCCAGTGGAAGAGCTGCGCTGACGTGTTCGTCGGCCCGGACATCATGCATGCCCTGGCCACGTTGCGGCGGATGCAGATCGTGATGGACAACCGGTACGCCTACCTGGAAGTCGCTGGCCGCCGGAAGACCCAACGCGATGACGTGTTCAGCCCGATCCTGGTCGCCATCGATGAGATCGCCTACTTCTCGGCCACCGTAGGGGACAAGAAGACCCGGGAGGAATTCGCGGGTCTGCTGCGGGACCTGGTAGCTCGGGGCCGGGCGGTCGGCATCATCGTCGTCGCGGCGACGCAACGCCCCTCGTCGGACATCATCCCGACGAGCCTGCGGGACCTGTTTGCCTGGCGGTGCGCCTTCCGGTGCACCACCAACGTGTCCTCCGACATCGTGTTGGGGCACGGGTGGGCGGACCGTGGCTGGTCGTCCAACACGATCAGCCCGACCAACCCCGGCGTGGGACTGCTCATCGCCGAGGGTGGCACGCCGCAACTGATCAAAGCCGCGTACCTCGATGACGCGGCCTGCGCCCGCATCGCCATCCACGCCGCCCGCTTGCGGGCTGACCGCAAGGAGCGTGCGGCGTGAGTATCCGTATCCGACCCCGGCCGGCCACGTCGCCCACCTGGCCGACCGCTACCGATGACCACCTGACTCATCCGGAGTGGTGCGCCCGAGGGCACGCCTGCGGCCTGGGCGAGCACCGGGCGCAGCCGGTGACCCTGCGGGTTCCCGGTCGCGGTGTGGTGGTCCTGACCCGGGTGCTGGCCGCCGACGGTAGCCAGCACGCCGAGATCCGCACCCGCATCAGCCTCGCGGCCGGCGACACCAACGCCCGGTCGCACCTGATGCGGATCGTCACCGAGTTCGACGCGGCCCTGCGGCGGATGGTCCGCCCTCAGCGCCGAACGCCATAGAAACGGGCCGGCAGCACCGGGATCAGCCCTAGGAAAGCAACCCGGACGGCGCCGACCCGCCCCATCAACAGCCCGGAAGGAGCTGCCGTCATGCACGCTACCCAAAACACGGTCGCCGAGCAGGTGACCACCCCGGCCCGCACGCTGCGGGACGCCGCCCTGTACCTGTCCCGCCACGGCTGGACGCAGGGCGCCTACTACGACGCCACGTCGGGGTCGTTCACGCCCCCGGCCTGTTTGGTCGGCGCGGTCGGCATGGTCTGCTACGGCGGCCCGGTCGACGCCCCGGCGCAGATGTTCGACGCCCCGGAGTTCGTTGACTTCGACGCGGCGGTGACGCTCCTCGACGTCTACCTGCGCGAGATCCACCCGTGCGACATCGGTGTGTACAGCTTCAACGACACGCCGGGCCGTACCCGTGACGAGGCCATCGCCGCGCTGAACGCGGCGGCCGACGCGTGGGACCGCGCCAACGGTGGTGCGGTATGAACACGAACACCGTCAAGCCCGGCTTGACGCGCACTCGCACCAAGCGCGCCAAGCGGTCGGTCGAAATCACCGAGTTCGACGCGTTCGTGCGGCGCATCTTGCGGGCGTATGCCCGTCGGGTCGCTGCCGGCGACATCGAGGCGCTGCGGTCGCTCGCGGCGCTGTCCACCGATGTGGACGCCATGACCCGGCTCGCTGTCACCGGCCTGCGTCAGCCTCCGTACCGGTACTCCTGGGCGGAGATCGCCGATCGGCTGGGCGTGTCTCGGCAGGCGGTGCAGATGCGCTACGGCGACCGCGCCGACCGGATTGCCCTGGACGAGCGGCTGATCCGCGCCGGCCTCGGCGTCACGGTGGCGACCCTCGCGCAGGTGTTCGCCGATCACCACCCTGGTAGCCCGGCACGGTCACTGTGCCCGGGCTGCGGCTTCCGCTACCCCGACGGGGTCACGGACTGCCCGACCAACGCCACCGTCCGCCCGCTGCTCTACCGGCGGCGCGGCGAGGACAAGCAGGCGCTCAGCGTCCTGACGCCTGACCAGTTCGCCGACCTGCACAACCTCAAGACCGCCCGGTCCAACCGGACGGCATCCCGCAGGGCGGCCCAACCCACGCCGCTGCCTTCCGGTGAGGAACCGACCCTGTTCGGCCTCGCTGAGGGGAGGGCCACGGCATGACCACCAACCCGACCAACCTTCGACCGGCGGCCGGGGAGCCCCGGTTGGCGTCGATCGCCTCGTGGGCGGTGCTGGCCGCGTCGTTCGGCCTGTCCGCCTCCACCTGGATCGCGCTGGCCGAACTCGCCGGCTTCACCGCCCGTATCAAGGTCCCCGGCACCTCGGTCAGCCTCGCCCTGGCCTGGCTGATGCCTATCGCGGTCGACGGCTACGTGGTCGTCGCCCTGGTGCTGTGGATGGCTCCCGTGCCCGCACGGGTCGCCGCATTCGCCAAGAAGAACACATACGGTGCGGCCGGCATCGGCATCGCTGCCCAGTCGGCGTACCACCTGCTAGACACCATGTCCACCAACGTCGAACCCTGGCGCGTGGTCCTGGCCGCGATCGTCGGGGCACTGCCGCCGGCCGTCGCCGGCCTGGCCGTGCACATGCGTGCCCTGCTCCGCCGGGAAAGCGGCCGAACCCTGACCGCCGCCACCGGCACCCTCCCGGCACCCGCCGAGACGCCGACCCCAACCGTGACCGTTTCCGCCGTCCCGGCACCGACGCCGGTCCGGCCCGAGCTGTCCACCGTCCCCGACATCGAACCCGCCGCACCGGCACCGACGCCGGCCCGGCCCGAGATCCCGACCCCGGCGCAACTGGTCGACCGGATCACCACACCGCGACCGGCCCCGACCCCGGAGCCGTCGACGCCCCGGCCCGCTGCCACTGCCCGCCCCGCCCGTCCCCGACCGAGCAAGCCCGAGACCGCCCCGGCACCGACGTTGGCACCGTCCACCACTGACACTCCTGTCACCGCGTCTGACGCTGCCCAACTTCCGCTGCCGATCGTGGCCCCGGACCTGCTCGCCCGAGCGACCCGCGTCGCGAAGCAGTACCGCACCGAGCACGGCACGCCGATCACCCCGGGCCAACTGGCCGTCCGCCTCAAGGTGACCTCCGACGAGGCCACGCAAGCCCTCGCGGTCCTGGACCTCGACCCCAACACCGACAACCGCCCCGTCCGATCCGCCAACGGCCACCCTGTGAAGGCGACCCGTTGACTGTCTCGACGCTGACCGTCGTACCCGAAGCCTTTGCTTCGGGTACGGCCCCGTGCGCCGAGCCGACCGCCCCGCCCTGGTACGCCACCTCCGCCGACCTCCGACGGCAGGCCGCTGCCCGGCTGACCCAACCCGACTTCGCCGGCTGGCTGCGCCATGTCCGCCCGGCCGCCGGCTGCACGCGCCCGGTCCGCCTGGTCGGCACCATGGCCACCGTCGAGGCCGCCACCGGCCGTCTGCTCACGGAGCGGTCGACGGCTGACATGCCCGACGGTGTCATCTACAAGCCGTGCGGCAACCGCCGCGCCGCTGTGTGCCCGACCTGCTCCAAGCTCTACCAACGCGACGCCTACCAGGTCGTCCGCGCCGGCCTCGTCGGCGGCAAAGGCGTACCCGAGCAGGTCGCGCACCACCCGGCGGTGTTCCCGACCTTCACCGCCCCGTCCTTCGGCGAGGTCCACACCCGCTACGTCAAGCGGCACACCTGCACCCGGCGCACCTCGTGCGACTGCCGGCCCGAACCCTGCCACCCCCGCCGGGAGTCGACCATGTGCCCGCACGGCGTGCGGCTTGTCTGCTTCGCCCGCCACGAGGAGACGGACGCCCGGTTGGGCACGCCGTTGTGCCTGGACTGCTACGGCCACGACGCGCAGGCGGTCTGGAACCTCTCGGCCGGGGAGCTGTGGCGGCGCACCACCATCGCGATCAACCGTTACATGCACCGGTTGGCCACCGCTCGTGGCATTCCCGACATCCCCGTGACCTCGCCGCGTACCGGTAAGACCCGGTGGGTGTCCCCGGTGCGGCTGTCGTTCGGGAAGGCCGCCGAGATGCAACGACGCGGCGTCGTGCACTTCCACGCCATCATCCGGCTCGACGGCCGCGACGCGGGCGACCCGGACGCCATCGTGCCGGCCCCGCCGCAGCTCGACGCCGCCGACCTGGTCGCCGCCGTCGACCACGCCGCCGCCACCGTCGGCTTCACCACCGCCGATCACCCCGCCCGCCCCGGCGGCTGGCCGATCACTTGGGGCACGCAGGTGCTCACCAAGGTAATCACGGTGGCCGGCCGGGGCGAGGTGACCGACGCGCAGGTCGCGGCGTACCTGGCCAAGTACGCCACCAAGTCGACCGAGGTCACCGGCCATGCGTCCAACCGGCTGACCGGCGACACCATCGACATCTACGCCGACCCGGCCGGCAGCCACGCCGAACGCCTGATAGACGCGTGCTGGATGCTCGGCACGCCCCGGGACTGGCGGCGGCTGCGCCGCTGGGCGCACATGCTCGGCTTCGGCGGCCACTTCCTCACCAAGTCCCGCCGCTACTCGATCACCTTCGCCCTGTTGCGCAACCAACGCATCGTGTTCCGCCGTGCCCAGAGCAGCGGCCCGCAGGAAGCCGCGGCCGGCACCGAGCCGACCACGCTGGTGGTCAATTTCCTGCAATTCGTGGGCGCCGGCTGGCACACCACCGCTGACGCAATGCTCGCCAACGCATCCGCCGCGATGGCCCGAGAGCACCAGGACGCGGCGCGCGAGTACCTACAGACCCTCGTCGCCTGACGCGCGATTCAGCGTCAAGCCCGCCTTGACAGTGAAACCGACAACCATGGGGATCCGATGAGCATTGATGTACCGGCAGCGTCGGGCGCGCTGCTGACCACAGAGGAGCTTGCCCGGCTCGTGAAGGTCGACCCGTCCACCGTGCGGCGGTGGCGCACCGCCAGCCCCGTCCAGGGGCCGGCGTTCATCCGGCTGTCCGCCCGGGTCGTCAAGTACGACCCGGAAGACGTGCGGGCGTGGCTGGGGCGGCACCGCACTGATCCCGAGGAATCGGCTCGGTGACCACTCCCCTGCTCCCGATCGGCGTCGGCGTCTCCACCGACGTCGAGCACCGACCCGGCCGGCCGAACCCGTACCGTGCCCGGGTCCGGTGGGTCGATCCGGCGTCGGGCCGACGCCGCTCCAAGTCGCAGGCGTTCGCGGACGTCGAGCAGGCGCAAGCCTGGCTCGACGCCATGCAGCGCGCGGCGAAGGGCGGCGTCGACCCCGACGCGGCGTCGATGCGGCTGGCGCAGTACGGCGAGAGCGTGATGCGCCTGGCCCTGCGTGGCCTGGAGGGCAAGACGCTCGACCCGTACTTGGCGGGGTGGCGTAGGCGGGTGGTGCCGACGCTCGGCCACCTGCCGGTCCGGCTCATCACCAATGGTGCGGTGGACCGGGCCGCGCACGGCTGGATCGCCGAGGGCTGCGGCCGGTCGACGGTGAAGAACAGCCTCGCCGTCCTGGTGCGGGTCATGGAGCAGGCGGTGCGGGACGGTCTGATCGACCGCAATCCGGCGCGGCTGACCGGGTGGCAGCGGGAGTACCAGCGGGCCGAGGACGAGTTGGACAACCCGCGTTCCCTGGCGCTGCCGGACTGGACCGCGCTGGCCACCCTGGCGGCGGCGTTGGTCGAGCGATCGCACGGCCGCTACCCGGGCTGGGGTGAGGTGGTGATGTTCGCGGCCGGCACAGCGGCCCGGATCGGCGAGGTGTCCGGCGTGCGTAAGGGCGACATCGATCGAGACTCGTGGTTGTGGACGGTGCGCCGGCAGACGACCACCGGGCTGGGCGGCCTGGTCGACAAGGGAACCAAGGGCAAGCGGGCTCGGCAGGTGCCCATCATCGAGGAGTTGCGGCCGATGGTGTCCGCGAAGCTCGACCGGATCGCCGAGGATAACGGCCGGCTCTTCGTTGGCCCTCGCGGCGGTCGGATCAGCACGGCGGTGCTGCGTGACGCGACGCACTGGGATGAGGTGGTCGGATCGCTGGGCTTTGAGTACCTGCGGCGGCACGACCTGCGGCACACCGGCCTGACCTGGATGGCGGATGCTGGCGTGCCGGTGCACGTCCTACGAAAGATCGCCGGCCACGGCTCGCTGATGACGACTCAGCGGTATCTGCATCCGGATCGTCAGTCGATCCGGGCCGCCGGTGAGGCGCTGTCTTCGCACCTCACCGGCCTGAGGTCCCCAAATGGTCCCCAGGAGGGCATCGCATGATCGCGAGAAATGCCCCTCTACCTCTGTCGGGACGGCCGGATTCGAACCGACGACCCCTTGACCCCCAGTCAAGTGCGCTACCAAGCTGCGCCACGTCCCGCCCCCGCGCGGTTTCCCCCGCGGCAGCCGGTACAGCTTAGCGCAGCAGCTCCAAGTCCTCCGCACAGGCCCCACCGGCGTCGCGACGCGACCGAACCACCCAGTGAGCAACCCCCGCCGACGACCATAAGGAGTCACCGCACATCCCCTAAAGCGTCCTAGGAGGGTGGCGTCGGATAGGGAAATGCCGGATGGGCACAGGTGCCCATCCGGCATTTCGGCAGAACTGGACCGCGTCAGCCGTGCGCCTTGCCTCGGCCGCCGGGGCCGAGCTTCTTGCGCGGGCGGACCGAGATCTCGATCGGGCTGCCCTCGTACCCGAATTCCTCGCGGAGCTTGCGCTCGACGAAGCGCTGGTAGCCGGCGTCGAGCGGGCCGGTGGTGAAGAGCACGAACCGTGGCGGTGCGACACCGGCCTGCGTCGCGAACAGGATCCGCGGCGCGCGCCCACCACGTACCGGGTGAGGGGTGGCCTGCACCAGCGCGGTCAGCCACTGGTTGAGGTGCGCGGTCGGCACGCGGGTTTCCCAGCTGGCCAGCGCCTTGTTCAGGGCCGGGGCCAGCTTGTCCACGGCACGGCCGGTCATCGCCGACAGGTTCAGCCGGATCGCCCAGGGGATGCGGCGCAACTCCCGGTCGATCTCCTTGTCCAGGTAGTACCGGCGGTCGGCGTCGACCAGGTCCCACTTGTTGAACGCGATGACCAGCGCCCGGCCCGACTCGGTCACCATCGACAGGATCCGCTGGTCCTGCTCGCTGATCGGTTCGCTGGAGTCCAGCAGCACCACTGCCACCTCGGCGGCCTCGATCGCGCCGGCGGTACGCAGGCTGGCGTAGTACTCGGTGCCGCTGGCCTTGCCGACCCGCTTGCGCAGCCCGGCCGTGTCGACCAGTTGCCAGGTCTGACCGCCGATCTCGACCAGGCTGTCCACCGGGTCCACAGTGGTGCCCGCCACCGAGTCGACGACCGCCCGCTCCTCGCCGGAGAACCGGTTGAGCAGGCTCGACTTACCGACGTTCGGCCGCCCGACCAGCGCCACCCGACGCGGCCCGCGCGGACGGTTCTCCACGATCGCCGGTGCCTCCGGCAGCGCGGCGAGGATGGCGTCCAGCAGGTCGCCGGAGCCGCGTCCGTGCAGCGCCGACACCGGGAACGGCTCACCGAGACCGAGCGACCACAGCGAGGTGGCCTCCATCTCGATGGAGTTGTTGTCGGCCTTGTTGGCCACCAGGATCACCGGCTTGGCGCTGCGCCGCAGCATCTTCACCGCGGCCTCGTCCACATCGGTGGAGCCCACCATCGCGTCGACCACGAAGAGCACCACGTCGGCGGTGACGACCGCCGTCTCGGCCTGCGCCGCGATGGCCGCGGCCCGGTCCTTCGCGTCCGGCTCCCAGCCACCGGTGTCCACCACTGTGAACGCCCGGCCGTTCCACTGCGCGTCGTACGGGACCCGGTCGCGGGTCACGCCAGGGACGTCCTCGACGACCGCCTGCCGGCGGCCGATGATCCGGTTGACCAGCGTCGACTTGCCCACGTTGGGGCGGCCGACCACGGCCACCACCGGCTGCGGGCCGGTCGGTTCCTCGACGGCGACGTCGGGCTCACGCAGCTCGACCCAGCCACCACCATCGCTACTCATGCCACACCTCGCTCGGTGAGCAGGTCGCGCATCCGCGCCACGACCTCGTCGATGCCCAGCTCGGTGGTGTCCAGCACCACCGCGTCGGGCGCCTGGGCCAGCGGGTTGACCTTGCGGGTCGAGTCGAGGCGGTCCCGCCGGGCCAGGTCGGCGGCCGTGGCCGCCACGTCGGCGGCGTCCTCGGCGCTGCGCCGGGCGGCACGGGCCGCCTCGGAAGCGGTCAGGAAGACCTTCAGGTCGGCGTCCGGCGCCACGACAGAGCCGATGTCACGACCCTCGACCACCATCCGACCAGCGTTGGCGATCATCTCGCGCTGCCGGGCGACGAGCAGCTCACGGACAGCCGGCACGGCGGCGACGGCGGAAACCGCGCCGGTCACCTCGGTGCCACGGATGTCGGCGTCCACGCCGACCCCGTCGATGGTCACGGCGTACCCCTGCGGGTGGGTGCCGATGCGCAGGTTGACCTCGCCGGCGACCTTGGCCACCGACGCGGTGTCGGTGAGATCCACGCCGGAGCGCAGCACGGCCCACGTGATCGCCCGGTACATCGCCCCGGTGTCCAGGTAGCGCGCACCGATGCTCGCGGCGAGCCGCCGCGACACGGTGGACTTACCCGATCCGGACGGCCCGTCCACAGCGACCACACATCGCCCGGTCCGTACGTTTTCCTCCACCGTGTCCTCCTCAGCCCGTACCTCACGGATCGCCCGGTGATCTGGCGCCGCAAGCGGTTGTCAATCGTCATCAATCATGCCCGGGTGCGTTAACGAACCCGCGCGCGACGCCGCCGGAGGCGACCCACGCCACCACCCGGGCGGCCGCGTCCCGGCCATCGGTGGAGCCTACCGGCTGCCGTACCCCGAACTCGGGGGTCAGTCACCCACCACGTTGAACAGGGCGGCGACCTCGGCGTTGGTCAACCGCCGGATACGCCCGGTCCGCAGGTCACCGAGCCGGATCGGCCCGATCGAGGTACGCACCAGCCGGGTGACCGGGTGACCGACCTCATCCATCAGCCGCCGGACGATGTGCTTGCGGCCCTCGTGCAGGCTCAGCTCCACCTGGGCGGATTTGCCGAGAGTGTCCACCACCTTGAACGAGTCGACCTTGACCGGCCCGTCCTCCAGCTCGACGCCGGCCAGCAGCCGCTTGCTCAGGTTGCGCGGGATCGGCCCGACCACCTCGGCGAGGTAGGTCTTCAGCACCTGGTACGAGGGGTGCATGAGCTTGTGCGCGAGGGTGCCGTCGTTGGTGAGCAGCAGCAGGCCCTCGCTGTCCGCGTCCAGCCGCCCGACGTGGTAGACCCGCTGCTCCAGCCGGGCGCCGATGAAGTCGGCCAGCTCGTTGCGTCCCTTTTCGTCCGCCATGGTGGTAACCACCCCACGCGGCTTGTTCATCGCCACGTAGACCAGGCGAATGTCGACCTGGAGGCGCTCCCCGTCCACGTGGATCACGGAGGTTGCCGGGTCGACCTTGTCGCCGAGCTTGGCGACCCGCCCGTCCACCGTGACCCGGCGGCGGAAGATCAGGTCTTCGCAGGCACGCCGGGAACCCACGCCGGCGGCGGCGAGCACCTTCTGCAGGCGCTCAGCCCCCTCGTAGACGGGCGCGTCGGGTTTCGGGGAACGGTTATCGGGTCGCATCAGCAAGCTCTTCTACGTCGTCGGGCAGGAAGGGTGCGAGGGGCGGCAGCTCGTCGACGGTGTTCAGCCCGAGCTTCTCCAGGAACAACGTGGTGGTCCGGTAGAGGAACGCCCCGCTGTCCGTTTCGGTGCCGCACTCCTCGATGAGGCCGCGGGTGACCAGCGTACGGATGACCCCGTCGCAGTTCACACCCCGGATGGCTGAGATTCGTGAACGGGTCACCGGCTGCTTGTAGGCGACCACGGCGAGCGTCTCCAGCGCCGCCTGGGTCAGCCGCACGGACTGCCCGTCCAACACGAACCGCTCAACGTACGTAGCGTATTCCGGGCGGGTGTACAGCCGCCACCCGCCGGCTGCCCGGCGCAGCTCGAACCCGTGCCCGGCCGCTGTGTAACCGGCGGCGATCTCGTCGAGCATCGGCCCGACCCGTTCGGCGGGCTGTTCCAGCACCTGGGCCAGCACGAGCTCGCTGACGGGCTCGTCGACGACCAGCAGGATCGCCTCCAACGCGCCGCGCAGCTCGGCGTCGGACAGCTCGGGCGCGGGCTCCGGGGCGACCGTCGCCCGCCGCCGCCCCGCCAGCTGCCGCCGGGGTACGTCCCCAGCGCCACCCGACTCCCCCGCCGTGGCCTGCGTCACGGCACCGAGGTCCGGCCCCGCCGAGCCCACCTCGTCCGCAGCCGCCTCAACGCGGTCCGGCTCACCCGGGCCCGCCTCGTCCGAGGCCACCTCAAGGGGATCGGGCCCACCCGGGCCGACTTCGACAGGGGCTGGCCCACCCGAGGCCGCCTCGACAGAGGCTGGTCCACCTGCGGCCACCTCACCAGGGCCTGATCCACCCGGGCCCAGGTCGACCGGGCTCGGCCCATCCGGGTCAACCCGCACCGAGCCCGACGCGGCCACGTCCGACTCGGCGGAATCGGCGGCAGCGTGAGGTTCCGGTCGGCGCGCCGCCGCTTCGGGCGACGCCTCGGCCAACGCGGCCCGATCGGTGGTCGGCTCGGCCAGCTCTTCGGTGTCCGGTGGTGCGGCTGAGTCGTCCGGCGGTGTGGGGGTGTCGGCGGCGGGCGGGCGGGGGCGGTCCCACGGGGGAACCCAGGCGGCGGCCTGGTCGGCCAGCGAGTCCCGACGTTGCTCGTCACTCATCCCGCGCACCCTCCGTCGTTCCCGTCCCGTCCGGCCCGCCGGCCTTCCCGGTCGGCACAAGGTCAGCCCCCGCCAGCTCAGGCCCCGCCAGCTCAGGCCCAGCCCTCGCAGGTTCTGCCCCCGCCGGCTCAAGCTCAGCCCCCGCCGGCTCAGGCTCAGTCCCCGCTGGCCCAGGCCCAGGCCCCGCCAGTTCAAGCTCAGACGACTCCGGGTCGGCCGGGGTGCCGGCGTACTCGTCGACGTGCAGCTCGGTGTCGCCGTCGGTCGGGCCGGTCCAGCGCACGGTCAGCTCCTCCAGGGCCTGCTCCTGCACGAACGACACCAGGCCCTCCCGGTACAGCTCCAGCAGCGCGAGGAACCGGGCCACCACCTCCAGGGTGGCCTCGCAGTCGGCGCAGAGCAGCGAGAACGTGGCGGTGCCGGCCCGGCGCAGCCGGGCCGCGAGGATCGCCGCGTGCTCCCGGACACTGACCCGGACCATGTGCACGTGGGCGATGGAGACCTCCGGCACCGGCTTCGGGGTCATCGCCTTCACGGCCAGCTTCAGCAGCCGCTGGGGGCCGATGCCGAGCACCAGGTCGGGCAGCGCCTCGGCGTAGCGGGGCTCCAGGCTGACGGCACGCGGATAGCGTCGGCCGCCGACGGCCTCCAGCTCGGCGATGTGCGCCGCCGCCTCCTTGTACGCCTTGTACTGCAACAGCCGGGCGAAGAGCAGGTCCCGGGCCTCCAGC
The DNA here is from genome assembly GCF_003264475.1 of Micromonospora noduli. Lineage (NCBI taxonomy): Bacteria > Bacillati > Actinomycetota > Actinomycetes > Micromonosporales > Micromonosporaceae > Micromonospora > Micromonospora noduli. Next base: position 29,539 of record NZ_PYAC01000003.1, on the reverse strand, counting down.
AGGGCGAGGTCGGCTTCGTCCTCCACCTCGGCGGCGGGTAGCAGCCGGGCCGCCTTCAAGTCGAGCAGGGTCGCGGCGATGAGCAGGAACTCGCTGGCCTCGTCCAGGTCCCAGTTGTCGCCCATCGCCCTGATGTAGGCGATGAACTCGTCGGTGACCGTGTGCAGGGCCACCTCGGTGACGTCGAGTTTGTGCTTGCCGATCAGTTGCAGCAGCAGGTCGAACGGGCCGGTGAAGTTGGCCAGCCGAACCGTGAACCCGGCGGGCTGCACACCGTCGACCACGGCCGCAGCAGCGGTCTCGGGTGGGTCGAGGGGTGGCGCGGTCACCGGACGACCGTAGTCCACGAGGCGGGCACCGGGCGTTCCGGCTACCGCTCCGACTGGGCGGCGATCACCTCGCGGGCCAGCTGACGGTAGTTACGTGCCCCGGAGGAGGCCGGGTCCATCGTCGTGATGGGGGCACCGGCCACGGTGGACTCGGGGAACTTCACCGTCTTGGTGATGACCGTCTGGTAGACCTTGTCGCCGAACGCCTCCACCACCCGCTGGAGGACCTGGCGGCAGTGCGTGGTGCGGCTGTCGTACATGGTGGCGAGGATGCCTTCGAGTTCCAGGTCGAAGTTGAGTCGCTCGCGCACCTTGTCGATGGTGTCCAGCAGCAGTGCCACACCGCGCAGGCTGAAGAACTCGCATTCGAGGGGGATGAGCACGCCGTGGGCGACGGTCAGCGCGTTGATCGCCAGCAGGCCGAGTGACGGCTGGCAGTCGATCAGGATGTAGTCGTACTCCTTGCGGACGGTGCGCAGGACCCGGGCCAGGGCCATCTCCCGGGCGACCTCGTTGACGAGCTGGATCTCGGCGGCGGAGAGGTCGATGTTGGCCGGCAGCAGGTGCAGCCCCGCGACGTCGGTCTTGATGACGACGTCCTCGGCGATGATGTCGTCCTGCATGAGCAGGTTGTAGATGGACAGGTCGAGGTTGTGCGGGTTGACGCCCAGGCCCACCGAGAGGGCGCCCTGCGGGTCGAAGTCGACGAGCAGCACCTTGCGGCCGTACTCGGCGAGGGCGGCGCCCAGGTTGATGGTGGTCGTGGTCTTGCCGACGCCACCCTTCTGGTTGGCCATCGCGATGATGCGCGCGGGGCCGTGCCGGTCGGTGGGCATCGGCTCGGGAATGGGCTTGCGCATCGTGTAGGCAGCCGGGTCCGCAGGACCCAGGTCCGCGCCGAGCGTCGCCTGCTGCTCGCGGAGCTCCGACGTCCAGGTCTCGGCACGGTCACCGTTGCCAGCCATGTGCTCGTTGCCCCCTCCCGACGACCCACCCGGCGTCGGAGCCGTCCGACGTCCTTCGCGGCGCCGCTGCGCACCCCGGTCGTGTCGCTCCAGGAGGTCCGCGCCGATGCCGACTGTACGCCACCGACCAGCAGGGGGTTCGGCACCGGCCCGGCGTGTCGGCGTCGACCGCGACCGGTTCAGCCCTGGGCGCGCGGATGCGCGGTGGCGTACACCTCGCGCAACCGCTCCACGGTGACCAACGTGTAGACCTGGGTGGTGGTCACCGACGCGTGGCCGAGCAGCTCCTGGACCACCCGGACGTCGGCGCCGCCGTCGAGCAGATGGGTGGCGTAGGAGTGGCGCAGGGTGTGCGGGGAGACCGCGGCCGGCCCGTCGACGGGCAGCCCGGCCCGGTCGGCGGCGCGGCGCAGGATGCCCCAGGCGCCCTGGCGGGACAGCGCGCCGCCGCGGGCGTTGAGGAACACCGCAGGGGTGCCCCGGCCGGCGGCGGCCAGCCCGGGGCGGGCCCGGACCAGGTAGGCGCGCACGGCGTCGACGGCGTACCCGCCGATGGGCACCAGCCGCACCCGGCCGCCCTTGCCGCGCAGCAGCACCGTGCCGTCGTCGGTGTCGAGGTCGTCCACGGCGGCGCCGACCGCTTCGGAGATGCGCGCGCCGGTGCCGTACAGGAACTCCAGCAGCGCCCGGTCGCGCAGCGCGAGGGGCGCGTCGTCGCCGGTCGCGGTGATCGGGCCGGCGGTCTCCAGCAGCCGCACCACGTCGTCGACAGGTAGCGCCCGCGGCAGCCGCCGCGGCGGCGTGGGCGGGCGGACGTCGCGGCTCGGATCGGCGCCGGCCAGGCCCTCGCGCAGCGCGAAACGGTGCAGGCCCCGTACCGCGCTGGCCGCGCGGGCGGCGGAGGAGACGGCGAGGGGCGGGTGCGCGTCGTCGCCGGCGCGCAGCCGCGCCAGGTGCGACTCGACGAGGCCGGCGCCGACCGACGCGAGGTCGGTGACGCCGGCATCGGCCAGGGTGGCGAGATAACGGTCCAGGTCCCGACGGTACGAGGCGAGCGTGTTCGCGGAGAGGCCACGTTCGACGGTCAGGTGGTCGAGGTAACCGCGAACGGCACGGCGCAGCGCCGGCGTGGGCGATGTGCCCACGCCGGCGGAGTCCGTGCCGCCGCTCAGCCCGCCACCGTTCAGGCCAGCGCGTCGGCCAGCGGGAGCACGTCCATGCCGTGCGCCTCGGCGACCGGGCCGTAGGTGACCTGCCCGGCGTGGGTGTTGAGGCCCAGCGCCAGCGCCGGGTCGTTGCGCAGCGCCTCGCGCCAGCCCTGGTTGGCCAGCTCCAGGGCGTACGGCAGGGTGACGTTGGTCAGGGCGTAGGTGCTGGTGTTGGGCACCGCGCCGGGCATGTTCGCGACGCAGTAGAAGATCGACTCGTGCACCTTGTAGACCGGGTCGGCGTGCGTGGTGGGGCGCGAGTCCTCGAAGCAGCCGCCCTGGTCGATGGCGATGTCGACCAGCACGCTGCCCGGCTTCATCCGGGAGACCAGTTCGTTGGAGATCAGCGTCGGGGCCTTCGCGCCGGGCACCAGCACCGCGCCGATGACCAGGTCGGCGTCGAGCACCGCGCGCTCGACCTCGTACGCGTTGGAGGCGACGGTCTGCAGGTGGCCCCGGTAGATCGCGTCGGCCTGCCGCAGCCGGGCGACGTTCTTGTCCAGCAGCAGCACCTCGGACTGCAGACCCAGCGCGATCGCTGCGGCGTTCATGCCGGAGACGCCGGCGCCGATGACCACGGTCTTGGCCGCGTACACGCCGGAGACACCGCCGGGCAGCACACCGCGCCCACCACCGGTACGCATCATGTAGAAGGCGCCCACCTGCGGGGCGAGCCGGCCGGCCACCTCGGACATCGGGGCGAGCAGCGGCAGCGACCGGTCGGGCAGCTCGACGGTCTCGTACGCGATGCCGGTGACCCGGCGGTCGATCAGCGCGTCGGTGCACTCCTTGGAGGCGGCCAGGTGCAGGTAGGTGAAGAGCACCTGCCCCTCGCGCATCCGGTGGTACTCCTCGGCGATCGGCTCCTTGACCTTGAGCACCAGCTCGGCGGTCTCCCACACCTCGTCGGCGGTGGCGAGGATCTTCGCGCCGGCGGCGGCGAACTCCTCGTCGGTGATGCTGGAGCCAACCCCGGCGCCGGACTCGACGAAGACCTGGTGGCCGCTGCGGGTGAATTCGTTGACACCCGCTGGCGTGATCGCCACGCGGTACTCGTGGTTCTTGACCTCGCGTGGGATTCCGACCTTCACGATGCAGACACCTCTCTTCGGGGCTGCTCTCCCCCGACTGCTCGGTGCCACGACGGCCCCTTTGCCATCGCGGTACACCGGTCCTGCGGCGGCAGTCTAGGCGCGCCCGGTGCCGCCGCGAGCCAGCACAGTGCCACCCGGTGCCCGGGTGTCCTGACGAAGTGTCAGGGCACCGCCGACATTCGGCGGTCGACCGTCACCTCAGCCAACAGGACAGTGTTTCACCATTATCGTCCCATCTGCCGGGCGGCGGTGCGGACAGCCGGCGAGTGGATCACTAATGTGTCGGCCCATGACCACTCCTCCTTACCAGCCCGGGTACCCCCAGCCGGGGTATCCCCAGGGCGTCTCCGACAAGAGCAAGATCGTCGCGGGCATCCTCGGCATCCTGCTCGGCACCTTCGGTGCCGGTCGGTTCTACACCGGACACACCAAGATCGCCGTTCTCCAGCTCGTCGTGAGCCTGGTGACCTGCGGCGTCGGCGCTCTCTGGGGCGTCGTCGACGGCATCCTCATCCTGGTCAACGGCGGCACGGACGCGCAGGGCCGTCCGTTGCGCGACTCCTAGACCAACAAGTGAAAGGGGCCCCGCGGCTGACCGCGGGGCCCCTTCCGTGCGTACTCCCCCACCGGGCTGGACCGGCGGCGACGCTCAGCGCGGCAGCGGCGCGTCCGCCCGACGCAGCTGCGTGAAGCCGGTGTCCCGGGCGCGGGCCGCGGCCAGCAGCCCGGCCACCGCGGACGCGTTGGTGATCTCACCGGCCAGGACCATGGCGACCGCCTCGTCCAGGTCGATCCGGACGACCTGGAGGTCGGCCTCCTCGTCGTGGCGCTCGTGCCGCTCGTCGGCCGGCACGTCGCCGAGGTCGCGGGCCAGGAACACCCGGACGATCTCGTTGGTGAACCCCGGCGAGCTGTGCAGGTCGACAAGCACGTCGACCCGCCCGGCGGTGAGGTCGGCCTCCTCGGCCAGCTCCCGCAGCGCGGCCACCGGCAACTCCTCGCCGGAGACGTCCATCAGACCCGCCGGCAGCTCCCACAGGTGCCGCCCGACCGGGTGCCGGTACTGCCGGATCAGCACCACCTGGCCGGCGTCGTCGAGCGCCACCACCGCCACCGCCCCGACGTGCCGGACGAGGTCCCGCAGCCCGGTCCCACCGCCCGGCATGGTCACCTCCTCGGTGACCACGTCGAAGATCCGCCCCCGGTACCGCTCCTCCCGGGAACGCACCTCGTAGCGGTGCTCCAGCTCGCTCACGAGGCCGACGACGCCTTCGTCGCGGCGCCGTTGCGGGCGGCCTTGCGCGTCGTCGGGGCCTCCGCCGCCGCGTCCAGGTCGACCGGCAGCTGGTCCGCCTGCGAGTACGCCACCGCGGCCTTGACGAACGAGGCGAACAGCGGGTGCGGGCGGGTCGGGCGGCTCTTCAACTCGGGGTGCGCCTGGGTGGCCACGAAGAACGGGTGCAGGCTCCGGTCCAGTTCGATGAACTCGACCAGCCGGCCGTCCGGCGAGGTGCCGGAAATGTGCAGGCCCGCCTTGGTCAGCGCGTCCCGGTAGGCGTTGTTCACCTCGTACCGGTGCCGGTGCCGCTCACTGATCTCGGTGCTGCCGTACGCCTCGGCGACGATCGAGCCCTCGGTCAGCGTCGCCGGGTACGCGCCCAGCCGCATGGTGCCGCCCAGGTCACCCCGACCCGCGACGATGTCCTCCTGGTCGGCCATCGTGGCGATGACCGGGTGGGCCGCCTGCTCGTCGAACTCCAACGAGTTGGCGCCGTCCAGGTCGGCCAGGTGCCGGGCCACCTCGATGGTCATGCACTGCAGGCCGAGGCAGAGGCCGAGCAGCGGGATGCCGGCCTCGCGGGCGTACCGGGCGGTGCCGATCTTGCCCTCGATGCCGCGTACGCCGAAGCCGCCGGGGATGAGGATGCCGTCCACGCCGGCCAACGCCGCGGCGGCACCGGCCGGGGTGACGCACTCGTCGCTGGGAACCCAACGCAGCTGCACCCGGGCCCGGTGACCGAAGCCCGCCGCCCGGATCGCCTCACTCACCGACAGGTACGCGTCGGGCAGGTCGACGTACTTGCCGACCACCGCGACGGTGACGGTGTGCCGGGGGCGGTGCACCCGCTCCAGCAGGTCGTCCCAGCTGGCCCAGTCCACGTCCCGGAAGGAGAGGCCGAGCCGGCGCACCACGTACGCGTCGAGCCCCTCCCGGTGCAGCACCTTCGGGATGTCGTAGATGCTCGGGGCGTCCGGGGCGGCGACGACCGCCTCGGCGTCCACGTCGCAGTAGAGCGACAGCTTCTCCTTGAGCTTCACCGGGATCTCCCGGTCACAGCGCAGCACGATCGCGTCCGGCTGGATACCGATGTTGCGCAGCTGCGCAACCGAGTGCTGGGTCGGCTTGGTCTTCAGCTCACCCGAGGGCGCCAGGTACGGCACCAGCGACACGTGCAGGTAGAAGCAGTTGTCGCGGCCCAGGTCGTGGCGGACCTGACGGATCGCCTCCAAGAACGGCAGCGACTCGATGTCGCCGACAGTGCCACCGACCTCGGTGATCACCACGTCGGGGACCTGGCCGTCCTCGTCCGGGTCGGCCATCGCCAGGATCCGCGACTTGATCTCGTTGGTGATGTGCGGGATGACCTGGACGGTGTCGCCCAGGTACTCGCCGCGCCGTTCCTTGGCGATCACGTCGGAGTAGATCTGGCCGGTGGTGACGTTCGCCTTACCGGACAGCGCCCGGTCGAGGAACCGCTCGTAGTGCCCGACGTCGAGGTCGGTCTCGGCGCCGTCCTCGGTGACGAAGACCTCACCGTGCTGGAACGGGTTCATCGTCCCCGGGTCGACGTTCAGGTAGGGGTCGAGCTTCTGCATCACCACGCGCAGCCCGCGCGCGGTCAGCAGGTTGCCGAGGCTGGAGGCGGTGAGGCCCTTACCCAGCGAGGAGGCGACGCCCCCGGTGACGAAAATGTGCCTGGTCGTCCGTGCTGATGGGGCCAAGGCCTGCTCCCGTGTCGTCTGTCGCGGTCATGCAGACCGCCGTGCTTGATCAGCAAAGTGATCACGCGATCCACGGGATTCGACGGTAACACCTCCCGGGCGGGTACCCGCAGGCCGCACCCCGGCTGCGACACCTCCGGGCCATCCGGACGAGGCCCGGCGCTCAGGGCGCGGCAACCTCCGTCGATGACCGGGAGACCTGCCGCGGCGGTACGGGCACCGCCGCATCGGCGTCCGGCGTCGACCCGCTCGCGGTCGGCTCGGGCGGTTCGTCGGCGTCCCCGCGACGCTCGCCCGCAGTGTCCGACGCCGGTTGGGTGACCTTCGCCGGTGCGCTCGGGGGCGGGCCGGCGATCGGACGGGGATGCACGGCACCCAGTGGCCCACCGCCGCCGGTCGGACCGTCACCCCCACCGACCGGGCCGACCCCGCCGGACCCCGAGTCGTCGTCGGCGCCGTTGGCTCGGGAGCGGCCCGCTGCCGGGCGGGTCCGGTCCGCGGCGTGCCCGAGCACCCGTAGCGACGCCAGGGCCGCCATCGGCACCACCAGGGCGGCGGCAGCGCCCATCACGTCCAGGGCCGCGCCGTCGAGCACACCACCGAGCACCGCGGCGACCACAGTGCCGGCCAGCGCGGCCCGGACCGCCGGGTAGATGCCGAACAGCCGCATCAGCCCACCCCACGGCTGCAACAGGGCGAACCACACCAGCAACCCGCCGGCCAGCGCCAGCACCGTCAGCGGGCTGTTGACCAACGTCTCGAAGTTCTCCGTGCTGGACCGGTGCACCGCGAACCCGCCGGTGCCGTCGCCGAGCGCGGAGAGGAACCGGCCCAGGCTGCCCCGCTCCCCCGGCGGACGCCGCAGGTCCACCACAGCGAACCCGATACCGACCGCCAGCGCTGCCATGGTGGCCCAGGCCAGCCGGCTGATCGTCAACCAGCCGCCGGCGCTGATCACGGCGGCGACGCTCACCCCGGCGGTGAGCGCGATCGCGCCGACCGGGTCGGCGCCCAGGTACGGGCTGCCGACCACCACCACGGCGAGGCCACCCACCGCCACCATCACCGCCGGCCGCCAGCCCCGGTGCACCCGTTGGGCGAACCAGCCGCCGGTGACCAGCGCACCGGCGAGGAACACTCCCAACCCCACAGTGCTCAGCCCGGCGTACCGGCCCCCCTGCAACGCGGAGTAGCCGACCACGCTGTTGAGCTGGAGGCGGGCCCCGGTGAGCACGTCCAGCCCGACCACGAGCGTGGTGAGGCCGGCCACTGCTCCGAGCGGCCCGAGGGTGTTCGCGTACCCGGGGGCGAACCGCACCGCCGCGGTGCCGGCCGCCACCAGCAGCGCTGTCGCCCCGGCGAAGATCCACCCGGGGTGCTCGCCGCGCCACCAGGGCACCGCGTCGGCCAGCAGCGCCGCCGGCACTGTCAACGCCACGGCGACCAGCAGCAGCTCCATCACCGCCACGATCCGCCCGGAGACGGGCGTCGGGCCTGCCGGGCCGGCGTGCGGACGGGCCCGGCGCAGCAGCGGCAGCATCGCGATCGCCAGCAGCACCTGAGCCCCGGCGAGCAGCGCGAAGAACGCCCCAGAGACGGAGCGCTGCGCGGCCGCCTCCCGGTCGGCGTTCGCCGGCGCGTTGATGGCCTCGGTCAGGTCGGCGGGGCGGCCGCCGGTGCTGATCGCCGGGCGGCCGAGGAAGAGCCGCTCCGGCATGGGCCGGCCCAACGCGGCCAGGGCGGTCGGCGCGAGGTCGACAAGTTGCAGGTACCCGTCCCGGCCGGTGCTGGCCGAGGTGAGCCACCCCCGTTCCCAGCCCGGCCCGTCGGCGACCGCCACGTGCAGCCGGGCCGGCTGGGTGGTGTCGGAGATCCCCGCGACCATCACCAACGACCGTGGGGGGCGTGCCGCCAGCACCCGGGCCAGCTCGGCGTCCGCCGCGCGGGCCTCCTCGGCGCGGGTGGCCGGGTCGGCCCCCTCGACAGTGCCGAGGTCGACGATGCTCAGCACACACGAGCCGAGCAGCGGCCGCGGGTCGGCCGGCAGCCCCGAGGCGTACCGGTCGACGCGGCCGAACGGTCGGGCGGCGGCCACTGCCGCGCCCGGGCCGACGGCGACGGAGCACCGCACCGACTCGGACAACGAGCCGGGCAGGGCGCCCCAGGGCAGCCGCTGCTGGTTGTACTGGACCACGCCCTCCTGGTCGGGCAGGTTCGCGCCGATGCCGTCCGGTTGTTCCACTGTCACCCCCGCCGACGGGCAACCGTCGACCGACCGGCTGCCGTTCCACGCGGCGAAGCTGCCCGCGCCGAGGGTCAGCCAGCCGTCCACCGGGCAGGTGGGCCGGTGCGCGGAACGCACCGACAGTGAGCCGATCGAGCCGTCCTGGGCCATCCGCCACAGCGTCGGGGTGCTCTGCGGATCCACGTCCTCCCAGCGCAGCCCGGCGATCCCGGCGAGCACCACGAAGTCGGCGGTGCGTTGCGGGGTGCCCTGGGGTGGGCGGGCGGCGAGCGCGGTGACTCCCAGCGCCACCACGAGCACTGTCAACAGGGCGGGGGCGATTCGGCGCAGCATCACCGGTGTCCCGTTCTCGGGGCGTCGGAGCCCGGGGCGGCCGCCGGACCGCCGGGATTCCCGGCCAACTCGGCGTAGAGGGCGGCAAGCGTGGCGACGGTGTCCGCCTCGGTCGGCCACGTCGCCGCCCGTTCGGCGCCACGCCGGCCCAACTCCGCCCGCGCCGCCGGGTCGTCCAGCAACGCGCGTACGGCCGCGTCGACCGCGTCCACGTCACCGGCGGGAACCAGCGTGGCGGCGTCGCCGACCAGGTCCGGCAGCCCACCGACAGCGGTGGCCACCAGCGGCACGCCGGCGCGCAACGCCTCCTGGGCGAAGAGCTGTCGCGCCTCCCAGTCGCTGGTCACCACCGCCAGGTCGGCGCCGGCGAGGAGGTCGGCCACGTCGGTGCGGTGCCCCAGCAGGGTCACCGGGGCGCGGGCGGCCGACGTCCGCGCGGCGAGCGGCAGATACGCCGGCCCGCTGCCCGCGATCACCACGACCGGCGGCGGGGTACGCGTACGCCACCGGGCCGCCGCGTCGATCAGCACGTCGTAGCGCTTCTGCGGGTGCAACCGACCGACCGAGACGATCAACGGCTGGTCCGGGCGGACGCCGAACTCGGCGCGTACCGCCGCCGGGCGTCGACGCGGCGCGGGCAGCGTCGGCGCGGCGACCGGGGCGAGCCGGGCGTCGACGGCACCCACCTCGGCGGCCCGTCGCACCAGGTCCGCGGAGGCGCCGAGCGCCACCCGGACGCCCCGGGCCACCACCCGTTCGACGAGCCGGGACACGCCGCCCCGCAGTCCCCCCGCGAGCACCGCGTTGTGCCAGGTGACGATCAGCGGGGCGGCCGGACGGGCCAGCACGGCGACCAACCCGGCCCGCAGGCCGTGCGCGTGCACCACGTCGACGTGAGCGGCGGCGAGCGCCCGGCGCAGCGCGAGCACCGCCCGCGCGTCGGCCGGAGTCGGGCTGGCCGGGATCTCCACCGGCTCGAACCGCGCACCGACACCGGTGAAGTCGAACTGCTCCTGAGTGGCGGCGGGCCCGCAGACCAGAACGGTGGCGCCGCCCGCGACGAGACCCCGGGCCACCGAACGGACGTGCTGGCCGACCCCGCCGGTGCTGGACGCGAGCACCAACGCGACGGTGCCCGACCAGTTGGCAGGTTGAGCTGGCTCAGTCATCGCGTCGCCGTCTCCTTCCCGTCGCCCCGCTCCGCGGAGCCCGCGCCCGGTGTCGGCGCACCGCCGGACGGCCCCCGCCGGCCCAGACGCCGCAGCACCCCGGCGAGCAGTGGCTGTACGTCCCGCCGGTCGACGAACCAGACCACGGCGAGGAACACAACCCCAACCAGAACCCCGGACAGCATGCCCTGACCGAACGCCGCCGCCGTCGTCGGGGTGCCGCCGCCCGACTGGTCGAGCCAACGGCTGAGGCCCAGCCCGGCGAGCCCGGCGAGCACACCGGCGAGGCCACCGGCCGCTCCGGCCCGTGCCGCTCCCGCGAGGGCGGGACGGCCGGCGCTGCGCAGCACCGCCACGAGCAGCAGGGCGCCGAGCACCAGCATCCCCACCGAGTTCGCGGACGTCACCGCGAGCACCCGGTCGGCGGTGGGGAGCAGCGCCGTCAACGGCAGCGCCGCAGCCGGAACAACCAGCCAGCCGAGGGTGATCGCCACTGTCGCCGACCGGGTGTCGCCGCGCGCGTACAACGCGCGGGACAGGATCGCGAACAAGCCGTAGCCGAGCAGGCCCGGCGCGAATCCGCTGATGGCCGCCGCGGTGGACGCCGGATTGTCCGGGTAGAAGAGCGCAGCGATCGTCTGCGCGGTACCGATCAACGCCGCGGCGCCCAGGCAGCTGAAGAGCAGCACACCACGCACCGCGCTGGAGAGGGTCCGTCGGTAACCGTCCTCGTCACCGGCGGCGCTGGCGGTGGCCAGAGTGGGGTAGGACGCCACCGCCAGCGGCACGGCGAGGACCGCCCACGGCAGCAGGTAGATCGCCTGGGCCAGGTTGAACACCTGCGGGGACCCGGTGGGGCCACCGGAGACCCGGTTCAGCACCACCAGGAGCGCGACCTGCTGTGCCGCCACCGTCACCGCGCCGGCCGTGGCGAGCCCGCCGATCCGGGCCCGCGCGTCAGCGGTGAAGGAGTAGCCGAACCGGGGCTGTATCCGCAGCCGCCGCAGCGGGATCAGCAGCGAGAGCGACAACACGACCACGCCCAGGGTGGTGCCGCCGGAGAGGAGCAGTTCGCCGCTGCGACCGACCTGGGCCACGGACACGCCCCGACCCTGGGCGGCGCCGAAGGCCACGTAGACGACGACCACTGTGAGGCTGGACAGCAGCGGCGCGATGACGGGCCAGGCGAAGCGTCGGTGTGCCTGGAGGACGCCGGTGAGCACGATGCCGATCCCGTAGAGCGGCAACTGCGGGGCGAACACGCGCAGCATCCGGGCGCCGGCGGCGAGTTCCGACGCCGATCGTCCCTCGCTGATCACCGAGATGATCGGGTCGGCGAACAGGGCGACGAGCACGGCGAGGGGAACCAGCAGGCTCACCGTCCAGGTGAGCAGGGCGCCGGTGGTCGCCGCCACCGTCCGCCGGTCCTCCGCCGCGACCGCCCCGGCCAGCAGTGGCACGACCAGGCTGGCCAACGCCCCGCCGGCGACGATCTCGAAGACGATGTTCGGCACCGTGTTGGCGATGACGTACATGCCGCCCAGGTCGCTCTGCTCGACCACCCAGGTGAACACGGCGGTGCGGCCGAAGCCGGCGAGTCGGCTGGCCACGGTGAGGACGGCGATGAGCGCGGCTGCCCCGGCCAGCCGGCCGGCGCCGGCGAGGGGTGCCGGTCTGTTCACGTCAGTCGGCGCGTCGGCCCAGTGCGTCGAGTTCGCGGAGCCCCGGGGTCCGCTGGATCACCGCGGTGAAGCTGACCTTCTCGCTGGCGGCGGTGAGCCCGGCGAGGACGGCGAGCAGACCGGCCCGGCCGAGCGGGCCGGTACGGGCGGCGAGCGCGACGCCGAGCACCGCCCCGAGCGCGTTCGCGCCACTGTCGCCGAGCATCACGTCCTCGGCCAGGTCGTCGCGGAGCAGGCCGGCGGCGGCGCCGGCCGCGCCCGCGGCGATCCCGCCCTGCGGGCCGCCGGTCAGCGGCGCCGCGAGCAGCAGCCCGGACTTGAGGGCGCGGCCCGGCCGCAGGTCGAGCAGGTTGAGCAGGTTGGCCGTGCCGGCGATCACGCCGGCGCCGAGCAGCACGTCGACACCCCGGCCGAACGCACCGTGCCGCTGCCGGCGCGGGTGCGCGGCGACCCGGGAGTCGGCGGCGAGCAGCGCGGCAGCGCCCAGCCCGGCGGCGCCCACCCCGACGACCTTGACCAGACCGGCGGTGACCCGCCCCTCACGCAGCGCGGCGAGGTGCCCGGCGAAGCCCTTGGCCGCCTTCTGCTCCGGCCGCGCGCCGACCACGTCGTCGTACAGCCCGACGCCGCCCGCGCCGAGACCGGCGACCAGGGCGGCCCCACCGGCGGCGCCGCCGGTGGCACCGAACGCGCCGGCGGCGGCCGCGCCGGCGGCGAGCGCCGGCCCGGCGGCCAGGCTCACCGTGCGGCCACGGAAGTTGGTGCGCTCCAACGCGGGCCCAGCCGGCGAGGTGCGCGCCTCACGCAGCGCGTAGCGGGCCGCCGCGGCGCCCGCGCCGGCGATCAACAGCCGGCCCAGGGTGCTCACGCCGTCACCTCGCTGGCTCGGTCACGCGCCACCTGGTCGGATCCGGACACGGGGGTACGTCGTTCGCTCACTGGGGCAGTCTAGGCAGCAGCGACGCGGCGTTGTCGCCGACGCCGTACTGCCCGGCCTTCTTCTCGGTGAGTTGCTGCACCAGAGCGAGGGTCGTGACCACCTGGCCCTGCACGGTGTTGGCGTTGTCGACCGTGGAAATGGTCTGGGCGAGCACCGGGTCGCCGCGCACCACGCCGACCAGGTTGCCGCCGACGGAACCGTTGCCGGCCACCACGATCGCCCCGGTGCGGTCGAACTGCTCGGCGATCTTGACCACCGACTCGTCCCGCTTGTCGGAGTCCTTGTCGACGTACGGCTGACCGCTGACCACGACGACCGCCTCCGCCGAGGCGGTGACCTTGTTGCTGTCGGTGGTCAGGTAGCCGGCGTTGTTGTAGGCGGCGAGCACCGCCCGCCGGTCGGCGTCACTGACCGGCGCGACGCCCTGGGGCCGGTCCAGCAGGACGCTGGCCAGCAGCGCGCTGGAGGTCTCCACGCCGTGCCCGTTGCCCGGCAGGCCGGTGGTCTGCGCGGTCGGGCGGGCGGCGGTGACGGCCAACTCCAGCAGGTTGGAGTTGTTGTCCGGGTTGATGAACTTGTCCTGCAGGTCGACCTGGCCGGTGATGGTGGCTCCGGCCTGCTGGAGCTTCTTGAGCACGCTCTCGGTGTGGTCGCGGCCGTTGGGCAGGCTGAGAACCGCGACCCGACGGGCGGTGAGGGTGCCGGGCAGGAGAATCTGGGAGGTCTCCTCGGCGAACTCCTCTTCCAGCGCGAGTTGCTTCTCCATGTTGCTGACCGTCTGACGCCACTGCTGGTTGTCCTTGCGTAGCCCGGTGACCTGCTCCTTGAGCGAGTCGGCGACCGGGCCGTTGAGGGCGGCTGTGCCGACCACCAGGCCGATCGCCAGAGCCAGGAAGACCGCGGTGAGGGACACCACGTGGTAGCGGAAGTTGATCACGCTTGCAGCCTCTTGATCGGTCGGGAACTAGAAAAGCCGGTACAGCTGGAACACGAAATTGTCCCACCACTCGGCGACCACGCCCAGGTACGCCTTCCCGACTGTCGACACGGCCACCGCGGACGCCATCGCCGCGATCGCCGACAGCACCAGCAGCAGCAGCGACGAGCCGGAGATGCTCTGCCGGTAGAGCCGGCTCACCCCCTTGGCGTCGACCAGCTTGCCGCCGACCTTCAGCCGGGTCAGGAACGTCGAGGCCATCCCGCCGCGGCCCTTGTCGAGGAACTCGACGAGGGTGGCGTGGGTGCCGACCGCGACCAGCAGCGAGGCACCCTTCTCGTCGGCGAGAAGCATGGCCAGGTCCTCGCTGGTCGCCGCGGCCGGGAAGGTGATCGCCGGCACACCGAGGCCGTTGACCCGGGGCAGGCCGGGCGCGCGCCCGTCCGGGTACGCGTGCACGATCACCTCGGCGCCGCAGCGCAGCACGTCGTCGGTGACCGAATCCATGTCGCCGATGATCATGTCGGGGGTGTAGCCGGCCTCGACCAGGGCGTCCGCGCCGCCGTCAACGCCGATGAGCACCGGCTTGAACTCCCGGATGTACGGGCGCAGCACGTCCAGGTCGGCCTTGTAGTCGTAGCCGCGCACCACGATCAGGCAGTGCCGACCCTGCATCTGGGTCTCGATGTCCGGCACTCCGACACCGTCGAGCAGCAGGTCGCGTTCCTGGCGCAGGTAGTCCATCGTGTTGGCGGCGAACGCCTCCAACTGCACCGACAGACCCTCCCGGGCGTCCGCCATCGCCTTGCCGACCGACTCGGCATCCTGAAGGTTGCCGTGGGCCACCGGCTCGTCACCGGCGAAGACCGTGTTGCCCTCGATGCGCACCTGGTCGCCCTCGCGGATGCGCTCGAAAACGCCCTCCCCCAGGTCGTCGAGGAGCGGAATGCCGGCGGCGATCAACACCTCCGGGCCGAGGTTCGGGTAACGGCCGGAGACCGAGGGCTTGGCGTTGAGCACCGCCGCGACCCCGACGGCGACGAGCGAGTCGGCCGCCACCCGGTCCAGGTCGACGTGGTCGATGACCGCGACGTCACCGGGGCGCAGCCGACCGACCAGGCGTTTCGTCCGGCGATCAAGGCGCGCGGTGCCGAGGACTCTGCCCGGTTCGGAGTTCCGGTTCCGGCGCAACGTGGGTAGACGCATCGTGACCATCCTGGCATGTGAGGCAGGCTTTTCTGTCGCGACATGCCTGAGCAGGGCCGCCTACCCAGGGAAGCACACACCGGCACAAGCCGGTGTGCTTGCGCTCACAATACGCGGCGTCACAACCGCCTTTCCTTGGCGGCCACTGCCAAAAGCTCCTCGGCGTGGGCGATACCCAGATCCGAATCGGGCAAACCCGCCAGCATGCGCGCCAACTCCCGAGCCCGCTCGGTGTCCTCCACCACCCGCACCCCGCTGGTCGTCACCGCGCCGCCGGTGTCCTTCGCCACCACCAGGTGCCGGTCGGCGAACGCGGCCACCTGCGGCAGGTGCGTGACCACCAGCACCTGGTGACTGCGGGCCAGCCGGGCCAACCGGCGGCCGATCTCCACCGCCGCCTGCCCACCGACCCCCGCGTCGACCTCGTCGAAGACCAACGTCGGCGGGCCACCGGAGCCGGCGAACACGACCTCGATGGCGAGCATCACCCGGGACAGCTCACCGCCGGAGGCACCGCGCTGCAACGGCAGCGACGGCGCGCCCGGGTGGGCCAGCAACCGCAGCTCCACCTCGTCACCGCCGTCCGAGGTGACACCCACCTCGACGCCGTTGACCGCAAGCGTCGGCTCGGCACGCCCGACCGGACGGGGCAACACCGCCACCTCGATCCGCGCGTGCGGCATCGCCAGCCCGGCCAGCTCGACGGTGACCTGGTCGGCGAAGCGGACCGCCGCCTCCTGCCGGGAGGTAGACACCCGCCCGGCCAGGTCGGCCACCTCGACGGCGAGCCGCTGGCCCTCCCTCTCCAACTCGTCGAGCACGTCGTCGGACATGTCCAGGTCGGACAGTCGGGTGCGCGCCCGATCGGCCCAGGCGATCACCCCGTCGACGTCGTCGGCGTACTTGCGGGTCAACGCGCGCAGCGCCGCCCGCCGCTCGTAGACGTGCTGCAACCGGGCCGGGTCCGCGTCCAACGTCGCCAGGTACGCCGACAGCTCCGCGGACACGTCGGTGACCAGCGTGGCCGCCTCCTCCAGGCGGGCCGCCAGCTCACCGAGCGCCGGGTCGGTGCCGGACTGCGCCTCCAGGGTCCGCCGGGCGGTGCCGAGCAGCGCCGCCGCGTCCGGGGTCTCCTCGGCGGCCTCCGCGCCACCGGCCACGCACTGCTGGGCGATCTGCGCGGCCGTCCGCAGGCCCTCGGCGTGCTCCAGCCGCTGCGCCTCGGTCTTCAGCTCGTCGTCCTCACCGGGCTGCGGATCGACCCGGGTGATTTCGTCGAGGCCCAACCGCAGCAGGTCGGCCTCCTGGTTGCGCTCGCGGGCGTTGCGCCGACGGTCGGCCAGGTCGTCGACGACCCGACGCCACCCCGTGTACGCCTCACGCAGCGCGTCGAGCAGCTTCTCGTGCGCGGGGCCGGCGAACCGGTCCAGTGCGGCCCGCTGCTCGGCCGGGCGCAGCAGCCGCAGCTGGTCGGACTGGCCGTGCACGGCGACCGCCTGCTCGCCGACCTCACCGAGCATCGACACCGGCATGCTCCGGCCGCCGACGTGGGCGCGTGAGCGCCCCTCCACCGTCACCGTGCGGCTCAGTAGCACCGAGCCGTCCTCGTCGGGTTCGCCGCCGGCCTCGATGATCCGCGCGTGCACGGCGTCGGCGACCCGCCCGTGCAGCCGCAGCCGCCCCTCCACCACCGCACGGCCGGGTTGGGCGCGGACCCGCCCGGCGTCGGCCCGGCCGCCGAAGAGCAGGCCGAGGCCGGTGACCACCATCGTCTTGCCCGCACCGGTCTCGCCGGTGATGACGTTCATGCCGCCGGTCAACGGCAGCGTGGTGTCTTCGATGACGCCCAGTCCGGTGATGCGCAGCTCTTCCAGCACAGCCACCGACAGTAGACGCGAGGCCCGACAATTGACCAGCCGACGGGCCCGGGTACGGCCCGTACCCGGCCGACGTACAGTTCTGCCCCGTGTTGGACGTGATCGGCCTGACCTCGGCTGAGGAGGAGCTCTACCGCTGCCTGCTCCAGCTCACCACGGCCCGCATCGACGAGTTGGCCAGTCGCCTGCACCGGCCCCGTGAGCAGGTCGTCGCCCAGGTCGAGGCGCTGCGCGGCAAGGGCCTGGTGCAGCGCAGCGACAACGACCCGGACGCCCCGCTGCGCCCGACCGCCCCGGACGTCGCCCTCGGCGGGACGCTGCTGCGACGTCAGGAGGACCTGGAGTCGGCCCGCCGACTGGTCACCCAACTGGCCGAGGAGTACCGCTCCGGGCTGCGCCGACACCACGTCGACCACCTGGTCGAGGTGATCACCGGCGCCCGGGTGCTTCGGGACCGCCTGCGCGACCTGCAGAACTCGGCGCGTACCGAGGTGCTCTGGTTCTGCCGGGCCAATCCCCTCGCCATGGCCGGCCCGGAGAATGTCGAGGAGTTCGACGCGCTGGCCCGTGGGGTGAGCTACCGGGCCATCTACGAGCGTGACCTGCTGCTGGAGCCGGGCGCGTTGGCCGACCTGGCCAAGGGGGTCGCCGCCGGGGAGCAGGCCCGCGTCCTGGACCGGCTGCCGGTCCGACTGGCCATCGTGGACGCCCGCACGGCCATCTGCCCGTTGGTGCCCGACCGCGACGGCGGCGAACCGAGCGCCGCCGTGATCGGCCGCAGTCAACTGCTCGACGCGCTGCTCGCCCTCTTCGAGAGCCACTGGCGGGTGGCCACCCGGCTGCGCCTCGACGACCCCCTCGCCGTCACGGCTCCCGAGGCTCGACGACCGGAGCCCGCCGACCAGCCGGGCGACGGGTACCAACCCGACGCCGACGAGGCCCGGCTGCTGTCGCTGTTCGTGGCGGGCGTACCGGACAAGTCCATCGCCTCCCAGCTCGGGGTGAGCCGGCGGACCGTGCAACGGCGGATCGCCGACCTGATGGCCGCCGCCGGCGTGGACACCCGGCCGGGGTTGGCGTTCCAGGTGGCCCGACGCGGCTGGCTCTGACGCGTGAGGGTCCGCCGTCGACCGACGGCGGACCCTCACCCGGCGGGGCGGGACGGCCAGGCCGCCCCTCCCCGCCCGATCAGCGCAGCCCGTACGCCTGCAGCACCGTCTGGTCGACGGTGTTCCCGGCCCGGTCGGCGGCGTGCACCCGCAGCGACACCGTTCCGCGCCCCGCCGGCACTGTCGCGGTGTACCGGGTGCCCGACCCCGTGGTCGGCGCGTTGCGCCAGGTCACGCCCCCGTCGAAGGAGACCTGCACCCGGACGCCGGCACCGGTCGGCGCCGGCACCCCGGTCGGCTGCCGCAGGGTCAGCCCCAGCTGGTGCGGCCGGTTGCCGCGCACCGTGCCGCGCAGGTCGGCCGGCACCCGGTAGTCCACCTGGAGCAGCGACAACGCCTTGGCGGCGTCGCCCGCCGGTCGGGCCGAGGTGAACTCCCAGGCCGTGTCGGTCCGCGTGCCGTAACGCCACTCGGCCGAGGACCGCTGGGTGGTCACGTCCAGGCGGTAGCGGGCGGCCCCGGCGGTCGTGGGCACCGACGCCCAGCCCTCGGAGAGGTCCGCGATCTGCTGCCCGTTGCGGCTGACCCGCGCCGTGACGGTGTCCGACTCCTCGCTCTCGCCGGCCACGCTGTAGTGCCCCTCGGCGTCGACGAACTCGGGCACCCGCAACTCCAGGTTGTCACCGGTGCGGGTGGGCACCGGCGCCCCGCTGGCCGGGACGGCCGGACGGAGCACCGGCGCGTGCCAGGTCTCGGTCACCCGGTCGTCGGCGGCGTAACGCCGGGGCTGCTGGGTCAGGCCACCGGCCAGCTGCCCCCACTGCATGAACATCTGCTTGTGCAGCACCCGTTGCTGCCACCAGGAGTCCCCAGCGCTGACGAACTCCTGCCGGGTGGTGCCGTTGCGGACCATGCGCTGGTCGTCATTCCAGGCGTACTCCTGCCACGGACGCCAGCCGAACCGCTCCTCGGTGGCCCAGCCCGCACCCATGTCGCCGTAGCTCGCGGTCACCTCGGCGGTGTTCCTGGCGGTCACCGTGTGCACGACACGCTCCGGCACCCGACCCTTCGACACCTGCCACACGTCGTACAGGTACGGGCTGTCCACGGTCAGCGTCAGGTCCAGCGTCGCCCGACCCTTGCGCGCCGCCGCGATCAGCCGCTGCCCGTCGTCGTACGCGACCACCATCGACGGGATCGGCAGCCGCTCTCCGGTGGGCCGCCAGACCGTCCACGCGCTCTGGTCCTCCGGCCGGACGATCAGCACCGCGGCGGCACCGGCTGCCGCGGCGACGGCCACCTGCTCCTCCTCCGAGCGGTTCGGGTCGGCGCCGAGCAGCACGGCGGCGCCCCGCACCCGGGTCAGCTCGGCGGGGGTGCCGGTGCCGGCCCAGACCAGCGGCAGCTTCCGCCGACCGGTCGGCGCCGGCGACGTGCCCAGCAGGTTGATGTCCGACGGACCGGACACCCCGCTGATCGTCGCGTCCACCATGGGCGCGACGAGCTGCCACCGGGACGCGAACTCGAACTCGCCCTGGCGCACCTGGCGGGTCGGCGTGACGTTGACCTGCTGAACGGTGCTGTAGGCCATCACGCCGTGGTCGATCTGCCGGCCGTTGCCCAGCACCCGGTGCACGTAGTAGCTGAGCGTGGCCTGCTGCTCGCTGGGCTTCGGCGTCTCGATCCGCACCGGCGTGCCCTTGCGCGCGTCGAGCACCACGGTCAGGTCCCGGTCGACGGTCACCTCTGGCTCGATGATCTGGGTCATCTGCTCGTCCAGGGGGACGCCGTGCGTCATCAGCGCGGTCAGCACGTACGTGCCCTCCTCGACCTCCAGAGTGCCCTCGCCACCCCACATGCCCCAGAAGTCCGACTCGGGCTGCTCACCGAAGACGGTCAACCCCGGCGAGAGGCCCGGCTGACCCTGCCGGTCCAGCAGCTTGATGGTGAGTTGGTGCACGGGACCGCTGACGGTGAGCCCGACCGGGGTGCGTACCGCGACGCCGTCCGTGCCTGTCGCCACCAGCCAGCCACCATGCGGGCCCCGGCCCAGCTTCGCCGGGTCGGCGCGCAGCGGCACGGCCACGCTGCCACCCGCCGGCACTGTCACCTCGGAGCCGACGGCGACCCCGTCGGGCTCTGCCACGCCGGTGTCCACGTTGCGCAGTTCCAGGGCCAGTCGCAGGGTCTGCGCGGCCTGCGTGCCGTTGGTGTACGTCACGGTCCGCTCGACCGCCGCACCGCCGGTGGAGATCCGACCGAAGTCTGCGGTGGCCGAGGCGTACACCTGCTGGCCGAGCGCCCGCGCCACGTCGACCCGACCGCCGCCCTGCTCGAAGACGGTCAGCGCCGGGTTCGCCTTCGTGGTGCTGACCAGCGCGTCCTTGAGCTTCGCGGCGGCCCAGTCGGGGTGTTCCTGGGCGAGGATCGCCGCCGCTCCGGCCACGTGCGGAGTGGCCATCGAGGTGCCGGACGCGCTCGTGTACGCGTCGTCCACCGGCGTACCCATGGCGGTGCCGGCGGCCCGGGCGGCGACGATGCCGACGCCCGGCGCGGTGATCTCGGGCTTGAGGCCGTTGTCGCCGAGGCGCGGGCCCCGGCTGGAGAACTCCGCC
Source organism: Micromonospora noduli (assembly GCF_003264475.1). Classification (NCBI taxonomy): domain Bacteria; kingdom Bacillati; phylum Actinomycetota; class Actinomycetes; order Micromonosporales; family Micromonosporaceae; genus Micromonospora; species Micromonospora noduli. The sequence continues at coordinate 8,827 of NZ_PYAC01000003.1, read as the reverse complement.
AGGTTGTCGGCACGGTCCACCGCGCCGACGGTGAGCGCCGCCGCGGCCGCGCCGGGCGCGCCGACGGTACGCGCGGCGCCCGAGTTGCCGGCGGCGACCACGAACAGCGCGCCGGTCTCGGCGGTCAGGTCGTTCACCGCCTGGCTCATCGGGTCGGTGCCGTCGGTCGGGTCGCCACCGAGGCTCATGCTGACCACCTTCGCGCCGGAGTGGGCGGCCCACTCCATGCCCGCGATGATGGACGAGCTGTAGCCGGAGCCCCCGTCGTCGAGCACCTTGCCGACCAGCAACCGCGCGCCCGGGGCGACGCCCTTGCGTAGCCCGTCGGACGCCGCACCGCTGCCAGCGATGGTGGCGGCCACGTGGGTGCCGTGGCCGTGCCCGTCGCGGGCGCTGCCGCTGCCGGAGAAGTCCTGCGCCTCGGCGATCCGACCGGCCAGGTCGGGGTGGGTGGCGTCGACACCGGTGTCGAGCACCGCCACCTTCACGCCGGCACCGTCGCGCCCGGCCGCCCAGGCCGTCGGGGCGCCGATCTGCGGCACGCTGTGCTCCAGCGCCGGGCGGACTCGCCCGTCCAACCAGATACGGGCGATGCCAGCACCCAGCCGGGGCGCGGCGGCAGTCGTGGTCCGGCTGGCCGGCGTACCGGCGAGCGCGGTCCACAGATCGCCGAGGGCCCCCTTGCCGACCCGCAGCGCCGCGCCGTTGATGCTCTCCAGCGGCCGGGCGTCGGTGGCACCGGCAAGCGGCTTGACCCGCCCGGCCGCCTGCTCCTGGTAGCGCACGATCAGTGGCAACGCGCCCTGCGCGGCGTCGCCGTATCCGTCGGCGGCCAACTCCTGCACGTCGAACAGGTTGGCGTCGAGGACCCCGCTCGAAACGTAGGGCAGGGCGTCGCTGGGCAGCACCCGCAGCCGGCCGTCGACCTCCAGGGTCTGGAAGATGACGCGCTCGCGCCCGGGTCCCGGGCGGACAGTGGCGGCGACCCGGCCCGGCGCCGCGGGCGCGAGCTCGACCTGGTCGCCGGTGATCAGGGTGATGCGGACGGGTGCGTGCTGGGCGGGCGTGCCCGACGTCGGGCCGGTGGGCCGGGCGGGCGGGTCGGCGGACGCCGGTGCGGCGACTCCGACCACCAACGCGCCGACCGCGCCGACGGCGAGCCAGCGTGGGGACCAGTGCATGCGATGTGCTCCTCTACTCCTCCAGGCCCGCCATCCGTAGATGAGGGCCGATCGGAGTCTGCGTCGGAGCGTGTCACCAGGTCACTAGTCGCCCGCCGCCGCAGCGGCGACATGTCGTCAGGTGGACAACTGACATCCACCGACCGTGTGCGCCACGGTCACCGGCGGCTGCCACGCCAACCGTGCACGGGAAGGCCGAACTTGGCCACCAGCCGGTCGGTGAACGGGCGGGGCCGCAGCCGCACGATGCGTACCGGCAGGGCGCCCCGACGCACCGTCACCCGCGCGCCGGGCGGCAGGTCGTAGACGCGCCGGCCGTCGCAGGAGAGCACGGCGAGGGTGGTGAACGGGTCGACGGTGATCACGAAGGTGGACGTCGGGGCCGTGACCAACGGCCGGCTGAACAACGCGTGCGCGCTGATCGGCACCAGCAGCAGCGCCTCCACCTCCGGCCAGACCACCGGCCCGCCACCGGAGAACGCGTACGCGGTGGAACCGGTGGGGGTGGCGCAGACGACACCGTCGCAGCCGTAACGCGACAGCGGCCGGCCGTCCACGTCGACGAGCAGCTCGAGCATCTGGGCCCGCTCGCCCTTCTCGATGCTGATCTCGTTGAGCGCCCAGGACTCGATGGTCGGCCCACCGTCGAACTCGGCCGTGACGTCCAGGGTCAGCCGCTCGTCGACCGTGTAGTTGCGGCCGACGACGTCCCGGACGGCCGTGTCCAGGTCGTCGATCTCCGCCTCCGCCAGGAAGCCCACCTTGCCGAGGTTGATGCCGAGCAGCGGCGCCTTCGCGGGCCGGGCCAGCTCGGCGGCACGCAGGAAGGTGCCGTCCCCACCGAGCGCGAAGACGATCTCGGCGCCCTCGGCGGCCTGCGGGCCGGCGACCGGCACCACGCCGGGCAGGTCGAGGTCGTCGGCCTCGTCGGCGACCACCCGTACCTCGAAACCGGCGTCGATCAGGTCGGCGGCGACCGACCGGGCGTGCTCCGTGCTGCGCCGACGGCCGGTGTGGGTCACCAGCAGCGCGGTCCGGCTCATCGGGCCGCCCGCCCACGCCGGACCGGGCGGCGTCGCGCCACCGGCGCCGTCGCCTCGGCACGGCCGCGTGTCACCGCGCGACCCGTTGCGCCACCCTCACTGCGCGCATTCACCCTGCGACCTCCTCCGCCGCCACGTCCGGCACCCCGCCGGCCGTCGTCGAGCCGTCCGGCCCGGCCGCCACCACGGCCCGCACCCGCTCCGGGTCGGCCGCTGGTGCGCCCCGGCGCAACCATACGAAGAACTCCACGTTGCCGCTCGGCCCGGGCAGCGGGCTGGCCGCCACGTCGGCCAGTCCGAGGCCGAGCCGCGCGGCCGCCGCAGCCACGTCCAGCACCGCTTCGGCGCGCAGCTCCGGATCGCGGACCACACCGCCGGCGCCGACCCGGTCCTTGCCGACCTCGAACTGCGGCTTGACCATCAGTGCCAGGTCACCGTCGTCGCGGGTGCAGCCGGCCAGCGCCGGCAGCACCAGTCGCAGCGAGATGAACGACAGGTCGGCCACCGTGAGGTCGACCTGGCCGCCGATCGCGTCCGCATCGAGGGTACGGACATTCGTGCGCTCCAGGACGCGGACCCGCTCGTTGGTACGCAGCGGCCAGGCGAGCTGCCCGTACCCGACGTCCACGGCCACCACCTCGGCCGCGTCGGCGCGCAGCAGCACGTCGGTGAACCCACCGGTCGACGCTCCCGCGTCCAGGCAACGCCGCCCGGCCACGTGCAGCCCACCGGCGGCGAACGCGGCCAGCGCGCCGGCGAGCTTGTGCCCGCCCCGGGAGACGTACTCTTCAGCCGGGTCCGCACCGGTCACCAGGAGCGGGTCGGCGGGGTCGACCATCGCGGCCACCTTGCGGGCGACCACGCCCCGCAGTTGGACCCGGCCGGCCTCCACCAACGCGGCGGCCTGCTCACGGGAGCGGGCCAGACCGCGGCGGACGAGTTCGGCGTCCAGCCGGTTACGACGTGCCATGGGTGGTTCTCCGGTCTGCTCAGGCCTGGTCGTCCCGCTCAGGTCTGGTCGATGGTGGCGAGGGTTTCCCGCAGCGTCTCGTAGGCCGCCTCGTACTGGGCGATCTGGTCGGCGGGGGCGAGCGTCGCCGCGTTTGCGATGGCCCGCACGGCGGCGTCCACCGCCGGATGCCGTGTCTCGTCGTCCCCGAGATCCGGCGGCGGCCCGGGGCGGGCACCCACCGGCGGGCCGGGCCGGGCCGGGAACGAACCGCCAGCCGGCGGACCGGGCCGGGCCGGGAACGACCCGCCGGGCGGTGGACCGGGCCGGGTCATTCGGCGTCGTCCGGCCGCTGCCTGCGAACCGCCGCTTTCTTGGCGGGCATCACGGCCGGCGTCGGGACGTCCTCGTCGGCCGTCCGGCTGATCGTCGCCGGCGGCTTCTTGGCGATGGCCTTCTTGGCGACCGCCTTCTTCGCGACGGCCTTCTTCGCCACCGGCGCGGAGACCGGGGCACCGGCCGACGCGTCGGACGGCACGAGAGCGGTGCCGGGCTGCGCGGCGACGGTCGGGTCGGGTTGTGGCATGGGGCCAGCGGTCGGCGCGTCGGCCGACTCGGCGGACCGCGCCTCCCGCAGCTGCCGTTCCAGGTCGTGCACCCGCCGGGTCAGCTCGGCCACCTCGTCGGCGGTGGCCAGACCGACCGCGCCGAGGGCCCGGTCGACCTCGAAGCGGACCAGCTTGGTCAGCGCCTCCCGGTTGGCGGCGCCGGTGGTGACCAGTTCCTCGCCGAGGGCCTGGAGTTGGGCGGCGGTCGCGCCGCCGGAGCCGACGAGGCGACGTGCCACGTCCTGGGCCTTCTTCCGGGGCGCCTCCGCAAGGCCCATGGCCAGCTCGAGGTAGGCGCGCCACGCGTCCTGCATGCCTGAGTCCTTCCACGGGGCGGGGTGTGCAGGTGTCACGCTACCGGGCACCCCGGACCGACCCGTGCGGTACGGTGCCGAGGACGGCGTGGCGATCACAAGGGGGAGATGTGGCCAGCGTGGACGAGTGCCGGCAGGCGTTGCAGGAGCTGGCCGCCCGGTTGGATCGCAACGCCGAGACGGTACGCGAACGGATCGACCTGGACCGGACGCTGGCCTGCCGGATCACCGACCTGGACACCGCGTTCCACGGCCGGATCACCGGCGGCCGACTGGTCGAGCTGACCGACGGCGACGACCCCAAGGCCAAGATCGCGCTGAGCACGTCCAGCGACGACCTGCTCGCCCTGGTCCGGGGCGACCTGGACGTCACCAGCGCGGTGACGTCCCGCCGGGTGTCGATCAAGGCCAACCCGTTCGACCTGCTCAAACTGCGCAAGCTGCTCTGACGGCCGCCCGGCTCACGCCACCGCGGTCAGACCGAAACTCTCCACCGCGTGGGCCGCGTCCGGGCCCACCGGACGGATCTTCGGCAGCGCCGGCACCGACGCCGACCAGGCCACCGCGCAGAGCGCCGCCAGGGCGTCCAGTGGCCGACCGGCCCCGGCCAGCTCCAGCACGCCGTCCCGGTCGGTCACGGACCAGCCGCCGGCGTCCGCCGGGCCCGGGACCCGCACGGCGGCAGCCGGGTCGAAGAGCCCCGCCAGGTCTTTCGCGACGTACGTGGGACGTCGCCGCGGCTCGGCGGCCAGCAGCTCCGGTACGCCGCTGACGCCGGTGAGCACGAGCAGGCTGTCCAGCCCGGCCCGGCGGGCGCCCTCGATGTCGGTGTCCAGCCGGTCACCCACCACCAGGCTCCGCCCACCGCCACTGCGCTTGGCGGCGGTCTCGAACAGCGCCGGCTCCGGCTTGCCGACCACCACGTCGGGATCCCGCTCCAGTGCCGTACGCAGCACGGCGACCAACGAACCGTTGCCGGGCAGTGGCCCCCGCCCACTGGGCAGGGTCCGATCGGTGTTGGTGGCGATCCAGATGGCACCCGCCCGCACCGCTACCGACGCTTCGGCCAGCTCGGCCCAGCCGACCTGCGGGCCGTACCCCTGCACCACCGCGGCTGGCTTCTCATCGGCCTGGGTGACCGGGTTCAGACCGACCGCGCGCAGCTCCGCGCGCAGCGCCTCCGCGCCGACCACCAGCACCGACGCGCCGACGGGCAGCCGGTCGCGCAGCAACTCGGCCGAGGCGGCCGCGGAGGTGAGGACCTCCTCCGGCCGGGCCGGCACGCCCATCCCGGTCAGCAGGTCGGCGACCTCACTGGACCGGCGGGACGCGTTGTTGGTGGCGTACGCGACCGCCCGCCCCTCGGCGTGCAGCCGGGCCACCGCATCGACGGCGCCGGGGATCGGCCGGTCGATCAGGTAGATCACGCCGTCCAGGTCGAAGACGACCAGGGTGTACCCGTCGACCAGCCGCTCCCCCACGCCCGCGCTCACCGCTGCGTCGACCCCGACTCGTCGTCCCGGGCCGGCACGGTCCCGTCGGCGTTCGCCGCGTCGCCGTGCGCCGTGTCCCCGTCGGTCACGCCGCTGTCGCCAGTGGTGGCCGCGTCGGGGTTGCCGCTCTCGGTGGGGTGACGGTCCTCGTCCTCGCCGTCGAAGCCTTCGTCGTCAGCGGGGCGGCCGACAGCGTCGTCCTCCTCGTCGTCGTCGAAGTCCTCGTCGTCGTCGTCAACGTCATCGTCGTCATCGTCGTCATCGTCGTCGTCGTCGTCGTCGTCGTCGTCATCGTCGTCGTCGTCGACATCGTCGTCGACATCGTCGTCGTCGTTCGCCTCGCCGGCCAGGTCGGCGTCGGGTCGGGCCGGCACCGCGCCGGGAGCGCCCGGGCCCGCGGCGATCTCCTCGGCGGCCTCGTCCTCGTCGTCACCCTCGATGACAACGCCGTCGAGTTCGAGCAGCCGCTCGGCGGCGTCGGTCTCGCCCTCGGTGTCCACGTCGGCAGCGCGGGAGAACCATTCGCGGGCCTCCTCGCGCCGGCCCACCGCGAGCAGCGCGTCGGCGTACGCGTACCGCAGCCGGGCCGTCCACGGCACGGTGGCCTCGTTGGTGAGGTCCGGAACCTGGAGCATCGCGACCGCGGCGTCCTTCTGCCCGAGGTCACCCCGCGCGCCGGCGGCGACGATCAGCAGTTCGATCGCCACGGCCTGGTCCAGCTTCTCCCGGTCCGCGCCACGGAACAGGTCAATGGCCCGCTCCGGCCGGCCGAGAGCCCGCTCGCAGTCCGCGAGCACGGCCAGGTGGCTCTGCAATCCGCTCATCCGGTGGTACGTGCGCAGCTCGGCGATCGCCGACTGCCACTCCCCCGCGCGGTACGCGGCCAGGCCGACCGCCTCACGGACAGCGGAGATGCGCGACGCGAGCCGCCGGGCGGCCAGCGCGTGCGCCAACGCCTCGGCCGGGTCCTCGTCGATCAGCTGCCCAGTGGCGACCAGGTGCCGGGCCACAGTCTCGGCGACCGGCTTGTTCAGCGAGAGCAGCTCAGCGCGGACGTCCTTGTCGAGGTCGGTCGCGACAATGTCGTCCGGTAGCGCCGGGGCCGAGCTACGCCCACCCTCGGACGACTCGGAGCCACCCGTGCGGTCATCGCGACGGAACTCCCCGTCGCGGCGCGGCCGCTCGTCGGACCGGAAACCGCCGGTACGCTCTCCGCCCCGGTAACCGCCCTCGCGGTCACCGCCCCGGAAACCACCCTCACGCGGGGCGCCCGAGCGCGAACCATCACGGTCCCCGCCCCGGAAGCCGCCTTCACGACGGTCGCCGCCCCGGAAGCCGCCCTCACGGGGAGCGCTGGAACGCGAACCGTCCCGGTCGCCGCCCCGGAAACCACCCTCACGGGGAGCACCCGAGCGCGAACCGTCCCGGTCGCCGCCCCGGAAACCACCTTCACGACGGTCGCCGCCCCGGAAGCCGCCCTCGCGGTCGCCACCACGGAAACCACCCTCACGCGGCGGGCCGGAACGAGTGCGGTCGCCGCCCTGGTAACCGCCCTCACGACGGTCACCACCACGGAAACCACCCTCGCGGTCACCACCGCGGAAACCACCCTCACGCGGAGCGCTGGAACGCGAGCCATCACGGTCGCCGCCCCGGAAACCACCCTCACGGGGAGCACCCGAGCGCGAACCGTCCCGGTCGCCGCCCCGGAAACCACCTTCACGACGGTCGCCGCCCCGGAAGCCGCCCTCGCGGTCACCGCCACGGAAACCACCCTCACGCGGCGGGCCGGAACGAGTGCGGTCGCCGCCCTGGTAACCGCCCTCACGACGGTCACCACCACGGAAACCACCCTCACGGTCACCACCGCGGAAACCACCCTCACGCGGAGCGCCCGAACGCGAACCGTCGCGGTCGCCACCGCGGAAGCCGCCCTCGCGGCGGTCGCCGCCCCGGAAACCACCGTCGCGGTCACCACCGCGGAAGCCACCCTCACGCGGAGCGCTGGAACGCGAACCGTCGCGGTCGCCGCCACGGAAGCCACCCTCACGCGGAGCGCTGGAACGCGAACCGTCGCGGTCGCCACCGCGGAAGCCGCCCTCGCGGCGGTCGCCGCCCCGGAAACCACCGTCGCGGTCACCACCGCGGAAGCCACCCTCACGCGGAGCGCTGGAACGCGAACCGTCCCGGTCGCCGCCCCGGAAGCCACCTTCACGACGGTCGCCGCCACGGAAGCCACCCTCGCGGTCGCCACCGCGGAAACCACCCTCACGCGGCGGGCCGGAACGAGTGCGGTCGCCGCCCTGGTAACCACCCTCACGACGGTCACCACCACGGAAACCACCCTCACGGTCACCACCGCGGAAGCCACCCTCACGGGGAGCGCCCGAACGCGAACCGTCGCGGTCACCACCGCGGAAGCCACCCTCACGGGGAGCGCCCGAACGCGAACCGTCGCGGTCACCACCGCGGAAACCACCCTCACGGCGATCGCCGCCACGGAAACCACCGTCGCGGTCGCCACCACGGTAGCCACCTTCGCGCGGAGCGCTGGAACGCGAACTGTCGCGGTCGCCGCCGCGGTAACCACCCTCACGGGGAGCGCCGGACCGGAACCCGCCCTCACGCGGAGCACCCGAGCGTGACCCATCACGGTCGCCGCCACGGTAGCCACCCTCGCGCGGAGCGCTGGAACGCGAACCGTCGCGGTCGCCGCCCCGGAAACCACCTTCACGGCGATCGCCGCCACGGTAGCCGCCCTCGCGGGGGGCGCTGGAGCGCGAGCTGTCCCGGTCACCACCACGGGAGCCAGAGTCGCGGCCGCCGGCGTATCCGCCTCGGGCGCCGCCGCTGTCGCGGTCTCCCCGATACGGGGGCCGGCCTTGGTCATCGCGGCGCGGGCCGCGGTCGCTTCCGCCCGCACCGTCAGTACGGTCTTCGTAACGACGGGGACGGTCTCCGCCCTGCGGTCCTGAACTCACAGGTACATCCTTCCTGATTGCGCCACCAATGGCGCTACGCAGTCGAGGGCCGACCCTGATGGGGCGGCCCTCGACTGGAAGATTGTCCGGCGGCGTCCTACTCTCCCACACCCTCACGAGTGCAGTACCATCGGCGCTGGAGGGCTTAGCTTCCGGGTTCGGAATGTAACCGGGCGTTTCCCCTCCGCCATGACCGCCGTAACTCTATGAACATATCAAACAACCCCGGCACAAAGTCACGGGTGTTCGCTTGTTCAG
>NZ_PYAC01000029.1:0-17583 GCF_003264475.1 Micromonospora noduli | reverse complement strand
GCAGCCGGCGCCGCCGGTCCGGGCCGAGCGGCCGGAACCGCTGGTCCAGGTCGCGCAGCCGGCACCGCCGGTCCAGCCGGGGCGGCCGGAGCCGCTGGTCCGGGGTGCGCGGCCGGCGCCGCCGGCGGGCCGGGGCCCGCGGCCGGTGCCGCCGGCGGGCCGGGGTGCGCGGCCGCCGGCAGCGCCCGGCAGGAGAGCGTGCCGGGTTCGTCGGTCAACACCTCGGCGGCGGTACGGGTCACGAACACGCTGAGCCGCTCCACCTGCTCCGGAGTGCGCGCAGCCTCGTACCACCAGCCCTCGTCGCCGGTCGGGCGGTGCCAGCCGAGCGCGGCCAGGCGTGCCTCGTCGTGGCCGGGGCAGATCACCCGCACCACCTCGCGGCGCACCAGCAGCCGGATCCCGCGCGGACCGGCGGAGAGCTCCAGGTCGGTGTCCCGGTCGCAGCGGGCGACGGTGTCCCGCAGCCGAGCGGCAATCTCCGGCCAGGTCGGCGACGTCACGCCGGTGCGCCCGGCAGGCGGTCGTCCAGCCGCCCGAGCCGGGCCACGGTCTCCTCCAGCCGGCCCAGCGCCGAGAAGTCCCCCGGAGTGCCGAACAGGTCGCCGAGCCCCGCGCCGAGCGCGACGTCCAACCCCTCGGTGTGCTCGTCGACGTGCCCGGAGGCGACCTCACGAGCCCGCCGGTACGCGTCGAGCACCAGCTCGGCCACCCCCTCCGTGCCGGCGCGCAGGGCGGCGGGCGCGAGGGTGAGGCCGGTCAGCGCGCCGGTGGCGTCGACGGTCGCCGAGACCAGCCCGCTCTCGTCGACAGCGGTGCCGGACAGCTCGGCCAGGTCGTCGCGGAGGCCCGCGAACCGGCGTTCGATGTCGGCGATCCGCCCGGCGAGCGCGTCGAACGCGGACGTCGGGTCCGTCATGAGATTCCTCCCCGTGAATCGTGCGACCGGGTGGTGCCCGGCGGCCGGGAGATCGTATCGTCGGTGCGCTCGACTCATGGGGGAGGAACGGCATGCCGCCGGATATCGATGTCGACGTGCAGGCGGTCCGTCGACTGGAGACAGCCGCCAAGCAGGTCGCCAGCTCGCTGGCCGCGCTGGAGCGGCAGATCGTCTCGGCCGGCGACGTGCCGTCGGACGCCTTCGGTCACCTGCCGTTCGCCAGCGACATGCTCCGCGACAAGTACGCCGAGCAGGTCACCGGCGGCAAGGAGTTGTTCGCCGCCGCGAACGCCGCGTTCGGCCGGGTCGCCACGGCGCTGGCCGACACGGTCGAGGCGTACGAGCACAACGAACGGGACCTCGACGCCGGATTCAAGGCCATCCAGTCGGGGCTGCCCGGATGAGCGGCCCGGCCGGCAGCGCCGTCCAACTGTGGAACGGCCTGGACAGCGCACTCTCCGGAGTGCAGGACGCCGTCGACAGTGTCTGCCGGACCCTTGCCTGGCCACTGATCCAGCTCGTCGACCTGGTCGACGGCGAGCCCGCCGTGCTGCGCGCGAAGGCCACCGAGTGGGACGCGCTGGCCGGGCAGGTGCGCGAGCTGGCCCAGGGTCACCGCGGCACCCGGGAGTCCGCGCAGGCCGGCTGGCGCTCACCGTCCGGTGTGGCGTACGGCCAGCGGTTGGCCGAGGTGGAACAGCAGCTCCTCGACGTCGCCGACCAGTTCGCCGCGACAGCGGAATACCTGCGCAGTGTCGCCGACGGCCTGCAGACCGTGCACGACGTGCTCGTGGACCTCTGCGTGGAGTTCGTGAACTTCCTCCTGGTGACGCTGGTGACGGCGTTGCTGATGGCGCCGGTGACCATGGGGGCGTCCTGGGCGGTCGGCGTCGGCGTGACAGTGACCAGGGCCCTGGTCGTGGTCACCCGGATGCTGAAGGTCATCCGACCGCTGGCGGTGCACCTGCAGAAGGTCATCCGCCTGCTCCAGCGGGTCATGCTGTACCTGCGCAAGCTGCAGGCACACCTCGACAAGCTGGTCAAGATGCAGGACAAGCTGCGTACCGGCAAGAAGTACGCCGACAAGCGACACGCCGCCGGCAAGGCCGACAAGTGGTTCCACAAGATTTTCGACCCCACGAAGGGCACCTACAAGCTGGGCAAGTCCGGTTCCCCGTTCGACATGGGCGTCCTCGACCGGGCCGCCGCGCTGCGGGCGCACGGGGTCGCCGACGGGGCCCGGGTGATCGCCCGGGACTGGGCGACGAACCTGCCGTGGAACGTGCCGAACTCGGTCGTGCACGGCGTCACCTGGGGGACTGTCGCGTTGACCAGCGGGCTCTCCGTTCCCGGCAGCGAACAGGTCGGCGACCAGATCGACCAGGCGGTGCAGGGCGGCGCGGACTGGATCGACCAGAATGTCTTCGGGCAGCCGCCGGCGGGTCAGCCGGCGGGCCGCTAGGGAGGAACGCGTGATGTCAGGGGAGCGAGGCCGGCTCGGTCGGTTCACCGACGCGGTGCTCGGCGGCGCGCGGGCCGCCCGGGACAAGGCCCGCGAGCTGCGCGACGAGTTCCGCACCAGCGACGAACCCGAACGTGCTCTCGTCGCGCCACTGCTGCCCGGGCAGGAGCTGCGCTACGTGGGGCTCGGCCCGGTCCGCGCCCCGCAGACCCACAAGGCCGGTCGGCAGCTCGCCGATGTGATGGCCGACGAGTTTGTCGACTCGCTCGACCCGAAGGTGCTGTTCGGGCTACTCAACATCGTCAACCCGGTGGTCTGGGTGGACGCGGTGCTGACGCCGGTCCGGCTGGCCGCTGGCGTGCTGCTGCTGCCCGGTAAGGCCGGTGCCATCGCCGCCGGCGTGCCGGAGGCGGCCGAACCGGAGCCGGCCCCACACCAGCGGGTGCAGCGCGATCCCATCCCGCTCACCGAGGAGCAGGAGGCGTTCCGCGCCCTGTTCCGGCTCAGCCTGTACCGCCCGCTGGCCGAGCAGCTCGCCGAGATCGCCTACCGTCGCCGGTTCGTCTTCAGCGGCGACCTCGCCACCCTCGCCGGCAGCCTGCTGCTCTTCCTGGAGCGTTACAGCGGCACCCCGTTGGCGGTGACCGACACCCACCTGCACCTGCTGCGGATGGGCCCCCGCCCGGACGCCGACCGGCCCGACCGACGGCAACCGCGGGTGCTGTGGAGTGTGCGCCGCGACCGGGTGGCCCGGGTCGACTCGGAGCGCGGCGCGACCGGGCTCGTGCAGCTGACGTCCACGATCGTCTTCGACGACGGCTCGTGGATCCGGCTCACCCAGCCCGCGCTCCGCGACGATCAGTCGCGCTTCCTGACCGCGATCCACGACCTCCCCGGACAGCGCCCAACGCCGTGACCCGGCCTGCGGGGCCAGCCGTGACCCGGCGTGCTGGGCCAGCCGTGACCCGGCGGGCGGGGCCAGCCGTGACCCGGCCGGCCGGTCAGCCGTCGCGTTCGGGGTAGCCGACCGGCACCGCGGAGACGTCGTCCAGCGCGGTGGTGATCTCCTCGGGCAGGGTGATCCGCTCCACTGCGAGCGCACCGAGGAGCTGCCCGACCGTTCGCGCGCCGAGGATCGGCGCGGTCACGCCGGGCCGGTCCCGGATCCACGCCAACGCCACCTCCAACGGCGACACCCCCAGCCCACCGGCCGCGGTCGCCACCGCCTCCACAATGCTGGAGCAGCGCGGCTCCAGGTAGGTCGAGACGAACCGCTCGAAGTGCGGCGACGCGGCCCGGGAGTCGGCCGGGCGGCCGTGCCGGTACTTGCCGGTGAGCACGCCCCGGCCCAGCGGCGACCAGGGCAGCACGCCGAGACCGAGCGCGTCGCACGCGGGCAGCACCTCCCGCTCCACGCCCCGCTCCAGCAGCGAATACTCCACCTGGGACGCGACCACCGGCGCCCGCCCCGGCCAGGCGGTCTGCCAGGCGGCGGCCCGCGCCGTCTGCCAGCCGGAGAAGTTCGACACCCCGACGTAGCGGACCTTGCCGCTGGCCACCGCGTGGTCCAGGGCGGCCAGGGTCTCCTCCAGCGGGGTGTCCGGGTCGTACCCGTGCACCTGGAACAGGTCGACGTGGTCGGTGCCGAGCCGGCGCAGCGACGCGTCCAACGTGCGCAGCAGGTGCCCCCGGGAGCCGTCCCGACGTCGGCCACTGCCGGGGCGCAACCCGGCCTTGGTGGCGATCAGCAGCTCCTCACGGGGGACGAGGGAGCCCAGCAGCGAGCCGATCACCGACTCGGCGTCGCCGTCGCCGTACACGTCGGCGGTGTCGATCAGGTTGCCGCCCGCGTCGAGGTAACTCTTCAGCTGAGCGGCCGCATCGTCGGCGTCGGTGTCCCGGCCCCAGGTCATGGTGCCGAGCGCGAGCCGGGAAACCGCCAGCCCGCTTCGGCCGAGCGGTCGCTGTTGCATGGGTGAACCTTATTTCGAACGTGCCGCCACGGATATCCTCGCTCCCGTATCTCTGCCGGTTCTGCCGGTTCCGCCGCCCCGGGCTGCCCCGATGGAGGGGGGATCAAAGGGGTCGAGCCGGTGATCGAGTCCGTTATCGGCATTGCGTAACCTGGGGCGACCTGTGCCACGGATGGGGGAGGACCAGTGCGACTCGGGCTCAGTCTCGGATACCAGACGGCGTGGAGCACACCGGCCGACCACCTGGCGCTGGCCCAGGAGGCGGACCGGCTGGGCTATTCGGTGGTGTGGGCGGCGGAGGCGTACGGCTCCGACTCGCCCAGCATGCTCGCCTGGATGGCCGGCCAGACCGAACGGATCGACGTCGGCGCCGCGGTGATGCAGATCCCCGCCCGTACGCCGGCGGCCACCGCCATGACCGCCGCCACTATCGACGCGCTCTCCGGCGGTCGGTTCCGCCTCGGCCTGGGTGTCTCCGGCCCGCAGGTGTCCGAGGGCTGGCACGGCGTGCGCTTCGCCAAGCCCCTCGCGCGGACCCGCGAGTTCGTCGACATCGTCAAGCTGGCCATCGCCCGCAAGGAGGTGGCGTACGACGGCGAGCACTACACGCTGCCGCTGCCGGACGGCCCGGGCAAGGCCCTGCGGCTGGGCTTCCACCCGCCCCGCGAGCACATACCGATCTACCTGGCCGCTGTCGGCCCGAAGAACCTGGAGCTGGCCGGCGAGATCGCCGACGGCTGGCTGGCCGTGTTCTACGCCCCGGAGTTCGCCGAGGAGCAGCTCGCCTCGGTGGCCGCCGGACGGGCCAAGGTCGGCAAGGAGTTGGCCGGGTTCGACGTGGTGCCGTCGGTGCCCGTGGTGATCGGCGATGACGTGGCCTCCTGCGCCGAACTCGTCCGCTGGTACGCCGCTCTCTACGTGGGTGGCATGGGCAGCCGGCAGCAGAACTTCTACAACCAGCTCGCCACCCGGATGGGCTACGGCGACGCCGCCCGCGAGGTGCAGGACCTGTACCTGGCCAAGCGGCAGCGCGACGCCGCCGCCGCCGTACCCATGGAGTTCATCGACCGCACCTCGCTGCTGGGCCCGAAGGAGCGCATCGCCGAGCGGATGCGGGAGTACGCCGCGGCCGGCGTCACCACGCTGTCGGTGACGCTCTTCGTGGCCGACCGGGACAGCGGTGTGCAGACCCTGCGTACCGTCGCCGAGGCTCTCGACCTCTCGGGAGTCGGCGAGTGACCTGGGTCGAGGCCATTGTCCTGGGCATCGTCCAGGGACTGACCGAGTTCCTTCCGGTCAGCTCGTCGGGGCATCTGCGCATCACCTCGGCGATCTTCTTCGACCGGGACGCCGGCGCGTCGTTCACAGCGGTCACCCAGCTCGGCACCGAAGCGGCAGTGCTGATCTACTTCGCCAAGGACATCTGGCGGATCACCCGGACCTGGCTGGTGGGCATCCGGGACAAGTCGGTCCGCTCCAGCCTCGACTACCGGATGGGCTGGTACGTGATCGTCGGCTCGATCCCGATCGGGCTGTTCGGTTTCGTGTTCAAGGACCAGATCAAGACCGCCGGGCGCAACCTGTGGGTGGTGGCGACCACGCTGATCGTGTTCGCCTTCGTGCTGGCGTTCGCCGAGTACTGGGGGCGGCAGACCCGCACCCTGGAGAACTTCCGGATGAAGGACGGCATCGTGATGGGCTTCGCCCAGGCGATGGCGCTGGTCCCCGGGGTGTCCCGCTCCGGCGGCACGCTCACCGCAGGTCTGCTGCTCAACCTGACCCGGGAGGCGGCGGCACGGTACTCGTTTCTGCTGGCCATTCCGGCGGTGGTGATGTCCGGCGTGTTCAGCCTCGGGGACGTCTTCGAACCGTCGGCCCCGGGCACGTCAGTGCCCACGGTGGCCCAGACGATCGTGGCCACCCTCATCGCGTTCGGCATCGGCTACGCGGCCATCGCCTGGTTGCTGCGTTACGTCGCCCACCACACCCTGTACGTCTTCGTGCTGTACCGGGTCGCGCTGGGCACCCTGGTCCTGGCTCTGCTGCTGACCGGCACGATCGACGCCACCTGACCGATCTGCCGACGGCCCCCGGCTCCGCCCGCAGGCGCAGCCGGGGGCCGCACTCGTCGTCCCGCCGCTCCCCGGGTGGTGCCGCCAGAGCCCGCGACGGCCCGGCGCCGGGCCCAGGTCATAGGGTGGTCCCGTGGCGACCCTTCTGCTTCTGCGACACGGCCGAACCACGGCGAACGCCGATGGCGGCCTGGCCGGCCGCCAGCCGGTCGAGTTGGACGACACCGGGCGCGCCCAGGCCACCGCGGTCGGCGAGCGGTTGCGGGCGGTGCCGCTGGCCGCGGTGGTGACCAGCCCGCTCATCCGGTGCCGGCAGACCCTGGAGTTGGCGCTCCCGCAGGCCGCCCCGGTGGTCGAGGACGGGCTGATCGAGTGCGACTACGGCAGCTGGGAGGGGCAGCCGCTGAAGAAGCTCGCCAAGGAGCCGCTCTGGCCGGTGGTCCAGCAGCACCCCAGCGCGGCGGTCTTCCCCGGTGGGGAGGCGATGGCGGCGATGGCGGCGCGTGCCGTGGCGGCGGTGCGTTCCTGGGACGCCCGGGTGACCGCCGAGCACGGGCCCGAGGCGGTCTGGTTGGCGTGCAGCCACGGCGATGTGATCAAGGCCATCGTGGCGGACGCGCTCGGCGTACACCTGGATGCCTTTCAGCGGATCGTGGCCGACCCGGCGTCGGTGACGGCGATCCGGTTCACGCCGCTGCGTCCGTTTCTGGTGCGACTCAACGACACCGGTGGCGACCTGGCGGCACTGGTGCCGCCGCCGGTCAAGCGGCGTCGGCGCGCGAACCGCGTGGCCGACTCGGACGCGGCCGTCGGCGGCGGGGCGGGTGCGTCGCGGTGAGGCGCGTCACGACACCGCCCCCGGCCGGAGCGTCGGCGCACGCCAGAAAGGCCGCCACGCCCGGGTTTAGGCCCTGGTACGCCGGGCGCGCCGCCGCTGCGGCGATTCGCGTCGGTGGGGTGCGCGACGCCAAGGCGGGCCGGATAGGGTCGTGGGTATGACCCACCAGGTGCACGCCTTCGAACCGCCGGAGCGGTTCGTCGCCGGGACTGTCGGGCCGCCGGGGGAGCGCACGTTCTTCCTGCAGGCCCGCGGCGGCGGCAGGCTGGTCAGCGTCGCGCTGGAGAAGGTCCAGGTGTCCCTGCTCGCCGAGAAGCTTGAGGAGCTGCTCACCGAGGCGCAGCGTCGCTTCGGGGTGGACCTGCCCGAGCTGGCGCCGGTGATCGGCGACAACGAGCCGCTGGACACTCCGGTCGACGAGGAGTTCCGGGTCGGGACGCTCGGGCTGGCCTTCGACGTGGACACCGCGACCGTGGTGATCGAGGCGATCGCGGCGGGCGAGGTGGAGCCCGAGGTCGAGCTCGGCGACGAGGACGACGAGGACGAGGACGACGACGAGGACGAAGAGCCGGACGAGGACCTGGATCGGCTCCGGGTCCGGCTCACTCCGCAGGCGACCCGCCAGTTCATCGAGCGGGCCCGGCGAGTGGTCAACGCGGGCCGGCCACCGTGCCCGCTCTGCGGCCAACCGTTGGACCCCGCCGGGCACCTCTGCCCGCGGCACAACGGTTATCACCGGTGACCTCGTCCGGCCTCCAGCCTCGCCAGGACGGCGACGCCGCGCTGCGGCTGCTGCGTGACGGCGTCCTCGACCTGGAGGGTCGGCTGGTCGACGCGTCGAACACGACGCTGCGCGGCATCCTGACCCTGGACGGGTTGACCGCCCGCTGCGTCTACAAGCCGGTCCGTGGCGAGCGCCCCCTCTGGGACTTCCCCGACGGCACCCTGGCCGGTCGGGAGGTCTCGGCGTACCTGGTCTCCCGGGCCACCGGATGGGACCTGGTGCCGCCCACCGTGCTGCGGGACGGCCCGTTCGGCCCCGGCTCCTGCCAGCTGTGGATCGACGAGCCGGAGGACGCCGAACCGCTCGTCGGTTTCCTGCCCGCCGGGGAGTTGCCGCCGCGCTGGATCCCGATCGCCGCGGCCCGCGACGACGACGGCGCCGCGTACGCCCTCGCGCACGCCGACGACCCGCGGCTGGCCCGGCTCGCGGTGCTCGACGCGGTGCTCAACAACGCCGACCGTAAGGGCGGTCACGTGCTCGTCGGCGCCGACGACCGGATCTACGGCGTGGACCACGGGGTGAGCTTCCACGTGGAGGACAAGCTGCGCACGGTGCTCTGGGGTTGGGCCGGTAAGCGGCTGCCCGCGGACGCCGTGGAGATGCTCGACGCACTGGCCGGGCAGGTCGCCGGTGCGCTCGGCGCGGAGTTGGCCGACCACCTGACGATCAGCGAGGTGGCCGAGGTGGCCGCCCGGGTCGACCGGCTGCGCGAGACCGGCTGCTTCCCCCAGCCTCCGGAGGACTGGCCGGCGATGCCCTGGCCGCCCATGTGACCCGCTGTCATCTTGATCACCCGTGGGGTGCTCCGGCGTCGTCGTCGGGCTGGCTAGGCTGATCCCATGGAGTCTTGGGCGGGACACGAGGTGCCACGGCTGCCGGGCAGGGGCGAGCCACTGGCGTTGTACGACTCGGCGCGGCAGGGTGTCCACCCGAGTGAGCCGGCCGACGCGGGAAGCATGTACGTCTGCGGCATCACCCCGTACGACGCCACGCACCTCGGTCACGCCGCCACCATGATCACATTCGACCTGGTGCAGCGGATGTGGCGCGACGCCGGCCGCCCGGTGCGCTACGTGCAGAACGTCACCGACATCGACGACCCACTGCTGGAGCGGGCCGCCCGCGACGGCGAGGACTGGGTGGTCCTGGCGATGCGCGAGACGGCGCTGTTCCGGGAGGACATGGAGGCGCTGCGAATCATCCCGCCGGAGCACTACGTGGGCGCTGTCGAGTCGATTCCGGACATCGCCGACAAGGTCGAGGTGCTGCTCAAGGATGGCGCCGCGTACCGGCTCGACGACGGCACCGGCGACGTCTACTTCGACATCTCCGCCACTCCCAGCTTCGGCTACGAGTCGAACCTGACCCGCGAGCAGATGCTGGAGATCTTCCCCGAGCGCGGCGGCGACCCCGACCGGGCCGGCAAGCGGGACCCACTGGACCCGCTGCTGTGGCGCGGCGCCCGCGAGGGCGAGCCGTCCTGGCCGGGCGGCGAGCTGGGCCCGGGCCGCCCCGGCTGGCACATCGAGTGCGCAGTGATCGCGCTCAACCTGCTCGGCGACCGGGTCGACGTACAGGGCGGCGGCAACGACCTGCTGTTCCCGCACCACGAGGCATCCGCCGCGCACGCCGAGCGGCTCACCGGCCAGGCGCCGTTCGCCGAGCACTACGTCCACGCCGGCATGATCGGTCTGGACGGCGAGAAGATGTCCAAGTCCCGCGGCAACCTGGTCTTCGTGTCCCGGCTGCGCGCCGACAAGGTCGACCCGATGGCGATCCGGCTGGCGCTGATCTCCGGGCACTACCGCAGCGACCGCACCTGGACCGACGACCTGCTCACCGCCGCGTACGAGCGCCTGGACCGTTGGCGGCGGGCCGCCGCCGCGCCTGCCGGGCCGTCCGGGGTCGAGTTGCTGTCCGAGGTACGCGCACGCCTGGCCGACGACCTGGACACCCCCGGAGCCCTGGCCGCAGCCGACCGCTGGGCCGAGGCGACCCTCGCCGGTGCCACCGACGATTCCGAAGCGCCTGCCCTCTTCGCGAAGACTGTCGACGCCCTCCTGGGCATCCGCCTCTAGCCCACGCGCGTCGTGCCGCGCGCTTGATCGACTCGATTTTCAGAAGGTCGCGGTGTCCCGGGCGCTGCGATGCCCCGACTTCCAGGAAACCGAGTCGACCTTGGCGAGGGTTCAGCCCAGGACCAGGCCGGGGTCGGGTTCCGGGTCGGGGGTCGGGCCGGGGATCTTGTACTCCTCGGTGAGGGTGGTCATGGGGCCGGGCCAGGTCGCCTGGGACACCTCGATCGGCTTGCGGTGCGCGTCGTACGCGACGTGCAGCAGGTGCAGCACCGGGGTGTCCGGCCGGATCTGGAGGGTCTCGGCCTCCTCCCGGCTCGGCTGGCGGGCGCTGATCGTGTCGGTGGCCGAGACGTACCGTCGTCCGGTCGCCTCCTCGGCCTCCTGGTAGAGCGGCCGGCCGAACGCCTCGGTGCGCTCCAGCGAGGTGCCGGCGGTGTCGCGGGGCAGGAACCAGGAGGCACCCACCTCGACGGGGGAGTCGTCGGTGCGGACGAGGTGTCGGCGGCAGAGCAGGTTGGTGCCGTCTGACACGCCGAAGGCGTCGGCCACCTCGGCCGGGGCGGGGGCGTGCCCCACGGAGACGAGCTGTTGGCGGTATCGGGCGGCCAGGTCGGTGTGGTAGCCGCGGAAGCCGCCGTACCGGCCTCGGGAGAGGCGGTTGAGGCGGCGGCGGGTGCCCCGGACGTACGTACCGGAGCCGGGTTTGGTGATCAGGATGCCCTCGACCCGCAGCTGGTCGACGGCGCGTTGCACGGTCTGCTTGGCGACGCCGAACATCTCGGCGATGGCCGGGATGGACGGCAGCCGCTCGCCCGGCCCCCAGTCGCCGCGGCGGACCTGGGCCTTGAGCTGCGCGGCGATCTGTCGGTGCGGGAACTCCGCGGCACCGGGATTGATCTGCACACTCGCCTCCTTGATCACATCTAGGTTCCTAGGATGCCCCAGCGGTTGTGACGGCGCCACCCCGGACACGCGAAAGCGGGCCTTCGGACCACAAAAGGTCCGAAGGCCCGCAGCGAAACAGTGCTACCAGGAGCCGGCGGTGGGGCCCGCCGAACCACCCCGGCGGCGCAGGTACTTCTCGAACTCCTGGGCGATCTCGTCGCCGGTCAACGGGGTGATCCCCTCGTCGCCGACCCGTTCTTCCAGCTCGCGGACGTACTCGCCCAGCTCGGCGTCCTGCTCGGCGGCGCTGCGCACCCGCTGCTCCCACTCGGCGGACTCCTCGGCCAGGTCGGCCATCGGCACCGGCAGGTCGACGACCTCCTCGACCCGGTGCAGCAGGGCGAGGGTGGCCTTCGGGCAGGGGGGGTTGTTGGCGTAGTGCGGTACGTGCACCCAGAACGAGACGGCGTCCACCTCGGCGCGGGTGCAGGCGTCGTGCAGCACGCCGACGATGCCGGTCGGCCCGTCGTAGCGGGTGGGGGTGAGCTGGTAGCGCTCGGCGGCCTGCGCGTCAGAGGCGCTGCCGCTGATCGGCAGCGGCCTGGTGTACGGCACGTCGGCCAGCAACGCGCCGAGCAGCACCACCCGTTCCACCTCCAGGCTGTGGCAGATCTCGAGCACCTGCTCGCAGAACGTCCGCCAGCGCATGCTCGGCTCGATGCCGCGGATCAGCACCACGTCACGGTCGGTGCCCTCCGGGCTGGCCACCATGAACCGGGTCGTCGGCCAC
This sequence comes from Micromonospora noduli, assembly GCF_003264475.1. NCBI lineage: Bacteria > Bacillati > Actinomycetota > Actinomycetes > Micromonosporales > Micromonosporaceae > Micromonospora > Micromonospora noduli. The sequence goes on along the minus strand of NZ_PYAC01000029.1, from coordinate 5,761 downwards.
TCCACCCGTCGGGTCTCCCCGTCGGCCATGGTGATGGTGGGCCGACTGACCTGGAAGTCGTAGAAGTCCTCCGGATCCAGCTCGGCGATCTGCCGGGCGTTCCAGACCTGCTCCAGGTGCTCGACCGCGGCGGTGGACGCGTCGGCGGCGTCATTCCAGCCCTCGAACGCGGCGATCGCCACCGGGGACCGCAGCACCGGCAGTCCGTCGAACTCGGTCACGCCGTCACCTCACCCTGCTCGTCGCGGCTGGCGCCGGGACCGCGCCCGGTCGTCATACCGTGTGGCACGGCGGCGTCCCTGTTGTCCTTCACGTCCGTCAGCCTACGTGCAGGGCGAGGGTGCGGCCCGTCGGCCGCGCCGGTCGGCCGCTCCGGCAGCAGGTCATACCCGAACGAACCAGACAGGGTGATAACCGTGACACAATAGGGGATCGCTCGAGGATGGTCGTGGAGTCCGGCCGAATCGCACTAACCTGAACGGGTGCGGACTTCATTGATGGATGTGCTGGCTGAGCGGATTCTCATCGCCGACGGCGCGATGGGCACGATGCTTCAGGCCGCGGACCTCACGCTCGACGACTTCGACGGGCTTGAGGGGTGCAACGAGATCCTCAACGTCACCCGCCCCGACGTGGTGCGCGGCGTGCACGACGCCTACCTGGCCGTCGGTGCCGACTGCGTGGAGACCAACACCTTCGGGGCCAACCTCGCCAACCTCGCCGAGTACGACATCCCGCACCGCATCCGCGAGTTGTCCGAGGCGGGCGCCCGGATCGCCCGGGAGGCCGCCGACGCGGCCAGCACCCCGGAGCGGCCCCGGTTCGTGCTCGGCTCGATCGGGCCGGGCACCAAGCTGCCCACCCTCGGGCACGCCGCCTACTCGACCCTGCGCGACGCCTACCAGGAGAACGCCGCGGGTCTTATCGTCGGCGGCGCGGACGCGCTGATCATCGAGACCTGCCAGGACCTGCTCCAGGTCAAGGCGGCAGTGGTCGGGTCGAAGCGGGCGATGGCCGAGCTGGGCCAGTCGGTGCCGATCATCTGTCACGTGGCCGTGGAGACCACCGGCACCATGCTGGTCGGCAGCGAGATCGGGGCGGCCCTCGCCGCGATCGAGCCGCTCGGCGTGGACCTGATCGGGCTCAACTGCTCGACCGGCCCGGCCGAGATGAGCGAGCACCTGCGCTACCTGTCGCAGCACTCCCGCATCCCGCTGTCGGTGATGCCGAACGCCGGCCTGCCGGTGCTGACCGCCGACGGGGCGTACTTCCCGCTGACTCCCGTGGAGCTGGCCGAGGCCCTGGAGCGGTTCATCACCGAGTACGGCGTGGGGCTGGTCGGCGGCTGCTGCGGCACCACCCCGGAGCACATCCGCGTGCTGGCCGAGCGCCTGCACGGCGTCACCGCTCCGGCCCGCGAGCCCCAGCACGAGGCGGGCGTCTCCTCGGTCTACCACCCGGTGCCGTTCGCCCAGGACGCGTCGGTGCTGATGGTGGGGGAGCGGACCAACGCCAACGGCTCGAAGGCGTTCCGGGAGGCGATGCTCGCCGGCGACTGGCGGGCCTGTGTGGAGATCGCCCGCAGTCAGGCGCGCGACGGCTCGCACCTGCTCGACCTGTGCGTGGACTACGTCGGCCGCGACGGCACACAGGACATGCGGGAGCTGGCCGGCCGGTTCGCCACCGCGTCCACCCTGCCGATCATGTTGGACTCCACCGAGCCGAACGTGGTGGAGGCCGGCTTGGAGATGCTCGGCGGCCGCTGCGTGGTCAACTCGGTGAACTTCGAGGACGGCGACGGCCCCGAATCCCGGTACGCACGGGTGATGCCGATCGTCCGTGAGCACGGCGCGGCGGTGGTGGCGCTGCTCATCGACGAGGAGGGCCAGGCCCGTACCCAGGAGTGGAAGGTCCGGGTCGCGGCGCGGTTGATCGACGACCTGACCGGCCGGTGGGGCATGGACCGCTCCGACATCCTGATCGACGCGCTGACCTTCCCGATCGCCACCGGCCAGGAGGAGACCCGCCGCGACGGCATCGAGACGATCGAGGCGATCCGGGAGATCTCCCGCCGCTACCCGGGGGTCAACTTCACACTGGGCATCTCGAACATCTCGTTCGGGCTCAACCCGGCGGCCCGGCAGGTGCTCAACTCGGTGTTCCTGCACGAGTGTGTGCAGGCCGGCCTGACCTCGGCGATCGTGCACGCCAGCAAGATCCTGCCGATGTCGAAGATCCCCGACGAGCAGCGCGAGGTTGCCCTGGACCTGGTGTACGACCGGCGTCGCGAGGGATACGACCCGGTGCAACGTTTCCTGGAGCTCTTCGAGGGCGTCGACGTGACCAGCGCCCGGGCCAGCCGCGCCCAGGAGTTGGCGGCGCTGCCGCTGGACGAGCGGCTCAAGCGGCGGATCATCGACGGCGAGCGCAACGGCCTGGAGGCCGACCTGGACGAGGCGATGGCCGGCGGCCGGTCCCCGTTGTCGATCATCAACGACATCCTGCTGGACGGCATGAAGGTGGTCGGTGAGCTGTTCGGCTCCGGCCAGATGCAGCTGCCGTTCGTGCTCCAGTCCGCCGAGGTGATGAAGACCGCTGTGGCCTACCTGGAACCGCACATGGAGACCGCAGAGGACGGCGGCAAGGGCCGCATCGTGCTCGCCACCGTGCGCGGCGACGTGCACGACATCGGCAAGAACCTGGTCGACATCATCCTGTCCAACAACGGCTACGAGGTGGTGAACATCGGCATCAAGCAGCCGATCAGCGCCATCCTGGACGCCGCCGAGCAGCACCGCGCCGACGCGATCGGCATGTCCGGGCTGCTGGTGAAGAGCACCGTCATCATGAAGGAGAACCTGGCCGAGATGGCCACCCGCGGGGTCGCGGAGCGTTGGCCCGTCCTGCTGGGTGGGGCGGCGCTGACCCGCGCGTACGTCGAGGACGACCTGCGGTCGACGTTCCCCGGGCAGGTGCACTACGCACGGGACGCGTTCGAGGGTCTGTCCCTGATGGACCGGGTGATGACCGCCAAGCGCGGCGGCGCCCCGGTGATCGACCCGGAGCGGGAGGCGGCCCTCGCGGCCCGGCGGGCGCGCCGGGAACGGCAGCGCTCGATGGTCACCACGTCGCTGCCGGAGCTGCACGACTCCTCGGTCCGCTCCGACGTGGCCGCCGACGTGGCGGTGCCCACCCCGCCGTTCTTCGGCACCCGGGTCGTCAAGGGCGTGCCGATGGCCGACTACGCAGCGCTGCTCGACGAGCGGGCCACCTTCTCCGGGCAGTGGGGGCTGCGTGGCGTCCGGGGCGGCAGCGGACCCTCCTACGAGGAGCTGGTGGAGACCGAGGGCCGGCCGCGGCTGCGGTACTGGCTGGACCGGCTGATCGCCGACCAGGTCCTTGAGGCAGCCGTGGTGTACGGCTACTTCCCCGCGTACTCCGAAGGCAATGACCTGGTGGTGCTCGACGAGAACGGGCACGCGGAGCGCGCCCGGTTCTCCTTCCCCCGCCAACGCCAGGAGCGGCGGCTCTGCCTGGCGGACTTCTTCAGGCCACAGGGCGACCAGCTCGATGTGGTCGCGTTGCAGCTGGTCACCGTCGGCCAGCCGGTCAGCGAGTACGCGGCCAAGCTGTTCGCCCGCAACGAGTACCGCGACTACCTGGAGGTGCACGGGCTCTCCGTCCAGCTCACCGAGGCCCTCGCCGAATACTGGCACCAGCGCATCCGCGCCGAGATGACCCTGCCCGACGGTCGTCCGCTGGGGCACGACGACCCGGCGGACCTCGCCGGCATCCTGCACAACGACTACCGGGGCTGCCGGTACGCGTTCGGCTACCCGGCCTGCCCCGACCTGGAGGACCGGGCGAAGATCATGGATCTGCTCGGCGCGGACCGGATCGGGGTCGAGCTGTCCGAGGAGTTCCAGCTGATGCCGGAGCAGGCCACCGACGCGATCGTGGTCCACCACCCGGAGGCCAACTACTTCAACGCCAAGTGACGGGCGTAGGTGCCCTGACCTGCACCTGAGGTCGTCCGGAACCGCTGAACCATGATCATGCCGTCTTTAGGCCGTCAGCGGCTTCCGGGCCGTCCTATCGGCGGGGGTAGCGGTCCTCGATGCCGGTCAAGACGCGCGGATCGCGGCATCAGAGTGCGCTTTGGGCCAGCCCTGTGGGCGCCGATCGCGTACCTTGCAGGCATGCCAGTGGCATCCGCCGACGCGCTGCAAGCTGCGGTCGCTACCCCGCCAAGTCGTCGCCTCGCAACGATGGCGTTCTCCCTAGCGCTGGTCGCCGTAGGGCTGGTCGGCGGCTTCGGGGCGGCCAAGCTTGCCGACGATCCGCACACCGCCAAGCCGGAGCTGCTCGTTGGGACGGTCACCTGGTCGAACGACCAGACCAGGTCCATCGCCTTTGAGGAAGACGAGGCCTTACGGGGCCCTCTCGATGGCGACACGATCTACTCAGTAATCGCCGAACGCTGGCAGGACGTGAGCGGGACACTGCACAACGACGGTACCTATCCAACCTGCCTGGCCGGCGAGAAGGACGACCCCGTCTCAGAGGACCGGCACCGGGTCGAGCTTGAGGTCCTGCACCGAGACACGGGCGGTCAGCCACAGCACATCGTCGTCCATGTCCACTGCCTCGATTGATGGCATGAGCCCGGGCCTGCGCTTCTGGCTTTACCTCGGCCACGAGACCGGCACAGAGTGATCGTTTGGTGACACGCACTTCAATTCGGCAGAAGTGGATGCCTGGGGCATCAGCGTGGTGGACGGCCAGTGTCACGGACCGTGTCCGGCATGCTCAAGGCCGGTGTAACCGGTCAAGTGAAGCTGATGTGTAACGGATCAAGCGGAGTACGACACCGGGCTGCCGGCGATGTCGGGTCTCAGGACCTGTATGACAGATCGGTCTCAGGACGTGAGTGACACATCCGAGCTGGACGATCTTGCCCGGTCGGGGCGATCTACAGTGACCTCGATGAAGCTAGCCGAGATCCGCCGGTATCCGATCAAGTCACTGCTCGGTGAGCAGCTAGCAACAGTCGAGGTCGACCAGCGAGGACTCGTTGGTGACCGCCTGTGGGCAGTGCGTGACGCAGACGGGAAGTTGGGCAGTGGGAAGAACACCCGTCGTTTCCGGCGGATGCCTGGCATGTTCACACTGCGCGGACATTCTGGTGATCCGGTGCCGGTCGTGGAACTGCCCGACGGACGCCGCTTCCCTGCGGATGAGCTCGCAGGACACGAGGCTGTGAGCGAGGTACTGGCCCGCCGCGTGACGATCGAGCGCGAAGCGAAGGTCATGCACCATGACGAGGGTCCGGTAAGCCTGATCAGCACAGCCGCGCTACGGCGGTTGCATGACCTGTTGGGGGAGCCGATCGATCCATTGCGGTTCCGGGCGAATCTGCTCGTCGACGTACCGGGCAGCGACTTCCCCGAGGATCGCTGGCTCGGGCGAACCATCCGTATCGGATCCGACGTGGTGTTGCGACCACGTCGCCGGCTCACCCGATGCGTCATGATCGACCTCGCACAGGAGGGCGCCCCGGAGCATGGACACCTCTTGAGGACGGTTGCCGAGCACCACGACCTGACGTTCGGCGTGTGGGCAACAGTCGAACGCCCTGGTCGTATCGAACTGCATGATGTCGTCGAACTGATGCCAGCCTGAGAACCGGGCGGCGTCACGCAGGTCCTGAGACCGATCTGTCATTCAGGTCCCGAGATCGGACACCGGGCTGCCGGCGAAG
>NZ_PYAC01000028.1:0-20732 GCF_003264475.1 Micromonospora noduli | reverse complement strand
GGGCGCGGGGCGCGGGGCGCGAGGCGCGGGGCGCGGGGGCGGTCGCGGCCCGAGGTGGTGGGGTGGTTTGGGAGGTCGCCGGGCCGTGGGTGGGTTTGGCGGCGGGCTTGTCGATCCGGTTGACTGTTCGGGTGCTGAGGGTGGGGTTGACCGGCGGGATCGGGTCAGGCAAGAGCGCGGTGGCCGCGCGGCTCGTCGAGCGGGGTGCGGTGCTGATTGACGCCGACCGGGTGGCCCGGGAGGTGGTGGCGCCGGGTACGGACGGCCTGGCCGAGATCGTCGCCGCCTTCTCCGACTCGGTGGTGGACGCCGACGGCGCACTGGACCGTGCCGCACTGGGAGCTGTGGTGTTCGCCGACGAGACCGCCCGTCGTCGGCTGGAGGCGATCACCCACCCCCGGGTCCGGGCCCGCACCGCGGAGCTGGCGGCCGCGGCGGCACCCGACGCGATAGTCGTCAACGACGTACCGCTGCTGGTCGAGGTGGGTCTCGCGCCGACGTACCACCTGGTGGTCGTGGTGCAGACGGCCGTGTCGACCCGACTGGAGCGGCTGGCGCGCGACCGGGGGATGGGTCGCGCGGAAGCCGAGCGGAGGATCGCCGCGCAGGCCGACGACGCCCGCCGCCGGGCGGCGGCGGACGTGGTGCTGACCAACGACGGGAGCCTGACGGCGCTGCACGACGCCGTCGACCTGCTCTGGAAGCAGCGGTTGGTGCCCTATGAGGACAACCTGCGCCAGCGGCGGGTGGTCCCGCCGGACGCGGCCGAGCTGGCCGGGGCCGACGCGAGTTGGCCGGAGCAGTACGCGCGGCTGGCCGCCCGGATCCAGCACGCCCTCGGCGCGGATGCCCTACGGATCGATCACATCGGTTCGACGGCGGTGCCCGGCCTGGCCGCCCGGAACGTCATCGACGTGCAGGTGGCGGTCTCCAGCCTCGCCGACGCCGACGGGCCGTTGGCCGATCGGCTGGCGAACGCCGGGTTCCCACGGGTGCCGGGGCAGTGGTGGGACGACCCGCGTCCAGCCGGCCGGGGCCGCTGGGAGAAGCGGCTGCACGGCAGCGCGGACCCTGCCCGCCCGGTTCGTCTGCACGTGCGGTTGGCGGATTCGCCGGGCTGGCGGTACGCGCTGCTGATGCGCGACCACCTGCGTGCCGACCCGGATCAGCGGGCCGCGTACCTGCTGTTCAAGCGGGACCTGGTCGACGCGGCGCCGGAGGCCGGCGATTCCGGCACGGCCCGCAACCCATGGTTCGACGAGGAGTACCTGCGGGCCGAGCAGTGGGCCGCGCAGACCGGCTGGCGTCCCTGAGGCACCGGTCAGCGGGCACCGGGGCGAGGGGTCGAAGACCGAGGGGCCGAAGGCCGAGGGGTGGCGGGCCGAGGGTTGGCAGCCAGTCGGGGCACGACGGCGGGCTGCAGATCCAGGTATGCCCACGCGCCGGCGTCGGTCTGCAACTCGAGCCGGCGGAGCGACCCGTCCCGGTCGATCCAGTAACGTAGCCGCGCGTTGGCGGGACCCGATTCGATGACGTCCACGGTCCGTCCGGCGGTGACGTCCTCGCGTACCCGCACGGCCGCGCCGCGCTGCCCGACCGACCCGGCGGCGACTGCGGCGTCGACCAGCACACTCAGGTCGTCCCGGCCGGGCCGGGAGACCCGCCATCCGGCGGCCGGGGGCGGCAGCGGCGGCCGGGCCGGCGCCTCGGCGGTGCCGCCGCCGGCATCGGCCGCCGGCAGGTCCGCCCGGGCCAGACCGGCGGTGTCGCGGCGCAGAAGGGTCCGGCGGTCCGGTACGCCCAGGTCGGCGACCGCGAGGTACGCGGTACGCGCGGTCCAGCTCAACCAGCCGGCGGCCCGCAGGTTCGTGTCCGTGCCCATCGGTGCGGTCAGCGTCACCGTGGCACCGCCGTGGGCGCGAAGCCGGGCCGGCAGCCGGTCGAGCCGACGCTGCTCGGCGTCGGTCAGCGCGCGGGGCAGACCGGGGCGGCCGCCGAGTAGGTCGACCGGCCGTAGTGTCGGCCGATCCGCTCGGTTGAAGATCATCGTGACTGGTCCGGCACCGGGCAGCGGGGTCACCAGCTTGTGCAGCCGGGCGTCCTGATCGAGCCAGTACCGGGTCTGCCCGTCCGGGGCGGGCGTCGCCGCGCTGGTGGTGCCGATCGTCGTGCTGGCGGCTGGCGCGCCGGTAGGCAGTGGTGCCTGTATGACGTCCAGTGGGCCGGCCGGGACGGTCTCCCGGGCGATCCAGCGTGCCCCGTCGGGCGGTGCCGTCCGGGTCGTGGGGTCGGGGCGGTCGGCGGCGAGATCGAGGAGCAGGTCGAGCACCGGTGCCAGGTGCGCCCCGGGTGCCAGCCGGTGCAGCCGCCACCGGTCCGCCGGGGGCATCAGTGGTGGGGCGGCGGGAGTGGGTACCGCCGCCGGATCGGGCCGGATCACCAGCACCGGACCGCTCTTCTGCAACAGTCCGCGTTCGGCACCCGCTCCCGGCCCGCCCACGTCGAGGTAGAGCAGCGACCGGGACCAGTCCACCCAGCCGACCAGTTCGATGCGGGCGGCGCCGGTGCCGGCTGTGACCCGTACGCCGGCGCGCAGGTCGCGCAGGTTGGTGACCCGCACGGCGGCCAGGCGCTCGCCCTCCGCCAAGGTCAGCGGCCGGGCCGGCTCGGGCGGGTCGGGCGCCCAGCTCAACAGCCCGAGCACCAGCGCCGTCGCGGACGTCACCGCCGTCAGACCGAGCAACAGCAGCACCGTACGTCGACGACGGCCGGCCGCGGACGGCCCGGTGGTGTCGGCGGCCCCGGTGGTGTCTGCGGTGTCCGGGGTGTCGTCGCGGCGGGTGGTCGCGCGGTTTCCCGCGAGGCTTCGCTCGGCGGCGGCCCGCCGTGTGTCGTCGGTCTTGCGGCCGGCGGTGGCTCGGCGCGCGCCGCCGCTGGTCCGGCCGGCCGTGGGCCTGCCTCCGGTGTCGCTGGGGGTGCGGCTGGTCGCCGAGGCGCTGCCGGCCGGGCCGGTGCGGTGCCGCCCGCTGCCGGTGCCCGGGTCGTCCGGCGGGGGTGTGGCGGTGCGGGCGGTGCTCGGGTCGTCCGGCCGGGGTGTGGCGGTGCGGGCGGTGTCGGGCGCCGGGGTCGGAGAGGTGTCCACGGAGATGAAACGGGCGGGGAGGCGCCGGGGTGACGAGCAGGGGCGCTCGCGGCGGCCGGTCTGCGCCTCGAGCGCGACCACACGGGTGCGCACGCCGGACGAGCCGGGTGCTGCGACCGCAGTGCCGGGGGTGACCGGCCTTGATGTTGGCCTGGCCACCGGCCCGGTCGGCCGCCGCGAGCGGCCTACATGAAGAGGGTAGTCCCGGTGACATGGGCCACACAATGGGAATATTGAAGCTGATCACGTACCTGGCGTGACGGCCGTTCCTGTCGGACCTCCGGCGTACCGTTGATGGCATGGCGCTCGACATTCCCCGGCTGGACAGCCGCTTCCAGGTCGTCAGTGAGTTTCAGCCGGCCGGCGACCAACCGGCGGCCATCGATGAGCTTGAGCGCCGGGTTCGGCGCGGCGACCGCAACACCGTGCTGCTCGGCGCGACGGGCACCGGCAAGAGCGCGACCACGGCGTGGCTGATCGAGCGGCTGCAACGCCCCACCCTGGTGCTCGCCCCGAACAAGACGCTCTGCGCGCAGCTGGCCAAGGAGTTCAGCGAGCTGCTGCCGCACAACGCTGTCGAATACTTCGTCTCGTACTACGACTACTACCAGCCCGAGGCCTACATCCCCCAGACCGACACCTACATCGAGAAGGACTCCTCGATCAACGAGGAGGTGGAGCGGCTGCGGCACTCGGCGACGATGTCGCTGCTCACCCGCCGCGACGTGATCGTGGTGGCGACCGTCTCGGCGATCTACGGCCTGGGCACCCCGGAGGAGTACCTCAACCGGGCGGTGAAGGTGCAGATCGGGCAGGAGCTCGACCGCGACCAGTTGCTGCGCCGGCTCGTCGACATCCAGTACACCCGCAACGACATGGCGTTCCAGCGAGGCACCTTCCGGGTCCGCGGCGACACGCTGGAGATCATCCCGGCGTACGAGGAGCTGGCGATCCGGATCGAGCTGTTCGGTGACGAGGTGGAGAAGCTCTACTACCTCAACCCGTTGACCGGTGATGTGGTCCGCGAGGTCGACCAGCTGGTGATCTTCCCGGCCACCCACTACGCGGCCGGTCCGGAGCGGATGGAACGCGCGATCCGTGACATCGAGGTGGAGCTGGCCGAGCGCCTCGCCGAGCTGGAGCGGCAGGGCAAGTTGCTGGAGGCGCAGCGGCTGCGGATGCGCACCACCTACGACATCGAGATGATGCGGCAGGTGGGTTTCTGCTCCGGCATCGAGAACTACTCGATGCACATGGACGGGCGGCTGCCCGGCAGCCCGCCGCACGCCCTGCTCGACTACTTCCCCGACGACTTCCTCACGGTGGTCGACGAGTCGCACGTGACCATCCCGCAGATCGGCGGCATGTACGAGGGCGACGCGTCGCGCAAGCGGATGCTCATCGACCACGGCTTCCGGCTGCCCAGCGCGGCCGACAACCGGCCGCTGCGCTTCGACGAGTTCCTGGAGCGGGTCGGCCAGATGGTCTACCTCTCCGCGACCCCCGGCACCTGGGAGATGGAGCAGGCCCAGGGCGAGTTCGTCGAGCAGGTGATCCGACCCACCGGTCTGGTCGACCCGGAGGTCGTGATCAAGCCGACCAAGGGCCAGATCGACGACCTGATGCACGAGATCAAGCTGCGGACCGACCGGGACGAGCGGGTGCTGGTCACCACGCTGACCAAGAAGATGGCCGAGGACCTGTCCGACTACCTCCTGGAGAACGGCATCCGGGTGCGCTACCTGCACTCGGAGGTCGACACGTTGCGCCGGGTGGAGCTGCTGCGCGAGCTGCGCAAGGGCGACTACGACGTGCTCGTCGGCATCAACCTGCTCCGCGAAGGTCTGGACCTGCCCGAGGTGTCGCTGGTGGCGATTCTCGACGCCGACAAGGAGGGCTTCCTGCGCAGCGGCCGGTCGCTGATCCAGACCATCGGGCGGGCCGCCCGTAACGTCTCCGGCCAGGTGCACATGTACGCCGACAAGATCACCCCGTCGATGGCGGCGGCGATCGACGAGACCGATCGGCGTCGGGCCAAGCAGATCGCGCACAACGAGGCGCACGGCATCAGCCCGGAGCCGCTGCGTAAGAAGATCCACGACATCCTGGACGACATCTACCGCGAGGCGGAGGACACCGAGAACTCCCGGGTCGGCGGCGCGGTGCGTCAGCTTTCCCGAGGCAAGGCGCCGGTCAAGGAGACCCGCAGCCGGAGCCGGTCCGCCGCGAGCACCACCTCACGGGAGGGGATGGCCCGTGCCGACCTCGCCCAGCTCATTCAGGAGCTCAACGACCAGATGTTGGCCGCCGCACGCGAGCTTCAGTTCGAGTTGGCGGCCCGGATCCGCGACGAGGTCTCCGACCTGAAGAAGGAGCTGCGCGGCATGGACGCCGCCGGCGTGAAGTGACGGCCACCCGGCCGGCCGGGCCAGCGCTCCGCTCGGGCCCGGCCGGCCGGGGCACGCGAAGGGCGGGCACAGTTGACGGCGGTGGCGCCGATCGGCGAGATGGTCCTCGGGGTGCCCGACGCCAGCCTGCGTCCGTTCGTCGACAGGTACGTGGGTTACCGGGAACGGGCTGACGTGCCACTGGTCCGCCGGGAGCCGGCTGGCGTCTTCGTGGTGCTGATCCTGGGCTGGGGCGCTCCGCTGGACGTGACCGATCCGCGTAGCGAGCAGCGCGGCGTCACCGCTGTCGACTCGTTCGTGGCCGGCACCTTCGACAGTTGGTGCACCACGCGCACGGTGGGCGTGGGGGAGGGTGTCGAGTTGCTGCTCGCCCCCCTCACCGCCCGCCGGCTTCTCGGTCTGCCTCTGAGTGAGCTGACCAATCGGGCCGTCGGCGTCGGGCAGTTCCCGGGCCGTTGGCTGGATCGGCTGCGCGGCCGGCTCGCCGAGGCCACCGGCTGGTCGGAACGGTTCGACCTGCTCGACCGGGTGCTCGCCGCCCGGCTGGCGGCGTCTCCGCCGGTGGACCCGCGGCTCGACTGGGCGTGGCGGTGGCTGGCCACCAGCGGTGGGCGGGGGAGCGTCGGTGTGCTCGCCGACGAGTTGGGCTGGAGCCGCCGGCACCTCGCGTCCCGGTTCCGGCAGGAGGTCGGGCTGCCGCCCAAGATGGCCGCCCGGCTGCTTCGCTTTCAGCGGGCTCACGCCGCGTCGACCCAGGCCGGCGGGGTCGGGCGGGGAGTCGACTGGGCCGCCGTGGCGGCGGGCTGCGGCTACTACGACCAGTCCCACCTGATCCGGGACTTCCACGAGTTCGCGGGGGCCACGCCGGCCGCGCTGCTCTCCGGCCGCTGACAGCACCGGCCGACCGAAGCCGGGCCGGCGACCGCCGAGCCGAGCGAAGCCGGGTCGGCGACCCGCCGAGGTCACATTCGTCCAATCCGGAGCCGCGCCGCCGGCCGCAGAATCGGGTCATGCGAACCATCTATCCGATCTTCCGTTACCCCGATCCCCGCGCCGCGATCGACTGGCTCGGTGCCGCCTTCGGTTTCCGGGTGCATGCCGTGCACGAGGCGCCGGACGGTACGGTCGCGCACGCCGAGCTGGTCCTCGACACCGGCATGATCATGCTGGGTGCTCGGGCCGACGCCCCGCCCCGTCCGGCCGACGACGACTGGTCGGTCTACGTGGCCGTGTCGGACGTCGACGCCCACTGCGCCCGGGCCCGCGCGGCCGGCGCCGAGATCATCCGCGAGCCGTTCGACACCGACTACGGCTCCCGTGACTACTCAGCCCGCGATCTGGCCGGCAACGTCTGGTCCTTCGGCACGTACCGACCCTGAGCCGGCTACGCCGACCCGGGGGCGGGCGGCCCGCCGGACCAGCCTGAGCGGCTTGAAACCGCACTGACCTGCGGAGACGGTGTGTTCGGGCTGGCCCGGCCGGCTGGCGGCGTCGAATGCCCTGATTGCGGTGCGCGAGCGAGCTATTGCACTGGGTGATCGTCCTGCGTAGTCTCCCTCGGTGGGGAGGCCGGGATGCCGCTGCCAACAAGTCCTGTCATTCGACGTGCACGTCTCGGCGCAGAACTGCGCCAACTCCGTCGGCGCGAGTCGCTGACCCTGGAGCAGGTCTGCGACCGGCTGGGCTGGGCCTCGACGTCGAAGCTGTCCCGCATCGAGCTGGGTCAGAGTCGCCCGGACCTCGCCGACGTGCTCGATCTGCTGGATGTCTACAAGGTGCCCACGCCCGCCCGGGAGGCGCTGATCGTCATCGCCCGGGACGCGGCGACCAGTCGAGGCTGGTGGAAGACGCTGGGCGAGATGAGCGAACGGCAGCGCACCTACGCCGAGTTGGAGGCCGGCGCCGCCGACATCGTCGAGTACCAGCCGTCGGTGGTGCCGGGGCTGCTCCAGACGCCCGCGTACGCCCGGGTGCTGGTCAGCGCCGGCGCCCAGCTCACGCCGGAGGTCGATGTGGAGGCCGAGGTGCGCGCGAGGGCACTGCGGCAGGAGGTGCTCCGGCGGGCCTACCCGCCGCGCTACACGGCGGTGCTCGCCGAGGCCGTCTGCGACCCGGGTGACCTGCCGGTGGCGGTGTGGCGTGAACAGCTGCGTCATCTGGTCGCGGTGACCGGCCTGTCCCACGTCACGGTGCGACTGTTGCCACGTGGAGCGGCCGGTGGCGGGCTGCATCCGCTCACACCGTATTCCTGCTATGCCTTTCCCGACCCGGCGGACCCGCGCACTGTCATGCTCGAGGCGTTGACCACCGACGTCCGGTTGGCCACAGTGCTCGACGTGGACCGCTACGAGCGGATGACAGCGGCGCTGCTGGCCGCGGCGCTGTCATCGGAGGAGACGGTCACCGTGCTGGCCCGCCGCGTCGGCGAGTAACGGTTGAGGGTGCCGACGGTGAAGCGCCGCGCGGCCACCGGGCCCGGCGCCCCCGAGCCCGTCGGGACCGGCGGCCGGCGCGTGCGCCCGGCACGATAACCGTGGGGTACGACAGCTCGGCTCAGGCCGGTACGTCGAGGAAGTGTTCGACCACGGGTGGTCCCGCGAAGTGCGGCCCGATCAGCGCCCGCCACCTGTCGAACCGTTCGGTGGCCCGGAAGTTCTTCTCGTGCGCCTCGACCGAGTCCCATTCGACGAGCAGCACGAAGCGGGTCGGTGACTCGATTCCTCGGGTCATCCGCACGGACCGGCAGCCGGTCGCTCCGGCGAGCACCGGGTGACCCTCGGCGTACGCGGCGGCGAACGCGTCCTCGTGTCCGGGAAGTACGTCGATCAGCGCGACCTCAAGCACCATGTCGGACAGCCTCCCACGGCGGTCGGGGCAGTGGGTGTCGCGGGTCGGTGCCGGACCACTGCCTGGACTCCTCCCCGGCTCGACCGGGGGCGTTGACACGGACCCTAGGGTGGCCTCGTGATCATCGACTGGCTCACCGGCACCGCGTTTCGGGTGGCCGGTACCGGCACCACCTGGGCGGAGCTGCTGGGGTTCGTGACCGGTGTGCTCAACGTGTGGCTGGTGGCCCGGCAGAGGGTCGCCAACTGGCCGATCGGCATCGCCAACGTGCTGCTGCTCATGGTGCTGTTCTGGACCGCCGGGCTGTACGCCGACGCGGGGCTCCAGGTCGTCTACGTCGCGCTCGGCTGCTATGGCTGGTGGCACTGGCTGTTCGGGGGCGAGCGGCGCACCCGGCTCACGGTCAGCCGGACGGGGCGGCGGGAGTGGCTGGCGCTGGCCGCCGCCGGGCTGCTGCTCACCGGCGCGCTCTGGGTGCTGCTGGACCGGGCCACCGACTCGACAGTGCCGCTGCCGGACGCGTTGACCACGGCGCTGTCTCTGCTGGCCACGTACGGGCAGACCCGCAAGCGGGTGGAGAGTTGGTGGCTCTGGATCGCCGCCGACCTGATCTACATCCCGTTGTACGCGTACAAGGGGCTGCACCTGACGGCCGTCCTCTATCTGGTCTTCCTCGCGCTGTGCGTGCTCGGGTTGCGCGCCTGGCGGGCCGACCTGCGTCGGTCCGACCGGTCGAGCGCGGTCCCGCCCGGCCCGGCCCCGGTCACCGTGTGAACGCCGAGACATCCGGCCGTGCACCGGCGCCACGCGGGCCGGCGCGCTCGGCCGCCGCCGAGTTCGGGCACGGGATGGTGGTGGGCAAGTTCTATCCGCCGCACGCCGGGCACCACGCGCTGATCCGGGCTGCCGCCGCCCGCTGCGCCGAGGTGACCGTCGTCGTGGCGCCCTCACGCCGGGAGTCCATTCCGCTTCCGCTACGCCTCGACTGGCTGCGCGAGGTGCACGCGGACACGCCGTGGGTCCGTTTCGTCGGCCGGTACGACGACCACCCGGTGGACTACGCCGATCCGGCGGTCTGGGACGCGCATTGCGCGGTGTTCCGCGAGGCGGTCGGGTCGGGGTCGGTGGACGCGGTCTTCTCCTCCGAGGCGTACGGCGGCGAGCTGGCGCGCCGCTTCCACGCCGTACCCGTGTCGGTGGATCCGGATCGGCGGACCGTGCCGGTTTCCGGGACGGCCGTGCGCGCGGACCCGGCGGGTCACTGGCGGTGGCTGAGCCCGCCGGTGCGGGAGTGGTTCGTCCGGCGGGTGGTGGTGGTCGGGGCCGAGTCGACCGGGACCACGACGATGGCGGCGGCGCTCGCCGGGCACTACGGCGCGTCCTGGGTGCCGGAGTACGGCCGGGAGTTGACCGCTCGCAAGCTGGCCCGGCTGCGGGAGCGGACGCCGGAGGCGACCGTCTTCGACGTCGCCTGGGACCCTGACGACTTCCGCGCGGTGGTCCGCGAGCAGCAGGCGGCCGAGGACGCGGCGGCCCGGACGAGCGGGCCGCTGCTGGTCTGCGACACCGACGCGAGGGCGACGGCGGTGTGGGAGGAGCGCTACCTGGGCAGCGCGTCCGAGGAGGTACGGGCGGCGGCGCGTCGGCCGGCGCTGTATCTGCTGACGGATCACCAGGGGGTGCCGTTCACCGATGACGGTCTGCGCGACGGTGAGCACCTGCGGGCCTGGATGACCGAGCGCTTCCGGGCCGAGCTGGCCGGGTGCGGGGTGCCGGTGGTGGAGTTGGCCGGATCGCACGCCGATCGGCTGGCCCGGGCGGTGCGGGCCTGCGACGACCTGCTCGCTGCCGGCTGGTCGCTCGCGGACCCGATCGCCGCACCCGACGTGCACTAGCCTCCTAGGAAGCATTAGCCGGTGTGACACGTCGAACGGTGTTCGGCACCACCGGGTGCCCGGGGTGTGATCACGGGGCGTGGTGGGCAACAATGGTCACCGAGGAGGGGAGTATTCCCCCGCAACGGAGTCGTCAGCACGGTCGATCGCCGGAACCACGGCGACCCGACCCGGCCCCGTAGGTCGCCGCCCCACACCGGGGCGACGGCGGAAGAGACCTCCGACAGTCACCAGAGTGAGCGACAGCGGCACGCCGGCTCCCGCAGGGGCGTACGGTGTGCCCGACGCCGCGTGTCTGCCGGAGGAATGAACGTTGGACGTGTCCGGATTGGTGTGGGCGGGGACGCTTGTCGCACTGACTGCGGTCCTGCTCGTCGACCTGTTGATCATTGGTCGGCGCCCGCACGAGCCGAGTGTGCGGGAGTCGAGCCTCTGGGTCGGCTTCTACGTCGGTCTCGCCCTGCTCTTCGGCGTGGGTGTCTGGCTGACCTCCGGGGCCAGCGCGGCCGGCCAGTTCTACACCGGCTGGCTCACCGAGTACAGCCTCTCGGTGGACAACCTCTTCGTCTTCGTGATCATCATGGCTCGCTTCGGGGTGCCCCGGCAGTATCAGCAGAAGGTGCTGCTCGTCGGCATCGTGCTGGCGCTGGTGATGCGCGGCGGGTTCATCGCCGCCGGCGCGGCGCTGATCACGCAGTTCTCCTGGGTCTTCTACATCTTCGGCGCGTTCCTGATCTACACCGCCGTGAACCTGGCCCGGCAGGGTGAGCCGGACGAGGACGAGTTCTCCGAGAACGTGCTGATCCGGTGGAGCCGCAAGGCGCTGCCGATCTCGAAGGACTACGACGGCGCGAAGCTCACCACCCACGTGGCCGGCAAGCGGCTGTTCACCCCGATGCTGATCGTGATGATCGCGATCGGCACCACCGACCTGATCTTCGCGTTGGACTCGATCCCGGCGATCTTCGGCATCACCCAGGAGCCGTATCTGGTCTTCACCGCGAACGTCTTCGCGCTGATGGGCCTCCGGCAGCTCTACTTCCTGCTCGGTGGCCTGCTGGACCGGCTGATCTACCTGAGTTACGGCCTGGCCGTCGTGCTCGGCTTCATCGGGGTCAAGCTGGTGCTGGAGGCGTTGGCCGACAACAACCTGCCGTTCATCAACGGTGGCGAGCACGTCGGCTGGGCACCGCACATCCCGATCTGGTTGTCGCTGCTGGTCATCATCGGCACCCTGGGCGTCGCCACCGCCGCCAGCCTGATCAAGTCCTCCCGCGACCGGCGTCGCGAGTTGGCCGACGCCCGACGCTGACCGGTCACCGGCCGGGTGCGGACACGCGCCCGGCCGGTGAGACCCGGTGCGCGCCGACCAGCGTGGCGGTCCGGTCGGCCGGCAGTTCCTCTTCGATGACCCGCCGCCGCCGGTAGCAGGCGTGCAGCATCCGGCGCTGGCCGCCGTCGCCGGGGGTGGCGGTGACGATGCCGATGTGGTGGATCTTGCGGCCGGGTCGGGCGAAGAAGTAGAGATCGCCAGGGCGTTCCGCGCCCAACGACAGCGGGGTGGTGGCCACGGCCTGGTCGTCGGCGTCGCGGGGCAGCAGCACCCCGAACCGCCGCCAGGCCAGATGCACCAGCCCCGAGCAGTCGATGCCGTGCGCGGAGAGACCGCCCCAGATGTAGACCACGTCCAGCAGTCGCTGTGCCACAGCGAGCGCCTGCTCGGCGGTCGGCGACGCGGCCGACGCCGGGACCAGGTGCCCGTCCGGCAGCCAGAGCGGTGCGGCCCGGCCGGGGACGTGCACCGGCCGCCAGTCGTCGAGCGCGGGGCCGGCCGGGACGAGGCGGGTGCCGACGACGACGCCGGGCAACTCCACCGGCCCGTTCGGGGCGGCGTGCAGCCCGGTGACCGTGGCGTCCACCACCAGCGGGCGGTCGGTGCTGGTGTGGGCCGGGTCGGGAACGGCCAGCTGCCCGGCGGGGAGCCAGCCCGGGTAGCCGCGCGGGTCCAGCTTGGCGGCTGGTTGTTCGACGGCGACGACCCGGGCCCAGCCGTCCGGGCGGAGCTCGCTGACGAGGACCCGTTCGCCGAGCAGGAGTTGGCTCAGCACGCAGTCACCGACCTGCTGGTCAGTGTCCAGTCCGGAGACCCAGGTCGGGATGTCGACACCGGCGGTCAGCGCTGGGCAGTCGACCGGGCGGACCGCCTCGGGGGAGGTCCACAGCGTCGCCACGGCGACCCGGACGACGGCCTCACGGCCCGGTTGCAGCTCCACGTCAACCCCCAGATCGTGTCGGCTGTCGAGGGAAACCTTATGAAAGAAACCGACAGCCATCAACCATGAGCCTGCACTTTTGCTTCAGCGAGGCCAGAGATGCCCAGGCCAGGGGCGTCCGGCAGCACCACGGTTGCCCCGTCGTAGCGGATGCCGCCCTGCACCGGTGACCAGGCCAGCCACCAGGCGGCGTCCAGGTCGGCGACGGCTGTGGTGCCGTACGCGGCGACCAGGCTCGCCGCCGCCCCGATGCCCACCTGGCTCTCCATCATCGAGCCGACGACAGTGCCGAGCCCGTGCGCGGTGGCCAGGTCGAGGAGGGTACGGGCCGGATGCAGCCCACCGCACTTGGCCAGCTTGACGTTGACCAGGTCGGCGGCCCGGCGGCGGATCACCTCCACCAGGTCACGGACCCCGAAGACCGCCTCGTCGGCCAGGATCGGCACGGACACCCGGTCGCTGACCCAGGCCAGCCCGTCCAGGTCCCAGCGGGCCACCGGCTGCTCGACCAACTCCACGTCGAGCCCGGCGTCCTCGATGCCGCGGATCACCCGGACCGCCTCCCGGGGCGTCCAGCCCTGGTTGGCGTCCAGCCGGATCCGGGTGGCGGGGCCGACGGCCGCCCGCACCGCGCGCACCCGGTCCAGGTCGCCGGCCGCGTCGGTGCCGACCTTCAACTTGAGCACGCCGAAGCCGTCGGCCTGCCGCTGCCGTGCCGCGGCCGCCAGGTCCACCGCGTCACCCGCGGCCAGCGTCACGTCCGTCGGGACCCGCAGCGTGGTGCCGCCGAGCAACCGCACCAGGGGTACGCCCAGCCGCCGCGCGGCGAGGTCGTGCAGGGCGACGTCCACCGCCGCCTTCGCGGCCTCGTTGCCGACCACGGCGCGCTGCACCTCGGCGCAACGGGTCACCAGGTCGTCCGGGTCGCGGCCGATCAGCTGTGGGCCGAGCAACTCGCGGACGCACGCCTGCGCGCCGGCGACCGACGCGCCGGTGACCTGCCAGACCTGCGGCGCCTCGCCGAAGGCGGACCGGCCGTCGCTGTCGACGAGCTCGACGACCAGCGTGTCCACTGTGGTGGTACGGCGTAGCGCGGTCACGAATGGGGTGTGTAAGGGGGCGGAAACCCGGTGGGTGCGTACCGCCGAGATCGTCATGTGAGGCACCCTATACAAAGGTTCACCGCGGGAGGGGAGACCGGATGACCGGGCAGGGCTGGGAGCTGGTGGGTGCACCGAACGCGCGTGACCTGGGTGGGCTCGTCGGCGCGGACGGGCGGCGGGTCCGGGTCGGCCAGTTGATCCGCACTCCGGCGCTGGGTCGGCTGACCGACGAGGACCTACCGGTGCTGGCGAAGCTGGGGCCGGCGTGCGTGGTGGATCTGCGCGACGCCTCGGAGATCGCGGTCGCGCCGGAGGACCGCTTCGCCGGTGAGCCACGGGTGGTGCGCCTGCCGGTGCACGACGCGGAGCACCCGGTCTTCACGTACGTCTCGGCGGTGCTGCTCGGTCACGACCTGGACGCGTACGCGGAGCTGGCCCGGCAGGGCACGGCGGGGGCGATGGCGGCGATCTACCGCTGGTTCGTCACGGGTGAGTCGGCGCGGGTCGGTTTCGCCGAGGCGGTGCGGCTGGCCTCCCGGCCGGAGAATCTGCCGCTGCTCTACCACTGCTCCGCCGGCAAGGACCGCACCGGTTGGCTGACCGTCATCCTGTTGACGGCGCTCGGGGTGGATGAGGCGGCCATTCGCGCCGACTACCTGCGCAACAACGAGCTGACCGACAGCCTGCGGGCGGTGATCGTCGAGGCGATGCGCCGGCGGAATCCGGAGTTGGACGTCGACGCGGTGTTGCCGGTGCTGGAGGTCCGGGCCGAGTATCTCGACGCCGGTTACGCCGAGGTGCGTCGGGTGCACGGCTCGTTCGACGCGTACCTGCGCGACGGGCTGGGGCTCACCGACCCCGACCTCAGGGCGTTGCGGGCGCAGTTGCTGGAGTGACCGGTGCGTCGGTGGGTGTGCCGGTGCGGTCGGCGCGGCCGGTGACGATCAGTGCCTGGCCGGCGGCGTAGGTCGCCATGACCAGCACCGGCGCGCCGGGTGGCTGGGCCACCTCGGCCACCCCGGCGGCGATCAGCAGGTCGGAGCCGAGGAAGAGCGCGGCGCCGAGACCGACCCGCCAGCCCTGGGTGGCGGCGGTGCTCGCCATGGTGGCCAGCGCGATCGCGTAGCCGGCCACCGGTACGGCAAGCCCGACGTCGGTCAGCCCCGCCCACATCCAGGTCAGCGCGACGACGGTCAGCACCGCGTACCCCAGGGGGACGGCGACCAGCGGCGTGCGGCGCAGCGCGGTCGCGGCGCCGTGTCGGGTGAAGGCCGCGAGGTAGCAGAGGTGCGTGCCGAGGAAGCAGGCCATGCCGGCGAGGAACCAGCCGGTGCCGTCGATCATCAGGGCGATGTCGCCGCCGGTGGCGAAGGCCAGCGCGGCGAGCAGCAGCCGGTCCGGTCGGGCCGCGCGTTCGGCGCTGACCCGCCAGAGGTACGCGGCCAGCAGCGGCATCAGCAGCGGCTTGGTCAGTAGGAAGGCCAGGCCGCCGCCGGTGGCGTTGGCCAGCAGGTTCGCCGCCGTCACGACGAGGAAGGCGATCAGCACGGTGCGACTGCGGGGCATCGGCGGCTCCGGGGTGGGGGTGGGAGCAGCCTAGCCCGCACGTACCGCAGTAGTCGGGCGGGTCAGAGCTGGTGGCGGGCGGCCCAGGCCTGCGTCGAGATGTGCGCGAGCAGCAGGCAGGCGTCGTCCTCGACCTGGTCGTCGCCCCCGGCCAGCTCGGTGGTGGTGCAGACGGCGATCAGGTACGGCGGGGCGTCGTCGGGCAGCACCAGGCCGGCGCCGTGGCGGACGCCGCGTACCCAACCGTTCTTGTGCGCGATGCGGGTGCCCGCGGGCAGGCCGGCGGCGAGGTCCTCGCGGTGTTCCTGGGCGAGCAGGACGTCCAGCATGGTGGTGCAGGCGGCCGGTGAGGCGAGTGGGCCGGGGGTGTCGGCCCCGGTGGCCAGGGCGCCGAGCAGGGCGGCCAGGTCGGCGGCGGTGACCGTGTTGGTGATGCCGGCCTCGCGGGCTGCGAAGTCCTCGATGCCGCGGCCGGTGACGCTGTTGCGGGCACCGGCGAGCGCCCAGACCTCGGCGACCGCGGGCAGCCCGACGTGGCCGAGGACGAGGTTGGTGGCGAGGTTGCTGGAGCGCACGATCATCCGGTCGGCCAGCCAACGCAGCGAGGCGGTGCCGCCGATGCGGTCCCAGACCGCGTCGTCGTTGTCGTAGGGCTGCGCGTTGGCGACGCGGGGTGCGCCGGGCTGGGCGGAGTCGAAGTCGTTGACGACCGGGACCGGGGCGTCCAGGTCCAGGGCGCCGGTCTCGGCGGCGCGGTGCAGCGCGGCGAGCACCGCCACTTTCATGGTGCTCGCGGCGTAGTGGCCGGCGTCCGCGTGGCGGGTCCAGGTCGGCGGCGCGTCGAGCCGCCCGACGTACGCGGAGACGGTGCCGGGCACCCGGTCCAGGTGGGCGTCGAGATCATCCCAGGTCATGCCGGTGACCGTAGCGGATCAAGCGGGGGTGGGCTCGCGTACCCGTCGGGGGAAACGACGGGCGCGCCGGCCGCAAGCGGCCGGCGCGCCCGGTGTCGGGTGCTGGTGGGTCAGCCGGCGTGCTTGCGGCGGGCGGTGGCCCGGCCCCGCAGCTGCTGGTCGAGCACCACCTTGCGGATGCGCACCGTGGCCGGGGTGACCTCGACGCACTCGTCCTCGCGGCAGAACTCCAGCGCCTGCTCCAGGGTGAGCTTGCGCGGCGGGACCAGCTTCTCGGTCTCGTCGGATGTCGACTGCCGCATGTTGGTGAGCTTCTTCTCCTTGGTGATGTTGACGTCCATGTCGTCGGAGCGGGAGTTCTCCCCGACGATCATGCCCTCGTACACCTCGGTGGTGGGCTCGACGAAGAGCTGACCGCGCTCCTGAAGGTTGGTCATCGCGAAGGCGGTGACCGCGCCGGCCCGGTCGGCGACCAGCGAGCCGTTGTTACGGGTGCGCAGCTCGCCGAACCACGGCTCGTACGACTCGAAGACGTGGTGCAGGATGCCGGTGCCCCGGGTGTCGGTGAGGAACTCGGTGCGGAAGCCGATCAGGCCGCGCGCCGGCACCAGCCACTCCATCCGGATCCAGCCGGTGCCGTGGTTGACCAGCTGCTCCATCCGGCCCTTGCGGGTGGCGAGGAGCTGGGTGATCGCGCCCAGGTATTCCTCCGGGGCGTCGATGGTCAGCCGCTCGACCGGCTCGCAGGTCTTGCCGTCGATTACCCGGGTGACCACCTGCGGCTTGCCGACGGTCAGCTCGTAGCTCTCCCGGCGCATCTGCTCGACCAGGATGGCCAGCGCCAGCTCGCCGCGGCCCTGCACCTCCCAGGCGTCCGGCCGCTCGGTGGGCAGGACCCGCAGGGACACGTTGCCGATCAGCTCCTTGTCGAGCCGGTCCTTGACCATCCGCGCGGTGACCTTGGAGCCCTTGAGCCGGCCGACCAGCGGCGAGGTGTTGGTGCCGATGGTCATCGAGATGGCGGGCTCGTCGACGGTGATCAGCGGCAACGCGACCGGGTTCTCGACGTCGGCGAGGGTCTCACCGATCATGATCTCCGGGATGCCGGCGACGGCGATGATGTCGCCCGGGCCGGCGGTCTCGGCCGACGTGCGCTCCAGGCCCTCGGTCATCAGCATCTCGGAGATGCGGACCCGCTGGGTGCTGCCGTCGGTGCGGCACCAGGCCACCGTCTGACCCTTGTTGATGGTGCCCTGGCGGACCCGGCACAGCGCGAGCCGGCCGAGGAACGGCGAGGCGTCCAGGTTGGTGACGTGGGCCTGCAACGGCGCGCCCTCCTCGTACGAGGGTGCCGGGATGGTGTCCAGCAGGGTGCGGAACAGCGGCTCCAGGGAGGTGCTGTCGTCGGGCACCGAGCCGTCGGCGGGCTGGGTCAGCGAGGCGATGCCGTCGCGGGCGCAGGCGTAGACGATCGGGAAGTCGATCTGCTCCTCGTCGGCGTCCAGGTCGAGGAAGAGCTCGTAGGTGTCGTCCACGACCTCCTTGATCCGGGCGTCCGGACGGTCCACCTTGTTGATCACCAGGATGATCGGCATCCGGGCCCGCAGCGCCTTACGCAGCACGAAGCGGGTCTGCGGCAGAGGGCCCTCGCTGGCGTCGACGAGCAGCACCACACCGTCGACCATGGTCAGGCCGCGCTCCACCTCGCCACCGAAGTCGGCGTGGCCGGGAGTGTCGATGATGTTGATGGTGACCGGGTCGGAGCCGTCCGCCGGCAGGTAACGCACGCCGGTGTTCTTGGCGAGGATCGTGATGCCCTTTTCCCGCTCCAGGTCACCGGAGTCCATCACCCGCTCGGTGTTCTCGCCGCGTGCGCCGTACGCGCCGGCCTGCCGCAACATGGCGTCGACCAGGGTGGTCTTGCCGTGGTCGACGTGAGCGATGATGGCGACGTTGCGGAGGTCGGTGCGAAGCTGCATACCCTCTATCCTTCCGCCTGCGCTCGCGCAGGCTGCGTCGGGGTCACCCCCAGGTGCCCCTGATCTATGGTGAAACCGCTGTGCCGGTGGTTCTCCCGGCTGGCATGCTGGCACCCGTGTCCCGGGGGCCTGAGTGCACGACCTGCTGACCTGGGTGCAGGGTCTGCCCACCCTGTGGATCTACCTGGTCGCCGCGCTGATCGTGGCGGGCGAGACCGCGGTGATCTTCGGCCTGCTCGTGCCGGGTGAGGCTACCCTGCTGCTCGTCGGCTTCCTCACCTACAACGGTACCTTGCGGCTCGGGCCGGCGTTGCTCGCGATGATCGTCGCGGCGGTCCTCGGCGATGGGCTGGCCTTTCGCGCCGGACGGCGGTACGGCTCCCGGCTGCGCGCCGGGCTGGGTCACCGGGTCGGGCCGCAGCGGTGGGCCCGCGCCGACGCCATGCTCGCCCGCCTCGGAGGGCGGGGGGTGTTCGCCGCCCGATGGGTGGCTTTCGCCCGGACCCTGGTGCCTCGACTGGCCGGTGCGGCCGGTATGCCGTACCGGCGGTTCGCCCTCTGGAACCTGGCCGGGGTGGTGACCTGGGTGGGCGGGTCGGTGCTGCTCGGTCACCTCGCCGGTGAGTCCTACGACACGGTCTCCCGGCTTCTCGGCCGGGCCACCGGGGTGGCGTTCCTGCTGCTGGCCGGCCTGGTGGGTGTGGTGCTCGTGGGGCGGTGGCTGGGCCGTAACCCCGACCCGGTGCGCGCGCTGCTGTCCCGGGCCGGCGCTCTGCCCCCGGTGCGGTGGCTCACCGCCCGCTACGGGGTGCTGTTCTTCCTGGTGGCCATGCGGATCGGCCCGGCCTGGACGCTGCTGCTCAATCTGGCCGCCGGGCTGCTGCTGCTGTTCGCCGCCGGGCTCGCCATCGCCGGTCTGCTCGCGGTGGCGGTCCGCAACAGTGGGCTGGCCGCGCTGGACGGCGCCGTCGCGGGGTGGTTCGCCGCCCGGCGCACCCCGGACGCCGCCGAGGCCACACTGGTCGTGGTGTCGGTGGTACGGGGGTCGGTGCTGATCCTGTTGGTGGCCCTGGTGGCGGCGGTGCTGGCGTGGCGCAACCGACCCTGGCGGGCGGATCTGCTCAGCGTGGTCGGCACTGTGGGCGCGTTCGTGCCGCTGGTGGTGCTGGCCGTGGTGGCCGAACTGACCGGCCCGAACGGGACCGCCCCGGGCGGCGGTGAGGCGGCCCCGCTCTCGACCCAGAACGCCGTGGTCGCGGCGAGCTTCTGCACCCTGGCGTGGCTGGTGTCGCGCAGCGCCCGCTGGCCGGTGGCGGTGGCCGCCTGGACCGCCGCGGCGGCGGGGGTGCTCGGGATCGGCGGCGCGCGGCTCTACCTCGGACTGGACACGGCGAGCGGGACGGCCGCGGCGGTGCTGCTCGGGGTGCTCTGGACTGTGGTGTTCATGGTCGCCTGGGCGACCCGGGACCGGGCGGTGGGCAACGGTCAGCCCCCGGTGGACCAGACCCCCCGGCGGCCGTCGCAGGGGCACCGCCGCCCGGTCGAACCTTGTTAGGGTGCGGCGACAATCACACGGGGGAGGCAAGGGAATGGTTCGACGCACCGATCGGCTGGGCGCCGCAGTGCTCGCCGGGTTTCTGCTGGCGGGCGCGCTGGTCGGCTGCGCCGCCAAGGGGGAGAGCCCATCGGGCCTGGCAGCGCCGGTCGCCGTCACCGACGGGTCGACCGATGCCCCGTCCGACGAGGTCGACGGGGAGCCGAGCCCGTCGGTGAGCGCCGTGGAGTCGATGGGCGCCGCGCCGAGTCGTAGCGCGACCCCGACCCCGAAACCGACGAAGAAGCCGACGCGGACGGCACCGAAGCCGCGTGCGGTGGCGAAGCCGCCCACCGAGACCGAGGTTCCGCCGGCGCCGCCGAAACCGGCGCCGAGCTCCTGCAAGCCGACCTACAAGGGCAGCCAGGCGACCCGGTCCGAGGTGAAGACGGCGCTGACCAATGCGGCCAACCGCACCTACTGGCCGGTCTCCGCACCGGACATCAAGATCCCGCTCAACCTGCTCAAGGCCACCGCGTGGCAGGAGAGCGGCTGGCAGTCCAACATCTACGCCTGCGACGGTGGGGTCGGGCTGTTGCAGGTGATGCCGGACACCGCGACCTGGATGAATCAGCGGTTCGAGAAGAGCTACAAGATCGACGCCTACCAGGACAACGCCTACCTCGGCGCCACCTACCTGGCCTGGGCGACGAAGTACATCGGCGACATGTACTTCGAGTCGGACTTCCGGCTCGACCCGGCACTGTGCACCAGCGAGCTGAATTCCTGCCTGCTCAACGCCGTCATCGCCGCGTACAACTTCGGGCACGGTGCGGTGGCTCAGGAGGGGAAGCCGCTGGCCATCCCCAACCCGTCGTACGTGCGCAACGTGCGGGCGCTGATGAGCGAGTGCGTCTGCCTGGCGTACTGACCTCGTCGGGGCGGTGGCGGATCCGCCACCGCCCCGACGAGGCGGTCAGTCGTGCGCGGCGACCGGCTCGGGCGAGCTCGGGGCGGCCTGCACCGGGTCGCGCGTGATGCGGCCGGGCCCCCCGTAGCGGGCGCCGGTCA
>NZ_PYAC01000027.1:0-41814 GCF_003264475.1 Micromonospora noduli | reverse complement strand
CCCACCCTTTCCACCCACACCCCCGTCCCGACCCCACCCCCGGCGCCAACCCCCGGCGTCCCCCGCAACGCGCCCACCCTGTCGGCGCTCTCGACGGCACCGCGTCGACGGGCCGCGTGTCACGGGCGAGATCTGCGTCGGGGCACACACCGGTGCGAGCGCTATACCTGTGAGTCATAACTATGACTCACAGGTATAGCGCTCGCGGGTGACACCTCCCGAGCCTCGCCGCTCCGCCAGAGCCGACGAACCCGGCCGGTCGGGGCACACCCGGCCGGGCATGGTCGGCCGCCGGAGCGGGAGGGGCCAACAGCGTCGACCCCTCCAGCCCTAGTCGGTCAGGGCAGGGTCCACTTCTGGTTGGCCGCGTTGAGGCAGGTCCAGAGGTGCACGACGGTGCTGTCGGCGGAGTTGTTGCCGGAGACGTCCAGGCACTTGCCCGACGACGGGTTGCGGAGGGTGCCGTCGGACGCGGCCGCCCAGTTCTGCGCGCCGCTGCCGTTGCAGGTCCAGAGCTGGATCTTGGTGCCGTCGGCGGTGCCGCTGCCGGAGACGTCCAGGCACTTGCCGAGCGCCTTGATCGTCGAGTTCGGCGTCACGGTCCAGGTCTGCGCCGTGCTGCTGTTGCAGGTGTAGATCTGGATCTGGGTGCCGTCGGCGGTGCCGGCGTTGCGCACGTCCAGGCACTTGCCGGCGAGACCCTTGATCGGGCCGACACCGGTGCCGCCCCCACTGCCCTTGACCAGGGTGAAGTCGTCCAGGTCGAAGAGCCCCGTGCCGCTACCGGTGAAGGTGAGGTAGAGGTTCTGGGTGCTGGACGGGACGTTGGACAGTGCCGTGGAGACGTTGGCGAAGGTCGTCCAACTGCCGGTGTTGGGCACCGCGACAGTGCCGAGCACCGGGCCGGTGGCCGAACCGGTGCGCACCTGGATGGCGCCACCCGCGCCGCCGGAGACGACCCGGGCCGTGAACGAGGTGACCCCGGCCAGGTTGACCCCGTTGTACGCGGCCCAGTCACCCGGGTCGATGTAGCCGACGGTCTGCCCACCGTTGGCGCCCGCCTTGGTGAACGCGGAGACGCCGTTGGCCGAGCTGAACGCCTCGGCCTGGATCGTGCCGGTGGGCGGCGGCGTGGTGCCCAGCTCCTTGATCCGGATGTTGCGGAAGGAGGCGTCGTCCCCGGTGCCGTGGTTCTGAATGCCGATGTGACCGGCCAACGAGCGGACCGGGTTGGTGTTGGTGAAATCGTTGATCTTCACCCCGTTGAGGAAGATCTGTAGCCGCTCGCCCTCGACCAGCAGCTCGTACGTGTTCCACTCCCCCGCCGCGTTCAACGCCGCGTCGCGGGCGGCGATGTCGGCGGACTTGTAGGTGTAGACCGCGCCGGTGGTGCGGTCGGCCGCGTCGGTGGCGTCGATCTGGATCTCGTACCCGTTGTCGACAGCCGACCACGGGTCACTCGACGGTGGGAACCCGATGAAGATGCCGGAGTTGTCGTCACCGGCCAGCTTCCAGTCCATCTTCAGCGAGTAGTTGGTGAACTGCTTGGCGTTGTACCAGTACAGCCCCATGCCGCCGACCGAGGTCAGGGTGGCGTCGGTGTTGGTGAAGCTGCCCGGGCCGGCCTGTGACCAGCCGGCCGTCGAGCCGTTGAACAGCGGGGTGTAGCCGGTCTCGGGCCGGCAGTCGGCCTTGCTCCGACCGGAGGCGTACCGGATGCCGCCGAGCAGGTGGTTGCGGAACCCCGCCTCCGCGTACGACGCCTGGGTGTGCCCCGCGCCGGTGTAGAAGGACCGGCCGCCGCTGTAGCTCTTGCACCAGCTCAGCGGGTGGTCGGCGCCCATCCCGCCGCCGGAGTACGACGACTCGTCGAGGGTGGCCAGCACGTGGGCGCTCGACCGGGCGTTGGTGCGGTAGTTGTACCACTCGTCGGTGCGGGTCCAGGTCTGCGGCAGGTGAGCGGTGGCCGCGTGGCCCCGGTCCTCCACCTTCATGTTGGCCTGCTGGATGGCGGGGTGCGAGGCGAACCACGCGCCCACGAGGTTGCCGTAGAACGGCCAGTCGTACTCGGTGTCGGCTGCGGCGTGCACACCCACGTACCCGCGGCCGGAGCCGATGTACGACTCGAAGGCGGTCTGCTGGCTGGCGTTGAGCACGTCGCCGGTGGTGTTGAGGAAGACGACAGCCTCGTACTGGTTGAGGTTGCTCGTGGTGAACGCGGCGGCGTCCTCGGTCGCGGTGACCGTGAAGTTGTTCGCCGCGCCCAGGTCGCGGATGGTCTGGATGCCGACCGGGATCGCGTCGTGGCGGAAACCAGCGGTCTTGGAGAAGACCAGCACGTCGTACGGGGCGTCGGCGGCGCTGGCCGGGGTGGCCGGGGTGGTGCAGGCGATGACGGCGAGTGCGGCCATGGCCGCACCGAGGACGGGTCGCAGGCGTCTGCGCATATCGCTCTCCTAATTGCGGTTAGGAGGGGCCCCTCGCATCACACTAGGCGTTGTCGAAGGGCCCCTCCCGCCAGCTCAGGGCAGGGTCCACTTTTGGTTGGCGGCGGCGGTGCAGGTCCAGAGGTGGACCACCGTGCTGTCAGCGGAGCTGTTGCCGGAGACATCGAGGCACTTGCCCGACGACGTGTTGCGCAGCGTGCCGTCGGCCTGGGCCGCCCAGTTCTGCGCGGCGGTCCCGTTGCAGGTCCAGAGCTGGATCTTGGTGCCGTCGGCGGTGGCACCGCCCGACACGTCCAGGCACTTACCCAACGACTTGATCGTGGAGTTGGGGGTGACCGCCCAGGTCTGCGCGGCACTGCCGTTGCAGGTGTAGATCTGGATCTGCGTGCCGTCGGCCGTGGCGGCGTTGCGCACGTCCAGGCACTTGCCGCCGAGGCCCTTGATCGCCCCAGCCCCACCGGCCGGGGGTGTCCCGGTGACGAGGGTGAAGGCGTCCAGGTCGTAGAGCGCCCCGGTGCCCGACCCGGCGAAGGTCAGGTAGAGCGTGGTCGTGCCGGTCGGCGGGTTGCTGATCGTCCCGGTGACAGTGGTGAAGGTTTCCCAGCCGCCGGTCACCGGGACCGTGGCCGAGCCGAGCACGGTGCCGGTGGCCGAGCCGGCCCGGACCTGGAGGGTGCCACCGGCGCCCGCCGAGGAGACCCGGGCGTTGAACGAGGTCACGTTGCCCAGCCGGTACGGCTGGAACGCGATCCAGTCGCCGTTGTTGATGTCGCCGACGGTCTTGCCACCCTCGGCCGGGGTCTTGCTGAACACGTTGATCCCCGACGAGGTGCCGTAGAACTCGGCCTGGCGGTGCCGCGGCGGCAGCGTGTGCTGGGTGTGCGTGGTCAACCCACCGGCGTCGGTGTACTCGGCGTCGAAGATCGCGAAGATGTTCGCCGCGTCGTCGTGCTCACCGTCGACCGGGATGGTGATCGAGCCCGAGCAACCGGTCTTCGAGGTGATCTGGTGCCCGTGCTGGTCGTGCCCGAGCACGTAGGTCATCTTGACCTTCGTGCAGTCGATGGTGCCGTCCTCCGGGTCGGACACCGTGATGCTGTACGCCACCGTGTCCCCGAAGCCGAACAGCTGACCGTTGCCCGGGTTGTTGATCGTGACGGTGGGCGCGGTGTTGCCGACGCTGATCTGCACGCTGCTGCTGCCGGTGGCGCCCTGCGGGTCGCGCACCGTCAGCGTGGCGGTGTAGGTGCCGTTGGCGCTGTAGGTCTTCGTCGGGTTGGCGGCGGTCGAGGTGGTCCCGTCACCGAACGCCCACGCGTAGGTCAACGCGCCGCCCTCGGGGTCGGCCGAGCCGGCCGAGGAGAACGTCACAGCGAGCGGGGCCGCGCCAGAGGTGCGGTTGGCGCTGGCCTTCGCGGTGGGCGCCCGGTTGCCGCCGCCGACGTAGTCGAAGCGGTAGAGCGCCGAGTTGGCGTCACCGTTGAAGTAACCGGTGCCGTAGTCGAGCACGTAGTACGCGCCGTCCGGGCCGAACGCCGAGTCCATCACCTGCTTGCCGACCCACGGGAAGGTGTCGATGGCGCCCCGGGAGCCGTCGGAGTTGACGTGGATCGGCTTGATCCAGCCTCGGCCGAACTCGGTGGCGAAGAACTGCCCGTCGAACGACTGCGGGAACTTGGTGGTGGAGGTCGACGAGGCGTTGTACCGGTAGACCGGGCCGCCCATCGGCGACTCGGAGCCGCCGCCGAACTCGGTCGGGGTGCCGGCGTCACCGGCGTACCGGATCCAGGCGGGCTGGGCCGGCGGCAGGGTGGTCAGGCCGGTGTTGCGGAACGAGTTGTTTGTCGGCCCGCCGGTGCAGTTGTACTTCGCGCCGCTGGCGCTGGTCGCGAAGTCGAACTCGTTGTACGTCTCGGTGCTGGTGTTGGTGCCGGTGCAGTACGGCCAGCCGTAGTTGCCCGGTGCCGCGACCCGGTTGAACTCCACCTGGCCGGACGGCCCGCGGGTGGAGCTGGTGGAGCCGGCGTCCGGCCCGTAGTCACCGACGTAGACCACCCCGGTGGCCTTGTCCACGCTGATCCGGAACGGGTTGCGGAACCCCATCGCGTAGATCTCCGGCCGGGTCCTGGCCGTGCCGGGGGCGAACAGGTTGCCCGACGGGATCGAGTACGTGCCGTTGGCGTTCACCTTGATCCGCAGGATCTTGCCGCGCAGGTCGTTGGTGTTGCCGGCGCTGCGCTGCGCGTCGTACGCGGGGTTGCGGTTGGTCCGCTCGTCCAGTGGTGAGTAGCCGGACGACTCGAACGGGTTGGTGTCGTCGCCGGTGGACAGGTAGAGGTTGCCGGCGGCGTCGAAGTCGATGTCCCCACCGACGTGGCAGCACACACCCCGGCTGGCCGGGACGTCGAGCACGTCGACCTTGCTGGCCTGGTTGAGCGTGAAGTCCGAGTTGAGGGTGAACCGGGAGAGGCGGTTGACCCCGTCAAAGGCCGAGAAGTCGGTGCCGGTGGCCGGCGCGTCGCCGCCGGGGGTGGAGAGCGGCGGGGCGTAGTAGAGGTAGATGTAGCGGTTCGAGGAGAAGCCCGGGTCGACGCCGACGCCCTGCAACCCCTCCTCGTCGTGCGTGTAGACCGACAGGGTGCCGACCACGGAGGTGGTGCCGTTGGCGTCGGTGCGGCGCAGGGTGCCGTTGCGGGCGGTGTGCAGGACCGAGCGGTCCGGTAGCACCGCCAGCGACATCGGCTCACCCATGTCGGTCACGCCACGGGCCAGCTCGACCTGCTGGAAGTCGCTGGCGACGATCGTGTGTGCCTGGGCGGGTGCCGAGCCGGCGGCGAAGGTGACAGTGCCGGCGGCGACCGCCAGCAGCAGCGCGGATCCGGCGGAGAACCATCGTCGGGACCGTTGTCTGGGTGCGTCCTTCATGGACATCTGTGCTGTCCCTTCCTGACGTGTGACTGCCAGGCCGGGCGCGCGCCGTCGCGCCGGATGCCGTAGCGGTGGTGGGGGGTCGATGGGTTACCGCGCCGCCGGTTCACCTCGACGAAACATTGTCGTGTTGGTCACGACACTAAGTCGCACGTGTCGATGTGTCCATACCTTCCGGCGGTTCAGCATCAACTTTCGTCGATTTGATCGAAAGTCGCCGGTCAGGCGCGTCGGTCGATCGCCTGCCCGGCCAGCGCAACCAGGGCCGCGCGGGCCTCATCGGCCACCATGGCGTTCTGCAGGGCGGAGAGCGCGGCCTCGGTCCGGACCCGGATCATCTGCTCGATCCGCTCCCGCGCGCCGGTCGCCTCGATGATGTCGCGCAGCTCCGCCGCGCCCTCGGCGTCCAACGCCGGGTTGCCGAACAGCTCCCGCAGCCGGATGGTCTGCGGCCGGTCGGCGGCGCTGCGGGCCAGCGCCATCATGACGGTGGGCTTGCCCTCACGCAGGTCGTCCAGGACCGACTTCCCGGTGACCGCCGGGTCACCGAACACGCCCAGGACGTCGTCGCGGAGCTGGAACGCGTCACCCAGCGGGTCACCGAACTCGCCCAAGGCGGCGATCAGCTCCGGCCCCGCGCCGGCCAGTGCCGCACCGATCTGCAACGGCCGGGTGACCGTGTACCGGGCAGCCTTCATCCGGATCACGGTGAGCGCGCTGGCCACCGAGCCGTCACCCACGCCCGAGACCAGGTCCAGGTACTCCCCCGCGATCACCTCGGTACGCATCAGCGCGAACACGCCGTACCCCCGGTGCACCTGCTCGGTGCTCAGCCCGCACTCGTGGAACATCTGATCCGACCAGGCCGCGCAGAGGTCCCCGCAGAGCAGCGCGGTGTTGCGGCCGTACGCCTCGGGGTCGCCGCGCCACGACGAGCGGGCGTGCAGGTCGGCGAAGAGCCGGTGCACCGACGGCTCACCCCGGCGGCGGTCGCTGCCGTCCAGGATGTCGTCGTGGATCAGCGCGAACGCGTGGAACAGCTCCAGGGCCGCCGCGGCCACCACGATCGGGGTGCCGTCGGCCGCGCCCGCGCCGCGCCAGCCCCAGTAGCAGAAGAGCGGCCGTAACCGCTTGCCGCCGGCCAGCACGAACCGTTGGAGCGCGGTGAACACGCCCCGCGGCGCCCCGTCCGGCCAGTCCGGGCCCTGCCGGCTGAGAAACCCGGCCAGCTCCGCGTCGAAGCGCGCCCGCAGCTCGCTGGCGTCGGTGGGCACGACGGTGACCGTCATGAGCCCTCCCCCGACCCGACCGCGCCGCCGGGGCTCAGCCCGGCCAGCTCCAGCAGGAGCGCCTTGACCTCGGTCGCCGCGATCTTGTCCCGGGCCGCGGTCGCGTCGGAGCAGAGCAGCACCGGGCCGTCCGCCGGGTCGTCGGGCAGCCGCCCGTGCGAGCCACGCACCGCCCGCGCGCCGGCATCGAGGCCGACAGCGCTCATCAGGTACCGCATGCCGAGCTTCTTGCGGGCCAGGGCCACCCCGGCGCGGGCCTTCGCGGCACCGGGGTTGGCCGGGTCGAAGAACAGCTCCGCCGGGTCGTAGCCCGGCTTCCGGTGAATTTCGACCAGCCGGGCGAAGTCCGGTGCCTGGGCGTCGTCCAGCCAGTAGTAGTAGGTGAACCAGGCGTCCGGCTCGGCCACCAGCACCAGCTCACCGGCGCGCGGATGGTCCAGCCCGTGTGCTGCCTTGCCCTCGGCGTCGAGCACCTCGGCCACCCCGGGCAGGCCCGCGCAGAGCTTCGCCACCGCCGGCACGTCGGCCGGGTCCCGGACGTAGACGTGCGCGATCTGGTGGTCGGCGACCGCGAACGCCTTCGACGTCCACGGATCGAGGTACTCCATGCCCGCCTGGGTGTGCACCCGCAACAACCCCTCGGAGCGCAGCAACCGGTTGACGTCCACCGGCCGGGACACGTCGGTGATGCCGTACTCCGACAGCACCACCACTGTGGCGTCCCGGGCCCGGGCGGCGTCCAGGAGCGGGCCGAGCACCGTGTCCAGCTCCGCAGCCGCCGCGGCGGCCTGGGCCGACGAGGGACCGAAGCGTTGCAGGTCGTAGTCCAGGTGCGGAACGTAGACCAGGGTCAGGTCGGGTGACACGTCGGCGAGGATCTGCTCGGCCGCCTGGCAGATCCACCGCGACGACGGCAACCCGGCCGTCGGCCCCCAGTAGGTGAAGAGCGGGAAGGTGCCCAGCCGCCCGGTGAGCGCGTCGTGCAGCTCCGGCGGGTCGGTGTAGCAGTCCGGCTCCTTGCGCCCGTCGGCGTAGTAGACCGGGCGGGGCGTCACCGTCCAGTTGACGTCGGCGCCCATCGCGTACCACCAGCAGACGTTGGCCACCGTGTAGCCGGGTTCGGCCCGACGGGCGGCCTGCCAGAGCTTGTCCCCGCCGACCAGCGCGTTGTGCTGCCGCCACAGCAACACCTCGCCCAGCTCCCGGAAATACCACCCGTTGCCGACGATCCCGTGCCCGCTGGGCTGCTCGCCGGTGAGGAAGGTGGACTGCACCGAGCAGGTCACGGCGGGCAGCACGGTGCCGAGCTCGGCCCGGAAGCCGCCGTCGGCGACCCCCCGCAGTCGAGGCATGTGCGCCAGTAGTCGGGGCGTCAACCCCACCACGTCGAGGACCACCAGTCGCCGGCTCATCGCGTCACTCCCATGCTCACGGTTCGTTCTGCGGTCAGGCCGAGGCCGACCAGTTCGTCCCGGGCGAAGGCCAGTTCCGCGGCGATGCCGGCGGCCAGCTCCGCGTCGGTGCCGGGCCGTCGGGCGGCCGGCAGCACCCCCCAGGTGTACGTCTCGACGTCGAGGTGGTCGCAGCCGGCGGTCGGGCCGTCGAAGAGCGCTCTCAGGGCCGCGCGGAGCACCGGCAGGGTAGAGCCGAGCGGTTCCTCGGGTGGGGCGTGCAGCGGCACGTGGTAGTGCACCCGCCACGGCCCGGGCAGCGCCCGGTCCAGCGCCTCGTCCAGGTCGTCGGCCGCGTAC
Organism: Micromonospora noduli; assembly: GCF_003264475.1. Taxonomy (NCBI): domain Bacteria; kingdom Bacillati; phylum Actinomycetota; class Actinomycetes; order Micromonosporales; family Micromonosporaceae; genus Micromonospora; species Micromonospora noduli. The sequence goes on along the minus strand of NZ_PYAC01000027.1, from coordinate 33,399 downwards.
CTCGGGTCGGCCGGGTCGGCCAGACCGGCGCACCCAGCGCCCCGGGTCTGGTGCAGGAAGCGCGGCTCCACCCAGCGGCGCAACGCCTCGGCTCCGCCCTCCGGGTCGGCGGCCTCGACGGCGGCCGAGACCTGCACCTTCACCACCGGCAGTCCGGCCGCCCGCAGTCGTTCCAGCGCCTCGGCCGGCTCCTCCCAGGCGCAGGCCAGGTGGGCCAGGTCGACGCAGACACCCAGCCGGTCCGTGTCCATCCCGGACAACAGCGCGGCCGCCTGACCGGTGCTCTCCACCACACAGCCGGGCTCCGGCTCGAAGGCGACGCGCACCTCGCGGCCGGTGTCCCGCTGCACGTCGGCCAGGCCGGCTGCCAGCTGGTCCAGTCGACCTCGGGCCGCGTCGGCCCGGCCGGTGTCCCACGGTTGACGCCAGGCCAGCGGCAGCGTGGAGATCGAACCTCGGGCGGCGTCGTCGGGCAGCAGGTCGGCGAGCACCCGGGCCAGGTTCACTGTGTAGGTCAGGCGCTGCTCGGTGGTCCAGTCCGGGTGGTACACGTCCTGCTTGACCACCGGGGCCTGGAAGGCCGCGTACGGGAAGCCGTTGAGGGTGACCACCTCCAGGCCGCGCGCGTCCAGCTCGGTGCGCAACCGGCGGCGTAGCGTCGGGTCGGCGGCCAGCTCGGCGGCGACCGGGGCGGCCAGCCACAGGCCGAGCCCGAGCAGGTCGCTGCCGAGCGCCTCGCGGACCGGCACCGCGTAGGTGTCCAGTTGACCGAGGATGCCGGCGAGGTCCTCGGCGGGGTGCACGTTGGTGCAGTAGCCCAGGTGGACGGTCTCGCCGCCGGCATGTCGCAGCCGCATCAGCTGCCGCCACGCAGGATCGAGTTGCCGGTCTGCGGGTCCACCGCGGCGGCGACGTCCAGGTCGCTGAGGTCGAGCCGCCCCGACTGCCCGTAGAACTCCACCGGGTTTCGCCACAGCACCTTGTCGACGTCGTCGTCGCCGAAGCCGGCCGCGAGCATCGCCTCGCCGGTGGCCCGGGTCAGCAGCGGGTCGGAGCGTCCCCAGTCGGCTGCCGAGTTGACCAGCATCCGTTCCGTGCCGTACTCCCGCAGCAAATCCACCATCCGCTGCGGGGTCATCTTGGTGTCCGGGTAGATGGAGAAACCCAGCCAGCAGCCGCTGTCACGGACCAGCTTCACTGTCACCTCGTTGAGGTGGTCGACGACCACCCGACCCGCGTCGATGCCGGACTCGGCGACCACGGCGAGGGTCCGCTCGCAGCCGCGCGCCTTGTCCCGGTGCGGGGTGTGCACCAGGGCCGGCAGGTCGTACGCCACAGCGAGGGCGAGCTGCGCAGCGAACGCCTCGTCCTCCTCGGGCGTCATCGAGTCGTACCCGATCTCGCCGACCGCCACCACCGCGTCCTTGTCCAGGTAGCGGGGCAGCAGGTCGAGGACCGGCCGGCAGCGCGGGTCGTTGGCCTCCTTGGGGTTCAGCGCGATGGTGGCGAAGTGGCGCACCCCGAACTGCCCGGCCCGGAACGGCTCCCAGCCGATCAGGGAGTCGAAGTAGTCGGTGAACGAGGCGGCGCTGGTGCGCGGCTGCCCCAGCCAGAACGCCGGCTCCACCACCGCGCGCACTCCGGCGGCGGCCATCCGTTCGTAGTCGTCGGTGGTGCGTGAGGTCATGTGGATGTGGGGGTCGAAGATGCGCATTCACGCCTCCCGGGGCAGTGCGGCGGTGAGCCGGTGGAGCAGGTCGTTGGCGTCGGCGGGCAACTCCCGGCCGGCGGCGTGCCGTTCGGCGGCCAGCGCGGCCAGCATCGCGGTCAGCTCGCCGTCGGCCCGGGTGTCCAGGTCGGCCACGTTGGCCAGGGGGACGCCGCTGAACACGCACTTGAGCACCGCCTGCCGCCAGGCGGCCTGGTCGAGGTGCCGGGCGTACGGGCCGAGCGCGGCGGCGACCAGCCGGGTGTCGTTGGTCCGGATCGCGTCGTGCAGCAACGGGACCCCGTCGGCGCCGATCGGCAGCAGCGGCAGGGCGCGCAGCACGGCTCGTCGCTCGGCCGCGTCACCGTGCTGGTAGAGGCGCTCGGCGTACGCCGCGTGCTCGCCGGGCAGGCTGGTGAGCAGCAGCACCCGGGCCGCGTCGTCGGCGGTCCAGCCGGGGGCGTCGGGCAGCGCGGCCCGCCCGCAGCGTCGGCCGACGGCGGGAAAGAGCCGGGTGATCGCGGTGGGCTCGGTGGTGACCCGGCGCAGCGCCGTGTCCAGCCAATCGGGATCGGGTACGCCTCCCAGCGCGGCCCGTAGTGAATCCGGTGTCATCCCGTCTCCTCCCCTTGTTGCTACGCGGGCACCCCAGTTGTTGCTATGCAGGCACCCCAGGAATGTCTGCGGGCGGTTCGTCCTTCGCGCGGCCGGCCAGTGCGGCGGCGCGCAGGAACTCGATCGACCGGGCGGCCACGGCGGGTGCGGCGTGCGAGTCGCGGGGCAACTCCACAGCGACCAGCCCCTGGTAGCCGGCCGCCGCCAGGGCGGCCAGCACCGGCGGGAAGTCGATCTCGCCGACGCCGAACTCCAGGTGCTCGTGCACGCCTCGGCGCATGTCGTCGATCTGCACGTTGACCAGGTGGTCGGCCACCTCGGCGACGCACTGCGGCACCGGCCAGGGCTCCAGGCACCGGCAGTGGCCGATGTCGAGGGTGATGCCGAAACGGGCCGGGCTGTCCAGTGCGGCGTGCAGCCGACGCCAGTCCGCGATGTCCTGCACGAGCATGCCCGGCTCCGGTTCGAAGCCGACTGTGACGCCGGCGGTCTCGGCCGCGTCGACCACCGTGGCGCAGCCAGCCACCAGACGGTCCCAGGCGCACTGCGGTGACACCGCCTCGGGTCGGACACCGGCCCAGAACGAGACGGCCTCCGCGCCCAGGTCGGCGCCGATCCGCACGGCCCGGCGCAGGAACTCGATCCGCCGGGTCGGGTCGTCGTGCAGCAACGTCGGTGCGTGCTTGTGCCACGGGTCGAGCAGGTAGCGGGCGCCGGTCTCGATGACCACCGCCAGGCCCAGCGACTCCAACCGTCGACTGACCGCGGCGACCCGGCGGGTGAGCCCGGGCGCGAACGGGTCCAGGTGGTCGTGGTCCAGGGTGAGCGCCACCCCGTCGTAGCCGAGGTCGGCGATGACGGCGAGCGCGTCGTCGAGGCGGTGGTTGGCGAAGCCGTTCGTGCCGTACCCGAGGCGCAGCGTGGTGGCGTCGGCGGCCGGCGCACCGGGCCGGGGCTCGGGGACACTCATGTCGGGGAGACCTTACGGGCCAGCCGTCGACCCAGCGGCGCGGCCGCCGCGACGGCCACCCCGAGCAGACCCGCTCCACCCCGGGCGGTGAGGGCCCCCTGGAGGGCCGGCAACCCGGTGATCCCGGCGCCGACGGCCGCGCGGACCCGCCCGGCGGACGGGTCCCGGACCACCTCGGCCTGGGCCGCGCCGTACCGGGCGGCGTACCAGCCGGCCAGCACTGCGGGTAGCACCGCCGCGATCGTGGCCGACCGACTGCGACCCGCGCGCACGCCGGTCCCGTCGACGGTCTCGGCCCGGTCGGTGGCCCCGGTCTGGTTCGTCGTTCGGAGGGCTGCGCGTCGGGCGCCCGGCACGGCGACGGCGGCACTGGCGGCGACCAGCGCGGTGCCGGCGAGGGTGCGCATCGGCAGGGTGGCGTCGGCGCCGGTGACCTCCCGGCGGGACAGCGCGGTGACCGTCCAGGTGTGCGCGGCGACGGTGGCCGCCGCCGGCAACGCTCGGGTGATCCGGCCGCCGGACGCGCCGAGCAGCACGTCCAGCCCTCGGCAGGCGGCCATCACGGCCGGGCCGGCCGCGGTGTTCTTGGCCAGCAGGTCGTACCCCCAGATGGTGGCGGCCAGCGGCACGGCGAGCGCGGCGGCGCGTCGACCGCCCGCGGCGGCGGCCAGGCCCACGCCGGCGGCCGTGAGGCCCGCCGCGAGACCGACAGCGGCGGCCGGGGTGATCCGCCCGCTCGGGATCGGCCGCTCGGGCCGTTCCTCGGCGTCCAGGCGCCGGTCGGCCCAGTCGTTGGCGGCCATGCCGGCCCAGTAGAGCAGCACCGAGGCGCCGGCCAGGGCGGGGGTACGCGGGCTCAACGCGCCGGCCGCCGCGGCCCCGGCGATCACGTCACCGGGCACCGAGAGCGCGGCCGGCGCCCGGACCAGCTCGGCGAGATCAGCCAACGTTGTCATGGTCACCGTCCCCGCCGTCGTGCAGGTGCCGGGTGAAGGCGGTCAGCCTGGCCCACTGCTCGCCCAGCGAGTGGGTGGGCGCGCCCAGCGGGTCCTTGAAGAAGAAGCCCAGATCGGCCAGCGGCCCCACCTGCCCGGCGGCGTGCGCGGCGGCGGTGAGTCGGGCCAGGTCGAGCACCAGTGGCGCGGCCAACGCGGAGTCGCAGCCGTGCCAGGTGAACTCCATCCGCATGCCGGTGCCGAGGAATCCGCTGAAGGTGATCAGATCCCAGGCGGTCTTGAAGTCGCCCAGCTCCTCGACGTACTCGATGCGGGTGCCGCCCTGCGGGACGTAGCCCAGCGTCTCGCCGAGCACCCGCTGCTTGCTCTGCACCTTCGCCGCGTTCGCGGCCGGGTCGGCGAGGGTGGCGCCGTCGCCACCGCCGAGCAGGTTGACCCCGGACCAGGAGCCAACGGCCAGGTTGCGCATCGCGAACATCGGCGCGAGCACCGACTTGACCAGGGTCTCCCCGGTCTTGCCGTCGTGCCCGGCGTACGGCAGTCCGGCCTCCTCGGCCAACGCGGCCAGCGCCGGCAGCCGCAGCCCGGTGGACGGGGTGAAGTCGACGTACGGGCAGCCGGCGAGGACCGCCGCGTACGCGTAGAGGGAGCTGACCGGCAGCACCTCGTCCGGACCGTCGAGGGCGGCGCGTAGCGCGACCGGGTCGGCGTGCGCGGGGTGCGGTCGAGGGGCCGGCTCGGTGGCGGACACGTTGACCACCACCACCCGGTCCAGCTCGTGCCGCTGGCGGAAGCTGGTCAGGTCGCGGACCACGGCCTCGGCGCGGTCGGCCTGGGTGTTGCCGACCGGCGCGGGGCGCAGTTCCTGATCGACCACGCCCAGTTCGTCGCGGAGGGCGGCGACCAGTCGCCAGGGGATGACACCGGCGTCAGCGAGGGCCTCGGCGCGCTTGCACAGCGGAGTGGTGGCCAGGTCGTGCCCGCCGAAGACCAGGTCGGCGAAGGCCGGCAGGGCCGGACCGCGCAGCTCGGGAAGCTCGGTGACGCAGCCGGTGGGCCCGGCCAGGCCGGCCCGCAGCGCGAGCCCCCCGACGATGCTGGTGGTCGCGACGGAACCGCGCGCTCCTACCAGCCAGACACCTGTTCGCATGGTGCTCCTTCCCCATTCACGAGGAACCGTCGGTACCGCTAAATATAGGAATATCAGAATATGTTTCGGAAAGATACGGCCCGGTTTCGGAAAGTTTCGAGCCGGGTGGATGGGCCCCGTCCGCTCGCCCCGCACCGGAACAGCACCGGCTTCCGACGTCGGCGTCGGCGGCGACGACGCCGGACCGGATCCCGGCAGGTGCGAGCAGACGGGGCTGGTAGGCAGGGTCGGGTCGGCGTCTCGACCCTGCCTCCCCCGCATCCGGCCGGTCGGGGCATTGGCATGCCCCGGCCGGGCGTCTCAGGCCGCCGCGCCCACCGGAACACCTACCGAACCACGCCCCGCCGGGAACCGGCGAGCGGATGCGGTACGGGTGGGGGCGGCGGCGGGCGGTGTCATCAGGTCCTCCGGAGGTCACCGGTGGTGGCGGTCCTCCGGTGCGGCCGGGGAATCCCGGTCCGGTCGCACCGGACGACCGTCCTGCTCGTGCGCCACCGGGCCGTAGGGCCCGGCTGCACGCTCTCCGAAGCCGACCTCTGTCCCGGCCACGGGGCGCAATCCGTGGCTGGTCCCTCGCCGGTCGGCTTCGGAAAGCCGGTCGGGCGATGGCGGTGCGAACACCGCCGTCGCGGATGGTCAATGGTCAGACGGCCGCCGCGGTCAGCGCCGGTTCCACCTCGGCCCAGGAGGAGCCGAGCTCCGCCGAGCGGGCCACCGCGTCCAGCACCAGCTGGACCTGCAACGCGTCGGCGAAGGAGGGAGTCGGGTCGACACCGGTGGCGACCGCCTCGATGAAATCGCGCATCTCGTGCGTGAACGAGTGCTCGTAGCCGATGATGTGGCCCGGGGGCCACCACGCCGACATGTACGGGTGCTCGCCCTCGGTCACCAGGATGCGGCTGAAGCCCTGCTCCACGGCCGGGCGGGTCGCGTCGTAGAACTCCAGCTCGTTGAGGCGCTCCAGGTCGAAGACCACACTGCCCAGCGAGCCGTTGATCTCGACGCGCAGCGCGTTCTTACGGCCGGTCGCGAAGCGGCTCGCCTCGTACGTGGCCAGGGCGCCACCGTCGAGCCGGGCCACGAAGACAGCGGCGTCGTCGACGGTGACCGTCCCGGTGGGCGCGGTGTGGCCGTCCACCGAGGCCGCCAGACCGCTCGACTCGGCCGGCAGCGGCCGCTCCTTGACGAAGGTCTCGGTGACCGCGCTGACGCCGCTGATCCGCTGACCCGTGACGAACTGGGTCAGGTCGATGATGTGCGCACCGATGTCACCGAGCGCGCCGGAGCCCGCCCTGTCCTTCTGCAACCGCCAGACCAGCGGGAACTGCGGGTCCACGATCCAGTCCTGCAGGTACGTCGCACGGACGTGTCGAATCACCCCGAGCCGTCCGTCGGCGACCAACTGGCGCATCATCGTGACCGCGGGGACCCGGCGGTAGTTGAACCCGCACATCGACCGCACTCCGGCGGCCCGGGCGACGTCCGCCGCAGCGGTCATCGCCCGTGCCTCCTCCACCGAGTTGGCCAATGGCTTCTCGCACAGAACGTGCTTGCCTGCGGCCAACGCGGCGAGAGCGATCTCGGCGTGGCTGTCGCCCGGGGTGCAGATGTCGACAACGTCGATGTCGTCCCGGTTGATCAGGTCACGCCAGTCGGTGGTGTACGCGTCCCAGCCGAGTGTGTCGGCGGCGTCAGCCACCTTCGCTGTGTCTCGGCCGCAGATCAACGCCATCCGGGCCCGCGCCGGCAGGTCGAAGACGCGATTCACGGTGCGCCACGCCTGTGAGTGCGCGGCGCCCATGAACGCGTAGCCGACCATGCCGACCCGCAGTTCTTTGTCTGTCGTGGACAAGGTGGGTCTCCCCCCGGTATGTCAGAACCCGAGCTTGTCGTAGCTGCTCGCGTTCTCCTTGGTGATCGTCTCCGAGGCCAGGGTCACTTCCTTGGGCACCTGCAGCTCCGTCAGGTCGCCCAGGCCCCGACCCTGCGCGATGAGCCGCGCGAGCGAGACCGCCGAGGAGGCCATCGACGGGTTGTAGGTGACAGTGGCCTTCAGCACGGTGTTGTCGGCCTTGATGGCGTCGATCGCGAGCTTGGAGCCCGCGCCGCCGACCATGAAGAACTCCGACCGGTTGGCCTGCTTGATGGCCGCGAGCACACCGATGCCCTGGTCGTCGTCGTGGTTCCAGATGGCGTCGATCTTCGGCAACGCCTGGAGCAGCTGGGACGCCTCGCGCTGACCGCTGTCGGAGGTGAACTCGGCCGACCGACGGTTCTTCACAGTGAACCCGTAGGTCGCCAGGGCGGCCTTGAAGCCCTCGCTGCGCTCGACGGTCAGCGGGATCTCCAGACCGGCGATCTCACCGATGACCGGGTTGGCGACGCCCTTGTCCTTGAGCATCTTGCCGATGTAGTGCCCGGCCGAGACGCCCATGCCGTAGTTGTCGCCCTTGATGACCAGCCGCGAGGCCAGCGCGTCGGGGAACGCCCGGTCGAGGTTCACGATCGGGATGCCCGCCTGCATCGCCTGGAGGGCAACGGCGTTGACCTCCTTGCCGTCGTGCGGCAGCACGACGATGATGTCCGGCTTCTGGGCGATCAGCGTGCCGAGCGTGGAGCGCTGGGCCTCGGAGTTCGACCCACCGTCGACCTCCTTGAACTCCACGTCCGAGTAGGCAGCGGCCTGCGCCTTGGCGTTGGCGTGGATCGCGCCCATCCAGCCGTGGTCGGCGGCCGGGGCGGAGAAGCCGATGACGACCTTCTTGCCCGGGGCGTTGTTGCCTTCGCTGTTTCCGGCGGCCTTGGTCTGGGTGCTGGCGGCCGGGGTCTCGTTGCTGGTGCAGGCGGTGAGGAGGGTGGCAGCGCCCACTGCGGCTCCACCGAAGAGCAACCGGCGGCGCGACAGGTCGCGACTGTGCTGGGTCATGAATGACCTCCTGGGAGCGGGATTTGACTTATTGAGGGTGTGCGAGGCCCGGCCACCGTCGAATGTCTCGACGTCGCCAGGACAACGGTGCGGTGCGTCAGGTTGCGGTGGTGACCCTGTTCCGCGCGAGGAGCCGAGTGACTGACTTGAACTGGAACTGCTGGACCAGGACGGCGGCGACGATGATGCCGCCCTTGACCATGTTCTGCGCCTCGATGGAGAGGCCGTTGATGGCGAAGAGGTTCGTGATGGTGGCGAAGATGATGACGCCGAGCAGCGAGCCGACGATCGTGCCCCGGCCGCCGCTGAGCAGCGTCCCGCCGATGATCGCCGCGGCGATCGCGTCCAACTCGTACAGGTTGGCCATCGCCGCCTGCGCCGAGGTCGCCTGCGAGGTGAGCATGATGGCGGCGATACCGCAGCAGAGACCGGAGAGCGCGTAGAGCAGCATGGTGTGCCGCCGGACGTTGATGCCGGCCAGCCGGGCCGCCTCCGGGTTGCCGCCGACGGCGATGGTCCGCCGGCCGAAGGTCGTGCGGTTGAGCACTACCCAACCGGCCAGCACTACCGCGCCGAGGATGTAGACCAGGATCGGGATCCCGATCACCTTGCGCGCCGCGATGTCGTTGATGAACGTGCTGCTCGACACCTGGGTCTGCTTGTTGGAGATCGACGCAGCGAGCCCTCGCGCGGCCACCAGCATCGCGAGCGTCGCGATGAAGGGGACCAGCCGCCCGTACGAGATGAGCACACCGTTGACGAGGCCGACGCAGATGCCGACCGCGAGGGCGGCGAAGATCATGCCGCCGGCGCCGTAGCTCTGGGTGGCCACAGTGGTGCACCAGACCCCGGCCAGCGCGACGATCGCGCCGACCGACAGGTCGATGCCACCACCGATGATCACGAAGGTCATCCCGACAGTGACCACGCCGACCACCGAGGCCAACTGGAGAATGGCCAGGACGTTGTTCCAGACCCAGTTCGGGTCGCCGTACAGGTCGGGCTTGGTGATCGCGCCGACCACGATGAGCGCGGCCAGCACCCCGATCAGACCGAGGTTGCGCTTGGCGCCGTCGCCACCGTCACCCCGCCACCAGGAGAGCTTGCCCCCGGATCCTGCCTTGTTGCCGGCCACCGCCGTCTCCGCCGGGTCCACCGGCGGCGACTGCGCCGGAAGCTGCGGGCGCTCCGGTGTCGCGGTGGGAGTGGGAGTCGCGTCGCTCATGCCGGTGCGCCTTCCATCAAGGACCCCGCCATCACGAGGTCAAGCACAGTGTTCTCGTCGAGTTCGCCGGCCGCGGCTTCGCGGACGACCCGCCCTTCCCGCATCACCAGCACCCGGTCGGCCAGACCCAGCACCTCGGGCACCTCGCTGGAGACCAGCAGCACCCCCACGCCCTGAGCGGCCAATGCCCGGATGACCTGGTAGAGCTCAGCCCGGGCGCCCACGTCCACGCCCCGGGTCGGCTCGTCGAGAAGCAGTAACTTGGTGCCGCCGAGCAGCCAACGCCCGACCACCACCTTCTGCTGGTTGCCACCGGACAGCGTGCGTACCGGCCGGTCGACGTCCCGGGGCCGCAGCTCCAGGGTCTCCGCGATCCGGTCCGCCTCGGCGCGTTCCTTGGCGGCGTTGGTGAAGCCGAGCCGCGCGTACCGGCCGAAGGTGGCCAGCGTGACGTTGCGGTAGATCGGCTCGCCGAGCAGCAGCGCCTGGCTCTTGCGTTCCTCCGGGGCCATTCCCATGCCGGCGCGAACCGCCGCGCCGACGCCGGGCCGTAGGACCTTTCCGTCCATCTGCACCGTGCCGGCCTCCGGGAGGCGCGCACCGTAGATCGTTTCCAGCAGCTCGGAACGACCGGAGCCGACCAGCCCTGCGATGCCCACGATCTCCCCGGCACGCACGTTCAGCGACACGTCGGCGAACTCGCCAGTGCGGGTCAACCCCTCCACCTGGAGCAGGTCCGCACCCGCGGAGTCGTCGGTCGGCCGGTCCGGGAAGACGTACTCGATGGTGCGGCCGGTCATCCGGCTCACCAGGTCGCGGGTCGGGGTGTCGCGCGCCGGCAGGTTCGCCGCCGTGGTCCGGCCGTCCTTGAGTACGGTGACCCGGTCGCCGATCTCGCGGATCTCCTCCAGGCGGTGGGAGATGTAGATGACGGCGATGCCCTGAGCGGTCAGCTCTCGGATGATCCGGAACAGGTTGCCGACCTCGTCGTGGGCCAGCACCGCGCTCGGCTCGTCCATGATGATCAGTCGGGCCTCGTGCGACAGCGCCCGCGCCATGCTGACGATCTGCTTGCCGGCTGCCGGCAGCGACCGGACCATCCGCCCCGGCGGGATCTCACCGTGGCCGAGCCGGCTGAGGATCTGCCGGGTGTGCCGGGCCATCCGGCCGCGCCGGACGAAACCGAAGCTGCGGTACTCGTGCCCGAGGAACGCGTTCTCCGCCACCGACAGATCCTCGACGAGGTCGAGCTCCTGGTAGATCGTGGCGATGCCCGCCTTCATGGCGGCCTGCGGGTTGGCGAACGTCGCGGGCTCACCGCGCCACTCCACCTGCCCGGAATCCGGTTGGTGCACCCCGGCGAGCACCTTGATGAGTGTGGACTTGCCGGCGCCGTTCTGCCCGAGCAGGCAGTGCACCTCGCCGGCACGCACCTCCAGCTGCACGCCGTCGAGCGCGCGTACGCCGGGGAAGGTCTTCACCAGGTCGGTGAGGCGCAGGACCACCTCGCCCGCGACGGTGTCGGCGGGAGCCTCGACCAGCGGCGCCTCGGCGACGGCCTCGGCCGACGCGGTGGCGGGGTCATCCTCGGGCAGAGCCACAGTCTCCTCCTCGCTCACGACGGAATCTCGAACAGCTTCATGCGGCTTCCCCGAAGGCGACGTCGCTCGCGAGCACCGCCGCGCCGGCGACGCCGGCACGGCCGCCCAGCTCGGACAGGACGACGGGAAGGTTGCCGGTGGCCAGCGGCAGTGACCGGCGGTAGACCACACTGCGGATCTCGGCGAGCAGGATGTGGCCCAGCTGGGCCAGCCCGCCGCCGATCACGATCATGGACGGGTTGGTGAAGCTGACCAGGCCGGCGAGCACTCCACCGACCCGCCGCCCGCCGTCGCGGATCAACTGGATGCAGGTCACGTCGCCCTCGACGGCGCCCTCGGCGACGTCCAGCGCGGTGACGACACCCCGCAGCGCCAGCCGCTCGGCCAGCGCCGGCGACGTGCCACTGCGGGCGGCGGCTGCGGCGTCCTTGGCCAGCGCGGCGCCGCTGAACAGCGCCTCCAGGCAGCCGACGTTGCCGCAGGAACACATCGGACCGTGCGAGTCGACCTGGATGTGCCCTATGTCGCCGGCACATCCGTCGGTGCCCCGGTAGACCTCACCGGTGAGGTAGATGCCGCACCCGATGCCGGTGCCGATCTTCACGAAGAGGAAGTCGTCCACCGAGTGGGCGACCCCACCGTGCCGCTCGCCGATCGCCATGATGTTGACGTCGTTGTCGACCACCGCCGGGCAGCCGTGCTCACGGCTGAGCAGCTCACGCACCGGGAACCGGTCCCAGCCTGGCATGATCGGTGGTGAGACCGGAACGCCGTCGCGGAAGCTGACCGGGCCGGGTACGCCGATGCCGACCGCGTCCAGTCGCTCGTACGCGCCGTCGACCCGGGCCTTGTGCAGCAGTTCGTTGACCCGTTGCAGGGTCACCTTCGGGCCGTTGCGGATGTCGGCTGCCTCGGCGTAGTGGGCCACCGGTTCGAGGCGGCCGTTGACCACCTCGACGTCCATCGAACTGGCGCCGAGGTCGACGGCGGCGAAGCGCAGCTTCGGGTTCAGCTCGACAAGCGTCGAGCGACGCCCACCTCGGGAAGCGGCGAGCCCGGCCTCGGCCACATAACCCAGCGTCACCAGGCGATCCAGCTCGGCCAGCATGCGCGGACGCGGCATCTGGAGCCGGTCGCCCAGCTCGGCCCGGGACACGGCGCCCTCGTCGCGGAGCAGCCGCAACAGGCGCACGTGTAGGGGGTCGACGGTGCGCACCCGGGGCCCCCTCTTCTTTGGCAGCGTTCACATCGACGCAATGTCGATGTGTTGTGTCCGACACAGTAAGAGCGTTCCACGCCGCCTGTCCAGAGCTTCAGCCGTTCCGAGACCAACTTTTGTCCGAAAGAACAAAAGCTACTAGTCGATCAAGGAAAGGATCACGGACCGCCCGCGTCCCCTCGCCAGCAGTTCCATCGATGGACACGCAAACGCCCCGCCAGCCGATCCTCGGTGGCGGGGCGATTGGCGCGGGGCCGTCAGCGACGGCCGGCAGAATTTCGCTTCTTGCGGAGCTTGCGGTCGTCGCGCAGCTCGACGTACGGCTCGTCGTCCACCGCGTGGCCGGCCGAGATGGCGCGGCCCCGCTCCAGCTCCGCGTCGAACTCCGCCCCCAGCAGGATCGCGATGTTGCTGAGCCAGAGCCACACCAGGAAGATGATCACCCCGGCCAGCGTCCCGTACGTCTTGTCGTACGAACTGAAGTTGCTCACGTAGAAGGCGAACAGGCCGGAGATCACCAACCAGATCACCACGGCCAGCACCCCGCCCGGGCTGACCCAGCGGAAGCCGCCGTGCCGCGCGTTCGGTGAGGCCCAGTACAGGATCGCGAACATCAGGCTGACCAGGATCAGCAGCACCGGCCACTTCGCGATGTCCCACACCGCGACCGCCGTCGAGCCGAGCCCGATCACGTCACCGACCGATTCGGCGAGGCGGCCGGTGAAGACGACGATCACCGCGCAGACCAGCAGCAGCACGCCGATCACCGCTGTCACACCGGCCCGGATCGGCAGCGTCTTCCAGATCGGCCGGCCTTCCGGCACGTCGTAGATGGTGTTGGACGCACGCATGAACGCACCGATGTAGCCGGACGCGGACCAGAACGCGGCCAACAGACCGATGATCGCCGCGATGCTGGCCAGGCCGCCGTTCTGCTGGGCGGTATTGATCGCGCCCTCGATGATCTTCTGGATGCTGTCGTTCGGCACCGCCTGGTTGACGGTGTCCTTGACGCCCTCGGTGGCGCTCTCACCGAGCAGGCCGAGCAGGGAGATCAGCACCAGCACGCCGGGGAAGATGGACAGCACCCCGTAGTAGGTCAGCGCGGCGGCCCAGTCGGTGAGGCTGTCGTCCTGGAACTCGGTGATCGTCCGGCGCATCGCCGCCTTCCAGCCACTGCCGGGCAGGTCGGTGGGGCTGTCCGGGCCCGCGTCGGGCCCGACCGGCGTGGTGGCCGGATCACGCTCACGCTGGGCGGAAGACTCGTCCGAGGCCATCGCCCCTCCTCCTGGTCGGCGGTGTCACCTCCGGACATGCCCCGTCGACGGGCGCGCATAACCCCTACTTGTAGAGCAACCTCGCCATTCGGCGAGAAGCCACCAGCAGACCGACCGCCATCATCGCCAGCAGGTAGAGCACGTCGAGCAGCCAGAGCCAGCCATCACCGCCCAGCGCGAGCCCGCGGATCAGGTGCACCGACCGGTACAGCGGGGTGATCTCGACGAGCCAGTGCAGCACTGTCGGGTATGCCTGCGCCGGAACGAAGGTGCCGGAGAAGAGAAAGAGCGTGAACTGCGCGGAGGCCATCAGGTCGAAATCCTGCCAACTGCGCATGAAGGTGGAGATCGCCATGCCGAGCGCACCGAACGCGAAGCCGACAAGCACCGCGGCCGGGAAGGCGGTCAGCGCGCGGGTGACGCTTGTCAACTCCAGCGCGACCATCACACCGAGGAACGCCGCCGAGTAGGCGCTCCCCCGCAGCATCGCCCAACCCAACTCGCCCACGGCGATCTCGAACGGCCGTACCGGGGTGGCGATCACCCCGTCGTACAGCTTCATGTACTTCATCTTGCCGAAGAAGTTGAATGTGGTCTCCGAGATCGCCCCGGTCATCGCCGAGGAGGCGAGCATCGCCGGGGCCACGAACTCGGCGTACGAGACCAGCCGCCCGTCGGGCAGCGGCAGGTCGCCGACCAGCGCGCCGACGCCCACCCCGATGGACAGCAGGTAGAGCAGCGGCTCCACGAAGCCGGAGAGCAGCAGCAGCCAGTAGACCGGCTTCAGCGCCGCGACGTTGCGCTCGAACACCGACGCCGACCGCCGGGACGCGGCGGAGACGTCGACCAGCCGGGGCAGGATCAGCGTGACCACGACACCCTCTCTGCTTGCTCTTCAGACGACGAGTTGCTCCTGCTTGCTCGGCTGCCGGGCCTGCTCGGCTAGACGACGAGCTTGCGACGGAACGCGCGCACCGCCAGCAACCAGCCGGCGACCGCCCAGGCGGCCAGGTAGAGCAGGTGCCCGACGGCCGACCACTGTGGGGCGACGCCGAGCGTGGCCGCGCGGCACAGGTCCACGGCGTGCCACAACGGCGTCACGTACGCCAGCCACCGCAGCGCGTCGGGCAGCGACTCGACAGGGAAGAACACCCCGGCGAAGAGCGTCATCGGGATGACCGCGAACCGGAACAGCATCGCGAGCCAGTTGTCGCTCGACACCGACGCGGCGTACGCGAAGGTCGGCGCGGCGACGGCCAGCCCGAGCAACGCCACCACCGGCAGGGTGACCACCGCCCACGGCGACCGCAACGCCCCGAACAACCCGGTGACCAGCAGGAACGCCGCGATCGTGGTGAGCACCCGGAACAGCACGAAGGCCAGGTGCCCGGCCACGATGTCACAGACGCGCAGCGGCGACGCGCCCTGCGCGAAGTAGGTCTTGACCCACTGGAAGTTGCTGAACACCGGCCACGTCGAGTCGCCGACGGTCACCTGGAGCGCGGTCGAGGCGATCAGCCCGGGGACCAGCCAGTCGAGGTAACGCACCCCACCGACGCCCTGGTCGATGTAGGCGCCGACGCCCACCCCGAACCCGAGGACGGTCAGCACCGGGAGCAGGAACGAGGAGAACACCCCGGCCCGCCAGGTGCGCCGCAGACCCACCAGGTAGTGCTCGAACACCGCGTACGCCGGCACCCATGGGAACCGCGCCGATCCCGCCACACTCACCCGATCACCCCGCCCGCCACGCCGGCCACCACGACCTGTCTACCCCCGGGGTACGACAGACCGCCGGTCACCCTACGACGACCCCGCCGACGTGTCGCCCGGGTTTCCCCACGTCGCCCGTGGGGCGGGGTCGTGCTTGATCGACTCGGTTTTCAGGAAGTCGCGGTGTCAGAGCCGCCCTGATGCCCCGATTTCCGGAAAGCCGAGTGGATCTAGACCGGTGGCCGCCGGTGCGGTGACCGGAGACGTGGACAGGATTGGCAACCCGCGGCAGGAGCCGCCACGCTGTTCCTCGTGGGCCAACGTGATGACAGGGATTCTGAAGTCCAACGAATCCTCGAAGAGCTGTGCATCAAGCTGGGCTTCTGCCTGCCCCCTGAAGAGAACCTTCGGCTCCGCGAGTCCCCTCCCAGCGACGCGGACAGCTTTACCGACGCGGTCTTCGAAGCCGAGGGGATGGGCGATATGAGCGACACGGACCTCCGTCGCCGAGTACGAGAGGTCGTCGAGCAGCACATGACCCGATGGGTAGGGACGGCCGATCAAGCAGCCAGAGACTGAGCGCCAGCTACCGGCGGACGGCGTCGGACCCGACGAACGCGCGCCACGCGTCAGGCGGGAAGAGCAGCACGGGCCCGGTCGGGTCTTTGGAGTCGCGCACGGCCACCAGCCCAGGCAGATTGCCGGCAACCTCCACACAGTTGCCGCCGCTGCCGTTGCTGCGAGTGCTCTTGCGCCATCGGGCGCCGGTCAGCTCCATGTCTCCGCCACTTCCGCGATCAGGTCGAGGGACTGCTGCTGCGATAGTGCCTCACCCCGGATCGACTCCCACACCTCGACCATCTGCCGGACGTACTCGGACCGGTCGATGACCTGCCCGTGGCGCTGCCCGTCCAGGTAGACGACGTCCTCACCGGTGGCGGTGGTGGCGATCACGAAGGGACCATCGAGCCCAGCGTACGCACCGGCCGACAGCGGCACGACCTGGATTCGGACCCGGGGCAGGGCCGAGCCGAGCTTCACCAGGTGGCGCAACTGCTCGCGCATCACCTCCGGCCCGCCGACGTGGCGGCGCAGCGCGTACTCGTCGACGACCAGGCTGAGCAGCGGTGGCCGGTCCCGGGTGAGCACGTGCTGCCGGTCGAGCCGGGCGGTCACCTGCTGCTCGACCTCGTCCGCCGCGAAGAGCCCGGCACCGGCCAGGATGGCGCGGGCGTACCCCTCGGTCTGCACCAGGCCCGGCACGTAGAGCGGCTCGAACGAGCGCAGCGCGGTGGTCTCCTGCTCGATGCCGGCCCAGTCGCGGAACCACGGCACCACGGCCTCCCGGCTGATCCGCCGCTGGATGCGTTCGAACCGACCGTCGGCTGAGAACACGGCGTCACACCGGCGGGCGAAGTCCAGACTCGGCCGGCGCTCGGATGTCTCCACCTTGGCGACCAACGCCCCGGAATAGCTCAACGCCTCGGCCAGCGCGGCCTGTGACATCCCGTTGGCGGCCCGGGCCAGTCGTAGCTCCTCGGCGAAGTGCTCCAGCATGGACGAACTCTCCACGGACACCCTCCGTACATTCCCGTACCGAGCCGGGCCGATTGCCGTACGCGCTGGTCGTCGGCGTGCGGAACCTCCCACCGTAGTCGCGTCCTCACCAGACTGTCACGCAGCGGAACCGCTCACGGGATCAGACGGCGGGCGGAACCAGGCCGGGAGCGCCCCGTGACCCCCGATCCGGGGCGCTCCCACCCACCCGATGGAGGTTCCCTCGTGCGACTGACCTGGTCGGCCCATAACGGCGGCGGGCACTGATGCCGCGGTACCGCCCACACGTAGCGGCACGCCCGTCCTGGCGCTGCCGGGTCTGCGGCGCGGCGTGGCCCTGCTCGCCGGCCCGCCTGGCGCTGCTCGGCGAGTACCGCGAGGACCGGATCGGCCTGCTCATCTACCTCGCCACGTTGCTCTACGAGGCGGCCGGGGACCTCGCGGGCCAGGCCGGTCACGACCGACTGACCGACCGATTCATCACCTGGGCCAGAGCCCGTTGAGCGGTGATCGTTGGCAGCTCAGCAGTTCGACACGCCGGAACGGTTGCTGCTGAGCTGCCAACGATCGGACGGTCGACCGTCGATGATCGGACCGGGTGCTCGGTGGCCGGGCCGAGGTGTCTACGGGCGGGCGGCGGCCCCAACCTCGGCGGGCTGCGCCGGTCAGGCCGGTCGGTACGCGCGGATCAGCGCCTGCACGGCGTAGGCGAGCAGCAGCACTCCCGCGCCGATGCCGACCACCAGACCGGCGGAGACCGCCGAGGCGAGCCCGGCGACGAGGCCCACCGCCGCCACCAGGCACAGCGCGGCACCGAGTGGGCGAAGCAACGGATCCCGCAGGAGCGGGGCGAGCGGGAAGAAGTGCAGACCGACCACCAGGCAGACCAGCACCGGCACGTACTCGGACCAGTTGGCCGCGACCAACACGGCGGCACCCAGCCCGGCGGCGGCGAACTCGGCCACGACGATGAGCAGGTACGGGCGGTCGGCGGCCCGGTCCCGGGGGCTGCCGGCACCCCGCAGTCGGGAGGACAGCACACCGCCCAGCACGGCGGTGAGCAGCGCGACGATGCTGCCCAGCACGAGCAGGGCACGCAGCGGCTGCTCCGCCGCCGGCACACTGAACCAGACCATCGCGAAGATGCCCAGGTAGAGGGCGGTGAGCCCGGCCTGACGTCGGTTGGCGGTCACCAGATCAGACATGAAACTCCCCCGGGTTACGACAGACCGCCGGTCACCCTACGACGTTCCCGTCGACTTGTCGCCCGCGTTCGACCCGGTCGTCGGGGCCCCGTCCGAGGCCCGGCCTCCTGGAGCCGCCGTTGATCGACTCGGGTTTCAGGAAATCGGGCCGTCCGCTCCGCCGTATCACCCCGACTTTCAGGAAGCCGAGTCGATCAAGCGGAGGTCCGGGGCGATACGCCGGAAATGTCGCGGGGCTGAGTCGCCAACGGTCCTCTTTGACCGCTCGCGCCCCAGGCCGCCAACGCCAAGGTCGACGAGCAGGCCAGCGCCCGTCAGTCGACCAGGGTGCGGCCGGTCAGGTGCAGGAAGACGTCCTCCAGGCCGCTGCGTCGAACCAGCACGTTCGCCGGCTGGAGCCCCAACGCGGTGACCTCGGCGACCGCCGCGTCGCCGTCGGGCACGTAGAGCAGGACCCGGTCGGGCAACACCTCGACCCGCTCCCCCAGCCCGTCGAGCTTGCCGGCGAACGGCTCCTGCGACTCGGCGGCGAAGCGCAGCTCGACCACCTCACGGGTCGAGTGCTGCTCGATCAACGCTCGAGGTGAGCCCTCCGCGACGATCCGGCCGCCGTCCATCACCACCAGGCGGTCACAGAGCTGCTCGGCCTCGTCCATGTAGTGCGTGGTGAGCACCAACGTGACGCCCTGCTGCTTGAGCCGGAACAGCCGCTCCCACACCAGATGCCGGGCCTGCGGGTCGAGCCCGGTGGTCGGCTCGTCGAGCAGCACGATCTCCGGATCGTTCACCAGCGCGCGGGCGATGGTCAACCGACGCTTCATGCCACCGGACAGCGGCTCGACCTTGCTGTCGGCCCGCTCGGTGAGCTGGACGAAGTCGAGCAGCTCGGCGGCGCGCTCCCGGGCCGCCCGGCGGGAGATGCCGAAGTAGCGGGCGTAGACGGTCAGGTTTTCCCGGACGGTCAGCTCCGGGTCGAGATTGTCCAGCTGCGGGCACACTCCGAGACGCGCCCGGATCGCCGGCCCGTCCGCCACCGGATCCATGTCGAGGATGCGCAGCTCACCCCCGCTGGGCGGGGAGATGCAGCCGACCATCCGCATGGTGGACGACTTGCCCGCGCCGTTGGGCCCGAGGAAGCCGAACGCCTCACCCGGGCGAACCTCGACGTCGATGCCGTCCACAGCGGTGAAATCACCGAACCGCTTCACCAGCCCGCGAGCCTGAATCAGTGGTCGCCCCGAAGTCACCGCCCGACCCTAACCGCCGGGTCCGACAGCCCTCCACGCAAATATCCGCCGGCGACCCGCCGGTCACCCCGGTGTCCGTACCACCGGGGACGAAACACCGATCGATGCCCCACCCGTCAGCCAATCGACGTGTATCGTCCCTTCGTGTCGCCCATCAGCTCGCCCGATGGCTCGCCGCCACCTGCCCGACCAGCCAACTCTCCCGTTGATGGGTCCGCAGCGAGCCCCGGCGGCGGGCCACCCCGACCACGACCGGAAATCGAGCCGACAGAGCCCGACCCAGGCAAGCCCGACCCAAGCGAGCCCGACGCAAGCGAGCCCGACCCGAGCGTCGCCGAGCGGGCGACTCGGGACCTCGCCGCCCAGTTCGAGGACGAGAAGCCGGGACGGGTGCTCTCCGGGCCGGCTGGTCTGCTCCTCACCATGGCGGCGCTGGCGGTCGGCGCTCTGGCCCTGTGGCAGGTGTTCCGCCCTCTGTCGCAGGGCAGCAAGTACTACCTGATCATCTTCCTGGCCGGCGTACTCCCGCTGGTCTTCCTCGCCTACCCGGCCGACCTGCGGCTGCCGGCCCGCCTACGCGCCCGGCGACGACGCGCCAACCGCGCCGAAGCCACCGAGAGCGACAGCGACAGGCGCACCCCGGCACTCGCGTCGTCGGGGCCCACATTGGCCGACTGGGTTCTGGTCGCCCTGGCCGTCGCGGCCTGTCTCTATCCCGTCCTGCCGATCCGGATCGGCAGCGGTGGCGGCGGCTACAACGCGTTCCTCGACCGGCAGGGCCTGCTGGCGCCGACGGATCTGGTGCTGGGCACCGTCCTGCTGCTCCTGCTGCTCGAAGCGTGTCGACGTACCACCGGTTGGATCCTGCCGGCGGTCTGCCTGCTGTTCCTCGGCTACGGCTACTACGGCGGGCTGTTGCCGCAGTCCTGGCCTGTCGCGCACGCCGGGCTCGACTTCAGTCAACTGGTCGACGCGTTCTACAACTCCGACAGCGGCTTCTACGGCACCCCACTCGACGTGGCCGCCTCGTACATCGTGCTGTTCACCATCTACGGCGCGGCGCTGGAGTTCTCCGGGGCCGGGCGGTTCTTCGTCGAGTTGTCGGCGGCGGCGTTCCGACGTTCCCGTACCGCCGCCGGCCGGACGGCGGTGGCCTCGGGTTTCCTGCTCGGCACCGTCTCCGGCTCCGGCGCGGCGACGACGGTGAGCATCGGCGCGGTCACCTGGCCGCTGCTGCGCCGCGCCGGCTACCCGCCGGAGCGGGCCGGCGGCATGCTGGCCGCGGCCGGGGTGGGCGCCATCCTCTCCCCGCCCACCCTGGGTGCGGCAGCGTTCATCATCGCCGAGTACCTGGGCGTCTCGTACCTCCAGGTGCTGGGCTGGGCAACGGTACCGACGGTGCTCTACTACCTCGGCATCCTGCTCGCCGTGGAGATCGACGCTCGCCGGTCCGGCGTACGCCCCGTGGTGATCGACGTCGACTCGCCCTGGCGTCTGCTGGCCCGGTTCGGCTACCACTTCGCCTCGCTCATCGCCATCATCGTGTTCCTCGCGATCGGTGTGTCCGCGACGAGGGCTGTCGTCTTCGCCATCGTGCTCACCGTCGCGTTGTCGTTCCTGGCCCCCAGGAACGAGGACCGCGCGCACCGACTCACCCCGGGCCGGCTGGTGACCGCGCTCGTCACCGGCGTACGCGGCGTCCTCGCCGTCACCGCGGTCTGCGCCGCCGCCGGCATCATCACGGCGACCACCACGAAGACCGGCCTCGGGCCGCAGGCGGCGGCGCTGCTGATCGGCGGGGCGCAGGCGGCCACCTCGGACCCGACGCTGGTGCTGGTGCTCACCGCGCTGCTCGCCGCCGTCGCGCTCACCCTGCTGGGCCTGGCCGTGCCGGTCACCGCGTCGTTCGTGATCGGTTGGGTGATCGTCGGTCCGGCCCTGCTCGACCTGGGTGTCACCGCGCCGGCGGCGGCGATGTTCGTCTTCTACTTCGCGGTGCTGTCCGAGGTGTCCCCACCGACGGCGCTCGCCGCGGTGGCCGCCGCCGCGGTCACCGGCGGCCGGCTGGTGCCGACCATGTGGCAGACCCTGCGGTACGCGCTGCCGGCGTACCTCATCCCGATCGCGTTCGTCATCACGCCGGCCGGGCTCGGTCTGCTCGGCATCGGCGGCGTCCAGCGGATCGCCTTCGCCGCCGGAGTCACCGCGCTCAGCGTGGCGGTGCTCGCCGTCGCCGCCGGTGGCTGGCTGCCCGGCGTGGGTCCTGTCGGCGCCCCGGAACGGGTGCTGGGCGCCCTCGCCGGCGTCGCCCTGCTCTGGCTCGAACCCGTGCCGGTCACTGTCGGCGCGGCACTGGCCGTCGTCGCGGCGGCGGGCGTGTTCATCCGACGCGGCTCCGCCGACCGGTCATCGTCCGGATCACCAGCCAATCCTGTGGAGGAACAACTGTGAGACGAATCGACGTACGGCTCGCGGCGGGCCTGAGCGTGCTCGCCCTCGTCACGGTCGGTGCCGCGGGTTGTGGAGGTCAGCAGGGCGGCGCGGCCACTGACGACACGGCCAGCGAGGTCACCTGCGAGGTGACCAAGGAAACCCGCGTCGGCATCGCCACCGGCAACGCGACGGGCGTCTACTACGTGGTCGGCAACGCCCTGGCCGGGCAGTTGTCCGGGTCGACCGGCGGCAAGCTCACCGGCACCGCCGCCGAGACCGGCGCCTCGGTGCAGAACATCGAGCAACTGGTCGGTGGCCAGTACGACGTGGCGTTCTCCCTGTTCGACACGGCGGTCAACGCGGTCGAGGGCAAGGGCAGTTTCACCGCGCCGCAGCCGGTGGAGGCGCTGGCCCGCATCTACGACAACTACACGCAGGTGGTGGTCCGCAACGACTCCGGGATCACCTCGGTGGCCGACATGCGCGGCAAGCGGATCTCCACCGGTTCACCGAAGTCCGGTACGGAGGTGATCGCCAACCGCTTGCTGGAGGCCGCCGGCCTCGACCCGGCGAAGGACATCCGGGCGCAGCGACTGGACCTGACCAAGACGGTCGAGGGGGTCAAGGACGGCAGCGTCGACGGCTTCTTCTGGTCCGGCGGTCTGCCCACCGGGGGTCTCACCGACCTGTTCACCACGGCCGGCGACTCGGTGAAGTTCGTCGACATCTCGCCGTTGCTGCCGAAGATGGCCGCGTTGAGCCCCGGCTACCAGGAAGGCACGATCGGCCGGGACGCGTACAAGACGGCGGCCGACACCCCGACGATCGTCGTACCCAACGTGTTGTTGGTCCGTAAGGACCTGGACGCCAACGTGGCCTGCGCGATCACCCGGACGGTGTTCGACAAGCGCGACGCGCTGGCCCAGGCGAACCCGGCGGCCAAAGGGATCTCGCTGGAAAAGGCCCGCAGGACCCTGCCGGTGCCGCTGCACCGCGGCGCGGAGAAGGCATTGAAGGACCTCGGCGCCAACTGACCCTTCCGGTCAGAGATCGGCCGGCGCGGTGGCGGCACGGGCCACGCCGACCAGCCGGTCGGTCTCGGCGAGCAGGGCTTCGTCGTCCGCGGGGGTGCCGGGGTCGAGTCGGACCGTCCAGGTCAGACCGTCGGCCCCGGCCACGCGGCGGGCCGCGACCCGCGCCGAGCCGCCGGGCACCGGCTGGTGCTCGGTGTACGCGACCGAGCGGGTCACCCGCGCCCGCACCTGGTGCGGCAGCTCGCGCGGGTCGAGGAGGAAGTACGTCTCGGCCGGGCCGTCGGCGACCACCGTGTAGCCGTCGCGTTCGACGACGGTCTCGGCGGGGGTGACGGTCAGCTCCCGGCCGGACCAGACCGCCTTGAGGATGACGTGCCAACCGAGTCGGTGCCCTCGACCGGGCAGCCACAGCCCGAGGTTGGTGGCGACCACCACCCCGTCGCCCTCGCCGTTGCCGACGGCCGCCCAGGCCAGCACCCGCTCGTCGGCGGTCAGCGGCGGCCGGTCGGCCGGCGGCAGCTTCGGCTTGCGGCTGAACAGTCCCATCTAGAGGCCTCCCGCAGCCTGCTCGCGCAACGCCCGGGCGTGCTGCTCCAGGGACAGCAGCTCACCGAAGGCGGCGAAGTACTCGTCCTTGTTGTTGACCGGGTTGATCCGCTGGATGCGGGACTTGAGGTCCCGGACCCGGGCGGTCACCGACCCGAACTGCACCCGCGCCATGGTGATCGACACGTAGCGCGGGTCCGGTTCGCCGTCGATCCGCAGTGGTTCGACGGCCAACTCACCGACCAGCGCCGCGGCAGCCAGGTCATCGCAGGCGTCGCGGACCGACTCGATCCAGACCGCGCCGCCGGTCGCCGACGCGGCACCACCGGCCGCCGCGATGGCCGTACGCACCGCGACGTGCACCGGGTGGCGGTATTCGGTGGCCTCGACCGCGTCGAACATCGGCCCGGCCAGGACCGGTTGCTGGAGGGCGAGTTTGAGCGCCTCCCGCTCGACCATCGACTGCGGGCTGTCCACCGCCGGCTCCGGGCGGGCCGAGGTCGGCCGGGCGGCGGGGGCGGCCTCGCGGGTGCCGGACGGCGCGGTGTTGCCGGCGGCGAGCACCGCCCGCTGCACCGGCTCGATCTCCATGCCGAGGTCCATGGCGAGCTTGCGGACGTACTCCGGACGCTTCTCCCGGTCCTTCAGGCGCGCGACCAGCGGCGCGGCGTGCCGCATCGCCTCGACCCGGCCGTCGACGGTGTCCAGGTCGAAGCGGCTGATCACGTGCCGCAGCGCGAAGTCGACCAGCGGCTCGCGGCGGGCGACCAGGTCACGCACCGCCAGGTCGCCCTTGGCCAGCCGCAGGTCGCACGGGTCCATGTTGTCGGGGCTGACCGCGATGAACGTGCGCCCGACGAAGCGCTGGTCGTCTTCGAAGGCGCGCAGCGCGGCCTTCTGCCCGGCGGCGTCACCGTCGAAGGTGAAGATGATCTCGCCGGCCACTTCGTCGCTGTCGAACAGGAGCCGACGCAGGACGGAGATGTGGTCCGCGGCGAAGGCGGTGCCGCAGGTCGCCACCGCCGTGGTCACCCCGGCCAGGTGACAGGCCATCACGTCGGTGTAACCCTCGACGATCACCGCCCGCCCCTGCTTGGCGATCTCCCGCTTGGCCTGGTCGATGCCGTAGAGCACGTGCGACTTCTTGTAGATCGGCGTCTCGGGGGTGTTCAGGTACTTCGGGCCGTCGTCGTCGTCGAAGAGCTTGCGCGCGCCGAAGCCGATCACGTCGCCGGCGAGGTCGCGGATCGGCCAGAGCAGCCGGCGGCGGAACCGGTCGATCAGGCTGCCGGAGCGGGCCTCCCGGGACAGCCCGGCCGTGACCAGCTCCTGGTGGGTGAAGCCCTGCTGGCGCAGGTGCTTGGTGAGCAGGTCCCAACCGTCGGGCGCGAAGCCACAGCCGTAACGCTCGGCGGCGGCCCGGTCGAACCCTCGCTGGGCCAGGAACTCACGCGCCGGCCGGGCACCCGCGGTGCTGAGCTGCGCCCGGTAGAACTCGACGGCGGCGGCGTGCGCGGCGACCAGGCGCTGGCGCTGGCCCTGCTGCGGGCGAGGGCGGGGGGCGCTCTTGTCGTCCTCGATGTAGCGCAACTGGATGCCGGCGCGGCCGGCCAGCCGCTCGACGGACTCCACGAAGCTGAGGTGGTCGGCGTCCATCAGGAACTTGATCGCGTCCCCGCCGGCCCCGCAGCCGAAGCAGTACCAGACGTTGCGGGCCGGGGACACGTTGAACGACGGGCTCTTCTCGTCGTGGAACGGGCACAGGCCCTTGAGGTTGCCGCCGCCGGCGGACTTCAGGGTGACTGTCTCGGAGATCACATCCCCGATCGAGGTGCGTTCCCGGACCAGTGCGATGTCCTCGTCCCGGATCCGCCCAGCCATGCGCCACCCCCTCGCCGTACATCCTGCCCTGCCGGACTGACGACACGCCGGCCGGGGGACGCCGGTGTGGCGGCGGCCGCTGCCGGCTGGGCGGTTCCGGCCCGCAGCCGGGTCCGCACGGGGACCATGACCAGATGCGCCGGGTACGGACCAAAGCCCCCCGCCTCCCGAGATGGCTTGCCGATCGGATGGGGCTACCGGGGCAGACCCCGCAGACGGACGAGGCCGGCCACCGGCACGCCACCTGGCTGGAGCTCTTCCTCGACCTCATCTTCGTGTACGCGCTGGCGGCGGTGGTGGCCCGGCTGGGCAACGAACCGTCCCCGTCGCCGAAGGCCGTGCTGGCCGTGATCGGGCTCTTCGTCGTGATTCAGTGGGCCTGGATGGGGCAGGTGTACTACGACACCCGGTTCGATCCGGACGACGCGTTGCACCGACTGCTGGTGCTTGTCGCGTTGGTCGGCGCGGGAGCGATGACTCTCGGGGTCGACGAGGTCCCGGAGAGCGTGCTCCTGCCGGTCGGGTACCTGATCGTGCGGGGTGTGCTGCTCCTGCTGTACCTGCGTGCCTGGCCGACCAGCCCGAGCGCCCGGATGGTGACGACTGTCTATCTGATCGGCTTCGGGTCGGGCTGGTTGATCTGGCTGGTGTCGCTGACCGTGCCCACCGAGCTGCGCCCGGTCCTGTGGATCGTCGCGATGGTCATCGAACTGGCCACGCCCTGGGTCGGGGTGCGCTGGCTCAACCGTTGGCCGGTGGACAACCGGCACCTGCCGGAACGGATCGGCCAGTTCACCATCATCGTGCTGGGTAGCGCGCTGGCCAGCCTGCTCTTCGCCGTGCCGGACCACCCCCCGCCACACATGATCCTCACCGCCGCGATGGCCTTCCTGATCCCGGCCGCGGTCTGGTGGGTCTACACCACCTTCGTCACCACCCGGTTGACCCAGAGCCGGCTACGCGGCGGGCAGGCGTACAGCTACCTGCACATACCGCTCGGCGGTGCGCTGCTGCTGCTCGGCTGGGCGCTCGGGCAGGTGGTTCGGCTGGTCGACGACAACGCCAACCGCCTGCCGCTGGAGCTGCGGCTGCTGCTGGGCGCCTCGATGGTGGTGTGGACGGCCTGCGGGCTCGCCCTGTACTGGCTGTGGACCCGACCGAGCGCCGCCCGGTTGGCGATCGCCGCCTACGGGGTGGTCTCGGTCAGCCTGATCACCGCGACCGTGCACCAGCCGAGGCTGATGCTGTCGCTGCTCTCCCTGGCCATCGTCGGGTACGCCGTACTGCTCAGCCGGCGCCTCGCCCGGGCCGGCAGGGAGATGAACACCCCCGAGGGGTGAGCGGCGCTCAGGCCGCCGCGGCGGGCTCCGGAATGGTTGTCTCCTCGGCCGCCACCTGCTGGTTCCAGTCGGCCTTGGTGGAGCGCCAGCCCTCGTCGTCCATGCCGCGCCGCCAGTAGCCGGAGATGGAGAGCCGGTCGAGGGGTACGCCCCGCTCGCCGCGCAGCAGCCGGCGCAGCTCCCGGACGAAGGCGGCCTCGCCGTGCACGAACGCGTGCACCTGGCCGGCCGGGAACTCCAACGCCCGCACCGCCGCGACCAGCGCCTCGCCCACCGGGCGTTCGCCGCGATGCAGCCAGGTCAGCTCGACCGCGCCGGGGCTGAGCAGCTTCTGCTCCTCCGCCGGGTCGGCGATCTCCACGAAGACGTGGGCGGGGGCACCCAGCGGGAGGCGCTCCAAGGCGGCGGCGATCGCCGGCAGGGCGCTCTCGTCACCGACCAGCAGATGCCAGTCCGCGTCCGGGTTCGGGGCGTACGCGCCGCCGGGGCCGACGAAGTGCACCGGATCGCCGGGACGCAGCGCGGCGGCCCACGGACCGGCCAACCCCTCGTCGCCGTGGTGCACCACGTCGACGGTCAGCTCCCCGGACAGCGGATCCCAGCGCCGCACCGTGTACGCGCGCAGCCGGGGCCACTGCTCCCGGGGCAGGTCCCGGCGGATCGCGGCGAGGTCCAACGGCTGCGGGTACGCGACCCCCGACTGCGGGAACACCACCTTGATGTAGTGGTCGGTGAACTCGCCCACCGGCAGGCCGACCAGTTCGTCCCCACCGAGGACGAGCCGGATCAGGTGCGGGGTGGGCCGCTCGGTGCGCAGCACCCGGGCCGAGGTGACGTTCCTGGGGCGTTCCGTCATGCCAGTTAGGTTAGCCTAAGTTGACTCGTGGTCAATCGGGGGTGTCCCGTTGCCGACCAGGCGGGTGTGCCAGGTCACCGCCGCCGGGTCGGTGAGCGAGGCGACCTGGTCGATCACCACCCGCAGTCTGGCCCGGTCGTCCGGGGCGGCCTCCCACAGCGGGGCGAAGATCGGATCGAGCCCATCCGGGGCACGCCGGACCAGCGCGGCGACCAACTCCGCCAGCATCGTCCGCTGCCGCTCGTAGCGGCCCCGGAAGCCACTGCGACGCATCACGTACCGCAACGCGATGCCCTTGAGCAGCGCACACTGCGCCCGCACCAGGCGGGGCACCACCAGGTCGGCGGCGTAGCGGCGGTGCGGGCCCGGACCGAAGCGCTCCTCCGTCGCCGCCACCGCCGCGGACACGAACAGCCCGGTCACCCCGCTGGTGGTGGCCTTCAACGCGACCTGCGCGCGATGGCTGCCGTCGTACCCGGTGAACGGGGCGAGCAGCGGACCGGCCAGCAGATCGACGAGCACCTCGGCCAGGTCCGCCGCCGACTCCCCGGAGTAGGCGGCGGCCACGTCGGCGCAGAGCGCGGCCCGCTCGTCGGCATCGGTGAGCAGCGGATGCAACGTGACATAGCCACCGTGGATGCCGTCCTCCACGTCGTGCACCGAGTAGGCGACGTCGTCGGCCCAGTCCATCACCTGGGCCTCCAGGCAGCGCCGGTCGCCGGGCGCCCCGGCGCGGATCCAGTCGAAGACGGCCGCGTCGTCGGCGTACACCCCGAACTTGCGCTCCCCCGGCCGGCGTGGCCAGGGGTACTTGCCGATCGCGTCCAGCGACGCCCGGGTCAGGTTCAGCCCGGCGGACGAGCCGTCCGGGGCGAGCACCTTCGCCTCCAGGCGGGTCAACACCCGCAGGGTCTGCGCGTTGCCCTCGAAGCCGCCGCACGGCGTGGCGAGCAGGTCCAGCGCAGCCTCGCCGTTGTGCCCGAACGGCGGGTGCCCGAGATCGTGCGCGAGCCCCGCGACGTCCACCACGTCCGGGTCGCAGCCCAGCCGCGCACCCATCTCCCGGGCGATCTGGGCCACCTCCAACGAGTGCGTCAGCCGCGTACGCAGGAAGTCGTCAGTGCCGGCGGTGTGCACCTGGGTCTTGGTGGCCAGCCGGCGGAACGCCGCCGAGTGCAGCACCCGGGCCCGGTCGCGCTCGTACGGCGACCGGCGATGCCCGGTGTCCTTGGGCGGCTCCTCGACCAAACGCGCCTCCGCCGCCCCCGGCTCAGTCCTCGCGCTCACAAGGCTTCTGTTGTTCGCGACTGCGGGGCTCGCAAGACCGGCTCACTCCTCGCGCTCACAAGGCTTCTGTTGTTCACGACTGCGGGGCTCGCAAGACCGGCTCACTCCTCGCGCTCACGCAGCACGCAGAACTCGTTGCCCTCGGGGTCGGACAGCACGGTCCACTCGACGTCGCCCTGACCGATGTCGACGTGCCGGGCGCCCATGTCGACCAGGCGCTCGACCTCAGCCTCCTGGTTGGCGGGGCGCAGGTCGAGGTGCAGCCGGTTCTTGCGCTCCTTGCCCTCGGCCACCGGGCCGAAGAACAGGGCGGGCAACTGGTCCGGGGACTGGCGGATCTCCACGCCACTCGGAGTCTCGGTGACGACCTGATAGCCGAGCGCCTCGGCCCACCAACGGGCCAGTCGGGCCGGATCGCGGGCGTCGACAGTCAGGCTCTCCCAGACACTGGTCATGCAGTCACCTCTTCCCGTTCGACGCGGCGCCCAATCGGCCGTGTGCGAGCGAGCCAAGATTACGCCCGCCACCACTGCTCGACCCGCTCACGACGCATCGACGAAGGGCACACAACCACCGATTGGCCCGCAGTTGCCGACCGATCGCCGAGGGTTACGGGCTCGCGGCCGGAAGTCGCCACCGGTAGCGTTCCCAGCGCGGAACGTAACCAGCCGACTGACACGCAGAGCCGACCGGTGAGGGGTAACGCTCGTGGACGCAGACACGGTGATGGGAACGGAGCTACGCGGGCTGCGCCAGCGACGACCCGACATCGCCGGCACGGTGCTCGCGGGCACCGACGGCCTGCTCATCTCCAGCGACCTACCCAGCACCGACGCCACCCATCTCGCCGCGCTCGCCGCCGCGAGTTTCGGGCTCGGGCACCGGGTGGCCGACACCGTCCGGCAGGGCGAGTTCCGGGAGTCGGTCGTGTGCACCACCGCCGGCTGCGTGGTCACCTACCCGGCCGGGCGCAGCGCCCTGCTGACCCTCGTCACCGCGTCCGCGGCGGGGGACCTGGAGGCGCTGCACGAGGAGGCGCGGGCGGTCGCCCGCCGGGCGGGGTCGTTCCTGGACGTTCGCGGCGGAGGCATCGGCGCGACGTCCGTACCGGACGCGCACGCCCCGCTGGCCACGCGTACCCCGATGGCGACCCTGCCGGCGCAGTTGCGCCGCTCGTCCCGACCCACCTGGCGTCGCCCGCCGATCTGAGCGCCGGCGGCGGCCGGGTGACCAGGCCGCCGCCGACGTGCGTCAGCGGCTGTCCGACCCGCCGCTCTCCACGACCGCCCGACCGGCCTCCAACCGGGCCACCGGCACCCGGAACGGCGAGCAGGACACGTAGTCCAGGCCGACCTCGTGGAAGAAGTGCACCGAGTCCGGGTCGCCACCGTGCTCACCGCAGATGCCGAGCTTCAGTCCGGGCCGGGCGGCCCGACCCTCCTCGGCGGCGATCCGCACCAGCCGACCGACGCCGTCGCGGTCGATCGACTCGAACGGCGAGATGCCGAAGATGCCCAACTCCAGGTAGCGCCAGAAGAACGCTCCCTCGACGTCGTCGCGGGAGAAGCCCCAGCCCATCTGGGTCAGGTCGTTGGTGCCGAAGGAGAAGAACTCGGCCGCCTCGGCGATCTGCCCGGCGGTCAGCGCCGCCCGGGGCACCTCGATCATGGTGCCGATCAGCACCTCGACGCCGCTGTCCCCGACCACCTCGGCAATGATCTTCTC
Organism: Micromonospora noduli; assembly: GCF_003264475.1. Lineage (NCBI taxonomy): Bacteria > Bacillati > Actinomycetota > Actinomycetes > Micromonosporales > Micromonosporaceae > Micromonospora > Micromonospora noduli. The sequence continues at coordinate 2,928 of NZ_PYAC01000027.1, read as the reverse complement.
GGCCTCGGCGCGGACCGTCTCCAACTCCTGCACGGCCCCGACCAGCGGCACCATGATCTCCGGTTTCGCCACCCCGCCGCCGCGGGCACAGCTGACGGCCGCCTCGGCGATGGCCCGGACCTGCATCGCGAACAGGCCGGGGATGACCAGGCCGAGGCGTACGCCCCGCAGCCCGAGCATCGGGTTCTCCTCGTGCATCCGCCGGACGGCGGCGAGCAGCGCCTCCTCCTTGGCCACGTCCTCGCCGCGTTCCTGGGCAACCGCCACGTTGACGGCGAGCTGCTCCAGCGGCGGCAGGAACTCGTGCAACGGCGGGTCGATGAGCCGGACGGTGACCGGCAGGCCGTCCATCTCGCGGAAGATCTCCTCGAAGTCGGCCCGCTGCAACGGCAGCAGCGCCGCCAGCGCCGCCTCCCGCTCGCCCGGGGCCCGGGCCAGGATCAACCGCTCGACCAGCTCCCGCCGGTCACCGAGGAACATGTGCTCGGTGCGGCACAACCCGATGCCCTCGGCGCCGAAGCGCCGGGCCCGGGCAGCATCCGCGCCGGTGTCGGCGTTCGTGCGGACCGCCAGCCGCCGCTTCCCGTCGGCGTGCGTCATGATCCGGTGTACGGCCCGGACCAGCGCGTTGTCGATGTGCTCGGGGTCAAGGCTGCCCTCGAAGTACTGCACGACCTCGGAGGGCATGACCGGCACCTCGCCGAGATAGACCTTGCCGGTGGTGCCGTCGATGGAGACGACGTCGCCCTCGTTGACGGTCTGCCCGGCGACTGTGAACCGCTTGGCCGGCACGTTCACCTCGATCTCGTCGGCACCGGAGACGCAGGTCTTGCCCATGCCCCGGGCCACCACCGCGGCGTGGCTGGTCTTGCCGCCGCGCGAGGTGAGGATGCCCTTCGCGGCGATCATGCCGTTCAGGTCGTCCGGGTTGGTCTCCCGGCGCACCAGGATCACCGACTCACCCTCGGCGGCCAGCTCGACGGCCCGGGCGGAGGTGAAGACCACTGTGCCGGACGCCGCGCCGGGCGAGGCGCCGATGCCCTTGGCGACCGGCTGGAACTCGTGGTCGAGCTGGAAGCGCGGGAACATCAGCTGGGCCAGTTGCGCGCCGTTGACCCGGTGCAGCGCCTCGTCCAGGTCGATCAGGCCCTCGTCGACGAGTTGCCCGGCGATGACGAACGCGGCGGCGGCGGTGCGCTTGCCGACCCGGGTCTGCAACATCCACAGCTTGCCGCGCTCGATGGTGAACTCGATGTCGCAGAGGTCCTTGTAGTGCTCCTCCAGCCGGGCCATGATGCCGAGCAGCTCGTCGTAGGAGGCCTTGTCGAGCTGCTCCAACTCCTGCAACGGCACTGTGTTGCGGATGCCGGCGACCACGTCCTCACCCTGGGCGTTGGCCAGGTAGTCGCCGTAGATGCCCTGCGCGCCGCTGGCCGGGTCGCGGGTGAAAGCGACCCCGGTGCCGGAGTCGGGCCCGAGGTTGCCGAAGACCATTGTCACCACGTTGACCGCGGTGCCCAGGTCGGCCGGGATGCGCTCCTGGCGGCGGTAGAGCACCGCGCGCTCGGCGTTCCACGACTCGAAGACCGCCCGGATGGCCAGGTCGAGCTGTTCGCGTGGCTGCTGCGGGAACTCCCGACCCGTGTGCTTCAGGAAGATCTTCTTGTACGCGTCGACCAGCCCCCGCAGGTCGTCGGCGTCCAGATCCAGGTCGTTGTGGGTGCCCTTGGCGTGCTTGGCCTCGTCGAGCGCGTGCTCGAACTCCTCGCCCGGCACCTCGCAGACGGTCTTGCCGAACATCTGGATGAGTCGCCGGTAGGAGTCCCAGGCGAACCTGTCGTTGCCCCCCGCCTGCGCGGAGAGCCCGACCACGCTCTGGTCGTTGAGACCGACGTTGAGGACGGTCTCCATCATGCCGGGCATGGAGAACTTGGCACCGGAGCGGACGGAGACCAGCAGTGGGTCCTGCGGGTCACCGAGGCGCTTGCCCATCGCGCGCTCCAGCGATTCCAGGTGTGCCTCGATCTGACCGGCCAGCCCGTCCGGCTCCCGTCCCGTCGCGAGGTACGCCTGGCACGCCTCGGTGGTGATGGTGAAGCCGGGCGGGACGGGCAGACCCAGGTTGGTCATCTCGGCGAGGTTTGCCCCCTTGCCGCCGAGCAGCTCCTTGAGCTCCTTGTTGCCTTCGGAGAAGTCGTAGACGTACTTGTGATCGACGGTCTCTTGCGCTGCCACCAGAGCCTCCACAACACACGCGCCGGATTGACACTTAACGAAGGTTCAGTTTTCTTCTTCCCCGGGACGGACCGCCGGTAATCCCGGGGTCAACGTCGATCGGTGGGCGAAGGTTAAGCGAACATCGAGTGACCTGGGACCGTTCGGTGACAATTGGCACAGCCATCACGACTATCCGTGTTCGTACCGGTTTTTGGGAACGCTTCCATGCGCACCATCACGCATCCCGGCCGAGCGTCGTACGCTTGACGCCACGCCAGCCGGTGAACCTCACTTTTGCCATAACCGACGCGAATACACCCCCCGGAGTCGCCGCCGTGTCGACCACCCCCTCCCCCGGCCCCACCGCCGTCCCCGTGCCGCTCTCGGCGGGGGAACCGGACGCGGCCACGCTGGCCCGCGCGGCCGAGCAGACCGCTGGCACATTGCTCGCCCCGGCGGCCCCGCACCGGCTGGCCGAGGTCGTGCCCGCCCCACAGCACGTCCAGCCGGACCCGACCGCCGACTGGGTCCTCCCGGCCGACGCGGTCATCGTGACCAGCGCCAACCCCGCCGCGCTGGCGGTCGCCGAGCAGCTCGCCCAGCTCCTGCGTCCGGCCACCGGCTACCCGCTGCCGGTCACCGACGCCACCACGCCGGAGCCCGCCGGTGGCATCGCGCTGGTGCTCGACGACAGCGCCGACCTCGGCGCGG
>NZ_PYAC01000026.1:0-15523 GCF_003264475.1 Micromonospora noduli | reverse complement strand
GCACCGGTGCACGGTCGACGCCCGCGCGCACGGTGAGCTGCTCGCGCCCCAGGTGGATGCGGTCCTCGCCGACGCTGACGCGCGCCCGCGTGACCTGGCCGCCATCGTCGCCGGGCTCGGTCCGGGGCCGTTCACGGGGCTGCGGGTCGGCCTGGTCACCGCCGCGACGATGGGTCAGGTGCTCGGCATCCCCACGTACGGCGTCTGTTCGCTGGATGCCATCGGTTACCCGGCGGCGTCCGGCGCGCCGGTCCTGGCCGCCAGCGACGCCCGGCGCAAGGAGATCTACTGGGCCGTCTACGACGGCGCCGGCCAGCGGACCGTCGGGCCCGAGGTGTCCGCGCCGGCGGTCGCCGCCGCCCGCGCCCGCGAACTGGGCGCGACGATCGCGGTCGGTGACGGGGCGCACCGGTACGCCGAGGTCCTGGACCTACCCGTTCGGGTGGAGCCGCGCTACCCGGACGCGACAGTGCTGGCGTTGCTCGCCGCCGAGCGGATCCGGGCGGGGGCGTCCAGTGAGCGGCTCACCCCGCTCTACCTGCGCCGCCCCGACGCGGTGGCGGCGACCGGCCGCAAACCGGTCCTGCCATGACCGCGGTACGGCTCGAACCGTTCCGCTGGTGGCACATTGACGACGTGCTGCCGATCGAGGCGGACCTCTTCGGGGCTGAGAAGTGGTCGCCCGCCATGTTCTGGAGCGAGCTCGCCAACGGGCACCACTACCGAATCGCCGTCGACGCGGACGGGTCGGTGCTCGGCTACGCCGGACTCGCCGGCGTTCCGCCGGACGAGGTGTGGGTACAGAACATCGCCGTCCGCCGGGACGCCCAGCGGCGCGGCGTGGGCCGGGCCCTGCTGGAGGAGTTGCTCGCCGAGGCGGTCCGGCGCGACGCCCGCAGCACCCTGCTGGAGGTCGCCGTGGACAACGCCGCAGCTCAGCGGCTCTACGCGACGTACGGTTTCGAGCCGATCGGGGTGCGGCGCGGCTACTACCAACCGAGCAACACCGACGCGCTGGTCATGCGGCGCGACGCCGAGCCGACCGGGGACGGACCACACGACCATGGCTGACGAACCACTGATCCTGGGTATCGAAACCTCCTGCGACGAGACCGGTGTCGGCATCGTGCGGGGGCACACCCTGCTGGCCGACGCGCTCGCCTCCAGCGTCGAGGAACACGCCCGGTTCGGGGGTGTGGTGCCGGAGGTGGCCAGCCGGGCACACCTGGAGGCCATCGTGCCGACCATGGACCGGGCACTGACCGAGGCCGGCGTCACGCTGGCCGACATCGACGCGATCGCTGTCACCTCCGGGCCGGGGCTGGCCGGTGCGTTGCTGGTCGGCGTCGCTGCCGCCAAGGGGTACGCGGTCGCCGCCGAGAAACCCATCTACGGCGTCAACCACCTCGCCGCCCACGTCGCGGTGGACACTCTTGAGCACGGCCCACTGCCCGAACCCGCCATCGCGCTCCTGGTGTCCGGCGGTCACTCGTCCCTCCTGCTCGTGGACGACCTGGCCCGGGGTGTCACCCCGCTGGGCGCCACCATCGACGACGCAGCCGGGGAAGCGTTCGACAAGGTCGCCCGGCTGCTCGGGTTGCCGTTCCCGGGCGGTCCGCCCATCGACCGGGAGGCCCGGGCCGGCGATGCCGCCTCGATCGCCTTCCCCCGCGGTCTGACCGCCGCGAAGGATCTCGCCGCCCACCGGTACGACTTCTCGTTCTCGGGCCTGAAGACGGCGGTGGCCCGGTGGGTCGAGGCCCGTCAGCGTGCCGGTGAGCCGGTTCCGGTGGCCGACGTGGCCGCTTCCTTCCAGGAGGCGGTCTGTGACGTCCTGACCAGCAAGGCGCTCGCCGCCTGCCGGGCGCAGGGCATCGAGACCCTGGTCATCGGCGGGGGAGTGGCGGCGAACTCGCGGCTGCGGGCGATGGCCGAGCAGCGAGCCGAGAAGTACGGCATCCGGGTCCGGGTACCCCGGCCGAAGCTGTGCACCGACAACGGCGCGATGGTGGCCGCGCTCGGTTCGCACCTGGTCGCCGCCGGGGTCGCTCCGAGCCGACTGGACCTGCCAGCCGATTCGGCACTGCCGTTGACCACGGTCAGCGTGTGACGGGAGCGGCGGACATGATCGTGCGGATGTGGGAGGCGCGCGCCGAGGCGTACGGAGTCGCCGACCTGATCACCTGGGTGTGCGACACCGCCCTGCCCGAGTTGGAGCACGACCCGCTCCACGTATCCAGCGAGGTCTTCTCCTCCACCGACCACCGCGTGGTGGTGATCTCCAAGTGGCGCAGCAGTCCCCGCCCGCTGCCGGACCCGCCAGCGCTGCTGGTGGCCCGCGCCCCGCACTCCTGGGACTTCACCCAGGTAGACCGCTGACGCGAGCCACCATCCAGGCCGCTGCCTGATCGGTCAGCTGCGGCGCAACATCCGGTAGGTGGCGATTCCGCCCGTGCCCAGCGCGGCGAGGAAGACCAGCCAGACGACCGTGCTGCTGACTCCGACCTGCGGGCCGGAGTTGGCGGAGGCGGCGGCCAGGAGCCCGTCCTCACCGGGGGCGGGCAGCGCGGCCGGCGGCAGTTCCGGCCAACGGACCAGGCCGGTGCTCTCCAGCATCTGCATGTGGTGCTGGACGAACGCGTTGGCGTCCTCGCAGAGCTTGCGGACGGTGGCGTCCCGGGTGCTGGCCCGGACCGCGCCGATCACCGGGAAGATCTTGCCGTGGGCCACCCGGAGCCGGGTGACGAAGATCTGGTCGAACCGGGCGCCGGATGCCTTCTGCATCTCGGCCAGCCAGCCCTTCTGCTCGGCGGTCGGCTCGCTGGGGATGGTCGCGCCCAACTTGTTGGCCGCGTCGACCACGAGCTGGTCGAGCTTCTGGTGCTCGCCGGCGATGCCGGCGCCGATCTCCCGAACCTTCGCCGACTGTCCCTTCTCGGCGGCCATCTGGCCGGCTGGCATCTCCCACAGCCCGGCCAGCCGCACCCCGTTGAGCAGTGTCATGTCGGCGGCGTTGAGCTGCTGGCCACCGGCGGGTGCGGCGACGGCCACGCCGGGCAGGACACCGACCCCCGCGATGACCGCGATGAGCAGCATGGCCGCTCGATGGGTCCGGGTGCCCAGTCGGCGATGGGCGGATCTGAGCGGTGCCATGTCTGTGGTGCCTCCTCGGTCCGGACCGGAACGCGTCTGGACCGGGCAGCCGTACCCTGCCGGTTGCCCGTCCGCCCACTGGTACGGACTGATCGCGCGATCAGTTCATCGCGGAGTGACCCGGATCAGCGGGTGACGGCGAGCAGGCCTCCGAGCAGCAGCAGGGTGAGCGCCGCGGCGGCGAAGACCATCAGCAGCTCCTGACGCCCGCGCCCGACCGGGCCGGCGTCGACGACGGAGTTGGGCAGGGCCGGTAGATCGCGGGTCAGCGCGGCCAGGTCACCGAGGGTGCGCGCCGTCCACACCGCACCCGCCCGATCGGAAAACTCGTCAAGCGTCAGCCGACCCGCCGCGGTGTGCTGGTGCAGCGCGGCGACCACCCGGTTGCGGTCGTCGTCGGAGGCGCGCAGCTCGACATCCACGCCGGACAGCGTACGCGGATCAGCCCACGTCGAGGGGGTCGGCGAGGAGCCGTTCGAAGGCCAGCTCGGCGGCACCGATCAGGGGCGCGTCCGTACCCAGTTTCGGCGTGCGCAGCCGGACGTGCTCCAGGCAGGCGCCGAGCGCGTTGGAGTTGAGCCGGCTGCGGATCTGAGCCGCCGCCGCGAGGTAGAGATCCCGCATTGTGCCGCCGAAGATGACCATCTCGGGGTTGAAGACGTTCACCAGGTTGGCCACCCCGAAGCCGAGCCAGTCGCCGGCCTGGCGGACCGCCGTCTGGGCCCGGGCGTCTCCGCGGTCGGCCGCGTCGAAGACCTCCAGCAGCGCGTCGCGGCCTCGGGCGTCGGAGCGTCCGGCGGCGCGCAGGAGGCCGTGCTCGCCGATCTCGGTCTCCCAACAGCCCCGGGAGCCGCACTCACAGGGCTTCCCGTCGCGGACCACCTTCATGTGGCCGACCTCGCCGCCGTACCCACCGTGCCCGGTCAGTCGGCGCCCACCGGCGATGATGCCGGCACCCACGCCCACGTCGCCGTACAGGTAGAGGACGTTGTCGCACCCTGCCGCCACACCTCGTGCGTGCTCGGCGAACGCGGCGACGTCGGCCACGTTGCCCACGGTGACCGGTACGTCGATGCCCAACTCGTCAGCGAGGGCCGCGCCGATCGGCTCGTCCACCCAGCCGGTGGTGGGGCCGAGTCGGACCAGGCCGTCGTCCCGGCGGACCATGCCGCAGACCGCGACGCCGGCACCGACGCAGATCGCGTCCGCCGGCACCAGCTGTTGCATCTCCTTGACCGCGCCGGCCAGCAGCGGTGCGGCCTCCGCGGCCAGCAGCCCGCGCGGCCGGTCCAGATCCCGGCGGTCCAGGACCGCGCCACCCAGCCCGATCCGGGCGGCGCGCAGCCGGTCCACCTCCACCGAGTACGCGTACGCGTAGACCCGCGCCGACTCGGGCCGGACGACAAGTGACGGTCGTCCGGCCCGGCCGGTCTCCTTTGGAGCCCCTTCACTGACCAGCCCCACCGCGGACAGGTCGGCGGTGAGCGCGCCGATGGTGCTGCGGTTGAGGCCCAGCGTGGTGGTCAGTTCCGCGCGTGTGGTCGCCCCGTGGACGTGCACATGCCTCAGCAGAGCCCCGAGGTTCTGCCGTCGGACGTCATCCTGGCTCGGTCCTGGGCGCATGCTGGTGCTACCTCCCGCGGTCAGCGGGTGCCGGTGGCTGCCGCGCGGCGGCGGGAGAGCGCGTCGACGCTGGCCGCGAGCAGCAGCACGACGCCGGTGACCACGTACTTGACTCCAGCGGTGTACCCCATCAGGCCCATTCCGTTCTCGATGACCGCGACCACCGCGCCGCCGAGGACGGCGTCGAGGACGCGGCCCTTGCCACCGAAGAGGCTGGTGCCGCCGATCACCGCTGCGCCGACCGCGTAGAGCAGTACGTTACTGCCCCCGGTGTTCGGGTCGACCGAGTTGGCCCGGCTGGCGGCCACGATGCCACCGATGGCGGCCATCGAGGAGCAGATCACGAAGACGGAGATCCGGATCCGGTCGACTCCGATGCCGGCCCGGCGGGCCGCTTCGCGGTTGCCGCCCACGGCGTAGATGTGCCGGCCGTAGCTGGTGCGCTGCAGTACGAACGTCCAGACGACAAGCAGCACCGCGATGATCGGCACCACGATCGGCACACCCTTGAGCGAGACGATGAGGACGTTGCGGCTGCGCTCCAGGTTGAGCACGTACACAGCGGTGCCGAGGATGACGGCGAGCCCGCCGATCCGTAGCGCCACCACCGCGAGCGGGTCGGTGATCAGACCGCGGGCCGCCCGGTTGCGGTGGCGCAGCAGTTGCACCGCCGCGTAGCCGACGACGGCGAGGGCGGTCAGCGCCCAGCCCAACGTGGGGCCGAGGTTGCGGTTGGCGATGGCGACCAGCACGTCGTCGCGGACGGAGATGTTGGTGCCATCCTTGACGAGCAGCAGCACGACGCCCTGGAAGGCGAGGAAGCCGGCGAGGGTGACCACGAAGGACGGAATGCCGATCTTCGCGACGAGCATGCCGAGCGTGGTGCCGATGACCACGCCGGTGGCGACAGCGGCGAGCACGGCGACCCACCAGGGGTAGCCGAGCACGGTGACGACATTGGCCAGCACCGCCGCGCAGACGCCGCTGGCGAAGCCGGCGGACAGGTCGATCTCGCCGAGCAGCAGCACGAAGACCAGGCCCATCGCGATCAGCGTGACCGCCGCACCCTGGGTGAAGAGGTTGGCGAAGTTGCCGGCCGACAGGAACGACGACGGCCGCATGATCGCGAAGACGGTGCAGAGCACGATCAGGCCGAGTACGGCCGGTAGTGCGCCGACATCGCCACCGCGTACCCGACTGAGGTAGTTGCGGACGTGGCCTCCGACGGTCGGCGTCGGTGTGACGGCGGCGGGGCCGTCCTTCCGCACGGCGGTGGTGGTCATCGGACGCCTCCTGAGATCGAGTCGGCCGCCTGCGGGCCGTCGCCGTTGCTGCCCGGGTCGGTGGCGAGGCCGAGCCCGCCCGAGCGCCCGGCGGTGATCAGCTCGACCACCTGGGCGTGGGTGATGTCGGTGGTCTTCACCTGGGCGACCATCTGTCCGAGGTACAGCGCGGCGATCCGGTCGGAGACGGCGAAGACGTCGTTCATGTTGTGCGAGATGAGCACCACGGCCAGGCCGTTGTCGGCGAGGCGGCGAACCAGTTCGAGCACCTGGGCGGTCTGTGCCACGCCGAGTGCCGCAGTCGGCTCGTCCAGGATGACCAGCTTGCTGTTCCACAGCACCGCCTTGGCGATGGCCACGGTCTGGCGCTGGCCACCGGAGAGGCTGGACACGTGCTGACGCAGCGAGGTGACGGTGCGGATGGAGAGCCCCGCCAGGGTTTCGGCGGCGAGCTGTTCCATTGTCGGCTCGTCGAGGACGATGCCGCTGCGCCTCTCCCGGCCGAGGAACATGTTCTGCACGATGTCCAGGTTGTCGCAGAGCGCGAGGTCCTGGTAGACGACCTCGATGCCGAGCGTGGCGGCGTCGCGGGGGCTGCCGATGTGCACCGGTTCACCGTTGAACAGGAACTCGCCATCGTCGGTGGGGTGGATGCCGCTGATGCACTTCACCAGGGTCGACTTGCCGGCGCCGTTGTCGCCGACCAGTGCGGTCACTTCGCCCGGGTGGACGGTCAGGGCGACGTCGCGGAGCACCTGGACAGGACCGAAGCTCTTGTCGATCCCGCGGAGTTCCAGCAAGGGGGTCGCGGACACGGGGGTCTCCTTCTCAAGGGAGGGTCGGGGCCCGTCCGGCGGGCGCCGCCCGGCACGGGGAGGGTGCTCCCGTGCCGGGCGGCGATGGTCGTTCCGGCGGGTACTGCGGCGTCGGTCAGCTGATGCCGGCTTCGGCGCAGAACTTGGCGTAGGCCCCGGTGCAGACCTGCTCCTTGGTCGCGTAGCCGTCGGCGATGACGTCCTTGACGTTGTCCTTGTAGATGGCCTTCGGGGTGAGCAGCACCGAGGGGACGTCGCGGTCGCCGTCCTTCACCGTCTGGCCGGTGTCCTTCTTCTCGCCCTTGGCCAGCGCGATGGCCAGGTCCGCGGCGGCCTTGGCCTCTTCCCGGACCGCCTTGTAGACGGTCACGCACTGGTCACCGGCGAGGATGTTCTGCAGGCCCTCCACGCTGGCGTCCTGACCGGTCACCGGCACCTTGCCGTTGAGCTTGTTCTTCTTCAGGATCGAGATGGCGGCGTTGCCGAGAGTGTCGTTGGCGGCCAGCACGCCGTCGATCTTGCCCTTGGTCGCGGTGAGCTGCTGCTCGAAGATGGTCGCGGCGGTGGGGCCGTCCCAGCCCGGCACGGCGTCGTCCGGGCCCTTGGTGTATTCCTTGGAGTCGAACTTCGGCTTGAGCACCGAGTCGTAGCCGGCCTTGAACAGGGTGGCGTTGTTGTCGGTGGGGGAGCCGTTCAGGTACGCCACGACGGGGTTCTTGGCGCCCTTCTCGGTCAGGCACTTGGCCAGACCCTCGCCCTGGAGCTTGCCGACGGTCTCGTTGTCGAAGCTGACGTAGTACTGGGCGGAGCCGCCGAGGGTGAGCCGGTCGTAGTCGATGGTGGCGACGCCCTGCGACTTGGCCTTGTCGAGCACGGCCTTGCCGGTGCCGGAGTCCAGGTTGACGATCATCAGGGCGGTCACACCGCCGGTGATCATCTGGTCGGCGATGGTCTGGAAGGCGCTCTTGTCGTTCTGGGCGTTCTGGATGTCGTACTGGACGCCGGCAGCCTTGAACGCCTCCTCCAGGAAGCGACGGTCCGCCGTCTCCCAGCGGGGGGAGGACTTGCTATCCGGAAGGATCACGCCGATCTTGGGAGTCTTTTTGGAGTCGGCCGAGCCGTTGCCGGAGTCGTCGCTACAGGCGGTCAACCCGCCGGTCGTCAGCAGGCCCACGGCGGCGATGGTGAGGATCCCCTTACGCATGTGCAGGGTCCTTTCGGGGTGGGGGAGGTGTTGTTTTGTTGTGTCCGGCAACGTATTTCGCGTCACACCGGCTCCACAAGACCGCGCAGGTGCATAGTTTGTTGGGAGCGATAACAATTCAGCAACGCGACTGTTACTCCGCGGGTATCCCACGGGGGAGGCGACGTAACGACAGTCGTCAGTGGGTCTGCAACGGCGCGGTGCGGGCGTCGGTCAGCGCCACCAGATCCGCCGCGGCCAGCTCGAGTTGCAGACCGCGCCGACCAGCCGAGACGTAGATCGTCGGAAGGTCCAGCGCGGATTCGTCCAGCACCGTGGGCAACCGTCGACGCTGCCCGAGCGGGCTGATCCCACCGCGCACGTAACCTGTGGCCCGCTCGGCGACCGCCCGGTCGGCCAACACCGCCCGCTTGCCGCCGACCGCCGCCGCGAGCGCCTTGAGATCCAGCTCGCCGGTGACCGGAACGACCGCCACTGTGAGCGCGCCGTCGACCTCGGTCACCAGAGACTTGAACACCCGCTCCGGTGCCACGTCGAGCGCCACCGCCACCAACCCGCCGTAGTTCGGGGCGTCCGGCGACACCCGGTACGGATGGGTGCGATGCGCGATGCCGCGCTTGACCAACAGTGCCGTTGCCGGCGTTCCCTGTCCCGCCACACCGGCGACGCTAGTCGACAGGCCTACCGATCAGCACCGTCGGTGCGCCGTCGACCCGGGTGAGCACCAGGCTCGCCGCCTCGTCGCCGGCCAGCCGCAGGTCCCGTCGAAGCTGCTCCGGAGTGAGCGCGGAACCCCGCTTGAGGATCTCCACCCGGCCCACCCGACGATCCCGCAGCAGCGCCCGCAGGCGCTTGAGCGAGAACGGCAGCACGTCGGTGATCTCCAGGCAGCGCGCGTACGGGGTGCGGATCGGCTGGTCGGCGTAGAGGTAGGCGATGCTCGGATCGCCCAGGGTGGCGTCCAGTTCGGTGGCCAGCTCGGCGACGAGGTGCGCGCGCACCACCGCCGGGTCCGGGTCGTACAGGTAGCGACGCGGCGGCCCGACCGGCGCCTCGGCGGCACCCGAGCCGGTGAGCTCGTGGCGGTACGCCTCGGCGCCCCGCTGACGGTAGAGGGTGGCGCGGCGGGGCACCTCCGCCAGCTCGCCGCACCAGAGCGCGGCCTCGACCAGGTCGCCGTCCACGCCGACCCACTCGGCCTCCGCACCCGCCGGAATGAGCGCGTGGTCCAGGCCCGGCGCCACCTTCACCACTGTGCGCGGCACCCGCTCGGCCAGCCCGGTGACGAAGTCCCACGGCGGCGAGTAGGCGCGCGGGTCGAAGATCCGCCGCCCGGTGCCGGTGGTGCGGCGGGCCGGATCGCAGAAGACCCCGTCGACCCGTGACACGTCGAACCCTGTCGCGTCGCCGCACTCGACAGTGAACAGGTCGGCCAGCCCGGCCGCCTCGGCGTTGGCGGCGGCCATCGCGGCGGTCACCGGGTCGGCCTCCACCCCGTACACCCGGATGCCGGCGCGGGCGGCGGCCAGCGCGTCGGCTCCGAGCCCGCACCCGAGGTCGGCCAGGGTGCGCACGCCGGCCGCGTACAACCGGGCGGCCCGACGGTCGGCGACCACCCGGCGGGTGGCCTGCTCCAGGCCGGGACGGGTGAGGAACATCCCAGCGGCGGCCGAGCCGAACTTGCCCACCGCCCGGTGGCGCAACTCGGCCTGGGTCAGTGCCGCCGCGGCCAACGTCGGCGGCACCCCGGTCGCGCGCAGCGCCGACGCCGCGACCAGTGGATCACCGCCGGCCAGGTCGGCCGCCGCCGTGAGCGCGGCCGACCCCTCAGGGGTACGCAGCGCCGCCAGCTGATCGAGATCCACCCGGCCATTGTCCCGGCCGACCCGGAAATCCTGGCTGGCGGGGCGCGACGCGCTGGCACTCTCCTTGACGGAGTGCTAGCCACGGAATAACCTGCGATTAGCACTCTCACCCTGAGGGTGCCAGCTTCCGGGTCTCGCGACCCGGGTGCGCACGCCAGGCGGACCGGCACCCGCGACGACGGCACCGCCCGGTGGCATGAGGCAGATTGACGCTGGTCAGCCCCGCTGGCCAGCAACGAAACCAGTACCCCAGGAGGGTATGCCCGTGACTACCGCGACCAAGGTTGCGATCAAGCCGCTCGAGGACCGCATCGTGGTCCAGGCGAACGAGGCTGAGACCACCACGGCGTCGGGCATCGTGATCCCCGACACCGCCAAGGAGAAGCCGCAGGAGGGCACCGTCCTCGCTGTGGGCCCGGGGCGCGTCGACGACAACGGCAACCGGGTTCCGGTTGACGTGCAGGTCGGCGACACCGTCCTCTACTCGAAGTACGGCGGCACCGAGGTCAAGTACGCCGGCGAGGAGTACCTGGTGCTCTCCGCCCGCGACGTCCTCGCGGTCATCGAGAAGTAAGCAACCGATCAGTGCCACTGCCCCGGTCCGGCTCGCCGGGCCGGGGCAATGGCGCTTCGAAGGGACATTAATGGCGAAGATCCTGAGCTTCTCGGACGACGCCCGACACCTGCTGGAGCACGGTGTCAACGCCCTCGCGGACGCGGTCAAGGTCACCCTCGGCCCGCGCGGGCGCAACGTCGTCCTGGACAAGAAATTCGGTGCGCCGACGATCACCAACGATGGTGTGACCATCGCCAAGGAGATCGAGCTCACCAACCCGTACGAGAACCTTGGCGCGCAGCTGGTCAAGGAGGTGGCGACCAAGACCAACGACGTCGCCGGCGACGGGACCACCACCGCGACCGTGCTGGCCCAGGCGATGGTTCGCGAGGGTCTGCGCAACGTGACCGCCGGGACCAACCCGGCCGGCCTCAAGCGGGGCATCGACGCGGCGGCCACCAAGGTCTCCGAGGCGCTGCTCGGCCGTGCCGCCGAGGTCACCAGCAAGGAGTCGATCGCGAACGTGGCGACCATCTCCGCGCAGGACTCCACGATCGGCGATCTGATCGCCGAGGCGATGGAGCGCGTCGGCCGCGACGGTGTCATCACCGTCGAGGAAGGCTCGATGCTCACCACCGAACTGGACGTGACCGAGGGTCTCCAGTTCGACAAGGGCTTCATCTCGCCGAACTTCGTCACCGACCTGGAGGGTCAGGAGTCCGTCCTTGAGGACGCGTACATCCTGGTCACCACCCAGAAGATCTCGGCGATCGAGGAGCTGCTGCCGCTGCTGGAGAAGGTCCTGCAGAACAGCAAGCCCCTGCTGATCATCGCCGAGGACGTGGACGGCCAGGCGCTCTCCACCCTGGTGGTCAACTCGCTGCGCAAGACCCTCAAGGTCTGCGCGGTCAAGGCCCCGGGCTTCGGTGACCGGCGCAAGGCAATGCTCCAGGACATCGCGATCTCCACGGGCGCCGAGCTGGTCGCCCCGGAGCTGGGCTACAAGCTCGACCAGGTCGGCCTGGAGGTGCTCGGCACCGCCCGGCGCGTCGTGGTCGACAAGGAGAACACCACGATCGTCGACGGCGGTGGCCAGAAGGCCGACGTCGCCGACCGGGTGAACCAGATCCGCAAGGAGATCGAGGCCTCCGACTCCGACTGGGACCGGGAGAAGCTGGCCGAGCGGCTGGCGAAGCTCTCCGGTGGCATCGCCGTCATCAAGGCCGGCGCGGCGACCGAGGTCGAGATGAAGGAGCGCAAGCACCGCATCGAGGACGCCATCGCGGCGACCAAGGCTGCGGTCGAGGAGGGCACCGTGCCCGGCGGCGGCGCCGCCCTGGTGCAGATCCTCTCGGTGCTCGACGACGACCTGGGCTTCACCGGTGACGAGAAGGTCGGCGTCTCGGTCGTGCGCAAGGCGCTCGTCGAGCCGCTGCGCTGGATCGCCCAGAACGCCGGTCACGACGGCTACGTCGTGACGCAGAAGGTCGCCGACCTCAAGTGGGGCAACGGCCTCGACGCCGCCAAGGGCGAGTACGTCGACCTGGTCAAGGCCGGCATCATCGACCCGGTGAAGGTGACCCGCAACGCGGTCACCAACGCCGCCTCGATCGCCGGTCTGCTGCTCACCACGGAGAGCCTCGTGGTGGAGAAGCCGGAGCAGGCCGAGCCGGCCGCCAGCGGCGGGCACGGCCACGGTCACGGCCACCAGCACGGCCCGGGCTTCTGATCCGGTAGCGACACCCGTTCCGGGGCGCACCGCCGTACGGCGGTGCGCCCCGGCTCGTTCTCGCGGGCTGGTAGGTCATTACCGAACGCTGACGTTGTTGGCGACCGGCCGAGATGATCGCGCACACTGGGCCGATGAGCACCACGTCACGGCGGTATGCCGCGTTGGCCGGGATCACCGCCGCCGCCGTTGCGATCGGGATAGCCGAACCGGTCGCGGTGTTGACCGGTCCCCGGTCGGCGCCCCTGGTCGCGGTCGGCGGGGTCATCGTCGACGCCGTCCCCGAGTCGCTGAAGCAACTCGCCATCGACCTCTTCGGCACCGCCGACAAGATCGCGCTGCTGGTCGGCACGGCCGTGTTGCTGGGAGGCTTCGCCGCGCTCTTCGGCGTACTGGCGGTCCGCCGGTTGGCACTCGGCCTGGCCGGCATTGCCGCGTTCGGCGCCATCGGCGTGGCCGCCGCGCTGACCCGCTCCGGCGCTGACCTCGCCGACGCGCTGCCGTCCCTGGTCGGCGCCGGTCTCGGCGCCCTGGTGCTCTGGCTGTTCATCGGCGGACCGTTCGAGCTGGACCCCTGGACATGGTCACCACCCACGCCGCCGGCTGGCCCGGTGTCCTCCGCTGGTCCGGTGTCGCCGGCTGGCGCGGTGTCGCCCGGCGAGTCGGTGCCGGTGTCCCCGGCAGGGCCGGTGCCGGTGACTCCCGCCGGGCCGACGGCGGCGGTCGAACCGGCCGGGCCTGCCGAAGTGGACCCGGAGTCGCGGCGCCGTTTCCTCACCGGCAGCGGGGTGCTGCTCGGCACGGCCGTGGTGGCCGGTCTGGGTGGGCGGTGGCTGGCGGGGCGGCGCGGCGTGTCCGCAGCCCGCGACGCGATCCGCCTGCCCTCGCCGGTCGCCCCCGCACCGGCCGTACCGGCGGGCGCGGACCTCTCACTGACGCAGCTCGCGCCGTACGTCACCCCGAACTTCGGGTTCTACCGGATCGACACTGCGCTGGTGGTGCCCCAGGTCGACCCGGACACCTGGCGGCTGCGGATCCACGGACGGGTCGGCAGGGAACGCACCTACAGCTACGCGGATCTGCTGGCCCGACCGCTGGTCGAGCGGTACGTCACGCTGGCCTGCGTCTCCAACGAGGTGGGCGGGGACCTGATCGGCAATGCCCTGTGGCTCGGCGTACCCCTGCGGGAACTGCTGGACGAGGTCGAGCCGGACGACGACGCCGACCAGGTCGTCGGCCGGTCGGTCGACGGCTGGACCTGCGGCACCCCCACCGCCGCGCTGCGCGACGGACGGGACGCGCTGCTGGCCGTCGGGATGAACGGCGAGCCGCTGCCGGTCGAGCACGGCTTCCCGGTCCGAGTGGTGGTGCCGGGCCTCTACGGCTACGTGTCGGCCTGCAAATGGGTGACCGAACTGGAGCTGACCCGGTTCGCCGACTTCGACGCGTACTGGGTGCCGCGCGGCTGGTCCGCCCAGGGACCGATCAAGACCCAGTCCCGGATCGACACGCCCCGCGGTCGTAACCGGCTGACCACCGGCCCGGTCACCGTCGCCGGTGTGGCCTGGGCGCAGCACCGGGGCATCAGCCGCGT
Organism: Micromonospora noduli; assembly: GCF_003264475.1. Lineage (NCBI taxonomy): Bacteria > Bacillati > Actinomycetota > Actinomycetes > Micromonosporales > Micromonosporaceae > Micromonospora > Micromonospora noduli. Next base: position 1,701 of record NZ_PYAC01000026.1, on the reverse strand, counting down.
CGAGGTACGCGTCGACGACGGCCCGTGGCAGGAAGCCGCGCTGGCCCCGACCGTGTCGGTGGACACCTGGGTGCAGTGGTCCTGGCGGTGGGACGCCACACCGGGCGAGCACCGGCTCCAGGTCCGCGCGACCGACGCGACAGGTGAAACCCAGACCGAACGTACGCAGGACGTCGTCCCGGACGGCGCCACCGGCTGGCACACGATCACCGTCACTGTCCGCTGATCCACGGCGTGGCGTCGCCGCCCCGGGCTGTGTCCGCGCCTGTACCGGCGCGCTGTGTTTGGCGACGTGCCCTGCGGGGTCGGTGGGCTGCTGTCGCGTGAGCTGGCCTGTGGGCCGGTAGCTGTGTCCGCGACCCGGCCTGCGGGTTGGTGGGCTGTGTCCGCGACCTGGCGTGTGAACTTTCGCAACCTGCCGTTCGGGTCGGCGGACCAGCTGAGTGACCGGTGATAGCCGGAGTGCATGCAGATCTTGGACAGTTTCCGTTAGCGCCGAACGGAAACTGTCCAAGATCTGCGAGCGAAGTCGGTTGTTCGACTCCATCCGCCTCCGGTCGGGCTAGTTCGGCGTCCGCAGCCCCGTGGCCTGTGTGCCCAGCCCGGTGGCCGGCGTCCCCAGCCGGCGACCGGCGAACGGCGGCTGGCTCGCGGGTGGCGCCGGGCGATCGGTGGCAGCAGAAAGACCGCTGCCGGCACCCCGGGTTGCGGGTGCCGGCAGCGGTCGGTGTCGTGCTGTGGTGCTGTGTGCGGTGCTGCCTTGGCGCGGTCGTCGGTGGTGCTGGCTTGTTGTGGTGCGGGGTCAGCTGTTCCAGTGCTGGGCGACCAGGTCGGTGGCCTGCTGCTCCCACTGGGCGTAGGCGTCCGGGTAGGCCGATACCTGCACGGTCTGCGCGGCGTCGGTCAGCGGCATGTCCTGCCAGCCGTCAACCTGCTTCAGGCCCTTGAGGAACGCGGTCGTCGAGTACTCCGGGTTCGTGATCTGCTCCGGCGTACCCCAACCCGAGCTCGGGCGCTGCTGGAACAGGCCCAGCGAGTCGTGGTCGTTCATGTCGCCCAGGTGACCCAGGTTCTCCAGCTTCGACTCCTGCAGGCTCGTCGCGATCGAGATCACCGCGGCCCGCTCCGGGAGACCGGCCTTCTTCGTGGCGGCGATGATCGCCTTGACGTTGGCGGTCTGCTCGTCGTTCAGGCTGATGTGGGACTGCTCGCCCTGCGGCTTCGGCGCCGCCGACTGCACAGCCGCGGCGACGGGCTTGGCATCCACGGCCGGGGTAGCGGCGTGGGCGGCGATCGGACCGGCGAACACACCACCGGCGAACGCGAGACCAGCAACAGACAGCATGCTCTTACGGAAGATCGTGTTCATGGGGGTAGCTCCTTCGGGGGTAGGAAACACCCGACCACCAGGGGGCGGCGGCAGGGTGTGAGCACCTCGTCCGGCGCTGCACTAACAAAGGGGAAAAGTCTTGGGGTCGGCTGCCTACGAGCGGGGGGCTCGTGGCGCCGGGTCCATGTGTAACGACCGGCGGGCCGGGGTCATTCCGGGGTTGGCCCATCCATCAGCACCCTCAACGAGGCGACGGCTGCGGTCGGTCGTGGGGACTGCAACGACCCGGGGGTCGGAGTCATTCCGGGGTGGCTGACCTGCCGGCACCCTCATCGTGGCGGTGCCTGCGATCGTTCGTGGGGACTGTAACG
>NZ_PYAC01000025.1:0-19496 GCF_003264475.1 Micromonospora noduli | reverse complement strand
GCCGAGGCCGAGGCCGAGGCCCGGCGGCGGCGCGAGGCCCGAGGCCCTGCCTGCGGCGCGAGGCGCGGTGCGCGAGGCCCGACGCCCGCCGACGGCGCGATTCCCGGCGCGCGACGGCGCGGTGCGCTGCTGGGCCGTGCGGACTGGGCGGGGGTCAGGTGAGTTGGGCGGCTTGGACTGCTTCGGCGGTCACCTCGGTGAGGCGGTCGGTGGGGAGGGCGCCCAACTCCTCGCGGCCGAACCAGCGGGCCTCGCAGGTGGAGCCGCCCACGTCAGCCACGGTCAGTGGGTTGGGCTGGTCGACGACGACCCGGTAGAAGGCGCGTACGCCGTGCCAGTCGATCGGGTAGCCCTCGGGGCCGAGTGAGGCGGCGTCGCGGTGGCTGGCGACGCCGAGCAGCTCGACGAGGCGGCCGGCCTGGCCGGTTTCCTCGATCAGCTCTCGGATGAGTGCCGCGCCGGGCTGTTCGCCGTAGTCGGTGCCGCCGCCGGGTAGGTGCCAGCAACCGGCGCCGGGGTAGCCGTCGGAGATGCGGGTGAGCAGCACTCGGCCAGCGGGGTCGGTGCAGACCGCGTACGCGGCGAAGCGCTGGGCCCGGTGCAGCCCGTCGGGGCCGGGCACGGCGTAGAAAGAGGGGAACTCGGGTGCCTCGTCGGGCACCACGTCGGCCGAGGAGGCGGGCAGTCCGAGGGCGCGTGCGGTGAATGAGCGCAGCGGCAGCTCGCGGGCCTCGTCGAGGGTGTACCACCGGGCCAGGTCGGTGGGGCGCTCGCCGACCCGGTCGGCGAGGGTGCCGCCACGCACGGCCACCCGGTAGATCAGCCGGTCGGTGTGGATGGTGATGCCGCGGTCCGGTAGGGCGCGCATGTCGGCGAGCACGTCGGCCAGGCCGGAGACGGCGACGGAGAGGCCGGTTTCGGCGGCGGTCTCGCGAACGACTGTGTGGTTCGGGTCCTCGCCGTGGTCGACAGCCCCGCCGGGCAGCGACCACGCGCCGGGGGTGCCGGAGCGCTCCGATGCGCGGACCAGCAAGACTCGGCCGCTTGTATCAGCACAAACTGCGTATGCCGCGATCCTGCGGAGCGGCTTGAGCAAGGTGGTCACGGAAGCAAATTCTCCCCGGGCCGGGTTACCGGAACGGAAAAGAGTCGGATTCCTGACTATCTGGCCCCGGTCAGGGATTGGTCAGGGTAAGGATCCGGGCGGTCACCGAGGGCGGGCCGGGCGCCAGCGCGGACCGTGGGGGTATGACATCGACCACCGCTCCCCGTGCCCCGTACAAGCAGCTTCGGCGACCCACCACCGACCGCATGGTCGCCGGGGTCGCCAGCGGCGTCGGCCGCTACTTCGCCGTCGATCCCACACTGGTCCGCGTGATCTTCGCGGTCACCGGCCTGCTCACCGGTGGGCTCGCGCTGTTCGCGTACCCGATCATGTGGTTCCTGATGCCGGAGGAGCCCAGCGGTGCGCCGGCCTGGCCGCACGCCGCGGGCGTCTCGCCGCAGAACGGCCCGCCGCCCACCGCCGGGCCCGCGCCCGGCGGGCCACCGCAGGGGTACGCCTCGACGCCGCCCTACCCGCCGACGACCCCGTCCAGCACGCCGACGACCCCGTTCAGCCCACCGCCGGCGGCCTGAGTGGCGCTCACTCCCACTCGATGGTGCCCGGCGGCTTGCTGGTGACGTCCAGGACGACCCGGTTGACCTCGGCGACCTCGTTGGTGATCCGGGTGGAGATCCGGGCCACCACCTCGTAGGGCAGCCGGGACCAGTCGGCGGTCATCGCGTCCTCGCTGGAGACCGGGCGCAGCACCACGGGGTGCCCGTAGCTGCGCCCGTCTCCCTGCACGCCGACGCTGCGCACGTCGGCGAGGAGCACCACCGGGAACTGCCAGACGCCCCGGTCGAGGCCGGCGGCGGTCAGCTCCTCGCGGGCGATCAGGTCGGCCTGGCGGAGCAGGTCGAGGCGCTGCTGGTCGACCGCGCCGATGATGCGGATGGCGAGGCCGGGGCCGGGGAACGGGTGCCGCCAGACCATCGCCTCGGGCAGGCCCAGTTGGAGGCCGAGCGTCCGGACCTCGTCCTTGAACAGGGTGCGCAGCGGCTCGACCAGCGCGAACTTCAGGTCCTCCGGGAGGCCGCCGACGTTGTGGTGACTCTTGATGTTGGCGGTGCCGGTGCCGCCGCCGGACTCCACCACGTCGGGGTAGAGGGTGCCCTGGACGAGGAACTCGACGTCGCCGTGTGCGGCGATCTCGCGGGCCGCGGCCTCGAAGACCCGGATGAACTCCCGACCAATGATCTTGCGCTTCTGCTCCGGGTCGGTCACCCCGGCGAGCGCTCCGAGGAACCGGTCGGTGGCGTCGACCACCTTCAGCTTGATGCCGGTGGCGCTGACGTAGTCCTTCTCCACCTGCTCGGCCTCGCCTGCGCGCAGCAGACCGTGATCGACGAAGACGCAGGTGAGCTGGTCACCGACGGCCTTGTGCACGAGCGCCGCGGCGACCGCCGAGTCCACCCCGCCGGAGAGGCCGCAGATGACCTCCTTGTCGCCGATCTGGGCGCGGATCCGGGCGACCTGCTCGTCGATGATGTTCTCGGGAGTCCAGGTCGGCTCGATGCCGGCGATGTCGTAGAGGAAGCGGGTCAGCATCTCCTGGCCGTGCGCGGTGTGCCCGACCTCCGGGTGGAACTGCACGCCGGCCCGGCGGCCGGCCAGGTCCTCGAATGCGGCGACCGGCGCGCCCGCCGACTCGGCGGTCACCGTGAAGCCCTCTGGCGCCTCGGTGACGCAGTCGCCGTGGCTCATCCAGACCGGCAGGTCCGCGGGCAGGTCACGCAGCAGCACACCGGGGTCGAGGAGGCGGGGGCGTAGCGGGGTGCCGCCGTACTCACGGTTGCCGGTCCTGGTGACCGTGCCGCCGAGCGCCTGGGCCATCGCCTGGAAGCCGTAGCAGATGCCGAAGACCGGCACGTCGGCGCTGAAGACGCCCGCGTCGATCTGCGGCGCGTCAGGGGCGTAGACGCTGGCCGGACCACCGGAGAGGATGATCGCGGCGGGGTTCTTCGCCAGCATCTCGGCGATCGGCATCGAGTGCGGCACGATCTCGGAGTAGACCTTCGCCTCACGGACCCGACGGGCGATGAGCTGGGCGTACTGGGCTCCGAAGTCCACCACGAGGACGGGGCGAGGCAGGCTCATGTGCACGAAGCCTACCGACAGTCACGGCCGCTGCCGGCACCGGCTCGCCGCTGGCGGCCGGCGGGTTCAGGAACGCAGCGCACCCGGGGCGTCCGCCGGGACCGCCGGCTTGCGCGGGGGTACGGGCGACAGCCGGCGGTACGGGGAGCCGAGCGCCGGGCGGGGGTCCTTGTCGCCCTTGTTGGGCCAGAAGGACATCGCCCGTTCCGCCTGTGCGGTGATCGTCAGGGAGGGGTTCACGCCCAGGTTGGCCGAGACGGCCGCGCCGTCGACCACGTGCAGCCCGACGTGCCCGTACACCCGGTGCCAGGGGTCGATCACCCCGTCGGCCGGGGTGGCCCCGATGACCGCCCCGCCCAGGATGTGCGCGGTCATCGGGATGTCGAAGGGTTCGGTGAGTGAGCCGCCGGGGGTGCCGCCGATCTCGTCGGCGAGCATCCGGGCGGCGGTGTTGCCGGCGGGGATCCAGGTGGGGCTGGGCGTGCCGTGGCCCGGGCCGGTGACCAACCTGCGGCCGAGCGGGCCACGCCGCCACCGGGTGGTCAGCGAGTTGTCCAATGACTGCATGACCAGGGCGATCACCGTCCGTTCCGACCAGCCGCGTACCGACAGCATCCGCGCCGCCAACCGGGGCTGCCGCACGATGCTGCCCAGCCAGCGGCGTACCCGGTGCGGGCCGCCGTCGACCAGCAGCGACTGGAGCAGCCCCATCGCGTTGGAGCCCCGCCCGTAGCGGACCGGCTCGATGTGGGTCTGCGGGTCGGGGTGGAACGAGCTGGTGATGGCCACCCCCTCGGTGTAGTCCAACCGCTCGGACCGGGCCCGTTGGCGGGGCACCGAGGCACCGAGGATCGCCTCCGAGTTGGTGCGGGTCAGCTCGCCGAGGCGGGGCGAGAGCCCGGGTAGCGCACCGTCGGCCCGCATCCCGTGCAGCAGCCGCTGGGTGCCGAGCGCCCCGGCGGCGAAGACCACCTGGTCGGCGTGGATGACCTGCCGACCCTTGCGCAGCCAGGCGCCGGTGCGTTCGGTGTGCACCTCGTACCCGCCGCCGTCGGCGGGCCGGACGGCGGTCACGGTGGTCAACTGGCGGACCGTGACCCCGAGCCGTTCGGCGAGCCAGAGGTAGTTCTTGACCAGCGTGTTCTTCGCCCCGTGCCGGCAGCCGGTCATGCACGATCCGCAGTGCAGGCAGCCGGTGCGTTCCGGGCCGGCGCCGCCGAAGTACGGGTCGTCGACCCGCTGGCCGGGACGGCCGATGTGCACGCCCACCGGGGTGGCGTGGAAGGTGTGCCCCACCCCCATCCGCTCGGCCACCGCGCGCATGGCGCGGTCCGCGCCGGTGTGCATCGGGTACGTGGTGACGCCGAGCATCCGTTTCGCCTGGTCGTAGTGGTGGGCCAACTCGTCGCGCCAGTCGGTGATGTCCCGCCACTGCGGGTCGCTGTAGAAGGCCGGCAGCGGTTCGTAGAGGGTGTTCGCGTAGACCAGCGAACCGCCGCCCACCCCGGCGCCGGAGAGCACCAGCACTCCGCCGCCGGATCGTCTGTCGGCCGGGCGGAGCAGGGTGAGCCGTTGGATGCCGTAGCAGCCCAGCTTCGGTGCCCAGAGGAACCGGCGGACCCGCCAGGACGTCCGCGGCAACTCGTCGTCAGCGAAGCGGCGGCCGGCTTCCAGCACCGCGACCGAGTAGCCCTTCTCGGCCAGTCGGAGCGCGGTGACGCTGCCGCCGAAGCCGGACCCGATGACGACCACGTCGTACCGCATGGACGCATCATTACTCGCGAGTAGCGCTCGCGCCAGCGGCACTTTTCGCGCGATCATGCTCCGGCCGACCGACCCGGCGTCTCCCGGCCGCAACCCGGAGCACCCGTCGGAGCGTTGTTCACCAGACGGGTGGAAGGAATCCAGGATGGTTCTCGGGTCGATGGCTCCGCGCCGACGGTGGCTGCTGCTGGGGTTGGCGGCCCTCGCCGTCGTCGCGCTGATCGCGGCCGGCACTGTGGTGATCACCCGGCTGACCGGGAACGACAAGCCGGGCGGCCCTCCGGTGGCCGGCTCACCGACTCCGTCACCGGTCGGCACGCCGACCCCCAGCCCCAGCGGTCCACCGCCGGGCGCGGACATCACCGGCCCGCTCAACCTGCTACTGGTCGGTGTGGACACCCGGGTCAGCGTGCCCGGCTGGGAGCCGCACTCGGACGCCGTGCTGGTGCTGCACGTACCCAAGGGGTTGGATCGGGCGTACCTCTTCTCACTCCCCCGCGACCTGGTGGTGGACATCCCGGCGTTCCCGAAGGCCGGCTACAAGGGCGGCAAGACCAAACTCACGCACGCGATGAGCTTCGGCAGCCGGGTGCCGGGCAAACCCAAACAACCCAGCACCCCCCAGGGGTACGAGCTGCTGCGCAGCACGGTCAGCGGCTACACCGGGCTGCGCATCGACGCCGGCGCGGTGCTCACCTTCAACGGGTTCGACCGGCTGGTGAACGCCCTGGGTGGGGTGGACATCTACGTCGACCAGCGGGTCGAGTCGCTGCACCGCCGACCGGACGGCAAGTACCGGGAGAGCGCGCCCGGCGGCTACAAGGGGCCGCAGCAGGTGTACGAGAAGGGCGAGCAGCACCTCAACGGCTGGCAGGCGCTGGACTACTCACGGCAGCGCTACATCACCGGCGGTGACTACGCGCGGCAGCGGCACCAGCAGCAGCTGATCCGGGCGATGACCCGCAAGATTCTGGACGAGGGCCTGGCCCGGCAACCCGAGCGCGTCGACCAGGTGGTCTCCGCGCTGGGCGACACGCTGGTCTACGTGGGCGGGCGCCGGATCGTGGACATCGCGTACGCCCTCAGTGGCCTGCCGGAGAACCGTTTCACGCTGGTCGGGCTGCCCGGCTCCGGTGTCGGCAAGGGCAGCGCCTACCGGGGCGAACAGCTGACCAGCGAGGGCCGGAAATTCCTCACCGAACTCCGCGCCGGCCGTGCCGACGCCTACCTGGCCGCCCACCCCGCCCTGGTCGTCAAGAACTGACCGCCGCTCAGAGCCGCTTGGGCAGGGCCGGCTTCTTGGTGCCGTAGAGCCAGGCGTCGAAGATCGCGTCGAGCTGCTTGCCGGAGATCCGCTCGGCCAGGGCCACGAACTCGGGCGTGGTGGCGATGCCGTCGCGCTTCTCCGCCGCCCAGGTCTTGAGGATCTCGAAGAACGCCTTGTCGCCGACGGTCACCCGCAGGGCGTGCAGGGTCATCCCACCGCGCTGGTAGACCGACTCGCTGAACAGCTTCTCCACGCCCGGCTTGCCCGGCGGTGTCCTCCACACCTGCGCGGACATCTCGGCGTAACGCCTGTCGAACGCCTCCTTGGCGGTGTACGCCTTGGTGTGCTCGGCCCAGAGCCACTCCGCGTACGTCGCGAAGCCCTCGTTGAGCCAGATGTCCTCCCACTTGGCCAACGCGACGCTGTCGCCGAACCACTGGTGCGCCAGCTCGTGGGCGACGACCTCGGTGTTCTCGCCCTGCCGGAAGAAGCTCGCCGCGTAGACCGGTCGACTCTGCGTCTCCAGGGCGTAGGAGATCCGGCTGTCGGAGATCACCACCCCGCCGTACGCGTCGAACGGGTACGGCCCGAACACACTCTCCAGGTAGTCGGCCACCGCGACTGTCTGTGCGACGGACGCGTCCGCGTTGCCCTTGGCCTCGGTGGTGGTGACCGCGTTGTAGACCGGGCGGCCCTTGTGCTCACCGGTGGTGATCCGGAACTTGCCGATCACCAGCGTGCTCAGATAGCTGGCCATCGGCGACTTCTCCGACCACTTCCAGGTGGTCCAACCGCCCGTGCTGGTCTTCCCGCCGGGAACGCCGTTGCTGATCGCGGTCAGGCCGTCCGGGACGGTGACCTCGAAGTCGTAGGCCGCCTTGTCCGACGGGTGGTCGTTGACCGGGAACCAGGTGCTGGCCGACTCGGGCTGACCGAGCGCGATGGCACCATCGGCGGTGTGCAGGAAGCCACCGTCACCGAGCGCCTCGTTCTTCAGCGGCTTCGGCTTGCCCGCGTAGGTGATCTCGGCAACGAACCCATTGCCGTTGATGAGTCCGGAAGCCGGCTTGATCACCAACTCGTTCCGCTTGCGGCTGTGGGTCGCCGGAACGCCGTCCACTGTGACGGCGCTGACGGTCAGACCGGCCAGGTCGAGGTTGAACGTCGACAGGTCGGCCGTCGCGGTGGCCCGCACTGTGGTCGTACCCGTCAACTGGTCCTTGGCCGGGTCGTAGCGCACCTTCACCGTGTACCGCGCGACGTCGTAGCCGCCGTTGCCGTAGGTCGGGAAGTAGGCGTCGCCGACCCCGTCGGCGCCCGCTGTGAACGTCCGCCCCGGCGTGGGGGACGCGCTCGGTGGTAGGGCCGTCTCCGGGCCCGCCGAGTCGCATCCGGACAGTGCGAGCGCACCGGTCACCAGCAGGCCGGCAGCCACTCGCAGTCTGCGCCGCGTCCCCCGCATCCCACACCCTTTCCGCACGGTGGCCGGTCACGGCCTCCGCCGTCCCGCACGAACGGGCGCCTACCCGCCGTTCGCAGGCGGCAGCATATCGACCGGGCGCGGGGCCGGGTCACGGCAGTGTGGGGGCCGACCCACCCACCAACCAGGCGTCGAAGAGGGGACGCAGTTGCCGCTCGGCGACCCGCTCGGCCAGCGCGACGAGGTCCGCGGTGGTCGCGTTACCCGCCGCCCGCTCGGTGGTCCAGGTACGCAGGATGCGGAAGAAGAGGTCGTCACCGACGGTCCGGCGCAACGCGTGCACGGCGAGCGCCCCGCGCTTGTAGACGGCGGAGCCGAACATCTGTTCCCGGCCCGGCTCGACCGACGGCTGCGTCCAGTCGGTCGCCGCGTACTGGATCTCGAAGTTGCGCTGGGCGGTCCGGCCGCCGTCGTGCTCCTCCCACAGCCACTCGGCGTAGCTGGCGAAGCCCTCGTTGAGCCAGATGTCGCTCCACCTGGTCAGCGACACGCTGTCACCGAACCACTGGTGCGCCAGCTCGTGCGCGACGACGCTCGGGTTCGGCCGGTCGTCGGCGAAGAAGCCGGGCCCGTAGACCGGTCGGGACTGGGTCTCCAGCGCGTACCCGATCCGGTCGTCGGCGATCACGATCCCCCCGTACGAGTCGAACGGGTACGGGCCGAAGCGGCTGGCCAGGAAGTCGACGATCGCGCCGGTGCGGGCCAGCGAGGTGGCCGCGCCGCCGGTCGCCGGCAGGCTCGCGGCCACCGCCGTGACCATCGGCCGGCCGGCGTGTGTGCCGGTCACCACCCGGTAGTCACCGATCACGAGTGTGCTCAGGTAGCTGGCCATCGGGGCGCGCTCCGACCAGCGCCAGGTGGTCCAGCCGTCGGCGCTGCTCTTCGGCCCGGGTACGCCGTTGCTCAGCGCGGCCAGTCCGTCCGGGACGGTCACCGCCAGGTCGTAGGTGGCCTTGTCCGACGGGTGGTCGTTGACCGGGAACCAGGTGGCGGCCGAGTCGGGTTGGCCGAGCGCCACCGCGCCGTCGGCGGTGTGCAGGAAACCGCCGCTGCCCAACGCCCCGTCGTCGACGGCCGTGGGGACTCCCGCGTACTCGACCGTCACTGTGAACTGCCGACCGCGCGGCAGTCCGTCGCGGGGGGTCACCACCAGCTCGCCGTCGCCGCGCCGGTGCTCGGCCGGCGCGTCACCCACGCTGACCGCGCGGACCTCCAGGCCGACCAGGTCCAGGTTGAACCGGGACAGGTCCTGGGTGGCGGTGGCCGTGATGACGGCTCGTCCGGTCAGCCGGTCGGTCGACGGGTCGTAGCGGACGTCGAGGCCGTAGTGCCCGACGTCGTAACCGCCGTTGCCATGCCCCGGCACGTACGGGTCGCCGATGTCGGCGGTGCCGGGCCGGAAGCCGTCGCGGTCGCCGGTACAACCGGTGGCGGCCAGCCCGATCGCGCAGGCCAGCACGGCGACGACGGCGGCCAACCGACTGCCGGCCGATCTCCGTCCGGTCCGGACCATGCACACCCCCTGCGGTACCTCCGGTCAGGAAGAGCGTAGTCAGCGCCACCGGCCACGCAGCCCGTATCGACGATCATCAGTGACTTTCGTTGAATCAAGCAAAAGTTACCGTCGATCGATACTTTCTTTCGACTTCGACCGACGTTAGTGTCTGTCTCCAAGATGTAACGTGCTCGGCACATTCAAACCGATCACGGCCGGGACGACACCCCTCCGTCCTGGCCCAACACACGCAACGGGCGCTCGGCGGCGCCCCGCGACCGGATCTCGTCGCCCTCTGCTGATCGTCATCGACGGCAACCGCCGTCGCGAAAGGTGGAACCATGCCAGACCACACCGCCCCCGACGCCACCCCCACCGGCCGGCTCAGCCGCCGGTCCCTGCTCGCCGCCTCCGCCGGGGCCGCCGCCGCGATCGGCGCGGCCGGCCTACCCGTCCTCGCCACCGGCACCCCGGCGCTCGCCAACCCCGGCAACGCGAGCAAGCTGCGGGTCGAGCCGCTGATCCCGGCCAAGAACCGCGGCATCATCCTCTACAGCGTCCGCGACCGGATCACCGCCGCGCCCGACGACAGCGGAGTGCCGTACGGCTTCGAGCGCGTCCTCGCTCGACTCGCCGAAATCGGCTACAAGGAGATCGAGTTCGCCGGCTACACCCAGAGCACCGAGATCCTCGGTCGGCAGATCACCCCCGCCGAGATCCGCAAGATCCTCGACGACAACGGTCTGGTGGCCAACGGCACCCACGCCTCGATCCAGCCGGCCACCTTCCAGCAGCAGTTGGACATCGCCGAGGAACTCGGCATGAAGAACATCGGCACCGGCAGCGACCCGACCAGCAGCGCGTACAAGGCCGAGTGGGACGCCGCCGCGGACATCTGGAACGAGCTGGGCCGGCAGGCCCGAGCCCGGGGGATGCGGCTCTACACGCACAACCACGACGCCGCGTACAACTTCCTGATCGACCGGGGCCCGCGCGACGCCCAGGGCCGGCAGACCCGGTCCTCCGGCATCCGCCGACTGGAGTACTTCTTCGAGATCACCGACCCGCGGTACGTCTTCTTCGAGCTGGACATCTACTGGGCCTACGTGGCCCGCTACAAGCACCAGAAGTACGTAAACCCGGCCGGCCAGGAGGTGACCGACCTGTTCGACCCGATCCTCACCGTGGCCGACCGGACCACCCGGTTCCCGCTCTTCCACGCCAAGGATGGCGACCGGGACACCAGCGTCCCCAACGGTTACCAGATGACCCCGCTGGGCGAGGGCGACCTCAACTTCCAGCAGTTCTTCCAGACCATCGGCGAGCGCAACTTCCACCACGCCAACTGGGAGATGGACACCGCCCCCGGCGGCGCCGAGAACAGGGGCCAGTCGCTGGACTTCGCGGCGACCAGCTACCGCAACATGTCCGACCTGACCATCTACGTCGACAAGTGATCCCCGGCGCGACCGGTGTCCAGCGGACACCGGTCGCGCCCCCCTCCGCCGGCCACCGCGCCGGCTCTCGGTGACGGGGCCGATCGACACCGGCCCCTTCACCCCGCGCCTCCCGTACGGCGACGGGACGCGCCCGGTCCATCCCCCACGCAGACGTGCTGCCGGCCCTCCACGGGCTGGGGATGCCGCGCGTCTGCCGACCACCGGAGGAACCGATGCCCCGACCGACCGGACGACGATGGTTCGCCGTCGCCGCTGGACTGATCCTCACCATCCCCCTCACCTCCGCCGTCCCCGCGACCGCCGCACCGACAGACGACGTGGCCCCGACCACGCCGACCGTGGCGGAGAACGGACCAGCCGCGCTGCGCTCGACCGCACGTGCCCCGCAGACCTACCGGGTGCTGGTCTTCACCAAGACCGCCGGTGAGCGTCGCGCGTCCATTCCCGACGGCGTCGAGACCATCCGGCAACTGGCCCAGGCGAACGACTTCACCGTCACGGTGAGCCGGGACGCCGCCGTCTTCACCGCCGCCGAGCTGGCGAAGTACCGTGCTGTCGTCTTCCTCAACACCACCGGCGACGTGCTCAACGCCAGCCAGGAAGCGGCCTTCGAGGCGTACGTCAAGGCTGGTGGCGGTTACGTGGGCGTGCACGCGGCGGCCGAGACCGAGCCGGACTGGGCCTTCTACCAGGACCTGGTCGGCGCGAAGGTCGCCAGCGCCTCACCGGCCGTCCGTGGCGTGGTGGACGTGGCCGACCGGGCCCACCCGGCCACCGAGACGATGCCGCGCACGCTCACCCTCACCGAGGAGTGGTACAACTTCAGCCGCAACGTCCGGGGCACCGCGCACGTGCTGGCCACTGTCGACGAGAAGACCTACGCCGGTGGCGCGATGGGATACGACCACCCGGTCACCTGGTGCAAGGACCACCAGGGTGGCCGCTCCTTCTACACCGGGCTCGGGCACAGCATCGAGACGTACCGCTCGGCGAGGTTCCGCGAGCACCTGCTCGGTGGTATCCAGTGGTCCGCCGGCGTGGTCGAGGGCGACTGCGGCGCCACGGTGCTCGGCAACTACGAAAAGGTCACCCTCAACGACGACCCGGGCGAGCCCATGTCGCTGGCCGTGCTCCCCGACGGCCGGGTGCTGCACAACACCCGGGGCGGTGAGGTGCGGCTCTACGACCCGGCCACCGGCGCCAGCCCGGTGATCACCACGGTGGACGTGTACCAGCACGACGAGGACGGCCTCCAATCGGTTGCCATCGATCCGGATTTTGCGACCAACAAGTGGGTCTACATCTACTACGCGCCGAGGCTGAACACCCCGGTCGACGACCCGGCCACTCCCGGAGTCAACGAGGGCGACGCTCCCGCCACCTCCACCGACCCCACGGTGTGGAACAAGTTCAAGGGCTACAACCAGCTCTCCCGGGTGAAGTTGGTGGACTCGCCCACCCCACACCTGGACATGAGCACCGAGCAGCAGATCCTCCGGGTGGACGTGGACCGCGGCATCTGCTGCCACGTCGCCGGCGAGATCAAGTTCGACGGCAGAGGTCTGCTTTACCTGATCACCGGGGACGACACCAACGCCGGTGGCTCCGACGGCTACACCCCGATCAACGAGTCACCCACCCAGGGCCCCGGCTACGACGCGCAGCGCTCCGCTGCGAACACCAACGACCTGCGCGGGAAGCTGCTGCGAATCAAGGTGCGGGCCAACGGCACGTACACCGTCCCCAACGGCAACCTCTTCCCCGAGGAGAACGACACCGCCGGGAAGACCCGGCCGGAGATCTTCCTGATGGGGCTGCGCAACCCCTTCCGGTACGACGTGGACGCCAAGGGCATGGTCTACGTCGGCGACTACTCGCCGGACTCCCGCGTCCCCAACGCCGCCCGGGGACCCGACGGCACCGGCCGTTGGTTCGCCACCAACAAGGCCGGCAACTACGGCTGGCCCTACTGCTACTCACCGAGCCTGCCGTACATCGACTTCGACTTCGTGACCCGCACCTCGGGAGCCCCGTTCAACTGCGGCGCCCCGGTCAACGACTCACCGCGTAACACCGGCCTGCGGGTCCTGCCGAAGGTTGAGCAGCCGCAGTTCTGGTACACGTTCGACGCGCGTACCCCGTGTGCCGGGTCGTACCTGGAGACCCCGGCGGCCGGCTGCGACTTCAAGTGGCCGGTGATCGGCACCGGCGGCGTCGGCCCGATGGGCGGTCCGATCTACTCGTACGATCCGGCGTCGACGTCAGAGGTGAAGTTCCCCGAGTACTACCAGAACGCGGTGGTGTTCGGTGAGTTCACCCGAGACAAGATGTTCATGATGCGCACCGACGGCCGGGGCACCCTGACCGGCGTCGAGCAGTTCCTGCCGGGCGTCGTCTTCGACAACCCGATGGACATGGAGTTCGGCCCCGACGGCTCTCTCTACCTGCTGGAGTACGGCGACGGCTTCTTCCGCGCCAACCCGGACGCACAGCTGTCCGTGATCCGGTACGTCAAGGGCAAGCGGTCTCCGGTGGCGAAACTCGACGCCACCCCGACGTCGGGAACCGCGCCGCTGACCGTGCGGTTCTCCTCAGCGGGCAGCTACGACCCCGACCCGGGCGAGTCCATCTCGTACGCCTGGGACTTCACCAGCGACGGCACCGTCGACTCGGCCGACCCCAACCCGTCGTTCACCTACACCGCCAACGGGACGTACACCGCGAAGCTGACGGTGACCGACTCCAGCGGGAAGACGGCGGTCCTCACCAAGGAGATCGTGGTCGGCAACACCGCGCCCACGGTGACCGTCACCTCCCCGGTGTCCGGCAGCTTCTTCACCTGGGGCGAGACCGTGCCGTTCACCGTCACGGTGACCGACCCGGAGGACGGGCCGGTGGACTGCGCACGGGTGACAGTCACCTTCGTCCTCGGCCACGACAGCCACGGCCACCCGGACAGCTCCACGACCGGCTGCACCGGCACCCTCGCCACCCCTGCCGACGGCGGCGACCACGCCGGTGGCTACCTGTACGGCGGGATAAGCGCCTCCTACACCGACCTCGGCGGTGGCGGCCAGGCCGCACTCACCACGGTCGGCCAGGCGATCATCCAGACCCCTCGTCAGCAGGCCGAAAACGCCCAGGTGAGGCAGGGTGTGGAGGTGGCGACCACCGGCGACACCGGCGGCGGCCAGCATGTCAGCGGCATCGACCCGGGCGACCACGTCGCCTTCGACCCGATCAACCTGGGCGGGGTGTCCACCGTGACACTGCGGCACTCGGGAGGCTCGGCGGCCACCGCCGGCACCCCCCGAGCCGGGGTGGAGCTAAGACTTGACTCGCCGACCGGTCCGGTCGTCGCCACGGCGGCGCTGAACGCAACCACGGGCAACTCCGCCTTCACCAGCACCACCGTGCCGGTGGACCAGCCCGCCGGAGCGCACCGGCTCTACCTGGTCTTCACCGCCGTACCCGGCGGCCCGACCAGCGGCCTCGCCAACCTGAACTGGGTCGAGTTCACCGAGGGCTGACACTCCCGGTACGACGAAGGCCGGCCCCGCAGTGTGCGGGGCCGGCCTTCCGGCGTCTGACGGATCGGTCAGCGGTCGAGGACCAGACCGACCTTCTGGAACTCCTTCAGGTCACGGTAGCCACACTTGGCCATCGCCCGACGCAGCCCACCGAACAGGTTGAGCTGGCCGTCGGCCTCGTCGGCCGGCCCGAAGAGCAGCTGCTCCATCGACCCGAGCGGCTCACCGGAGACCTCGAAGGCACCCCGGGGCAGCGACGGGTGGCTCGCCGCCGAGTGCCACCAGGCACCACCGGCGGGGGCCTCGTCGCAGAGCGACAGCGGCTCACCGAGCATCACCGCGTCCGCGCCGCAGCCGAGCGCCTTGGCGATGTCGCCCGAGGTCTGGATGTCACCGTCGGCGATCAGGTGCACGTACCGGCCGCCGGTCTCGTCCAGGTAGTCACGGCGGGCCGCCGCGGCGTCGGCGATCGCGGTGGCCATCGGCACCCGGATGCCCAGCACCGACTCGGTGGTCGACCACTCGTCGCCACCGATGCCCACGATCACGCCGGCCGCGCCGGTACGCATCAGGTGCAGCGCCGTCTTGTAGTCGGTGCAGCCACCGACGATCACCGGCAGGTCGAGGTCGGCGATGAACTCCTTGAGGTTCAGCGGCTCATCGGTGGTCGACACGTGCTCGGCCGAGACGATGGTGCCCTGGATGACCAGGATGTCCACTCCGGCGTCCAGGATCACCGGCGCCAGCGCGAGGGTGTGCTGCGGGGAGACCCGCACCGCCACCGTGCTGCCACCGGCGCGCAGCTCGCGGACCCGCTCCGCGATCAGGTCCGGGCGGATCGGCTCGGCGTACACCTCCTGGAGCCGCTTGGTGGCGCGGGCCTCCTCGTCGAGGCCGGCCAGCTCGTCCAGCACCTTGGTCGGGTTCTCGTAGCGGGTCCAGAGCCCCTCGACGTTGAGCACGCCGAGGCCGCCGAGCTGACCGAGCCGCACCGCCGAGGCCGGGCTCATGGTGGCGTCGGAGGGGTGGCCGACGCACGGAATGCCGAACGGGTACGCGTCGAGCTGCCAGGACGTCGAGACGTCGTCGACGTCCCGGGTACGGCGGCTCGGCACGATGGCGATGTCGTCCAGGTGGTAGCCGCGCTGCGCGGTCTTGCCCAGCCCGATCTCGACCACGTCACGCATGGGGGACTCCAGGTGGTTGGGGGTGTTGGATCAGCGGGTGTGGTAGTTGGGCGCCTCGACGGTCATCTGGATGTCGTGCGGGTGGCTCTCCTTCAGACCAGCCGCGGTGATCCGGATGAGCTGGCCCCGGCGGTGCAGATCGGGGATGTTCTCCGCACCGGCGTACCCCATGGCCAGCCGCAGCCCGCCGACCAGCTGGTGGGCGACCCGGGACAGCGGCCCCCGGTAGGGCACCTGACCCTCCACGCCCTCGGGGACCAGCTTGTCGTCGCTGAGCACGTCCTGCTGGAAGTAACGGTCCTTGCTGTACGACTTGGCCTGACCCCGGGACTGCATCGCGCCGAGCGACCCCATCCCGCGGTACGTCTTGAACTGCTTGCCGTTGACGAAGATCAACTCGCCGGGGCTCTCCTCGCAGCCGGCCAGCAGGCTACCGAGCATCACCGTGTCGGCGCCGGCCACCAGGGCCTTGGCGATGTCGCCGGAGTACTGGATGCCGCCGTCGCCGATCACCGGCACGCCGGCCGGACGGGCGGCCCGGGCAGCTTCCATGATCGCGGTCACCTGCGGCACGCCGACGCCGGCGACAATTCGGGTGGTGCAGATCGCGCCCGGCCCCACGCCCACCTTGACGCCGTCGGCGCCGGCGTCGACAAGCGCCTTCGCGCCGGCGTACGTGGCCACGTTGCCGCCCATGATGTCGACCGTCACGTCGGCCTTGAGCCGGCGGACCATGTCCAGCACGGCCCGCTGGTGACCGTGCGCGGTGTCCACGATCAGCACGTCGACGCCCGCGTCGACCAGGGCACGGGCCCGCTTGTACGCGTCCTCGCCCACACCGATGGCGGCGGCGACCCGCAGCCGGCCGGCGTCGTCCTTGCTGGCGTCCGGATACTGCTCGCTCTTGGTGAAGTCCTTGACGGTGATCAGGCCACGCAGCCGGCCCGAGTCGTCGACGATCGGCAGCTTCTCGACCTTGTGCTGACGCAGCAGCGCCAGGGCGTCGTCCTTGCTCACCCCGACCCGCGCGGTGACCAGCGGGGTGTGGGTCATGATCTCGCGAACCGGGGTGTTCGGCTCGGAGACGAAACGCATGTCCCGGTTGGTGACGATGCCGACCAGCTGGCCGTCGCCGTCCACCACCGGAACGCCGGAGATGCGGTAACGCCCACACAGCTCGTCGACCTCGCGCAGCGTGTCGTCCGGGCTGGCGGTCACCGGGTTGGTGATCATGCCGGACTCGGAGCGCTTCACCAGGTCGACCTGGAGGGCCTGGTCCTCCAGGGAGAGGTTGCGGTGCAACACGCCGATGCCGCCCTGGCGGGCCATGGCGATCGCCATCCGGGCCTCGGTCACCGTGTCCATCGCGCTGGACAGCAGCGGAATGGACAACTCAATGTTGCGGGTGAGCTTCGTCCGGGTGTTGACCCGGCTGGGCACCACGTCCGACTCGCCCGGCTGGAGCAGCACGTCGTCGAAGGTGAGGCCGAGCGGAACCACCCGGGCGGAGCCGGCCGGCAGCTCGGGCAGGTGGCCGCCCAGGTCGGCGTGCTCGACGCCGGCCGGAAGATCGGTGCTGGGCGAATTTTCCACGATTGCTCCCCTGAGCTGCTCGGATGGGCTTCAGCGAGGTGGCGCGGGCGGGCACCGGAGCGCGCCACGATGCCGGCACGTCGCCTCATCGTACCCAGTGAGCTGGGCGACCCGTCCGTGGCAGGCCGGGCCGGCGCGGAGGCCGGGGGGCGGACGTTCGCACCGCGTTGGGTCTACGGTGAGGGGGTGCACGACGAGCCCATCGACCCGTTCAATGGCGACCCGGCCGATCCGACCGCGGGTCTGGATGACCCGGGCGATGACGCGACGCCGGATCCGCTGACCGACGTCGAGCGGCAGGACGTGCTGGAAGACCTCGCTGACCTGGAGATCTACCAGGCTCTGCTGGCCCCGATCGGGGTTCGCGGGCTGGTGATCGAATGCGAGGACTGTCGCGAGCCGCACTACTTCGACTGGGACCTGCTCCGCGGCAACCTGCGGCACCTGCTCAACTCGGGCCGCCCCCGGGTGCACGAGCCCGCGTACGACCCCGACCCGGATCACTACGTGACCTGGGACTACGCCCGGGGGTACGCGGACGGGGTGCACGACACCCTGTCCGAGGGCACCGAGGACGAGCCGGGCGCCCCGACCGCCACCAAGTGACACCGCCGCGCAGCTGCGCGGCGTACCCCTGCTCTCGCGTGGCCTGCCCCCGCTGACCCCCCGCTGCCGCGCGGCGTACCCCGGCTGCGCGGGCGTGCCCTGCGGCGTACGGCGCGCTTCCGCGCAGCGTTGCCCGGCTGCGTGGCGTGCGGCGTACCCCGCTTCCCGCGGCGTGCCCTGCGGCGGCGCGGCGCGTTTGTCAGGCCACCAGACCGGCGCGGAAGCCCGCCGCCACCGCGTGCGCCCGGTCCCGGGCACCAAGCTTGCGGAACAACCGGCGGGCGTGCGTCTTGACGGTGTCCTCCGAGACGAACAACTCCCGGCCGATCTCCGCGTTGCTCTTGCCCTCGGCCATGCCGAGCAGCACCTGAAGCTCACGCTCGGTGAGGCCGATCGACGCCCGACTGGGTCGGGCGTTCGGGGCGGGACGGCCCGGGTCGGTCTGCGCCGGCGACTCGCCGGTCCCCGCCTCCGCCTCGTCATCGCCCCGCTGCACCGGCACCGACGCCACCCCGGCCGGCCCGTCGGCGGCTGCGGCCGCCCAACCGGGCTCACCGGAACCGCGCGGCGACGGCCCGGAGCGGCCGGAACCAACCACCGCCGCCGCATCGCGGGCCGGATCGGTGATCCGCTGGCGGGAGGCCCGGCCAGGCGCGGTGAGCAGCAGTAGCGCCTTCGCCACCGCGCTGGTCAGGTCATGGTCGACATTCTGGATCAGCCCCCGGGCGCCGGCGCTGATGGTGGCCGCCGCCGCCTCGGACTCCTCAGTGCCGAGCAGCAGCACCGCCGCCTGCGGCGCACGCGCCAACACCCGGCGGACGAAGCCGGCGCTGTCCGGCCGGGTGAGGGCCGTGTCGGCCAGGACCACGTCGGCCGGTCGCTCGGCCAGCCGCAGCATCACCTCGGGATCAGAGACGGCGGTACGAACGATCGCGGACAACCCCAGCCGCGCGGCAGCAGAAGTAAGGTGCTGGGCCGCGAGTGGTGTCCGAACGCACACAAGAACGGTACGCACTGTGGTCTCCTCTCCGCCAACGAGCAGACCATGACGCGGTCGGCTGGGGAGGGGGTTCCCGGCAATCCTTCGAACTTTTCCGACAGATGGGGCAAAAGCCGCAATTTCCCGGACGTTTTCGATCACACACGTGTGAGTTGGCGACAGCCCGGGTACCGGGAGATCCAGGCCGGGAACGGTGCGCCTGCGCGGCCCGCCGCCCGGACGCCGGCCATAAGGATTCTCGCGGAGCCGCGCGGGAGGAGGGGTGCTGATGTCGAACGTACGTAGACTGCCCGGACCCATCGTCGATCTCTGGGACTGGCAGCGACTCGGTGCCTGCCGAGGGCGCGACAGCGCCCAGTTCTTCCACCCCGACGGTGAGCGTGGTTCTTCCCGGTTGCGTCGCGAGTCCGCCGCCAAGTCGGTCTGCCGCGCCTGCCCGGTTCGCGCCGAGTGCGCCGCGCACGCCCTGTCGGTACGGGAGCCCTATGGCGTCTGGGGTGGTTTCAGCGAGTCGGAGCGCCTGCGACTGCTCGCCGTCGGCTGGGAGGACCTGGCCGACCGCCGGCACGCCCGGGTCGACGTCGCACGGCTGGAAGCCCGCCTGGGCCGCCCGCACAAGTCGACAGTTCCGGCCCAACGCAACGTCGCCTGACCCGACGCGTCCCCAACATCCGCGAAACCGTGTCCCCGCCCCTGGGGGTGCGGTTTCGCGCGTTTCGTACGGTTGCGTGGCTTCGCGTGACCTGACTCCACCTGCCACCTGCGGCCGCCGCGGCCGCGGTCGCCGCCATGCGGCCACCGGCCGCCACCGCCGCCAAACGGCCGCCACCGGCCACCGCCACCGCGGCCACCGCCTACGCCTACGCCTACGCCTAGGCGGCCATGATCAACACGAGTTCCTTGATGTCGGGG
>NZ_PYAC01000024.1:0-28084 GCF_003264475.1 Micromonospora noduli | reverse complement strand
GGGCACGCTCATGGCGTCGCTGCCGGCTTTTTGGGGGCATCAGAGTGGTTCTGCCTTGGGATGGTTCTCTGTTCTAGGCGGGTCTGCGCATCTGTAGCTCGTTCAGGGCTGGGATGTTCGGGTGGGGGACTCGTACCCCGGTGTCCTTGAAGCCCAGGCGCTGGTAGGCGCGGTAGGCGCGGTCGTTGCCGACCACCACCTCCAGCAGCAGCTCCGGTCGGCCGCAGGCTCGCGACCAGGCGGCCACCCCGTCGATCAGCTCGCCGAGCAGGCCACTGCCGCGCCAGGCCGGCGTGACGTACACGGCGTAGACCACGGTCAGCCCCGGTTCGTTCGGGTGGGTCGTACCACCGGCGTGCCCGACCAGCCGGCCGCCCGGGTCGGCGACGAACTGCGCGTTACCGGCACCGGCCGAGGTGTACGCGACCCGGGCGGCGAACTCGTTGTGCGGTC
The DNA here is from genome assembly GCF_003264475.1 of Micromonospora noduli. Lineage (NCBI taxonomy): Bacteria > Bacillati > Actinomycetota > Actinomycetes > Micromonosporales > Micromonosporaceae > Micromonospora > Micromonospora noduli. The sequence goes on along the minus strand of NZ_PYAC01000024.1, from coordinate 27,631 downwards.
GGGCCGCCGCGTCCGCCAGGGTCTCCAGGAAGGCCAACGGCGCGTCGGCCAGCATCTCCAGGCGCAGCGCCCGCATCCGGGCGGCGTCCTCCGGCCGGACCCGGCGGATCTCCGCGAGCCGCAGGGCCGGCGAGCCCATGTCGGTGGTCATGTCCGCATGCCTACCACAGGGCAGGGATGGCGTTTCGCGAGCTGGGCCCGATCGCCGTCATCTCGGGCCCGCCCTGCGACCCTCCCTCCATTCGCAATGACGCGGGCGAATCCGGTGGCTTGGGAACCCGGCCGATCAGCGCGGTCGGGACGCCCCGAAGTGTGTCTGATTTGTGGCAGTGCGCGGCCGTCACGCCTCGTGTAGCGTGCGATTTCGGTCACCTGCTTCAATGGCGGTCATCGATCGCTGAGTCGGTGGTCCGGGGCGCCCGGCCGTGCCGTGCGCCGAGTCAGGCAACGCCGCGCAGAGTGAGGGAAGTGCACCGTGGCACAGGGCTCCGTGAAGTGGTTCAACGCCGAGAAGGGCTACGGCTTCATCGCCGTCGACGGCGGTCAGGACGTGTTCGTCCATTTCTCGGCGATCGAGATGGACGGTTACAAGGCGCTGGACGACGGTCAGCGGGTCGAGTTCGAGATCACCCAGGGCCAGAAGGGCCCACAGGCGGAGCACGTACGCGTCATCGGCTGAGCTTCCTGGCCGATCGGCCCCGTGAGTCGGGGCTGCGGCAGGGGCGCGCAGCCGGGAAGATCGTGAACCGTTCCAGCCGATGTGAGGAGCGTTCATGAGCGACCAGCCGCCCCCGCCCAACTCGTCCCCCGGGTCGGGGGAGCCGGACCCGTCCGATCCGTCCTCGCCCGCCGGCAGCCCCGGCCACGCCGGTCCGCCCCCCGGCTGGGGGTCGGGCATGCCCCCGGCCGACCCGCCCTCCGGCCCCGCCGGTCCGCCGCCCGGCTGGGATCCCGCGCAGGGTGCCTGGGGTGCGGCCCCGCCGCCGCAGGGCTGGGCGTTCCCGCCCACCGGGGGTTACCCGCCCGGGTCGGGTCCCTACGGCGGGCAGCCGTGGTACCCGGGGCCGCCGGTCGGCTGGTACCCGCCGGGTTACGGGTTCGACCCGAACGACGCCCTGGTCACGCCGCCCGGTGCCGGCATCGGCGGCTGGTTCAACCGGTGCGGGGGAGCACTGCGTCGGGGCTGGCGGCAGTTGGTGCCGATCATGCTGCTCACCCAGGTACTGCCGGCGGCGGTGCTCTCGGTGGTCTCCCTCGGGCTGGACCCGTCGGCGAAGTGGGCCGCCCAGGCCGAATCGACGTCGGCCCCCGCGCTGCCGGACAATTTCGCCGCCGAGTTGCTGAGCCTCCTGGTCCTGCTGGTCGGCGGCAGCCTGGTGGTCGGGCTGGTGCAGGCCGTCGGGTGGGCCGCCGGCACCTGGGTGATCACCCAACAGGCGGCCGGTCAGCCGGCCAGCCTGGAGTCCGCGCTGCGCTACGGCCTGCGTCGGGCCCTCGGGCTGTGGGGCTGGACCCTGGTGGTCAGTCTGCTCATCGGCGTCGGTGTCTGTTTCTGCGTGCTGCCGGGCATCTACCTGGCCTTCGCGCTGAGCATGGCCGGCCCGGTCTATCTCTTTGAACGGCACAACCCGATCGGTCGATCGTTCCGGATGTTCCACGACCGGCTCGGCCTGCTGCTCGGACGGGTGGCCCTGGTGGCCGTGGCGGTGATCGTCGGCACCCTGATCCCCGGTGGCCTGGAAGGGATCGGCACCTCCGCGCTCGGAACGGACCCGTTCTCCTCGGCGGGTACCGCCGCCGGGACGGTGGTGGTGATCGGGATCACCGCCGTGCTGGCCCTGCCGGCCCACCTCGCTCAGATGATCGGTCTGCTGGTGACGTACGCCGAGCAGCGTGCCCATGAGGCGCCGGTGAACACCGCTGGACTGGCCACGGAACTCGGCTGAGCGGCGGCATCGTGCTTGCACTCGGCAGGGGAGAGTGCTAAACAAGTCATTGGCACTCGCATACCGTGAGTGCCAATGGTCGGGACGGTGGGGCCAGGTTGCACCGGCGTGGAGACGCCGGGGCGGCACATGGCCGGTCGTCGCGGGCTATCCGGCCCGGCCGAAGGACGTCGTCGTCGCCAGGTGGCGACGTCCCAAGGTGCGTACACCAGGCGGCCCATCCGGGGCACACATCTCGGGTGGCCCGTGAGTGTCCAGGAGGACAACGCCGTATGGCCAAGATGATCGCGTTCGACGAAGAGGCGCGCCGCGGCCTCGAGCGGGGCATGAACCAGCTCGCCGACGCCGTAAAGGTGACCCTCGGCCCCAAGGGCCGCAACGTCGTGCTCGAGAAGAAGTGGGGTGCCCCCACCATCACCAACGATGGTGTGAGCATCGCCAAGGAGATCGAGCTCGAGGACCCGTACGAGAAGATCGGCGCTGAGCTGGTCAAGGAGGTCGCCAAGAAGACCGACGACGTTGCCGGTGACGGCACGACGACGGCGACCGTCCTGGCCCAGGCCCTGGTTCGCGAGGGCCTGCGCAACGTGGCCGCTGGCGCCAACCCGATGGCCCTGAAGCGGGGCATCGAGGCCGCGGTCGCGAGCGTCTCGGAGGAGCTGTCCAAGCTCGCCAAGGACGTCGAGACCAAGGAGCAGATCGCCTCCACCGCCTCCATCTCCGCTGGCGACAGCACCGTCGGCGAGATCATCGCCGAGGCGATGGACAAGGTCGGCAAGGAAGGCGTCATCACCGTCGAGGAGAGCAACACCTTCGGGCTCGAGCTGGAGCTCACCGAGGGTATGCGCTTCGACAAGGGCTACATCTCGGCCTACTTCATGACCGACCCGGAGCGTATGGAGGCCGTCTTCGACGACCCGTACATCCTGATCGCCAACAGCAAGATCTCGTCGGTGAAGGACCTGCTCCCGATCCTGGAGAAGGTCATGCAGTCGGGCAAGCCGCTGCTGATCATCGCCGAGGACCTGGAGGGCGAGGCCCTCGCCACCCTGGTCGTCAACAAGGTCCGTGGCACCTTCAAGTCGGTCGCCGTCAAGGCGCCGGGCTTCGGTGACCGCCGTAAGGCCATGCTGACCGACATCGCCATCCTCGCCGGTGGCCAGGTCATCAGCGAGGAGGTCGGCCTCAAGCTCGACGCCGCCAGCCTCGACATGCTGGGCCGCGCCCGCAAGGTCGTGGTGACCAAGGACGAGACCACCATCGTCGACGGTGCCGGTGACGCCGAGCAGATCCAGGGCCGGGTCAACCAGATCCGGGCCGAGATCGACAAGAGCGACTCCGACTACGACCGGGAGAAGCTGCAGGAGCGGCTGGCCAAGCTGGCCGGCGGCGTTGCGGTGATCAAGGTCGGCGCGGCCACCGAGGTCGAGCTCAAGGAGCGCAAGCACCGCATCGAGGACGCCGTTCGCAACGCGAAGGCCGCCGTCGAGGAGGGCATCGTCCCGGGTGGTGGCGTCGCGCTGGTCCAGGCCGGCAAGACCGCCTTCGACAAGCTCGACCTGGTCGGCGACGAGGCGACCGGTGCGAACATCGTCAAGGTCGCGCTCGACGCCCCGCTGCGGCAGATCGCCGTCAACGCCGGCCTTGAGGGCGGCGTCGTGGTGGAGAAGGTCCGTAACCTCGAAGCGGGTCACGGTCTGAACGCCGCCAACGGCGAGTACGTCGACCTGCTGGCCGCGGGCATCATCGACCCGGCCAAGGTGACGCGCTCGGCGCTGCAGAACGCCGCTTCCATCGCGGCGCTCTTCCTCACCACCGAGGCTGTTGTCGCGGACAAGCCGGAGAAGACCCCGGCTGCCCCGGCTGGCCCGGGTGGCGGGGACATGGACTTCTGAGTCCAGTTCCGACACCGAACGGGGCGGGCCGCTGACGCGGTCCGCCCCGTTCGTCGTCAGGTCGGTAGTGGGCGCTGGTTGCGCCGCTTCTGTGCCCGGTTGTACGGCGGAGGCAGTTGGATCGGCGCGTCCACCATCTCCTGCGGTTCCTCGACCAGCGACGGCTCACCATCGGTGGTCATCTCGGCCAGTTGCTCGGCGTCGCCGTAGTCGAGCCGGTCGAACGGCAGTTGGCCGGGGAGTTCGCCCACCGGTTTCCAGGTGATCGGCGTGCCGTCCTCGGTCTGGTTGTCATCCGTGGTCATGGCTGCCTCCTCTACCGAAACGGTAGGGGGCGTCGATGGCAGATGCGGGCGAATGGATCCATGTCCTGTTTGCCCCGGTTATGCCCTGGACAGGGTTCGCCGGTACAGGAAGAACACCCGCTCGATCCGCGCTCCCGCGCTGCCTGAGTAGAACGGCACCGGTCCCACCCAGCCGATCTGTGCCCGATCCAGCCCTACCGCCCGCTGGTCGCGCAGGCAGCGCCGCAGCAGCACCCCACCGATGCCCGACCCCTCCGCGGCCGGCGCGGTGCCCATCGGCCCGAACCAACTCGGCCGGGACGACCCGTACGCGGCGAAGCCGAGCACCTCGCCGTCCCGTTCCGCCAGGTGGCAACCGGCGTCGGCGCGCCCCACCGACCCGGCCAACTCGCCGTCCCACGTCCCGCCGAAGGTGGACCGGGCGAAGGCGGTCAGCGCCGGAAGGTCAGCCGGCTCCGCCCGGCGTACGGTGACGCCCTGGTCGGCCAGCCGTCGCTCCGTCGCCTCGGTGGACCGCAGTGCCGGCGACCCGTCGTACGACAGGTCCGCGGTCATGTTCCAGGCGGTCCGGTCCTGCTGGTAGCCGAGCGCGAGGGCGGCGCAGACCGCCGGCGTGTAGCGGACGTCGATTCCCGGCCACGCGTAGTACGGCGGGTTTCCGGCCAGCAGCACCTCGGTCGCCCCGCGCTCGGCGAGCACCCGCTCGGCCCGCTGGAGCAGCGCCCGGCCGACGCCCCGACGCCGCTGATCCGCAGGGACCGCCACCAGATCCACGTGCCCGGTCCCCGGCTCGGTCGACGACACCGAACAGATCAGCACCCCCACCAGGTCCGCGCCCCGGTACGCGCCCAGCCCGACCACCGGCCGGTCGGCGGTGGCCCGGGTCCAGAGCACGTCCACGATGGCAGCCGCCTCGGCGGCGTCCTCGGGCAGGTCCAGAGCCTGCTGGCAGAGCTGTACGACGCTGGGGAGCAGGTCGGCGGTCAACTCGGTGACGGTGATCTCGGCGTCCATGGTGGCCGACCCTAGATCACCGACTGTCGGGCGCGCACCCCCGGCTCAGCGCTTCAGGAAGGAAACCTGCCTATTGCTGGGCGGCGCGAACGGCGGCGTAGGCGTCAACCTGACCGGCACCGGTGACGTTCGACGGACCACCGCAGGCGTCGGAGGGGCTGTCGGAGCGGTAGGTGGGGGTCGCCGACGTGGCGGTGTCCCGAAGGATCTGCCGGGTCCGGGTCACGTCGCCGACAAGCGCCGGGTTCGCCGACCACATCAGAGCGACCACCCCGGCCACCTGCGGGGTCGCCATCGACGTGCCGTCCAGCGCGGCGTATGTGCCGCCCGGCATGGCAGACACCACCCCCACCCCTGGCGCCAGCACGTCCGGTTTACCCGAGCCGCCCGGCACCGGCCCCCGCGAGGAGAACTCGGCGACCCGCCGCTGAGAGTCCACCGCACCCACGGTCAGCACGTCCGGGTACGGGGCGGGCGGATCGTCGATCGACGCGCACCACGGGCCGGTGTTACCGGCCGCAGCGACCACGAAGATCCCGGCGGCGTCGAGGGCGGCGGTGGCCGGCCGCAGAACGCGCTGGTCGCAACCCTCGATGGGCGGGCAGCCCCACGAGTTGGTCAGCACCTGGGGGGCGCGCTCCGGACGGCCGTCGGTGAACGGGTCGCCGCCGGCAGGGAAGGGCGCCAACATGAACTGGAGACAGTCCAGGTAGTGCGCGGGGCTGCCCAGGTTGCGGTCCAGGTTGACGCAGCCCACCCACTGCGCGTCCGGTGCCACCCCGATGCCGTCCCGCCCGACCGCGCTGCCCACCGTGTGGGTGCCGTGCCCGCCCTGGTCGGTCGGGCTCCGGGTGTCCTCCCACGGGTCGTACCAGGAGTCGTCCCCACCACGGAACCCGGCTCGTAGCGCCGGATGGGTGCCGTCCACCCCCGAATCGGAGCTGCCGACCACGATGCCCGTGCCGGTGACCCGGAGTTGGGACCACACCCGGTCGGCGCCGATCTGGCGGATGTTCCACTCCGGGCCGGTGGGCCTGGGTGCGGTGCCCCGGTTCTGCCCGGCCGGGGCCGGCAGCGGCCGCAGGCGCTGGCTGACCAGCACCCGCGCCACCTCCGGTCGGCGGGCGAGCCAGGCCCGCACCGCCGGGCCGCCGTCCACCTCGACCGCGTTGACCAGGTAGTACGACACCGGGTCGAGGCGCAGCCGGTTCAACCCCCGGAGCAGGTCGCTCTGGCTCTGCTCGGCGGTCGTCACCAGCCGCCGGTAGACCTCCGCCGCGCGGGCGTCCCGTCCCGCTCGACCCGGCACGGCGGTCGGAAGATCGCTCAGGTTGGCCTGCGTACGCAGCACCACGAACAGTCGCTCGCCGTACAGGCCCGGCTGGCCGGGGCCGAGGTCGACCACCCCGAACGCCACCAGCAGCACCACGGCCGCCACCGCGGCGACCCGCCTGTTCGGGGTGCGTGCCGTCGGCCGGGCGAGCAGCACCGCGTACCCGATGGCGACCACTACCGCGACGGCGAGCCCGACGCCGGCGGCGGCCGCCACCCAGAACGGGATGTCCCGGGTGCCGACCAGCAGCAGGCTGATCTCCTCCGGGTCGGTGAAGGCCAGCGGGCCGAGCGCGGCCAGGCCCACGAGCCAGCCGGTCGCCGTTCGGCCGGCGCGGATGGCCTCGGTCGGGTCGGCGGCGGTCGGATCGGCGGCGGGCCGCCAGGTCGCGGCCCAGAGCGCGGCCAGCGCGAAACCCACCGGCGGCAGTGTCAGCAGGGCGGGCAACTGCGCGCCGGACTGCCCGGTCCCGGCCGCGAGCAGCAGCAGCGCCACCCCGGCGACCAGGCCGCCCACCAGCACCAGCCGAGCCGGCCGAGGCGGTCGCCCAACCGCGAACGGGGACCAGAAGGGGGCGTCCAGCAGAGTCGCGGCCAGCACCCCGAGCGCGGCGGCCGCCAGCAGCGCGAGCGCGGTCTCCAGGAGGCCACCGAGCGCGCCCAGCCAGGCCCACGGCAGCAGCAGCGCCAACCCGGCGGCGACCGCGAGCAACGGCACCGGGCCGGTCCGGCGCACGCGCCGTCCGACCGGCTCCGCGTTGACCTCGGGCCGCGTGGCGTCGCCGTCTCCGGTGGCCTCGGGCCGTGTCGCGTCGCCGTTCCCGGTGGCCTCGGGCCGTGTCGCGTCGCCGTCTCCGGTGGGTGCCGGGCCGTCGACCGGGCCAACCAGCCCGGGGTACGCCCACCGGCGCGCCGACCAGCGCACGGCGAGGGCGCAGAGCATCGCGGCGCCGGCCAGCGCGGCGAGGTACGCCTCATGGTGCACCGGCGGCACGACCCGCAGCAGTGTGAGCACGCCGAGCGCGGGTGCCCCGATCAACCAGGCCCGCCCGGTGGCCCGGACCGCGCGCGACCGGGGCAGGAGGGCCAGCAGCAGGGCGGGCGTGCCGGCCAGCACGACGGTGGCCAGGCCGAGCACCGGCCAGAGCCAGCCGATCCGGTCCCGTCCGAAGCCCAGCAGCACCTGATCGGCGAGCCAACCACCGGTCTGGGTGCCCACTGTGACCGCAACCGTCCAGCAGCCGACCAGCACGGCTGCGACCACCGGCCACGGGGAACTGCGGTCGCTGAAGCCGGGTTGCGCAGGTTGACCTTGCATCCGAGAACCTTACGACTACGACGAAGGGTTTCGACCCGACCGTCGGGTTCCGGGGCTTCGAAGAACCGTGCAGATCTTGGACAGTTTCCGTCAGGCGATGACGGAAACTGTCCAACATCTCCGATCGGTGGGCCCGGATCGGGTGGCGGGACGTGTCGTGCGCTTCGGAGCAGGTCGGCGCGGTGCGGGCCGGGCGGCGAATGTCGACACGGTGGCTCGACGGTTACGGTGGACAGGTGCGCGACCCCAATGTCTCCCGATCCGTCGCCGGTCAGCTCTCACCGGTCCGCCGTGCGTCCGACCTGCGTCGACTGCGTGCCGAGCGCTTCGACGTGCTGGTCATCGGGGGCGGGGTGACCGGAGCCGGTGCCGCCCTGGACGCGGCGTCCCGTGGCCTGAAGGTGGCGCTGGTCGAGGCGCGTGACCTTGCCGCCGGGACCTCCAGCCGGTCCAGCAAACTCATCCACGGTGGCCTGCGTTATCTGGAGCAGTTGGAGTTCCACCTGGTTCACGAGGCGCTCACCGAGCGCGGCCTGCTGGCCACCCGGCTCGCGCCGCACCTGGTGCGCCCGGTGCCGATCATGGTGCCGCTGCCGGCCGGGCGGGGCCTGCGGGACCTGCCGGCCCGTGTCTTCCGCCGCTCGTACTACGGCGCCGGGGTGGCAGCGTACGACGCCTTCGCCGGGATCTTCGGCGGTGGCCGGGGCATGCCCCTGCACCGTCACCTGACCCGGGAGGGCGCCCGGCGGATCTTCCCGAGTCTGCGGGCCGACGCGCTGGCCGGAGCGATCCGCTACTACGACGGGCAGGTCGACGACGCCCGGCTGGTGGTCACCCTGGCCCGCACCGCGGCCAGCCTCGGCGCGACGGTGGTGAGCAGTGCCCGCGCCGTCGGGTTGATCCGGCAGGCGCGTGAGGTGACCGGTGTCCGCGTCCGGGACCTGGAGGCGCCGCCGGGCTCGCCGGACGCGGAGTTCGAGGTGCAGGCCCGCACCGTCATCGCCGCCACCGGCGTGTGGAGCGACGACATGTCCCGGATGCTCAACGACGTTGGCCTGCGGCCCGGCGTCCGGGTGCGCGCCTCCAAGGGGGTGCACCTGGTGGTGCCCCGCTCGGCGATCACCGGCGAGACGGGGCTCATCCTGCGTACGGCGAGTTCGGTGCTCTTCGTCATCCCGTGGGGCGGGCACTGGATCATCGGCACCACCGACACCGACTGGCGGCTGGACCGTTCCCACCCGGCGGCCTCGGCCCGCGACATCGACTACCTCCTCCAGCAGGTCAACACCGTGCTGGACCGGCCGCTGACCACCGCCGACATCGAGGGGGTGTACGCCGGGCTGCGGCCGCTGCTGGCCGGCGAGGCCGACTCGACCTCGAAGCTCTCCCGGGAGCACGCGGTCTTCGAGCCGATGCTCGGGCTGCTGCTGGTCGCCGGCGGCAAGTACACGACGTACCGGGTGATGGCGTCCGACGTGGTCGACCGGGCCGCTCGCCGGCTCGGCGGCGCCCGCTCGTCGCGTACGGCCGACCTGCCGCTGCTCGGCGCCGACGGTTACCCGGCCATGTGGCGGGACCGGGCTGATCTGGCGCGCCGGCACGCCGTGCCGGTGGGCGTGGTGGAGCACCTTCTGGAGCGGTACGGCACCCTCACCCTGGACCTGCTGGCGCTTGTCGACGCTGATCCTCTGCTGGCGTCTCCGCTGGCCGGTGCTCCGGAGTATCTGGCGGCGGAGGTCGCCTACGCGGCACGGGCCGAGGGCGCGTTGCACCTGGAGGACGTGCTGACCCGGCGGACCCGGATCTCGTTCGAGACCAGCCACCGGGGGCTGGAGTCGGCGGAGCACACCGCCGAGTTGATGGGGGCGGTGCTCGGTTGGGACGCGGCCACCCGGGCACGCGAGGTCGAGCACTACCGGGCCCGGGTGGAGGCGGAGCGGCAGTCCCAGTTGATGCCGGACGACGCGGCGGCTGACGCGGCCCGCCTCGGTGCTCCGGACGTCCGGGGTTACGCGGCCGACCGGGGTGGCGACGATCAGGCGGAGCTGCGCTCGTCCGCTCGATGACGAATTGCGACGTTACCGATGGGTAACCATCGATACCGGCCCGGATGGTGGTTTCGAACGCTACCTACGGTGGGGTAGGTTTCCGCGCGTGCTACCCCGCGCGCGCCCTCGTCTGCTCTTACCCCTGCTCGCCGTCGCGCTCGTCGGCGCCCTGACCGGGTGCTCCCTCTTCGACGGAGACAAGCCGCGCACCCCTGCGGCGCAACCGACCGCCGGCACGGCGGGTGGCACCTCGCAGCTGGAGATCCCCACCACTGTCGCCGCCGGTCAGGTCAGCCTGCTCCAGCGGCTCGGCGAAGACGGGCCGATGCGCACCCTGAGCGTCGAGCGGAACGGCGCGTGGCAGTGCGTCGACTGCGCCGGCGACGGCGTGACCTCCCGGGGCACCCTCGCACCGGAGCTGACCGAACGGCTCCAGGTGCTGCTCGCCAACCCGGCGCTGGCCGACGAGACCGATCAGGCCCGGCGGTACCGGACAACCTGCATCGACGCGCTGACGTCCAGCCTCATCACCTCGGCCGGGCTGATCACCTCGCAGGACTGCCCGGGTGAGGAGCTCACGCCGGTCGCCGGGGAGATCCTGCTGCTGCTCACCCAGGCGACCCCGGCCGAGGTCAAGGGCTGACCGCAGCCGGTCAGAGCACCTTGCCCGGGTTGAGCAGGCCAGCCGGGTCGAGCGCCGACTTGATCGCCTGGTGCACCCGGACACCGACCGGCCCGATCTCCCGGGCCAGCCAGTCCCGCTTGAGCAGCCCCACCCCGTGCTCCCCGGTGCACGTGCCGCCCAGATCCAGGCCGAGCCGCATGATCTCGTCGAAGGCCCGCCGACCCCGCTCCACGCTCGCCGGGTCGGCCCGGTCGACCACGATGTTCGGGTGCATGTTGCCGTCCCCGGCGTGCCCCACCACGCCGATCGGCACCTCGCACTCGGCCGCGATCCGGGCGACCCCGTCCAGGAGCGCGGCGAGCGCGCCGCGCGGAACGGCCACGTCATCGATCACCAGACCGCCGTTGCCGCCCGGGTAGGCGTCCGCCGCGAACTTCTCCATGGCCGGGTGGGCCAGCCGGCGAGCCTGGAGCAGCGCCGCCGCCTCCACCGCGTCGGTGGCCGCGTAGACCTCGTCGGCGCCGACGGCCTCGCACACCTCGGCCAGCACGGCCAGGTCGTCCGCCGCCCGGGAGCCGGTGTCGGCGGCGGCCAGCAACAGGGCCTGCGCGTCGGTCCGTAACCCCATCGGCTGGTACGCCTCGATCGCCCGCAGGTGGGTCTGGTCCAGCAACTCCAGCAGACTGGGGGTGAGCCCGCGAGCCGCGATCTCGGCCACCGCCGCGCCGGCCGTGGCGGTGGATCCGAAGACCGCCACCAGGGTCAGCGAGTCGGCCGGGGCGGGCCGCAGCGCCACTGTCACCTCGGTGATCACGCCGAGGGTGCCCTCCGAACCGACGAACAGCCGGGTCAGGTCGTAGCCGGCCACCCCCTTGGCCGTACGCCGGCCGGTGCGCAGCACCTCGCCGGAGGCGAGCACCACCTCCAGGCCGAGCACGTACTCGGTGGTCACTCCGTACTTCACACAGCACATGCCGCCGGCGTTGGTGGCCACGTTGCCGCCGATGGTGGACGACTCCCAGGAGCCGGGGTCCGGTGGGTACCAGAGGCCCTGTCTGGCCACCGCCCCGGCCAGCGCCGCGTTGACCACCCCCGGCTGGACCACCGCGATCCGGCTCACCGGGTCGATCTCCCGGATCTCGTTCATCGCGACGGTGCTGAGCACCACCGCGCCGTCCACCGCGTTCGCCGCGCCGGCCAGCCCGGTCCGCGCCCCCTGCGGCACCACCGGTACGCCGTGCCGCGCCGCCGCCTGGATCACGGCCACCACCTGCTCGGTGTCGCGCGGGCGGGTCACCACCAGCGGGACGCCGGCGGCGCACAGGTCGGCCTCGTCCCGCTGGTGCATGCGCAGCAGGTCCGGGTCGGTGAGCACGGCGTCGTCACCGAGCGCGGCGCGCAGGTCGTCGAGGAGCGCGGTGGGGGCCATGCAGCCGAGGCTAGGTCGCCGACCGGCGATCATCAACATGATCGACTGGGCGGGATAACTTGGGCACCATGCTCTACCTGGACCGGCCGGCCTGGCCGTGGCGCGGTCGGCTCTGGTCGCACCTGATCAGCGACGTCTCGTACGCCGAGCTGCACGCCTTCGCCGAGACGCTCGGCGCGCCCCGGCGCGGCTTCGACCGGGACCACTACGACATTCCGGCCGACCGGTTCGCGGCGGCGGTGTGGCTCGGTGCCCAGGTGGTGCCGAGCCGGGAGCTGGTCCGGTTGCTCCGCGCCGCCGACCTGCGTCGGCCGAAGCACCTGGTCAACCCGCGTTCTCCGGCTCCCCGGTGAGGGCGGCCAGCTCGCGGCGCACATTGTCCCGGGCGGGCTCTTCCCACCGGCTCGCCAGCGGTGGCGACCGGAACAGCGCGGGCAGCGCCAGCAGGCCGGTCAACACGGCAGCCCGTCCAGCCCGGAAGGCCGGCTCCGGCACATGGGCGTACTCCCGGCGGATCGCCGCCGCGTAACGTTCGTAGTTGGCCGGCGGCGCGGCCAGCACGGCCAGGTCCGCGTCGCAGAGCAGCGCGCCGTCCCGGTCGCCCGGTGCCACAGTGTGCCCGGCGGTGAGCAGCACCAGCCGACGCACCTCGGTCGCGGTGGGCGCCGGCACCCCGAGCCCGGTGAGCACGCTCTCGGCCAGCGCGGCGCTGTCCCGTTCGTTGGCGTCGCCGGCGGCCCGGGGGTCGTAGACCGCGTCGTGGAACCAGGCCGCCAGCCGGACCGCGTCGGCCCGAGTGGCCAGGTCGGCGTGCTGGTCCACCACATCGAGCACCGCCGTCAGGTGGGCCAGCGTGTGATAGTGCCGGTGCGGCTCCCGCCACCGGGCGATCACCTGCTCTCCGGCGCGGGTGGTATCCGGATCGGGGCTCGCGCCGGCACCTCGGGCCGCCGCCCGCCACCGGTCCAACAGATCAGCCACCGCCCGAGTCTGCCGCATCCGCCCGCGACGCGCGGGAAGGGAGGATTCAGCGGGGCCACCACGGGTAGTCGCGCCCATGGCCGTGGCCCGGGACAAGCGACCTCCGATGGTGCGACGTACCGCGCTGCGCGACGGGTTGGTGGACATCGACGGCGCGCGGATCGCCGAGGCCACCGAACAGCTGCGCCACCGCAGCCGCGCCACTCTGCACGACCGGTTGCACCGGGTACGGATGGCCGGTGGACTAGCCGTGCAGGCCGGGCTGGCTGCCGGGCTCGCGTACCTGATCTCGCACAAGCTGCTCGGCAACCCGCAACCGGTCTTCGCGCCGATCTCCGCGGTCGGCACCCTGGCCGCGTCGGTCGGCCAGCGGTTCCGCCGGACGGTGGAGTTGATCGTCGGGGTGGGGGTCGGAGTGGCCGTCGGCGACCTCCTGATCTACCTGCTCGGCACCGGGGCGTGGCAGCTCGGCCTGGTGGTCACCGTGGCGATCCTGCTCACCATCTTCGCCGGAGCGAGTGTGGCCATCGTCATCCAGGCGGCGGCCACGGCGGTGCTGATCGTGACGCTGAGCCCGTCGACCCAGAACCTGGAGATCCCGCGCTTCGTCGACGCCTTCCTCGGCGGTGGGATCGCACTGCTGGTCACGGCGGTGCTGTTGCCACTGAACCCGCTCCGAGTGATCAACCGGGCGGCCCGACCCGCCCTGGACCTGCTCGCCGCCCAACTCGACGCCACCGCCGACGGGCTGCGCAACCGGGACCGCGCCGCCATCCAGGGCGCACTGGAGAGGCTGCGCAACAACAAGGAGGAGTTGGCCACGCTGGGCGAGGCCATCGAGGGGGCGAAGGAGACCGCCACCCTCTCCCCGGCCCGCTGGCACCGCCGCGACGAACTGACCCACTACGCCGAGGCGGCCGACCCCATCGACCGGGCGATGCGCAACAGCGGCACGCTGATCCGCCGGTCCGTCACTCTGGTCGAGGACGAGGAACCGGTGCCCGATCCGATGCCGGACGCGATCGGCCACCTCGCCGAGTCGGTCCGGCTGCTCAAGCACGAGTTCGCCGCCGGTGAGGAGCCGGAGAAGGCCCGGGAGCGGTCGCTGCGAGCGGTCAGCGAGGCCGGCCGGGCGTACGGCGCCGGGGTGGGCTTCTCCGGCAGCGTGGTGATCGCCCAGATCCGCACCACCGCGAGCGACCTGCTGGTCGCCTCCGGGATCGAGCAGGAGGAGGCGAACCGGTGGATCCGCACCGCCTTCGGGGAGCAGGAGCGCCCGGTCGGTGAGCCCGCGGAGCCCGGCGAGACACCGAAGCCACCCACCGCCCCGCCCGTCGGCTGAGCGGGGCGACCGCCGGACGGGCCTCAGCCCAGCTCGGCCAGCGCCGCGAGCAGCCGGTCCACCTGAGCGGCCGTGCTGCCCAGCCCGATGCTGACACGCAGCGCGGTGGGCGGCAGGTCCCGCCGGCCGGTACGCGCCGCCGCCTCGCCGAGCAGACGCCGGGCCAGCGGGTGGGCGCAGAACAAACCGTCCCGTACGCCGATGTGGTGCTCGGCGGCCAGCCGCGTGGCCACCTCGGTGGAGTCCCATCCGGCCACCACGAACGAGACGATGCCGACCCGGGGCGCGTCCGGGCCGAAGGTGCGCAGCTCGACGACGTGCGGCAGGGCGGCGAGGCCGGCCCGTAGCCGGTCCAGCAGGTCCTGCTCGTGGGCGGCCAGCAGGCCCCGGTCCGCCTCGTCGAGCGCCTTGCACACCGCCGCCAGCGCGACCGCCCCGAGCAGGTTCGGGGTGCCGCCCTCGTGCCGGGCCGGGCCGGTCGCCCAGGTCACGTCGTGGGTGGCTGGCCCGACGTGGCTGGTGGCGCCACCGCCGGCAAGGTAGGGCGGGGCGGCGTCCAGCCAGTCGGCCCGACCGATCAGCACTCCCGTGCCGAACGGCGCGTACAGCTTGTGGCCGGACACGGCCAGGTAGTCGACGTCGAGCGCGAGCAGGTCGACCGGGGCGTGCGGGGCGAGCTGCGCGGCGTCGAGCACGATCCGGGCACCGTGCCGGTGGGCCACCCGCGCCAGTTCGGCGACCGGCCACCGCTCACCGGTCACGTTGCTCGCACCGGTCACCGCGACCAGCACCGGCAGCGCCGGGCTGCTGCCCCGGCGCAGCTCGGTGAGGGCGGCGGCGAGATCGCGTACCGCCCCGTCGGGGTCGCTGGGCACCGGAAGGCGCACCGACCCGCGCGGCCAGGGCAGCAGGTTGGCATGGTGTTCGGAGGAGTTGGTGACCACCGTCGTGCCGGCTGGCACGGCCCGCGCC
Organism: Micromonospora noduli; assembly: GCF_003264475.1. NCBI lineage: Bacteria > Bacillati > Actinomycetota > Actinomycetes > Micromonosporales > Micromonosporaceae > Micromonospora > Micromonospora noduli. The sequence goes on along the minus strand of NZ_PYAC01000024.1, from coordinate 12,424 downwards.
AGCAGGTTGAGCGCGTCAGTGGTGTTGCGGGTGAAGATCACATGATCGTCGGCGCGGGCGCCGAAGAAGTCGCCGATCGTCTGCCGGGCCTGCTCGTACGCGAGGGTGCAGCGCCGCGACAGCGCTCCCGCTCCGCGATGCACGCTGGCGTACCAGGGCAGCAGCTCGGCCACCGCGTCGGCGGCGGCCCGGGCGCACGGCGCACTGGCCGCGTAGTCCAGGTTGATCTCGCCGGGCACGCCGAGAACGTCGAGCGGCGCGGACGGCGCCGACGGCGCGGTGGGCAGGCTGGGCAGCGAGGGGACGAGAGTGACGGACACGCCGGAACCTCCGGGGTCAGGGACCCCGGGTGCGACATCGGGACGGGGTCCGCGCTTGCCCAGCACACCGATCGGGCTGGGCCCGGTCATCACCCGGGGCACCCCACCGCGAACTCGACGAGGGTTGCCGGCCAGCAAGCCGGGGCTGAACGCTGGCACTCGTGACCTGCCGGCAGCATAGCGGCTGCCGATGCGCCCGAACCAGCCGGCGGCGGATGGCTACGCTGACCGCATGGCCGACACCCCGCCCGGTTCACCACTGCCGCCGTCGCCCGCCGCCCCGCCTGCGCCCGCCGTCCCGCCCACGGGTGAGACGCCCCGGATGCCGCTGCGCCGCCTGGGCTGGCGGCGGTTCCTGGTGCTGGCCGGGGTGGTGCTGTTGATCGCGGCGTGCGCGGTCTTCATGGTCTTCACGCTCGGCCAGTCGCTCGGTGTGCAGGCCCTGCTGATCGGGGTGGTCGCCGCCATCCTGCCGGTGCCGGTGCTGGTCGCCTGCTTCCTCTGGCTGGACCGGTACGAACCGGAGCCGTTGAAGTATCTGATCTTCTGCTTCGCCTGGGGGGCGTTCGTCTCCACCGCCGCCTCGCTCACGGTCAACGACTTCGCGGCCAACCGCTTCGCCGACTGGGGCCTGCCGTCCGCGCTCACCGGGGTGCTGGTGGCGCCGTTCATCGAGGAGCTGACCAAGGCACTGGGCCCGATCCTGCTGCTGGTGTTCCGCCGCCGCGAGTGGTCCGGGATCACCGACGGCCTGGTCTACTGCGGGCTCTCCGCGGTCGGCTTCGCGATGGTGGAGAACATCCTCTACCTGGGCGGGTTGGGGTACGCGTCCGGCGCCGACCGGTACGGCCCGGCCACCGGCATCCAGCAGGTCATCGCGATCTTCATTCTGCGGATTCTGCTGTTCGGGTTCGCCCACCCCCTTTTCACCTCGATGACCGGTGTGGGCCTGGGTATCGCCTCCCGGACGGCCGACCGGCGCATCCGGGTGCTCGCCCCGATCGCCGGCCTGCTGCTGGCGATGATGCTGCACGGCACGTGGAACCTGCTGCCCACGCTGACCCAGGCCACCGGCGAGGCCGTGATCATGCTGTACGGCTTCCTGGGCCTCATGGTGCCGGTCTTCTTCGGCACCGTGGGGCTGGCCCTGTGGCTGCGCGCCTGGGAGGGGCGGCTCACCGAGCGGGTCCTGCCCGACTACGTCCGCGCCGGCTGGCTCAGCCCGCCCGAGGTGGCCGCCCTGAGCGGTCTCGGCCGCCGGCACGCCGCCCGCAGTTGGGCGCGGCGGGTGGCCGGCGACGCCGGGGTGCGGGCGATGCGGGGTTACCAGTCCGCCGCGACCCGGCTGGCCCTGCTGCGCGACGGGGCGCTGCGCGGCCTGGACCGCAAACCGGCCGACCAGGAGCGGACCGCCCGCGAGGAGCGGGAGCTGCTGGACGCGATCACCGCGTACCGGTCGTTCTTCGTGGGTCGGGACCCGCAGGCTCCGGCGGGGGTCTGGGACGGCAGCCGCTACCACCTGCGCTTCCCGGACGGCACGCAGCGCGCCGTGGACGCGCCGGACGAGCCGGTGGTGCCGATCCCGGTGGTGCTGACTCCCGCGCCGGCGCCGGTGGGGTACGCCCCGCCCGGTTGGCCCGGCCTGCGCCCGGCGTCGCCCTGGCCGCCGACGCACCCCTGACAGCTACGGCCTGGCGGCTGACGGCAGGCCAGCAGTGCGGCTCAGGCCAGCAGCGAGGTGAGGAAGTCACCGAGGCCCTGGAACATCGCGATCAGCGCGGCCCCGATCGCCCGGAACATCTGCGCGGCGCCGTCCGGCCGAAAGGCCATGAAGTAGATCAGGAACGCGACACTGCCCCAGGTCAACAGCTTCTTCACGAATACCGGCATCGTCCCTCCCCAGGGCCACGGTCGCCGGATGGCTTCCCGTCGTGCGCCTGGGCAAACGGTGCGCGACGGGCCCTGGTGGCCGGGGGAGGTGCGTCAGAGGTAGAGGCCGGTCGAGTCGTTCTCGATCCGCTCGGCGGCCACGGCGTGCACGTCCCGCTCCCGCAGCAGCACGTAACCGCGGCCGTGCAGCTCGACCTCGGAGCGCTCGTCCGGGTCGAAGAGCACCCGGTCGCCGGAGACGATGGCGCGGACGTTCGGCCCCACCCCGACCGCGGTGGCCCAGGCGAGGCGCTTCCCGACAGCAGCGGTCGCCGGAATGACGATGCCAGCGGTGGAGCGGCGTTCGCCCTCACTGCCCTCCATCCGCACCAGCACACGGTCGTGCAGCAGGCGGATCGGCAGGCCGGCGTCGAGATCGTTGTCGGCGGTCACGTCGCAGACGCTACCGTGTGGCCGACGGTGGTCGACCGGTGGTTACGCCGGAGGTGGTCGGGGCATTGTGTGGCGCAACCGCCCTACGGTGTCGGGAACGGACGTATGCTGTCCGACCTGTCGCCGTCGGCGGGCCGGGTTTTCTGCCAGGAGGTGCGCTTGAGCCGCTTCGAGCGGGTACGCGGGCGGCTTCGCCGCGCCTACCAGTCACGACAGGAGTCGGCGCGCGCCGACGAGGGCGCCTCCAGCGACGCGCTGAACGACGCGTCGGAGGCGGCCCGGGTGGCGTCGCCGGCCGTGCCGGGGCCGACCGCGCCGCAGAGCGCCACTGTCTACGGCGCGGAACCTCCGGTGGACCTGCACAGCTCCACCTCCAGCCGGGACGACGCCGACGTTCCGCACGGGCTGCGGATCGCCGCCGCGTGGTGTTGGCGACTGATCGTGATCGGCGTGGTGGCCTGGGCGCTGCTGCGGATCGTCGGCACGGTCAAGATCGTGATCATTCCGCTGGCCATCGCGCTGCTGCTCTCCGCGCTGCTCGCCCCGGCGGTGGGCTGGCTGCTGCGGGCCCGGTTCCCCCGGTCGCTGGCGACGGCGGTGGTGCTGGTCGGCGGCCTGGCCGCGGTGATCGGCACGCTGACGCTGGTGGTCAACGAGTTCATTCGTGGCGTACCGGAGCTGAGCGAGAAGTCCTCGGAGGGCGTCCGGCAGATCCAGAACTGGTTGAAGACTGGCCCGCTGCACCTCTCCGACGGGCAACTCGACCGCTACATCGACGAGGCGCAGGGCTGGATCAACAACAACACCTCGAGGTTCACCAGCGGCGCGTTGAGCACCGCCGCGACGCTTGCCGAGGTGCTGACCGGCACGCTGCTGGTGCTTTTCGCGACGTTCTTCTTCCTGCGTGACGGCAACCGGATCTGGCGTTTCCTGGTCCGGTTGCTGCCGGTGGCCGCCCGGTGGAAGGTCGACGACGCCGGCCGCGCCTCCTGGCAGACGCTTGTCGCCTACGTTCGCGCGACAGTGTTGGTCGCCTTCATCGACGCGGTCGGCATCGGCATCTTCCTGGTCATCTTCGACATCCCGTTCGCCTTCCCGCTGGCCGCGCTGGTCTTCCTGGGCGCGTTCATCCCGATCGTCGGTGCGGCGCTCTCCGGTGGCGTGGCGGTGCTGGTGGCCCTCGTCGACAGCGGCCCGGTCACCGCGCTGATCATTCTCGGTGTGGTGATCGGCGTCCAGCAGATCGAGGGGCACGTGCTCCAACCGCTGATCATGGGCCGGGCGGTGGCCCTGCACCCGCTCGCGGTGATCATCGGTATCGCCGCCGGTGTCGTACTCGCTGGGATCACCGGCGCGCTGGTCTCCGTGCCGCTCATCGCGGTGCTGAACACCGCGGTCCGCCGGCTTGCCGCCCGCAGGGTCCCGGACACACCGCCCGACGCCGTGGTCGTCGCCTCCCAGGCCCCCTAGACCCGCACGTCCCGCCAGATCACGCAGGATCCTCGAAAGAGTGGCCTCCCGCCAGCGGGAGACCACTCTTTTCCTGTTGTAGCCCGATCCTGGTCCTGCCCAAGCGGGTCAGGACTTGGCCAGGCGTTCCAGGGCGCCCCGGGCCACCTCGGGGCGGGTCGTGTACCAGAACGGGGGCAGCGAGCGGCGCAGGAACGGCCCGTAGCCTCGGGCCGTCTCCAGCCGGGAGTCGAGCACCGCCACCACGCCCCGGTCACCGGTCGCGCGGATCAGCCGGCCCACGCCCTGAGCGAGCCTCACCGCCGCGATCGGCACGCTGACCGCCGAGAAGCCGGAGCCACCGCCCGCGTCCACCGCCGCCGCGCGGGCCGCCGCCAGCGGTTCGTCCGGGCGGGGGAAGGGCAGCCGGTCGATGACGACGAGCTGGCAGGCGTCACCCGGCACATCCACCCCCTGCCAGAGCGACATCACCCCGAACAGGCAGCTGGCGCGCTCCTCGCGGAAGCGACGCACCAGCAGCGGCAGCGCCTCCTCGCCCTGGAGCAACACCGGCAGGTCGGTCCGCGCGCGCAACAGCTCCGCCGCCTGCTGCGCGGCCCGCCGGGAGGAAAAAAGCCCGAGAGTACGACCACCGAGCGCTTCGACCAGCCCGAGCAGCTCCTCCCCGGCAGCCTCGGGCAGCCCGGAGACGCTGGGGCGGGGCAGGTGCGCGGCGACGTACAGGATGCCCTGCCGGGCGTAGTCGAACGGCGAACCGACGTCGAGTGACCGCCACCCGGGGCCCTCGGTGGCCGGAACGAGGGCGTTCGGGGTGACGTCGCCGGCGAGGCGACGGCCCGGCGCCTCGGCAGCCGGCCGGCCGGGGCCGGTGCGGGCGGCCAGCGCGGCCGCGGCGGGGGTCGGCGGGGCGGGCGGTGGCGCGTCCAGCCCGAGGGCGCGGGCGACAGTGTCGAACCGGCCGCCCAGCGCCAGGGTCGCCGACGTGGCCACGACGGTGCGTTCGTCGTACAGGTGGGTGGCGAGGGTGCCGGCCACCGACAGCGGCGCGACCACCAGTGCCCGGCGGTTGCCGCTGTCGTTCTTCTCCACCCAGGCCACGTCGTGGTCGCCCTCCTCCAGTAGCCGCTGCGCGGTGGTGGAGAGCTCGTCCAGGGCGGCCTTGGCCTGCTGCTTGCGGACCGGGTCGGGGTCGTCGGCCTTGATGTCGCCGATCGCGTCCAGGGCGGAGCGGGTCGCCGCGTCGAGCAGCGTGCACGCCTCCCGCAGTGGCGTCGGCAGCCCCGCGGTGATCCGCCCGGCCGGCGCCTCGGCCAGCCCGACCGCCAGGGCGTCACCGGCGGCGGTGAGCGCCTCGGCGGTCTCCGGGCGCAGCAGCGTACGGGCCCGCCGGGTGGTCCGGTCGATCAGCTCCGGCACCAGCTCCGCCTGCGCGGCGGAGGAGACCCGGTCGGCCAGCTCGTGCGCCTCGTCGACGATGAGCAGCTTGTGCGGCGGCACGATGTGCCGGTCGGCGAGCATGTCGACAGCGAGCAGGCTGTGGTTGGTCACCACGATGTCAGCCTCCCGGGCGCGGGCCCGCGACGCCTCGGCGAAGCACTCCTGCCCGAACGGGCAACGGGCCGCGCCGACGCACTCGCGGGCCGGCATCGACACCAGCCGCCAGGCCTGGTCGTCGACGCCCGGGTCCAGCTCGTCCCGGTCGCCGGTGGCGGTCTTCTCGGCCCAGTCGCGCAGCCGCTCCACCTGCTTGCCCAGCCGGCCCGCCTCACCGAGCCACTTCGTCCCGCCGCCGGGGCGCGACGCGGGGGCGTCGAAGAGGGTGTCCTCCGGCTCCTCCTCGGTGGAGTTGTCCAGTCGGGCGAGGCAGAGGTAGTGATGGCGGCCCTTGAGCACGGCGAAGGTGGGCCGACGGCCGAGCACCGGCTCGACCGCGTCGGCGAGCCGCGGCAGATCGTGGTCGACCAGCTGGGACTGCAACGCCAGGGTGGCAGTGGAGACCACCACCGGGCCGTCCACAGTGAGAGCCGGCGCGAGGTAGGCCAGCGACTTGCCGGTGCCGGTGCCCGCCTGCACGAGCAGATGCTCGCCGCCGGCCACGCACTCCTCGATCGCCGTGGTCATCTGCAGTTGGCCGGGACGCTCCGCGCCGCCGGGCACCGCGCCGACCGCCGCCGCCAGCAGCTCCGTGCCACTGGGTCGGGCACCCCGCCGCCGGCCCTTGGCACGGGCCGACGGGGTGGCGGAACCGGTGGCGGTGCGGGGCGGAGTCACCGTGCGACGGTACCCGGCGCCGCCGACACCGGCCGCGCCCATCCGCCGCGTGGCGCGATGCCGACCGGGGCGGGCGTTGCGGCCGACCCCGTCCGGTTACGGCCGCGCTACGACGCGTGGGTGGTATCGGTTAGGGTGCGAATCATGCCGAGCGACATGGTCCGCGTGATCTACCGCAAGTACGACGGCAGCGCCCACCGCGACTACCCGGCCCGCCGGCTCACCGAGGACGATCTCGGCATCTGGCTCGGCGTGCCCGAGGGCACCGAGTCGGTCTACCACGGCCGGCCCTCGGTGGAGAAGATCCCGTTCGTGCTGTTGGTGCCACACCGCGCCTGGTGGACGGCCATGTTCAACCCCCCGCCCCGCACCAGCGAGGTCTACTGCGACATCACGACCCCGGCCCGCTGGGAGTCCGACGACACGGTCCACCTGATCGACCTTGATCTGGACGTCGTCCGGCGTCGGGCCACCGGCCTGGTGGAGCTGCTCGACGAGGACGAGTTCGCCGAGCACCGGGCCCGGTTCGGCTACCCGGACGACGTGGTGGCCGAGGCCGAGGCCGCGGCACAGCGGCTGTTCGGGGCCCTGGGTGACGGCACCGAGCCGTTCGCCACCGCGTACCGCAAGTGGTTGGCTCTGGTGGTCTGAGGCCGCCTGCCCGGTCGGGCTGGCTCACCAGCGTGGCGGCCAGCCGTCGTCGGCGTCCAGCGGCGGCAGGTCGGTGAGCTTCTCGGGGTTGAGCTGGTTGTAGATGGCGGTGATCCGGCCCTGGTCAACAGCGAACGCGGTGACCAGGCGGATCGGTCGCCCGTCGCTGTGCGTCGTCTCCAGCTGTAGGCCGAGAATGCCGTCGACGAGCACGGGCCGAGCCAGCACCCGGTCGACGTACCGGCCGGTCCGGCCGAACAGGCCGAGCGTGAGGCGAGCCACGGAGTCCGCGCCGAGCACCGGCCAGCGGGCGGCCGGGAAGTGCCCGCCCGAGTCGCCGACGAAGACCACGTCCGGCGCGAGCACCTGAAGCAGCTGGTCCAGCTCGCCGGACTCGGTGGCGGCGACGAACGCCTTGAGCACCCGGCGTTGCTCGGCCGGGTCGGCGGTGTGCCGGGGTACGTCCGGCGAGGTGACCGCCCGTCGGGCCCGGGAGGCGAGCTGCCGGGCCGCCACCTCGGTGGTGCCGAGCACTCCCGCGACCCGGGCGAACGGCAGCGCGAACACGTCGTGCAGCACGAGGGCGACCCTTTGCTCGGGCGCGAGCCGCTCCAGCACCACCATCAGCGCCGTGCCGACCTGGTCGGTGCGCACCGCCCGTTCCGCCGGGTCGGGGGCATAGCCGTCGGCCGTCGGCCGGCCGTCCAACGGGCTCACCACCGGCTCCGGCAGCCACTGCCCCGGGTACGCCTCCCGGCGGACCCGGGCCGAGCGGAGCACGTCCAGGCAGATCCGAGCGCAGGTGGTGGTCAGCCACGCGGACAGGTCCCGGATCTCGGCGCGGGCCGCCGGGTCGGCCAGCGCCCCGGCGTAGCGCAGCCAGGTCTCCTGCACCGCGTCCTCCGCCTCGCTGCGGCTGCCCAGCATCCGGTGCGCCACCGCGAGCAGTCGGCCCCGCTCGGCCTCGAACTCCGTCGCCAGTTCCCGCACGACCCACCACCCCTTCCGGTCGCCGTCCCGGCCTACATCCTCCCGCCGAGTCGGCCCGCCGGCAGCCCCGAAACGGCCCGGCGGACCGGTGCCTGCCGTGGGCGGAGGTCGGTCGGTGCCGATCAGCGGGCCCAGGTGCGGAGGTGGCTCTCGGCGGGCGGAACGGCGGTGGGTGGGCGATGATCCGTGCATGAGCGCACCCGAGCAAGGGCAGATCGTGGCACCGGACGGCGGTTCCGTGCGGGACCTGCTGCGGGTCACCGCGCCGGTGGATCTCAGCGCGATCGACCCGCGGTCCATGCCCGGCCTGCCGGAGCCCGCAGGCCGCGGCGAGCACCGTAAGACCTGGGCGCGGGAGCAGGTGGAGCTGGTCGGCGAGGAGTTGGGCCGGCAGCAGGAGATGCTCTTCGCGATGGCCAAGACCGGGTCGGAGCGGCCGGCGCACCGGGTGCTGCTGGTGCTCCAGGCCATGGACTGCGGCGGCAAGGACGGCACGATCAAGCGGGTGGCCGGCGCGATGAACCCGCTGGGCCTGCACATCCGCTCGTTCGGGCCGCCGACCCGCCAGGAGCTGCGGCACGACTTCCTCTGGCGGATTCGCCGGGAGCTGCCACCGCCGGGGTACGTGGGGATGTTCAACCGTTCGCACTACGAGGACGTGTTGATCGCCCGGGTCGGTTCGCTGGTGCCGGAGACGACCTGGCGAGCCCGCTATGACGAGATCAACTCGTTCGAGCGGGAGCTGACCGAGGGCGGCTTCACCCTGATCAAGGTGATGCTGCACATCTCGTACGCCGAGCAGGGCGAGCGCCTGATGGGCCGGCTCAGCGACCCGCGCAAGCACTGGAAGTACAACCCCTCCGACATCGACTCGCGGGGGCACTGGGACGACTACCAGGCCGCGTACGCCGAGGCCCTGAGCCGGTGCGGCACGGACGCCGCGCCCTGGTTCGTGGTGCCGGCGGACCGCAAGTGGTACCGGGATTGGGCGGTGGCCCACCTGCTGCGTGAGACGTTCGACACGCTCGATCTGGGGTATCCGGCTGCCGATTTCGACGTGGCGCGGGAGCGTAAGCGTCTGTTGGCTGGGGGAGCGGGTGCGGGTGGGGCAGCCGAGATGAACGGCAGGTGAACGACCGGTGAATGGTGCCTGGCCAGGGGTGGGCCGGCGAATTCCCGGTTCTGCCGTTTTCTAGCATTCACCGAGCGGGCGCTCTCGGGCGCCGCCACCCTTCCACCGACGCGACGAGGTCTGTGCTGTGAAGTTTTCCTTCCGCCCCACCGAGGGCGCCTTCTACGAGCTCTTCACCAGGGCCGCGCAGAACCTGGTCCGGGGCACCGCGCTGCTCAACGAGCTGGCCCTGCCCGGCGTGGACGTGCAGTCCGTCAGCGAGCGGCTGACCGAGGTCGAGCACGACAGCGACCAGATCACCCACGAGCTGTACAAGAAGATCAACTCGACCTTCATCACCCCGTTCGACCGGGAGGACATCTACCGGCTCGGCTCGCTGCTGGACGACGTGATGGACCACCTGGAGGCGGTCGGCGACCTGCTCTACCTGTACGGGCTGACCGAGCTTCCGGCGCTGCCCCGCGAGCTGCACGAGATGGTCAACGTGCTCGACCAGCAGGCCAAGCTGACCGCCGACGCGATGCCCCGGCTGAAGTCGATGAAGGACCTCGAGGACTACTGGATCGAGTGCAACCGGCTGGAGAACGAGGGCGACCGGATCAACCGGCAGCTGCTCGTCCGGCTCTTCTCCGGTGAGTACGACGCGTTGACGGTGCTGAAGATGAAGGAGGTCGCCGACGAACTGGAGGCCGCCTGCGACGCCTTCGAGCACGTGGCCAACACCGTCGAGACCATCGCCGTCAAGGAGTCCTGAGCCGGTGTCCCCTGAACTCATCGCCGTGCTGGCGGTGATCGCGGTGGCCTTGGCGTTCGACTACACCAACGGCTTCCACGACGCCGCCAACGCGATCGCCACAAGCGTCTCCACCCGGGCGCTGACACCCCGGATCGCCCTCGGGCTCGCCGCGGTCGGCAACTTCGTGGGCGCCCACTTCGGCGCCGGCGTGGCCAAGACCGTCGGCGACGGTCTGGTCACCCTTCCCACCGGGGTGAACAGCCTCGGCGTGGTCTTCGCCGGGGTGCTCGGGGCGATCGCCTGGAACCTGATCACCTGGTACTTCGGTCTGCCCTCGTCGTCCTCGCACGCGCTCTTCGGCGGTCTGGTCGGCGCGACCCTGCTGTCCACCGGCGGCATCGTGCAGTGGGGCAACATCGGCGAGAAGGTGCTGCTGCCGATGGTGCTGTCGCCGATCGTCGGCCTCACCCTCGGTTACCTGCTGATGCTGGCCATCCTGTGGCTGTTCCGGAAGGGGCAGCCAGGCAAGCTCAACCGGGGCTTCCGCTGGGCGCAGACCGCCTCGGCGGCCGCCATGTCGGTCGGCCACGGCATGCAGGACGCCGCCAAGACCATGGGCATCGTGGTGCTGGCGCTCTACACCGGTGGTTTCCAGGAGAGCAAGACGCACATCCCGGGGTGGGTGTTCTGGACCTCGGCGACGATGCTGGCCCTCGGCACGTACGCCGGCGGTTGGCGAATCATCCGCACCCTCGGTCGCAAGATCATCGACCTGGGGCCGCCGGAGGGCTTCGCCGCCGAGACCGTCGCCAGCGCGGTGCTCTACTTCAACGCACTGGTGCTGAAGGCACCGATCTCCACGACCCACACCATCACCTCGGCGATCATGGGTGTGGGCGCGACCAAGCGACTCTCCGCGGTCCGCTGGAACGTGGCCGGCAACATCGTGCTCGCCTGGATCATCACGTTCCCGGCCGCCGCGCTGATCGCGTGCGTCACGTACCTGCTGGTCCGGCCGCTCTTCGGCTGAGTTTCCGGAAGGGCCCCCGGTCACGGTCTCGCCGTGGCCGGGGGCCCTTCCGCTGTTCAGATGTAGCGCACGCCGATCTGCTCGCGGACCGTGTCCAGCAGGGTCATCACCTCAAGGGTCGTGGTGTGCGGCACCACCGGGCTCTCGGTCAGGCCGGCGGCGAGGCAGCGCTGCACCTCGATCGCCTCGTACTGGTAGCCGTTGCCGGCCCCGTCGGCGACGATCGTCTCCGGCTCCGCGCCGGCGCGGTGCACTGTCACCGAACCCGGCCGGAAGAACGGCTCCGGCAGGTCGATCCGCCCCGTGGTGCCCGTTACCGAGGCGGTCTGCCCGCTCAACCCGACCATGCCGCAGCTCAGGGTCGCCAGGGCTCCGGTGTCATAACCGAACAGCATGCCGGTGTTCTCGTCCGTCCCCTCCGGGCCGAGCTGCGCCCAGGACCGGATGTGCTGCGGCACCCCGAGCAGCAGGTGGGCCAGGCTGATCGGGTAGATCCCCAGGTCCAGCAGGGCGCCCCCGCCCAGCGCCGCGTTGCGCATCCGGTGCTCCGGCGGGAACGGCCCGGCCACCCCGAAGTCGGCCCGCACGCCGGTCACCGTGCCGATCGCCCCGTCCGCGATCAACTCGACCACCCGCAGGATCATCGGATTCAGCCGCATCCACATGGCCTCCATCAGGAAGACCCCGGCGGCGCGGGCGGTCTCCACCAACTCCGTGCTGGTGGCCAGGTCGAGGGTGAACGGCTTCTCCAACAACACCGCCCGCCCGGCGGTGAGACAGGTCATCGCCGCCTCGTAGTGCGCGGAGTGCGGGGTCGCCACGTAGATCGCGTCCACCTCGGGGTCGGCGGCCAACTCCACCCAGGAGCCGTAGGCGCGCTTCGCGCCGTACGTGTCGGCGAAGCGCCTGGCGCTCTCCGCGGCGCGGGAACCGACCGCGACCAACTCGGCGTCCGGCACCAGCCGGAGGTCTTCGGCGAAACGGCTGGCGATGTGGCCGGTGGCCAGGATGCCCCAACGAGTCATGCCGGAACGCTAGCCGAGCCAGGTGAACCGCCCGCTGCCCGGCCTCCTGCTGCCGGGCTTGCTGGGGCCCGGTGCGCGCTACCCGGCCAGCTGGGATCCAGCTCGCTGGTTCCGGCTCGCACTGCCCGGCCATGCGCCCTGCCCGGCCATGCGCCCTGCCCGGCCATGCGCCCTGCCCCGACGCCATCTCGTTCGGCGGCGAGCGCGACCGCGCCCCGACCGGCGCGCGCCTCGGCCTTGCCACCCTGACGAGCGGTATACCTCTGAGGCATAAATATGCCCCAGAGGTATACCGCTCAGTCGTGGACCGGGCCGACCGGGTCGTGGACCGGGCCGGCCGGGTCGTGGACCGGGCCGGCCCGACGGGAAGAGCGTCGGGGAGGGCATGAGTGTAGATCCAGGGGGTCGTCGTCTCATTACGAACACAACATGGCTCACGGAGCGATAAAATGGATGGTTGACATCATACTATGAGCG
>NZ_PYAC01000023.1:0-354266 GCF_003264475.1 Micromonospora noduli | reverse complement strand
CCTCTGAGGTATACCGCTCAAAACCGCATCCGCCCTGACCTGGATGACCGGCGGTCACCGGCCCAGCCGCCAGCACCGATGAACGGGGCGGCGATCAGCACGATCGCCCCGAGCGCCCGCTCCGGTGGCCGCCCGGCGAGCGAGTGGGTGCGGGTGTCACGAACGGGCGATCGCCCGCGACCCGGGCCCTGTAGGTTTCGGGGCTCGGCGAACAGCGGGGGTCGCATGGTCAAGGGTTGGCACGGCTGGCTCGGTACGTTCAACGGCGTCGTCCTCATCACGGTGGTCGTCCTGCCGCTGGCCGCGCTGGCGGTATGGGCCCTGGCACGCCGCCGACGTGCCGCCGGCACCACGTCGGCGTGGCGGACGTCGCTGGCCGACGTCGGCATCGTCTACGGCACCGTGCCGTGGGTGTGGATGATCATGTTGCCGGGTGACCAGGCCGGCGCCGTCTCCGGTCGGGTGACAGTGGTGCCGCTGCGTGACCTGCTCACGATCTTCTCTGACGGAGGGCCGCTGACGGCGACGGTCCAGGTCGTCGGCAACCTGCTGGTCTTCGCGGCCCTGGGGTTCTTCGCCCCGCTGCGGTTCCCGGCGCTGGCATCGGTGCCGCGGATTCTGGTCCTCGCGGCCGGCTGCTCGGTCCTGGTCGAGACCGCGCAGTACGTCCTGCGGCTGGACCGGGTGTCGTCGGTGGACGACGTCCTGCTCAACGCCGTCGGCGCCGGGCTGGCGGCGCTGGCGTCCCGCCACTGGTGGCGCGACACACCCGACACCTCCGCGGATCGCCGACCTCAGCCGGCCCCGGCAGCGGGACGCTGAGCGCCGCGGTCAACTACCAACAGAGCTGACAGTCGATCAGGTGGGCGGCTCTGCCAGCCGCTCCAGCCGGGCCAGACCATCCCAGCCACGCTCGCGCATCAAATTCAGTAGTCGCTGCACCCGCGGGTCCGCCTCGACGGCCAGCGCGTCCAGCAGGTCGAACGGTAGATCGTCCTGCGCCACCTCACCGAGGTCGATCTCGCCAGAGCGGTATGCCTGCTCGGCGAGGCTGGCCAGAATGTCGGCGGCCTCCACCAGAAGCGCGTCGTCGCCGGTGTCGCTCTCGAAGATCTCCGACAGGATCCGGTAGAGCCGAATGAGCTGCGGGTCGTCGAGCTGCGCGGTCTTGCCGGGCATCCATTCGCGGACGCGATCGGGCCAGCGAGCCGACATCAGGATCCAGCTGTCCCGCTCACCCGCCACCACCCGCTCGGAGACGCCGATGTCCCGGAGCCGATCGAGGTAGGTGATCACCTCTGGTGCGAGCGCCAGCCGATCCCCGGCGGCGAGTTGCGCGATCTGCCTCCGGCTGGCCTCCAGTCGTGCGATCTCGTCGCCCAGTTGCCTGTCAATCTCCTCGACCGCCGCCGCGAAGGTCGACGCGTCGGCCTCCAGCATCTGACCGATCTGGGACAGCGGCACGCCGGCGTTGGCGAGAATCCGGATCCTGACGAGGGACACCACCGCCCCCGCGCTGTACCGCCGGTAGCCCGAGGCGTCCCGCTCAGGCTCCGGCAGCAGGCCGATCTGGTGGTAGTGCCGCACCGCCCGCACGGTGACGCCGGCGTACGCCGCGAGTTGGCTGATCGTCAGCATGCCCTGATCCTGCCCCTCACGTCGCTCGGCCCCACTCGAATCCAGCTCAGGAGATCTTGCGGCGGTAGGTCAGGTTGGCGAAGAGGTAGGCCACCACGAGGATGCCGACGCACCAGGCGAGGGCGGTCCAGATGCCCGATCCGACCGGCTCCTGCGCGAAGAGGTCTCGGATCGCGTTGACGATGGCGGTCACCGGCTGGTGTTCGGCGAAGGCGCGCACCGGGCCGGGCATCGACGCGGTGGGCACGAAAGCCGAGCTGACGAACGGCAGGAAGACCAGGGGGTACGAGAAGGCGCTCGCGCCGTCCACGGACTGAGCGGTGAGGCCGGGGATGATGGCGATCCAGGTCAGCGCCAGGGTGAACAGCACCAGGATGCCAGCGACGGCGAGCCACCCCAGCACGCTCGTGCCGGTGCGGAAGCCCATGAGCAGGGCGACGAGGACGACGACGACCAACGAGACCAGGTTGGCGACCAGCGAGGTCAGCACATGCGCCCAGAGCACCGAGGATCGTGCGATCGGCATGGACTGGAACCGTTCGAAGATGCCGCCCTGCATGTCCAGGAAGAGCCGGAAGGCGGTGTACGAGATGCCCGAGGCGATCGTGATGAGCAGGATGCCGGGGAGCAGATAGTTCACGTACGAGTCGGAGCCGGTCTCGATCGCGCCGCCGAAGACGTAGACGAACAGCAGCATGAAGGCGATCGGCATGACGGCGGTCGTGATGATGGTGTCCGGGCTGCGGGCGATGTGGCGCAGTGAGCGTCCCAGCAGAACTGTGGTGTCGCCGAGGAAATGCTTGTTCATCGTTGTTCCTTCTCGGTCTTGGCGCCAACGAGGGTGAGGAAGACGTCCTCGAGGGTTGGCTGCTTCTCGACGTACTCGATCTCGGCGGGTGGCAGGAGCTGCTTGAGCTCGTCGAGGGTGCCGTTCACGATGATCCGTCCCTCATGGAGGATCGCGATCCGGTCGGCGAGTTGTTCGGCCTCGTCGAGGTACTGGGTGGTGAGCAGCACCGTCGTGCCGCCACGGGCGAGTTCCCTGATCGCCTGCCACACCTCGATGCGCGCCTCCGGGTCCAGCCCGGTCGTCGGCTCGTCGAGGAAGATGACCGGCGGGTCCCCGATCAGGCTCATCGCGATGTCGAGACGGCGACGCATGCCGCCGGAGTACGTCCGCACCCTCCGAGCGCCCGCCTCGGTCAGCGAGAAGCGCCTCAGCAGGTCGTCCGCGATCGCACCAGGCTCCCTGAGGTGCCGCAGCCGGGCGACCAGGACCAGATTCTCCCGCCCGGTGAGGATCTCGTCGACCGCCGCGAACTGCCCGGTGAGACTGATCGACTGCCGTACGTCGGCGGCCTGGGTCGCCACGTCGAAGCCGGCGACCCGGGCCGTCCCGCCGTCGGCCCTGAGGAGCGTGGCCAGGATCCTCACCACCGTGGTCTTGCCGGCACCGTTGGAGCCGAGCAGGGCGAAGATGCTGCCCCGCGCGACGTCGATGTCGACGCCGCGCAGCACCTTCAGCTGCTTGAACGACTTCTCCAGGCCGTGCACGTGGATCGCGGGTTGCTCGGCCTGAGCTGTTGGGTGCGAATTGCTCATGGCAGCAGCATGGAGGGTTGACGCAGCGTCAAGGTCAAGCCGACCGGCTCGGCGACGCGTGCGCGACCCTGACTCTTCACTCCGATGTCACCGCCCGCTCCCACGGGTGACGTGTCGCTGTCCGCCCGAAGGAGTTGGCTGCCAGTCGTCGCACTACGTCTTGACCAGGAGTTGATCCACGTGCCTTCCTCTCGTCGTACCTTCCTCGCCAGTGGCGCCGCCGCCGGCGTCGGCCTTGCCGTCGCGGGCGGCCTGCCGTCCCTGGCCCAGGCCAGCCCGGCCCGGCCGCACCCGCCGGTGAAGCCCGGTAACGTGCCCTTCCCGCCGCTCGTGGACGACCCCAAGGGAATCCTGGCCCTGCCCAAGGGCTTCAGCTACACCGTGATCACCCGGACCGGCGTCACCCGTCTCGACCGCGGCCAGGGCACCACCCCGTCGGACCACGACGGCATGGCCGTCTACGACGCCGGCCACGGCCGGTACACCCTGATCCAGAACCACGAGATCGACCCGGGCGCCGAGTTCGGCGTGCCGCACGTCAAGGGAACGGTCTACGACGCGGGCGCCGTTGACGCCGGCGGTTGCACCGTGATCAAGACCGACCTCTCGGGCCGCAACCTGGGTGAGTTCGTGGCGCTCTCCGGGACCATCTCCAACTGCGCCGGCGGACCGACCCCCTGGGGCACCTGGCTCACCTGCGAGGAGACCGAGGACCGGGCCGGCGACAAGTGGGAAGAGGGCGACCGGTCCGGCGTCTACCAGAAGGACCACGGCTACGTCTTCGAGGTGTGGGCCGACGGCAGCGCCGACCCGAAGCCGATCAAGTGCCTGGGCCGCTACTCCCACGAGGCCCTGGCCGTCGACAAGGACCGCACCCGGATCTACCTCTCGGAGGACGCCGACGAGCCCAACGGCCTCTTCTACCGCTGGACGGCGCCACACGGCGTCAAGCTGGGCCCGGGCGTGCTCACCCGCCTCGCACCGAACGCCGGCGTCCTCGCCGCGATGCAGATCATCATGGATGACGGTTCGGTGCTGCCGGACGTCGCCTACCTGACCTCCGCCCAGCTGGGCCGCCCCTTCCCGGTCCGCTGGATCGAGGTGCCGGACCGCGACGCGCGCACCAGGTCGGTACGCGAGCAGTTCGCCGACGGCCAGGTCACCCGCGGACGCAAGTTCGAGGGCGTGTGGGCCACCGACGAGGGCGTGTACGTGGTCAACTCGTACGCCTGGGACGAGGGTGACCTGCCGGCGGACGCGGCGCCGCACGACGGAATGGTCTGGTTCTACAACTACCGGAACCAGACCATCCAGCTGGTGACGTACTTCCCGCACCAGACCGCCTCCGAGGAGGGTGCGCCGGTCAAGTACACCGACCTCACCTTCGACGGCCCGGACAACGTGACCGTCACCCCGTGGGGAAGCCTCGTGCTCGCCGAGGACGGCTCGGGCGCCTCGCACGTGCTCAGCACGATCCCGGGCGGGCCCACCTACGCGATCGCCCGCAACCAGCTCAACGACTCGGAGTTCTGCGGGCCGACCTTCAGCGCGGACGGCAAGGTGCTCTTCGTCAACATGCAGGACCCGGGCCTCACGCTGGCCATCACCGGCCCGTGGGAGAAGTACCTGGGCTGAGCGAGCTCGAATGATGGGGGCCGGGCGACGCTCGCCCGGCCCCCATCAGCCTCGGCCGCACTCAGGAGACGCGCGGCAGGCAGCACTAGTCGAGACAGAACTCGTTGCCCTCGACGT
The DNA here is from genome assembly GCF_003264475.1 of Micromonospora noduli. NCBI lineage: Bacteria > Bacillati > Actinomycetota > Actinomycetes > Micromonosporales > Micromonosporaceae > Micromonospora > Micromonospora noduli. The sequence continues at coordinate 349,274 of NZ_PYAC01000023.1, read as the reverse complement.
CCTGCATGTTGAGGCACGACTCGTTCTCGCCGTCGGCGAGCAACAACTGCCCGCGTACCGCGCCGAGCGGGACCAGCCGCGCGCATTCGGCCTCAAGGGCGGCCAGGCGCTCTTCGCCCACGAGCCCGGTGCCGACCCGCACGTCGAGGTGTACCCGGTTCTTGACGACCTTGCCCTCGGGCACCCGCTGGAAGTACAGCCGCGGACCCACCCCCGAAGGGTCACTGCACGCGAACCACGAACCCTGCTCGGAACTGACGTCGTCCCAGGTGGCGCACCCCTCCGGGGGTGGCGGCGGGACGTACCCCAACATCTCACACCAGAAACGACCGACGCGCACAGGCTCGGCGCAGTCGAAAGTCACTTGCACCTGCTTGACTGACATCCGTTCACTTTAGGGTTCGTGCCGCCGCCGCTGTTTCCGTACCCCTGGTCCTGGCGCTAGGCGGTAGGGGTGACGCGCTGGCCCGCTGCGCCCGAGCGCTTGAGCAGGAACGCCCCGCCGACGATGAAGACGACGCCCAGAATCCGCATGGTGTAGCCACCGACAGACCTGACCCGTTCATTCGTCATGGTGTGCCTCTTGCCCGAGGAGCCAATCGCGTGAACGGACCCGGCCGCCGCTTCAGCCCCGTCGGCGGTGATCAACGGCCGGCCGTGGAGATCTCACTCCACCTTGATGAGGAGTGGTTTCCCCTTCTCGACGACGTACGTGGCCAGTTCGACAGCGATGCCGTCGCCAACGTTGCGGGCCTGGTGGTGCACACCGTAAGGGACGGTGAGCGCGTCGCCGGGATTGCACACCATGGGCGGCTGCCCCTCCAGCCGATATTCGAGCGTTCCCTGCAGAACGCAGATGATTTCCTCGCCGGGGTGAAAATGCTTGAACGGTGGCGAATCCGGAGTGAACTCCACCCGAGTCTGAATGACCTCTCGCCCGGGGATGCTCAGGTCGTGCCGTTGCAGATCGATCCGCCACAGCCCTGGTGCTGACTCCACCGCTGTGGGGCTGATCCCCTCAGGTCGATCCTTGGTGCTCATGACGGCCTCCTGTGAGCCGTCGGGCCGACGGCCATTACTCGGATTGGTGCATCCCAGTCGAGGATAGGTAGCCGCAGACGATCAGGGGCGGGGATGCGGACACGGAGGTTCGATTCCGCGAAGCGGGCCTGTGCCGGCGCGTAAATCGGCTTGTGCTGTTTTCTGAGGGCTGCTTCTCTGTTGCCCGTGACCGAACTTCGTACGCCGCGACTGCGCCTGCACCCCATCGACACCGCAGAGGGTGAACGCATCGTCGGGCGGCGTGCCGGGGCCGGGGACGACTGGGCCGAGGACTTCCCTTTCGACGGCGACGTCCTCGGCGTGCGGGGCTTTCTCGCCGCCACCGCCGCCTACGGCGATCGGCGTCCGCTCGGGCACTACCGGATCACCCGCACCGCCGGCGGAAAGGCCATCGGTGGAATCGGTTTCAAGGGTTGGCCGGAGAACGGACGCATCGAGGTCGGTTACGGCCTCGCCCCGTCAGCCCGGGGAAACGGCTACGCGGCGGAGGCGCTCGCCGCCCTGCTCGACCTCGCGACCGCACACGGACTGTCCTGCGTCGTCGCCGAGACCACCGGCGACAACGTCGCCTCCCGGCGGACCCTCGAAAAGGCCGGCTTCCGGCACACCGGCACCAACGATGCTCTCTGCCAGTACGAGGTGCTCCTCGGTGCCTCGCGACCGACTCGGAGGCGGTAGTCCGATCCCCCGACGGCCTGCGGCAGCCGAGTTCAGCGACTGGGCAGCAGCCCTCGTTCGGTCATGTGGGCGCGCAACGTCTCGGCATCCTCGGCGGACATCAGCCAGCGGGGGATCACGGTCGCCGGCATTCGGCCGACGTACACGACCCAGAAATCTCCGGCGTCCCGCACCTGGGCGACCCCGTCCCAGGCGATGCCGCCGGACTCCGAGCCGCTGCGCATCATGATGTTGTCTTCGGTGATGTCGTAGGCGCCGTCGACGGCGTAGCTACCGGAACGGCGTCGGGCGCGCGCCAGCACCCACGGCCGGTACAGCATCGACAGCACGCCGGCCACGACCAGTGCGGTCCACAGCGGCGAACTCCGCTCGCCCCACCCGCCCCCCCGCGAGACAACGAGACCGATGACCCCGACCGCCGTCAGAACCGCTCCGATGTAGCCGAATCTGCGTAGCCGGACGTTGCCGAGCGCGGCGGCCACCCGGCTCGGGTAGGCGGGATCGGCGGGGACGTCAAAACGGATGTGCACGCCAGAACGATAGTGCCTCCACCCGCCCCGGAAGGCGCCTTGCCCCGCCCCACCTGACAAGCCGCAGGGCATCCGGGCGCGGCAGTCTGATGCCCGGCACCGGCCCGCCGAGGGCCCGGCGGATAGGGAAGACTGGCGCGCATGTCTGATCTGAGCGATGCGAAGGCCGCGCTGCACGACTACCTCCGGGGGAACCGCGAAGACCTCATCTGGAAGCTCGACGGGCTCAGCGAACGGGAGGTCCGGCTGCCCCGCACGGCGACTGGCAACAACCTGCTGGGCTTGGTCAAGCATTGCCTCAATGTCGAAGCCGGCTACTTCGGGCCCACCTTCGGTCGCGAATTCCCGACGCCCGACGAGCTGGTCCCCCTGACGGCATTCGACGAGGACCCGCAGGCAGACTGGTACGCCCGTGAGGACGAGACGAAGGACGGGCTGATCGACCTGTATCGCCGGGTCGGCGCGTTCGCCGACCAGACGATCGACCAGCTACCGCTCGACGCGCCGGGGCAGGTGCCGTGGTGGCTGCCAGGTCGGCAGGACGTGACGCTGCAGCGGATCATCATCCACGTGGCCTGCGATCTCGCCCGGCACGCCGGGCACGCCGACATCATGCGCGAACAACACGACACGACGGTCGGCCTCGGGCGGAACAACAGCAACATCCCCGACGACTACGACTGGCCGGCGTACGTCAGCAAGCTGACGAAGCTGGCCGACCACTTCGGGTGAGCGGGAAAGCTGCGGACGTGCGAGACGACCTGAACCAGATCGAAGCGGCTTTCCTGGGCACACCACTGGCCGGCCTGCCGATCGGGCACGGCCCGTCGGGCACCATCCTCGTCGCCGACCTCGACCCCGACCGTCTGCACGAGGTCTGGCAGGCCGCTGAGGCGCTGGTGCCGGTCATCGGACGCCGGCCCGTCATGGTCACCGACGACTTCGACGACGCACTGACGATCCGGTCCGAGCCCGAACAGGGTCCGTCGGAGTCGGAGCTGCGCACGTTCGTCGAGGCCGCGGCGTCTTCCGAACCCTGGCTGACCTACCGCCACTACAGCGAGGACCAACAGGTCGACGAGGACGAGATCGAGTTCTACACGCGTGGCACGACCCGCGTCGACCTGAACGACCTGGTGCCGGATGTGGTGCTGCCGGCACCACTGCCGGTGCTGGAGCGGGTGCTGTACGACCGGCTGCTCGCCGACGCCGACCTGCACGCCCAGGTGCTCGGCAACGTGCGGCTCGTGACGCAGACCGACTACTGGTATACGCCGGACAGCGTTCTGCTCATGTTGCTGCCCACCAACGACGTCCGCGGCTCGGCGTACTGGGTGGACTTCTACGGTGCGCTCGACTTGGAGGATCAGCAGAGGCTCGGCGAGGTGCTGGAGCAGTGGCGACACCGGTGGGACGCCCGCCTGGTCGCATCGTGGGGCACCATGCTCCAGTTTCAGGTGGGTCGTCGCCCGACGCCGGGCGACGAGGCGTGGGATGCCGCCGGTCAGCTCAAGGCGCTCGCTCCGAACCTCGAACTGAGCCGATGGGAGGTCGCCGTCGCCCTACCGGCCGGTGACGCCTGGTTCGTCCACAACCGACCCTGACAGACTTGGCTACTCCGGTTGCTGGGTTGCTGGCCTCGCGGTCTGCGTGACCCCTTCCTGGCGCAGTTCGAGGACGTACGGCTGGTCGTCGGTCCGGACGAACCGGATCTCCAGATCGAGGTCCGGGTGTCGGTAGTGACCGTCCGGGTCCGTCAGGAGGACAACCGGTTGCTGGGTCGCGGCGGCGAAGGTCAGCTGGCCGTCGGCGAGCGCGATGTCGATCGGGTAGTCGTCCCGCAGCACGTAGCGGCCCGTCACATCGGCAGGCGGCGCGGCGGTGATTCTGGTGGTGGCGTAGCGACGGTCTGCGGCGGCGCGGATGCTGACCAGCAGCTCCCAGCCATCCTCGGAGTTGGTCATCGCCGCGACCGCGGTGCCGCTCTCCGGCCACACGTAGGAGAAGCAGGTATAGCCGACGTTCAACCCGGTGTGTCCGAAACGCCGACGCTCGGCGCGGTCGTCGAGTTCGGTACCGAGGCCGTAGGTGCCGCCAGAAATCTGCGGCGTCCACATCTGGGTGGCCAGGTCCCGGTCGAGCAGCTTCGAACCTCCCGAGACGGCTCGGGCGATTTCGAGGTCGAGCCGGAGCAGGTCGGTCGGGGTGCTCCACAGCCCGGCCGCGGCCTGCTCCGGTTGCGTTCGCCAGCCGCCAGGAATCCTGGTGCCGCCGCCGTGGTGACCATGCGCCACCTGATCCGGTCGCTGGTGCGGAAACTGCTGGTCGAAGCTGCTGTCGGCCATAGCCAGCGGTTCCAGCACCAGAGTACGCAGGAGGTCCTCGAACGGGGTTCCGGTCGCGTCCACCATCAGCTGCTGGAGCACCGAGTAGTGGCTGCCCGAATACCGGAAGCGGCTACCCGGCAACAGGGTCGGCCGAACCGGTGCGGTCGTCGTCGCGCCGCCGCCTTCCAGGACCTGCAACAGCGACGGGGCGCGATCTGCGGCGTAGCCGCGGTACCAGGTGTCGGACAGCCCGGCGGTGTGCGCCAGCAGCTGTCGTACCGTGATTCCCTGCTGGTCGTCACGGCCGGGCAGGTGCCACGTGGTGAGGTACTCGCCGATGTCGGCGTCGAGGTCCAGAACACCGGCCTGGACCAGTCGCAGTGCGCCGAACGCCGCGACATGCTTACTGATCGAACAGGCCGCGAAGGCGGTGCTCGCGGTCACCGGACTCGACGTCCCGGCCGCCATGACGCCGAACCCTGCCGCCCACACCTGCCCGCTCACGTGGCCGACGGAGATGCTGACTCCCGGCACGTCATAGCTGCTCATCAGCTCGGGCAACGCCGCCGTGTCCGGTGAGCGCAGCCCGGACGACACCTGCCGGTCGAGCTCGCCCAGCAGCGAAACCCAGTCCTGAGGCAAATCCACGACGTCGATTCTCGACCGCGCCCACCGGTGGATCAAGACCCGTCAACCGGTGGGGCTCGTGACGGTACGAGAGGCCTCCCGGATCAGATCGAGCGGTTCTTCGGTCCAGTGGGAGGCGAGGACGAGTTCCCGGGCCGGGTCGACCCACAGCAGGTGTCGTCCGCCGTTGCCCCGGGCGCTGCGGCCGGTCGCCGGGGCTCCGGGCCACGGCACCTGCTCATCGTTCAGCCACCACAGATAGCCGTACTCCCGTTTGACCGGACACGGAGCCCAGGACTGGTCGACCCACTCGGCGCTGAGCAGCCGGGTCCCGGCATGGGTTCCCCGGTCCAGCAAGAGCTGCCCGATCAGGGCCAGGTCCCGGGCCGGGACGATCAGGCCCCCGCCCCAGTGCGCGCCACCGGAGACCACCTCGACCGGGCGTCCGTCGAGGTCGACGACGCTCGTCCGGTACCCGTGCCACGACCACCGGTCGGAGGCACCCAGCGGGTCCATGACCCGCTCCCGCAGCACCTCCGGCAACGATCTGCGAAACAGCAGCGTCAGGGCATACGCGAGCAGGTTCATCCGCACGTCGTTGTACGCCCACCCCTGGCCCGGGGGTGTGCCGTGCACCTCGGTCCGCTCGCGGAAACTCTGCGCGTCGACGCTCGTCGGCTTGCCCCACAGCTCGCCCTCCCACTGGCTCGACTGCTGCAGCAGATGACGCCAGGTGATCTGCTCGTTGTGCGGCCCCCGGAACTCGGGAACGTCGACGACCTGGTGCACCGGCTGGTCCGGCACCAACAGCCCGTCGTCGAAGGCCAGGCCGGCCACCACCGACACGACCGACTTGGTGACGCTGAACGCCATCTCCGGGACGTCCGGGTCGCCCCAGGCTGCGACCTCCCGACCGCCCACCCGGACAACACCACTGGCTCCACTGGCGGCACGCAGCGGGCCGACGACCTCACGATGGCTGGCGTCGGAGACCTGTGCGGCCAGGTAGGTCTCGATGTCGGCGGCGTCTCTGGTCCACCGAGCGCCGAACTCCCGGACGGTCCGCTCCAGCTGCTGCTGATCCACCGACACGTGACCCATGCCCCGCAGTGTCCAACACCCCCGCTACCGCCAGGGCGCATCGTGACCAGCCACATAGGATCGGACGACCCCGTACGCCGGACCTGAGGAGTGTCCCCCCGTGACCCTGCTGGAGCGTCTGCACCTGGCCGGTATGCGCGACGTCGTCGCGGTGCAGCCGGTGACCGGCGGGCTCGCGGCTCTCGCGGGCATCGCCAGCCGCCGGGATGCCCCGCCGGTGTTCGTCAAGGCATTCGCCGACCCGCCGGCCGGCGACGTCTTCGCCGCCGAGGCCGAAGGGCTGGCCGCCCTGCGCGAGCTGGGCGGTGTGGCAACACCCGAGGTGATCCTGGCGGATCGGGACGTCCTGGTGTTGTCGGTGTTGAGCGAGAGGCCGCGCAGCGAGGCCTTCTGGGAACAGTTCGCACACCTGCTCGCCCGCCTGCACCTGAATACGACCCATCCCCGTTTCGGCTGGCACCACGACAACTGGCTGGGCCGTCGCCGCCAGGTCAACACGTGGAACGACGACGGCTTCGCCTTCTTCGCAGAGCACCGGCTGCTGCGTTGGCTCGACGAGCCCCGCGTCGAGGCGGCGCTCGACGCCCAGGACCGTTCGGCGCTGGAACGGCTCTGCGACCGCCTGCCCGACCTGCTGCCGGAGCGTCCGGCGTGTCTGACGCACGGCGACCTGTGGGCACAGAACGTCCTGGCCACCGCGGACGGAGAGCCGGCGCTGATCGACCCGGCCGTGTCGTACGTGTGGGCCGAGGTCGACCTCGCGCACGTGTGGTCCACCTCGCCCCCGCCGGAGGCGCGACGGATGTTCGAGGTCTACGCCGAGCTGACCTCGCTCGACGCCGGCTGGGAGGCCCGAATGCCGGTCATCCAGCTGCGACAACACCTCGCCGTGCTGGCCCAGTTCGACGACGACTGGGGTGCGGCCGATCAGATCCGCGCCGTCCTGGCCCCGTTCCGCACGCGATCCTGACCACAGGGCCGGTCGCCGACCGCCGCGACCGGCCCGGCCAGCCGACCGGTTCGACGGCAGCAGAGACCCGCGCGCGGAGCGGGGGTCGGGCCCTCGATTACGGTGACCCACTGGAATGGGGGGTGGGCCATGGCACCGGAGGTGTCGCCGCGAAGGGCCAGGGCCGTGCTGGTCACGCTCTCCCTCGCCGCGTTCGCGTTCATCACGACCGAGCTGCTGCCCGTCGGTCTGCTGACCCGCATGGCACCCGATCTGGACCGGTCCCGCTCACAGGTGGGTCTGCTGGTCAGTGGGTACGCCGTGGTGGTGGTGCTGGCGTCCGTGCCGCTGACCCGACTGACTCAGCGCGTCCCCCGCCGGCACCTGCTCGGCGTCACGATGCTCCTGTTCGCCGCCGCGAACGCCGCCGCGGCGCTCGCGCCGACGTACGCCGTGCTGGCCGGCTCCCGCCTGGTGACCGCCCTCGCCCAGGCGCTGTTCTGGTCCGTCGCCACGGCGACAGTGATCGGGCCGTTCCCGGTCGCGGTGCGCGGTCGGGCGGTGGCGCTGTTCGCGACCGGGGCGACGCTCGCCCCGGTGCTCGGCGTACCCCTCGGCACCTGGCTCGGGCAGCAAGCCGGCTGGCGCGCGGCGTTCGCGGTGCTGGCCGGGATCGGTGTGGCGATCGCCGCCGCGGTGCTGCTCCTTCTCCCCTCCTATCCCCCGGCCGCCGGCGGCGCCGCCCGGGGCACCGCACCGGACGGCCGGCGCTTCGCCGTCCTGCTGATCGCCACCGCCCTCGGCATCGGCGGCTTCATGACGCTGCAGACCTACGTGACACCGTTCCTGCTCGACGTCAGCGGCTTCGCCGACGCGGTGCTGGCGCCGCTGCTGTTCGTCTCCGGCGCGGCAGGCGTCGTCGGCACCCTGGTCGCGGCCCGGACCCTGGACACCCGACCGATCGCTTCGCTGCTGACGCCGCTGGCCATCGGCACGGCCTCGCTGCTCGGGCTCTACGCGCTCGGCGCGCTCAAGCCGGGCGTGGTCGCGCTTCTCGCCGGGATCGGCCTCGCGTACGCGGCGTTCGGCTCCGCCGTGCAGAACCGGATGCTGCAACTGGCCCCGGGCAGCACCGACATCGCGTCGGCCGGGGTCAGCACCGCCTTCAACGCCGGCATCGCCGGTGGATCACTGCTCGGCGGCGCCCTCCTGCCCACCTTGGGGGCACGCCCGCTGGCGCTCGCCGGCGGGCTGCTGGCGCTGGCCGCCCTCACGCTGCTCGCGGTGGACGCGCGTCGCGGCCGTGTCGTCGCGTCTGCACCAACCAGTCCCCCGGCTACGCGCCGGTCCGACTCGCCTGCGGTCGGAAAATCTTCCGGTACGCGCCCGGCGTGACGCCGAGGAGTTAGAGCGACGCGGGACCACCTGGCGGCGGGCGGTCACCCACTCCCCGCGCTGACGACCGCCATCACGATCAGGGTGCGTCGCCGCCGCTGACTCATCAGCGCGAAACAGGCGGTGAGCACCACCAGCTCCAGCTCGGCCCACTCGCCGGTGACGTCGACGCGGATCGGCCCGCCGCGTCGGCCGGGGAGGCGTACCGCGAGGCGGTGCCCGTCGCGTACCAGCTCACCGCCGCAGCGACCGGGCGCCCAACGGGCCGTCCCGCCGGGCCCCGGCACGTGCGACCGGCGCGGGTCGAGCCGTACCGGCACGCCGTGCTCGCCCTGGGAGGCGAACCCGATGCGTCGGCGGTCGGTCGGTGCGACAGTCCAGCGGCCGGTGCTGGTGCGGATCTCGCCGCACCGCCAGGTCCAGCCGGTACGCAGCGAGGCGCGCGCCCCGGAGTCGAGGACGAAGGCCCCGTCCTGTTTGCGTACGGTCAGCGTGGTCATCGGTTCGCCCCTTCCGGACGAGGCCGGGGCAGGCCGAGGATGAGGATGACGCCGACGCTCAGGTGCAGCAGCGCGAGGGTGGCCTTCGCTCCCCCGCCGACGCCACTCGGTGGCCCGACCACGAGCGACAGCAGCAGGACGGCGCCCGCGATCGAGGTCCACCAGACGCGAGAGCGGTTGGTGCGGCGTTCCAGCACCGCGATCAGCGCCCAGCCGGCCAGTGCCGCGACCGCTGCGGCCACGATGACCGCGGTCACCGTGATCTGCCGGGTCGAGTTTGCGGACCTGACCGCCAGGTCGACACCGGCCGCCGAGTGCAGAAGCGCGAACTCGACCACCGCCACCACGATCGCGCCGGCCGCCACAGCGGCCCGTCCCAGGAGAAGGTTGTTCGTCATGGTCTGAGTCTGTGGACCGGGCCGGGTCGGACGCGTCGGTCCAGAAGCCGCAGCGGGTACGTCCGCTGGCGGCTGGGGTACTACCAAAGGAGGTGGTCCGGCCCGCCGCCAGCCCAGTAGCGTGCGCGGTGTGGATGCGGCGACGTGCGAGGTCAAGCCGCCGCGGGCGTGGTGTTCCGTCCCGGTGGTCGTGACGACCGTGGCGGTCGGCGTCCTCGTCGCGACCATGCTGTGGTCCGCCACCCGGTCCAGCTCGGCCGGCCTGGTCGGCGTCGACGTCGCGCTGGCGGTGGCCGCCCTGGCCCTCGTTCCGGTGGTCCTCCGCCGACCGTTGATCGGTGGCGTGCTGGCCGGCCTGCTCGTCGCGCTGTCTCCGGTGGCCACGCCGGTGGCCAGCTTCGCGGTGCTGTTCATCGCCCGCAACCGACCGTTTCGGCAGGCGGCGGTGGTGGCGGCGGTCGGCGTGGCGGGCGAGGCGGTGCAGGCGCTCTGGCGGCCGGTGCCCAGCCTGCCGTACGGGTGGCGGCTGGTGCTGATGACGATCGCCTACGCGGCCCTGCTCGGCTGGGGCACCTGGGCGCAGGCCCGCAACGCCCTGCTGGCGGCACTGCGGGACCGGGCCCGGCGCGCCGAGCAGGAGCAGGAACGACGGGTCGGCGAGGCGCGGGCGGCGGAGCGCAGCCGGATCGCGCGGGAGATGCACGACGTGCTGGCCCATCGGCTCTCCCTGCTGGCGGCGGCCGCCGGCGCGATGGAGTACCGGCCGGACGCGCCGCCCGAGCGGCTCAGCGCCGCGGCCGGGGTGATCCGGGCCAGCGCACACCACGCCCTCGACGAGCTGCGCGAGGTCATCACCCTGCTACGCAGCGACGACACCGAGTCGCCGACCGACACACCACCCGGGCAGACCCTCGCCGACCTGCCGCGCCTGGTCGACGAGGCGCGGGCCGCCGGGCAGCAGATCGAGGTCGACGACCCGCTCGGCCCGCCGGCCGAGATCCCCCCGACGGTCGGCCGCACCGCGTACCGGATCGCACAGGAGGCACTGACCAACGCCCGCAAGCACGCCGCTGGTCAGCCGGTCCGGCTGGTGCTCGGCGGCGCGCCCGGCTCCGGCCTGAGCATCGCGGTGAGCAACCCGATCACGCCCGACAGCGGTGCCACCGACAGCGCCGGTACCGGCCTGATCGGCCTCGCCGAACGGGCTGCGCTCACCGGCGGTCGGGTCGCCCACCACGTCGACGCCGCGGGCCGGTTCCACCTCACCGCGTGGCTGCCGTGGCCGACGTGACGGGTCCGATCCGGGTCGTCATCGTCGACGACGATCCCCTCGTCCGGGGAATGCTCACGCTGATGCTCGACGGCGCCGACGGGATCGTCGTGGTGGGCGAGGCCGCCGACGGCGCCGCGGCGATCACGGCGGTGGACCGGCACCTGCCCGACGTGGTGCTGATGGACATCAGGATGCCCGGCGTCAACGGCATCACCGCCACCGAGCGCCTGCGCCGCCGCCACCGGCCACCCGAGATCATCGTGCTCACCACGTTCGACACCGACGAGCACGTGGTGCGGGCCCTCCGAGCCGGCGCGAGCGGCTTCCTGCTCAAGGACACCCCGCCCGAGCAGATCAGTCAGGCGGTTCGCTCGGTGGCGGCCGGCAACCCGATGCTGTCTCCGGGCGTGACGCGCCGCCTCATGCAGCGGGTCGCGTCGGGGGCCGAGTCCTACGAGCAGGCGCACGAGCGGCTGGCAGTGCTCACACCCCGGGAACGCGACGTGGTGCTGGCCATCGCGCAGGGTCGCTCCAATGCCGAGATCGCCAGCGAGCTGCTGATGAGCGTGACGACGGTGAAGGCCCACGTCTCGCACATCCTGACCAAGCTGGATCTCGACAACCGCACCCAGATCGCCCTGCTCGCCCACGACGGTCGGCTCCTCTGACGCCGGGGTCAGGCCAGCACCGCTGGCAGGACGAGCAGGGCGAAACGGATCACCCGCCCGGAAAGGCACGCGACGGCGAACTCCCAGCGTCGAAGGCCCCCGGTGCCGGCGGCGAGGCTCACGACGGCCAGCGGTGGAACCCCGACCGCGGCCGAGGCCAGCACTGTCGGTAGGGCGGTGCGGCGGCGGGAGAGCCAGCGCCGGATCGGTTCGGTCCACCGGGCGGCCCGAGTCGCCGCCCGACCTGACTTTCCCCGCTTCGCGACCTTGTGGGCCAGTCGTCCCGACCCGCGACGCGCCGACTCGAACAACAGCAGCTTGCCGGCGGTCTGCCCGAGCGCCAGGGCGACCACGGCGACGAGAGCGTGGCCGCCGCGTTGCCCGGCAACCACGGCGTAGGCCTCGGCGTTGACGATCGGGACGAGCGCCGAGGCGACACCGTAGCCGAGCGCCACCACGGCCTCGGCGAGGCTGCTCATGCCCGTCCGTCCCGTTCGAGCAGCCGGACCACCGCTGTGACCGACCACAGCTTGACCGCGACGACGGCGACGGCGACGCCCAGCGCGAGCAGGTACTGCCCGAACGCGATGGCGCCGATGACGCCGGCGGTGTTGGCGACCTTGGCCGCTGGCGACCAGTTCAACGCCCACACCCGCCGGTCGATCAGGTGGAAGTAGTTGGGGCTCAGCACCGTCCAGCACAGGAACGCCAGCGACAGCATGGTGTCCAGCACCAGGAACGAGAGCAGGAAGACCAGAGCCACGACCGCGACGTCCGGCACGAGGGAGACCAGGCCCACGCAGAGCACGGCGGTGCACGCGCGGTCGCTCACGATGTCGAAGACGGCCCCGCCCCGGGTCTCCTGTCCGAGCCGGCGGGCGGCCCAGCCGTCGAGCACGTCGCCGATCCAGTAGATACCGTACGATACCGCCATCAATGCCACCGACCCGGAGGCGAGGGCCACGATACCGACGGTGACAGCGGCTACCGTGCGAACGGCGGTGATGTAGTTGGGAACCGTACGAAGCGGGCCGACGGTGATTGCAGCGCGGGAGTCGACGAGAGTCACCTCTGCAGAGTCGTCCGGCTGGCGTTTTCGCGGAACGTGCCGGGGTGCCGATCTGGTTCCGAGGGCGGTACCGGGGTGCCGGCCGATCCGGTACCTGGGTACTGGCCGGTCTTCCGGCTGGTCGCGGAGACTGTGCGGGTGACGACTGGAATCCGCGAACGGTTGCGCGACCCCGAGCGAGTGCGACGGCTCGCGTACGCTGCGGTGGTTCTGATCATCGCCGCGGTGGTCACCACCGTCGAGGACGGCGTGTCCGTGCCGTCGGGCTGGGCGTGGCTGGTGCTGCCGGTCGGTCTCGGGGCCACGGCGCTGCGCCCCCGCTACCGAACCCTGGTCTTCGCGGTCTGCGCTGGGTTCGTGGCGATCGTGAGCACCGGCGAGTCGGTGCAGTTGGGCCTCGCGGCCGCCGGCCTGGTGTTCGTCTCGGTCTGCGAGGACCCGGCCCGACACCCGTGGCTGGGGTGGGTGGGTGGCTTGGTCGGCGCGGCCGGCGCCCTCACCACCGCGCTGTACAACGGGCGAGGTCTGTACGAGCAGCCATTCTTCTTCGTGACGGCCGGCTATCTCCTGGCGATCCTGTTGCGATCGTGGTCACGCGGCCACGCCCTGACCCGGGAGACAGACGACCTGCGCGGCCAGGCCGCCTGGCTCGAACAGCGCACCAACCTGGCCCGCGAGCTGCATGACGTGGTCGGCCACCACGTCACCGCGATGGTGGTGCAGGCCGAGGCGGGCCAGCTCAGTGACGACCCGGGGGCGGCCCTGCGGGCGATCGCGGGCAGTGGCCGCACCGCACTGAGCGAGCTGGACACGCTCGTCGTACACCTGCGCGATCCGGACGCGTCGATCGCGGTGAGCGCGCCGCCGCGCCTGTCCGACATCGACGAGCTGCTCGCCCAGCCGCTGCGCCAGCAGGGCGTGACGGTGCGGGTCCAGCTGGACCCCGAGCCGGGCCTGGACGAGATCGGAGTATTGACCGCCTACCGCATCGCCCAGGAGGCCCTCACCAACATCGCCCGCCACGCGAAAGCCACGTCGGCCTGGGTCGAACTGGTCCGCGTCGGCGACCACGTCCGCCTGCGGATCAGCGACGACGGCATCGGGCCGCCCCGCGTACCCACGAGCGGCTCGGGCCTGCTCGGCATCGGGGAACGCGTTTCCGCGCGCGGCGGCAGCTGGGAGCTGGGCCAGCGCCCCGGCGGCGGCACCGTGGTACAGGTCAACCTGCCGGTGGTGAACACGTGATCCGCGTCGCGATCGCCGACGACCAGGAGCTGGTCCGGGACGGCTTCAGCCTGATCCTGCGGTCCCAACCCGACATCCAGGTCGCGGCCGAGGCGGCGGACGGCCGGCAGTTCCTCGACGCCGTACGTCGAGACTCCCGCATCGACGTCGCCCTCGTCGACATCCGCATGCCGGTGCTCGACGGCCTGCAAGCCACCCGCGAGCTGGCCACGATCCCGCACGCCCCGGCCGTCATCGTCGTCACCACCTTCGACGACGACGCCTACGTCCTGGACGCCATCGCCGCCGGCGCGCGCGGGTTCCTGCTCAAGCGTTCCAGCGCCCGTGACCTGATCGCCGCGGTGCGCACCGTCGCGGCCGGCGAGGCGGTCCTCTCCGCCGAGGTCACCGGCGCCGTACTCGACCGGGTCCGTGCGACCGGCCCGGCCACCCGCGTGGAGTTGGCGGCCTACCAGCTGACCGCTCGGGAGACCGACGTGCTCGCCCTGATCGGCGCCGGACTCAACAACAACGAGATCGCCGAACGTCTCTACCTGTCCATGAGCACCGTCAAGACCCACGTGACCAACGTGCTGGCCAAGACCGGCAGCCGCGATCGCGTACGGGCCGCCATCCTGGCGATCCAGGCCGGCCTGACGCCCTGAATTAGGGATCGGTGCGTACCAGCCGACGCTGCGGGCTGGCCTGCCAACCCCCGAACAGCGCCCTCGCCACGACGGCGATGAAGAGGGCCGACGCGATGGTCAACACCACGGCCACAGGAGCGACGTGCTCCGCCTGCCACTCGACATCGCCCGCTGTGATGGCCGTCTGGTCGATGCCGAAGACATCGAACCACGGCAGCAGCGAGGCCGGATACCACAACGGCGCGTATGAGTACGGCAGGCCGACACCACCGTTGAGCGTCCAATAACCGGCCACGTCGTAGATCAACGCACTATCGACGACGACCGCCACATCGCAGGCAACCAGGGCCGCCACGCACAGCAGCACAATGGCACTCTTGCCGTGCCCCCACCTGGCCAACCTGCTCGACAGGATTGCCCCCGTGCCGAGGAGCGCCGCCCAGACGCTGCCGGTGAGCGCCTCGATCGGCAGGTACTCGACACGCAGTCCGTGCGCAAACAGCACAAGCAGGAGCACAGTCGATATCCACATCAGGCTGAGCCGCAGAGTCATCGACCAGGTTGAAACCACGCCGCGAGGCTACCGTGGATCGGTTCGGTTCTGGCACCACCGACTCTGCCGGCGGCTTGTTCACGTCGGGCTTGGGGAGCGCAAGCTGACGCGGTCAGCGGCCGATCGGTCGTAGGGTTGCGGTATGGCACAACGACTCGTCAGCGTATGGCAACCATTCTTCCTTGCTAGCGAGAGTCAGGGCGCGGCCATCGACGCCGCGACAGAGTTGGAGGACCTGGGCTACTCACGAATCTGGTTCTCCGGTGGTTTCGGCGAGAACGTCGCCCCCCGCTTCCGGGAGATCCTGGACGGGACCACGCGCATCGGGGTCGCGACCGGAATCCTGAGCATCTGGCACTCGTCGCCACCCGAGGCGGCGGCGTTCGCCGAGGACGCGGAGCAGACCCATCCCGGCCGGTTCCTGCTCGGTCTCGGCGCCAGCCACGCGGTGGTGGTGGAAAGCGGCGGCACCGACTATCGCAAGCCGTACTCACGAATGGTGCAGTACCTCGACGGCCTCGACGCGGCCGGGCTTCCACCCGAGCGGCGCATCCTGGCGGCACTGGGCCCGCGGATGCTCGAACTCTCCCGCGACCGCTCAACCGGGGCGCACCCGTACTTCGTCCCTGCCGAGCACACTGCCGAAGCCCGGGCGGCAATCGGACCCGACCGGCTGCTCGCCCCCGAGGTCGCGGTGGTCCTCGACGCAGATGTCACCACCGCGCGCGCCACCGCCCGCCAGTACACGAGCGGGTACCTCGCACTGCCGAACTACACCAACAACCTGCGGCGATTCGGCTGGACCGACGAGGACTTCGCCGGCGGCGGCAGTGACCGCCTCGTCGACGCCCTGATCCCGTGGGGCAGCGTCGAGAAGGTGGTGGCCGGGTTGGAGAGGCACTACCAGGCCGGCGCGGACGAGGTGGCGATCCAGGTGCTCAACGGCGGCGACGACACGACGTTCCCCGCCGACGCGTTCCGCGCCCTCGCCGCAGCCCTGATCTGACTTCCGAAACCCGCAGCACCGCGATTCATGGTGCGGCGGGGCCGCGTCTGGCTCAGGCGGGGGCGAACTGCTGACTGCGGCGCTTCAGGGTTGAGGTTGGTGGCAGCGACACCGTTCAGGCTCGCCCGATGAGATCGAGGCCGGTCAGCTCCGCCGACAGCGCCCAGAGGCGGGCTGCCTCGCTGCTGTCCAGCGGGCTGTCGTCGGTGATGTGGCAGTCCACGCAGTAGTCGCCGCCGTTCGCGTCGAGGTGGGGTGACGTGGCGGCCCAGACCTGGGTCGCTGAGCCTTGCTCGACGGTCTTGAACAGTCCCGGCGCGGGAGTGCCGTCGGCGTCGATCCAGCCGGCGGCGACCATCTCCTCGACTGCGAGGTGCCGTTGCAGGGGAGTGAGGATCCAGCCGGGGTTGACGGAGAAGGCGCGGACGCGGTGCGGCCTGCCGAGCAGGTCGAGGTGGCGGGCGAACAGGATGTTCGCGAGCTTCGACTGGGTGTATGCCTCCCACTTGTCGTACCCGCGCTCGAACTGCACGTCGTCCCATCGGATACGCCACGTCGGGTTGCGACCGGAGGCCACCGAGACGACACGAGCCGTGTCGGGGGCGGTGAGCGCGGGCCACAGCAGGTTCGTCAGCGCGTAGTGGCCGAGGTGGTTGGTCGCGAAGTGCCCTTCCCAGCCGGGTCCGACTCGGGTTTCCGGGCAGGCCATGATGCCGGCGCTCGCGATCAGGATGTCGAGGGCGGGATGGCTGCGGAGGAACCGTACGGCGAAGGCGCGGACGGAGGCAGGGTCGGCGAGATCGAGCTGGTCGACCTCGACCCCGGGTACTTCGGCGAGTGCCTGCTGGGCTGCGTCCGGCCGGAAAGCTGGGACGACCACCCGAGCCCCAGCTCGGGTGAGCGCGCGGGTCGTGGCGAGACCGAGGCCGGAGTAGCCGCCCGTGACGAGGGCGGTCTTTCCGGTGAGGTCGATCCCGGCGAGGACGTCTCCGGCCGTACTGTGGGCACCGAACCTGGTGTGGGTCGTGTCGCTGGTCATGCCGCGGACGCTAGGTGCTAGACCGAGGTCTAGGTCAATGACTACCGTCGACGCCATGGCGGACGGCGGCCTGAGCATCGGGCAGGTGGCGCAGCGCACCGGGTTGAGCGTGCACACCCTACGGCTCTACGAGCGTGAGGGCTTGTTAGCCAGCGAGGTGCGGCGCGACGGGTCCGGCAGGCGCGTCTACAGCGCCTGGGACGTCGAGTGGCTGGCGAACTGCGTGAAGTTCCGTGCCTCCGGGATGCCACTCACCACGATCAGCCGCCTGGCCCAGCTCGTTCGCGAGGGCAGCGGCAACGAAGCCGAGCGGCTCAAGTTGCTCCGCGAACACCAGCGCTACATCACCGATCAGCTCACGCAGCTGCACGACTGCCTCGACCTCATCAACGTCAAAGTGGCCAGCTACGAAAAGCACCTCGCCGCCGGTGCCTCCGGTGATCCCTGGCAACAGCAACCGCAGCCCGCCCCGACAGAGCACACCCATCAGCTGGGCTGACGAACACCGCTGGCCGGACTGGGATCGCTGGCGCTCATAACCGTTAGGGCGTCGGGTTGCGGTGCCTGGTTGGTGGGTAGGACCTGAATGTCGGGCACATGGGTACGCTGCACCGGCGGTGGCCTCAACCAACTCCCGCCGCACCGCGGCCACCCGCACCGACGGGTGGCACCGTCGGTCGTTGCCCGTATCCGCAGACGAGAGGCGAGCCCACACCATGACCGCAGTACCAGGCCAACGGTCTACTGCTGCTGCGGGTTCGGCGGTGGCCGAGCAAGCAGCGGAGGAGGACCTGCGGGCGTTGTTCGGGCAGTCCATCGCCGTCTTCGCGTCTCTGGCGGGGCCATCGCACCTGGTGGAGACGGCGAACCCGGCGTTCTTCGCCACCATCGGCGAAGGGCGTGCCAGGGTCGGGGTGGCGATCGCCGAGCTGATGCCCGAACTGGCCGGTCAGGGATTCATCGCGCTCCTGGACCAGGTCTTCCGCACGGGTGAGCCCCACACCGGCCGTGACGTCCGGGTCGTGCTGGGCAGCGGCCCGCAGGCGCGGGAGGCATTCTTCGACTTCACCTACGAGCCGCGTCGGGACGCCGACGGCAACGTGACCGGGATCCGTGTGCTCGGCGTGGAGACCACGCAGGTCAAGCATGCCCAACGGCTGATGGCCGAACACCGTGCCCTGCTGGAGCAGATCGCCCGTCAGGCACCCCTGGCGGAGGTGCTCGACGGGATGGCCCGCTGTATCGAGAACCTCGCACCGCAGGAGGTGCTCGTCTCCGTCCTGCTCGCCGATCCCGACGCCCGGCACCTGCGCCACGGCGCCGCGCCGAGCCTGCCCGACTTCTACAACCAGGCCATCGACGGCATCGCGACCGGCGAAGGTGTCGGCTCGTGCGGCACCGCCGCCCACCGGCGGGAACCAGTCATCGTCACCGACATCGCCACCGATCCGTTCTGGGACGACTTCCGGGACCTGGCCGACCAGGCTGGATTGGCGGCCTGCTGGTCCACGCCGATCCTGGCTCGTGACGGCGGCCTGTTGGGCACCTTCGCGATGTATCACCGCACCCCGCGCATCCCGCAGGACACCGACCTCGCCCTCACCCGCCTCTTCGCCGGCACCGCAGCCCTGGCCATCGAACGCCACCACATCGAGGAAGCGAAACTCGCCGCCGAGGCACGCGCCAAGTCGGCCAATGACGAGCTGGCCAAGGTGCTGGGCGTGGAGCGGGAACTGCGCGCCGAGGCTGAGCAGCGCGCCGCCGCCGCCGCGGAACTCGCCACCCAGATGCGTGCCGCTGCGGCCGCGCAGGCCGCCACGCCGCACCCCGAGTACTGCCAGCTCGGCGGCGCCGCCGGATGCACCGCGCCGGCCGAGGTCAAGATCGCCGATTCGTGGGGCGACGCGGCGTGGGGCTGCCCTGACCACGTCGAGGAGGCCATCCTCAACGTGCGGTCGGTGTTCATCGCCAGCGAGGAACTCGGCGGCCTGACCGCCTACCTCAACCGCTGATGGCTCCCGCGTGGCAGTCGGCCTCGTACCGGTGGTGAAGGAATCTCAAGAGATCTTCCACCTGTCGATTCTCACCCACAGCCATCGAGGCTAGTAGATCACACCAAGTGCTTGACCCTTCAAATTTCCACCGGTAGCCTTTTGGCATCCATCCATGGATGTCTATTTGAGTAGGTGAACTGTGCTGCTGAAATCCCTCGCCCTCGCCGCGTCCGTCGCCGGCGTGCTGGCCACCGCGCCCGCCGCCTCGGCGGCAAGCTCCCAAGCATCAAACGAAGCCTGGCTACCCGGGAACTGTCCGCAGGGCACGTTCTGCATCTGGCCCAACTGGGATCACCCGGCAGAGGGTCCGACCGCGACTCCGTCTCTGGTGACCACTACCGAGTGGTCCGGCAACGTCCCGGCCTTCAACTTCTACAACCGCACCTCCCGCAACGCCGAGATCACCTGGTCCTACAACTACCTCGGGACGCAGCTTTCCGGCGCGATCTGCGCTCGGCCCGGCGGCGGGGACCTGTATGTGCCCATGTTCGTGACGAAGGTGAGCTGGCAGCCGCGCACCTGCTGATCCTCGCCCGCCGCCCGATCGTGGCGACGATCGCCGTCCACGACGCCCCGTTGGACCCCTGAAACGCTTCTCGCCGACCTCGACGTCCAGCCGAGTGTCCTTGACCAACAGCCCTCCCAGAACGTGGTTCAGCTTCCGCGATTCGGGTCGGTGAGAGCGTTCCAGTCCTCGGCGCTCGTCGGAAACGGCCCCCAGTGCGGCAGATAGAAGGGGCGCCGCGGTGGGTCGGCCACCGTGAAGGGTTTGAACGCGGGATCTGCGATCACCCGGTAGACGAACTCGGCCGTCGACATGTCGAGTTGGTGCCACGGTTCGATGCTGTCCCACCGCGCGACCACAGGCCACCGATCGGGCTCCACTGCGCGGTCCGCCAGCCAGTAGTACTCCCCTTCGGTCTGATCGCTGCCCCACTGGATCAGCCCCGGCCCCCTGTCGGGCTCGTACAGGTCGTAGGGGGCCCACAGCTGCGCGGACTCTTGCCCGGCTGCCCACTGGCGACAAGATGCCCAGGTCCGAAGCAACGGCTGCGCGTGGTCGTCGGTCGCCCGGAGAAGGTCCAGGTACGCGTAGAACGCCCCCGGTACGAACCGCCGGCACAGCTCTTTGAAGTCCGACGGCAGCACGACCCCCAGCTCGCCCTCCACCTGCTCCCAGCCGGCATCACCCTCAGGATCGTGGCACCATCCGGTCACCTCGATGATTCGATCGATCCACCTCTGCTGATCATTCACGGCCGGCAAAGTAACAGCACGGGCGGACACCCCCTCGTCTGGACGCCAGCCGCCTGCTGAGCGTTGTCCCGGTCAGCTGCTGCAGCACGCAGAAGGCGTCAGGGCGCCCACCGCACGCCCGGGTTCACCCGCCCGGACCAGTCGAAGACGGCCATGTTGTCCCACTGATTTCCGGTGCCGTTGATGTCGGCCGGGTCCCAGCCGTTGCCGCGGACGGCGTACCAGGTCGGTTCCCAGTAGAAGACGCCGATGGCGCCCGCGTTACGGGCGGTGTTCTGCACCCAGTCGAACTCCTGGGCCTGCCCGGCCCAGGTCGCGCTGATGCCGTCACAGGTCGCGTCGCCGATGGCGTTCGGCTCGCTGTCGGCGTTGTTCCGGGTGAAGGGGTACGCGGTCTCCACGATCACCACCGGTTTGCCGTAGCGCCCGCGCAGGTCGACGATGTTGTTGTAGAGGTTCGCCAGGCTGCCGTGCCACATGCAGTAGTACGACTGGGCGGTGATGTCCCACTGCACACCCTGGGCGCGGATGCCGTCGTAGAACCATCGGGCGTTGGCGTTGCTGTCGGCGTTGGCGGTATGGATCATCACCGGGATGCTGCTGCCGCACGCCTTGGTCGCGTTGTAGCCCTGCTTCAGCAGACCGGCCAGCGGGGCGAAGTCGTTGTTGACGACCTTGCCCTCGTTCCACAACATCCCGACGTTAATCTCGTTGCCGATCTGCACACTGTCCGGTGGGGTGCCCTGCCCACGAAGGCTGGAGCAGACGTCGTAGGTGAAGGCGTAGACGTCGGTACGCAGTTGGCTCAGGCTGTGGCCGGTCCAGACGGCCGGCTTGTACTGCTTGCCAGGGTCGGCCCAGGTGTCGGAGTAGTGGAAGTCGATGAGCACCTTGAGGCCCTTCGCCCTGGCCGCCCTCGCCTGACCCAACACCGCGCTCTTGTTGTTGTAGCCGCTGATCGGGTTGTTCCAGACGCGTAGTCGGACGTAGTTGACGCCGACGGACTTCAAGATGTCCAGCGGGTCGCGGGCGACCCCGCCGGCGTCGTAGTACCTGGCACCGAGATCCAGGCTGCGCTGCAACGAGGAGACGTCGGCTCCCCGCACGGTGAGCGTGTTCGCGGCGGAGACGGGCTCGGGCGCGCCGGCGAGCGTGGTGGCGACGGCGAGGAGGCCAGCCGCGGCAGCCCCAATCAGGGCCCTGGCGCGGCGTTGGTGGGGTGTGGACGAATGTGTGTTCACGAGGCTCCTTCAGCCCGCCGTGCAGGGGGCACCGTTCAGCGAGAAGCCGGTCGGCGGTGCGTCGCTGACGCCCCACCGCCCCTGGACACCGAAGGTCGCGGAGCCGTTCGGCGCGAGGACGCGGTTCCAGTCGACGTTACGAGCGGTCACTGCGGTCCCGGTCTGGCCGATCGTGGCGTTCCACCCCGAGGTGACCTGCTGGTCTCCCGGGAAGCTGAAGGTGACGGCCCAGCCGTCGATCGGTGCCGCCCCGGCGTTGTGGACCGTCGCAGTGGCCACGAAACCGCCCTGCCACTCGGACTGGTTCCGGTAGGTCACCCGGCAGGTCGAGGGCGGCGGGGGCGGCGGCGTGGAGGTCCTCGTCGGCAGAGTGACAGTGTTTGACGCGATCGACACGTTGCCCACCGCATCCCGGGCACGCACGTAGTACTGGTTCCGCAGCGGCGTCGACGCAGGTAGGTCCGCCGTGTACGTCGTACCCGGCACGGTGGCGACCAGGACGGAGGTGAACCAGCCGTCGAACTGGTAGACGTTGTACCCGAGCACGCCGACGTCGTCCGTCGACGGCGACCATGACAACGTGCCGGTCGAGGCGGTCACCTCGCCGACGGTCAGATTCTGCGGCGCGCTCGGCGGGGTGGTGTCCGGGCCGGTGTCCGTCACCGGTGTGACCACTGTCAGCGCGTTCGACCAGTTCGAGCGTTGCCCGAGGCTGTCCCGGGCGATCAATCGGAACGAGAACTGCATGCCGGGCCCAACGTGGGCGGTGATCGTGGTGGTGGTGACCGCGCCGGCGCTGGCGCTGAGGATGACATCGCCAAACTCCTGGTAGTACGTGATGTCGTAGCCGGTGATGGCGCAGCAGTCGGACGTGGCGGCCGTCCAGGTGAGGGTGATCGACCCGGTCCGGACCTCGCTGGCGGTCAGGTTCGTGGGCGCGCTCGGCGGGACGGGCGAGGTGCTCGGCGTACTGGACGGCGTGGTCGGCGTTGGCGGGGCGGTCCCGGCCGCCGCTGCGACGGACACCGCGGCCCCAGCGGGCGCCGGGGCGACCCCCGGGTACGCGGCGGGCGCAGCGGTGCCGGCGTCGGCCGCCGGTGCGGCGCTCAGAGCGGTGCCGAGCACCGCCGTCGACACCACGACGGCGGCCAGCAGACCCGGCCGCAGACGGCGGAACAGCGAGGACGAGCGAACGCCTGTCATACGTCGACGATGCAGCAGGAGATCGATGATCGCCAACGTGTCTCACGCCTCGGCCAGTGAGCGGCGCGGCTCATGCCTGACTTCTTACCGAACCATGACGTGCCCGTTGACCGTTGACCGTTGACCATGCGCCGGCCCGTACCGAGGGGAGACAGCACATCACCGGAGCCGTTTCCGGCCTTGAGGAGATTCCGATGACCCGCAGAAAGAACGGGACCGCACTGGTCCAGACCCGGCCGGCCCGGCTCGCCATGGCCGCACTGGTGCTGGCGGCCACCGGCGCGCTCACCGCCACCTTCGTCTCCGGTGGCGGTAAGGGCACCGCGGATGCCGCCACGAGCCTGGACCAGTTCGTGTCGATCGAGAATGTGCCGCCGAACGTGCGGAACCCGAGGCCGGCCGCCGGTGCGTCGACCGGCCGGTTCACCGTCGACTGCGGCACGAACGGCAACGGCAAGTTCAGCCCGGACAATCCGGTGGCCCAGCCCGGTATCCGCAACGGCGCCGAACACGTCCACGACTTCGTCGGCAACCTGGCCATCACCGCGAACTCCTCCGACGCCGATCTGGACGCCTCCGGCACCACCTGCCGCAACGGTGACAGGTCGTCCTACTTCTGGCCGGTGGTGCGGATCGACAAAACTGTCCGCAGCGGCAAGCAGGTCCAGCAGGCCCTCGCCCAAACCCAGCCGATGGTCGTCTGCCCGTCGGTCGACAAACGGCTGCGGGCCGTCCCCACCGGGGCCCGCGCCACCGTCGACCGCCTGTTGGCGGAGCTGGACCGCCAGCAGGCCGCAGCGAACCAGCGGATGACCGCCAGCCGGGGCCGCATCGACGCCGCCTTCAACCGGGAGGTCATCGACTCGCTGCGAGCCCGACGTGCCGCGATGATCAAGCAGATCAGCACCACGATCACTAAGGCCGGCGGTAACCAGCCCGGCCTGGTCTCGCTTGTGGACTGTGACGTCAGCTACGACGACATGCACGCCCGGATGCCTGGCAGCGCCCACCGGGCGAGCGTCAAGGCGGCCCAGGCCGCGAATCCGCGCATCCAGTGCCCCGCCGTGCGGGACCGGTTGCCCGGCGTACCCGATCGGGCGCTCGCCGAGGTGAACCGCAACCTCGACGACCTCGACCGGCAGGTCTCCGAGGCCAACGAACGCCTGGTCACCAGCCGTGGCCAGGGCGGCCCGGCCTTCGTCGACAACGCCATCCTCGGACCGCTGCGCGCCAAGCGGGTCGCCGCGCTCGACCGGATCGCCACCGCGATCGGGCGGCAGGCCTCCCGTCCGCAGGGTCTCGAAGCGCTCGCCGCCTGCACGCTGGACCAGGCCCCGACCACCCCGGCGACACCGGGCAGCGCGCCCACCACCGCCGCCGCGCTACCCGACCCGCAGGGGCCCAATCTTGAGCTGCCCGGCAACACCGGCGGCATCGTCCGCCCGGCGCAGGTGCTGATCGAGTACCGCGGCAACCCCGTCAGCAATGTGGTGCCGATGCCGAAGTTCCTCCGGGCCCTCACCGGCGACGCCAAGCCCACCAGCCGTGGTCCGGCCAACGCCCGCGCCACCTGGACCTGCTCGGGCTTCACCGACCGGCTCTCCGACAAGTACCCGATCTGCCCCGCCGGCAGCCAGGTGCAGCGCGTCCACGACTTCCCCGGCTGCTGGGACGGCAGGAACATCGACAGCGACAACCACCGCAACCACGTCGCTTTCGCCGACAGGGCCACCGGCGCCTGCCCACAGGGCTTCCGGGCGATCCCGCAACTGCGGATCACCGTGGCTTACGACATCGCCCGCGACGTGCAGGTCAAAGGCCAGTATGCCCTCGACTCCTTCCCCGAGGAGAACCACAACCCCTTCTCCGACCACAACGACTTCGTCAACGTCAACTCCGCCCAGACGATGCAACGCATCGCCACCTGCATCAACAAGGGCAAGAACTGCTCCTGACGGCCTCGGGCTGGAGTCTGCTCACGACAAGGACCCGAGCAAGTGCATTGTCCTTGGAGAGCGGTGTTTCGGATGTTGTCGACCATGTTGAGCAATGAGTCATGGTGGAAGCTGGTCACCGTCGAAGTTGTGGACAGACATCGCGACCGGCTCGCAGTCAGGACCCGGTGGTAGCTGGCGTCACGCTACGACTGCAAGGATGCGCTACGGTGGCCGGAGGCGCGGCCGGCGTTGCCCGGAGGTGATTCAGTTCGTGGACGACAGCTCGCTGGACTTGGACCCGGATGGTCTCCTTCAAGTCGCGCGCGGCATCGGTGACCTGGCTCAGCGGTTACTCTCGGTCGAAGCTCCTCCCGGCGAGGAGGCGCTGATGTCCTGGATCGATGAGTTGCCTCGAATCGGCACTGAGCTTCATGAGGTCGAAGGGCTCCTCCGGGAGCTCGCCCGCTCGGCAGCGGCAGCTGACGAGGAGTTGGTAGCACGATTCGTCCAACAGGGTGACGTATGACGGAAGAACCTGTGTCGTACAAGCGGCTAGTGGCCGATCCGTCCGGGTCCGGTCCGGACCCCAGCGAGTGGTGGGTGCAGCTAGCTCGCACGGCGCGGGACAGCGCTGCCGAGCTGGGCCGGCTGCACCGGCTTCTCGACGGGCACTGGCGCGCCGGACGCAACCGGGATCAAGTCGATGAGCTGTTGCGTCGTTTGACCCATCGACTCAACGAGGCGCAGGATGCGTGCGCGGCAATCGCCGCACTGCTGGCCAACCGCAGCCACGAGCTGGCCCAGGCGCGTGAGCTGGTTCTGCGAGTGACCGACGAGGCGCGGCTTGTGCGGCTCGTAGTGACGCCAGAGGGCGAAGTCGAACGGCCGTCCGGCTCGGGTCCTATGCCGTTGGCAGTGCGTGCCGTCGCGCAACGGCTGACGGCCCAGATCGCCGGGGCGTTGGCAGAAGCAGCGGCGGCGCAGCGGAGAGTGACCGAGGAAATGGCCGTCCTGTCGCCGCCGGCTCCGTGGTCGGCTGGGTAGGGGCGAATCACCCAAGGTCGACCAAGGCGGTCTGAATCAGCTGCTGGCCATCACGACGGCGAACCAGGGTGCCCCGACCGGGCGGTTGCGGGCTCGGCCGCAGCGTGCCGAAGACCGCGCCCTCCTCCCGGTTTCCGGACATCAGCAGGCCTGGCGAGTCCAACTCGCGAAGCCGTTGCAGCACCGGCTCGTAGAGCGCCCTGGACACGCCACCGACGCGGCGCGTGACGATCAGGTGCAGACCGATGTCGCGGGCCTGCGGCAACAGCTCGTGCAGGGCGCTCAGCGGGTTGCTGCCGCCCGAGGCCACCAGGTCGTAGTCGTCCACCAGGATGTACAGGTCCGGACCCTTCCACCAGCTCCGATCACGCAGCTGGGCGGTGGTCACGTCCGGGCCGGGCAGACGGTTGGACAGCGCGCTGCGGATCGACGCGAGCCCCTGAGCGAACGCCTGGTTCGACGGGGCGTAGTCGAGCAGGTGGTCACCCTCCACCGCCCCCAGCAGGCCACGCCGGTAGTCAGCGATCACCAGCCGGGCCTGCGCCGGCGTGTACCGCTCGGTGATCCCCCGGGCGATCAGGCGCAGCAGGTTGGTCTTGCCGCACTCCGCGTCGCCGAAGACCGTCAGGTGCGGCTCGTTGGCCAGATCCAGGTAGACCGGCGCGAGTGCCGACTCGTTGACACCGATCGGAAGACCCGGCGCCGCCGACCGATCCGCCTCCGACGCCGACTGGTCGACGACCTGGGCTAGTTCGCTGACGGTCAGCCGGCGCGGCAGCAACCGCACCTTCGGCGCCGGGCGACCCGGCCAGTTCGCCGCCACGTGCCCGGCCAGGGACAACGAGGCCTCGCCCAGATCGTCGATGTCGCGACGGCCGTCGATCCGCGAGATGGCGGTGAGGAAGTGCAGCTTGTCCCGGGTCAGGCCACGACCGGGCGACTTCTCCGGCACGTTGTTCGCCGCGCGGCGGTCGATCTCTGACTCCGACGCGTCACCGAGACGCAGCTCCAACTTGGTGCCGAGCAGATCCCGCATGTTGATCCGGATCTCCGCCCACCGGACGGCGGTGAGCACCACGTGCACACCGAAGCCGAGGCCCCGGTTGGCCAACGTGGTGATGGTCTGCTCCAGCTCCTCGTACTCCTGGCGCAGGGTGTTCCACCCGTCCACCACCAGGAACACGTCGCCGAACGGATCATCGGCGAACTCGCCGGCGGCACGGCGACGGCGGTAACTCGCCACCGAGTCGATGCCATGCTGGGCGAAACGAGCCTCCCGCTCGTCCAGGATGGCGACCACCTCGGCCACCGTCCGGCGAACCGCCTCAACGTCACGCCGACCCGCCACCCCCGCCACGTGCGGCAACCGCTCCATGCTGCGCAGCGCGCCCCCACCGAAGTCCAGACAGAAGAACTGCACCTCCCGCGGCGTGTGCGTCAGCGCCAGCGAGGCCAGCAGCGTACGCAACATCGTGCTCTTGCCACTCATCGACCGACCGACGATGACCACGTTGCCACCCGCGCCGGCCAGCTCGACCATCATCGGGTCCCGACGCTGCTCGTAGGGCCGGTCCACCACACCGACCGGCACTGTCAGTCGCCCACGCCCGGGCCAGGAGGCAGTGCACAACCCATAGGTCGGATCCACCGCCAGCGGACCGAACAGCTCACCCAGGCCCGGCGGGTCGGCCAACGGCGGCAACCACACCTGATGCGCCGGGCGGCCCCGACCCTTGAGCCGGTCCACCAGGACATCCAGGATCGTACCGCCGGCCCACGCGTCCCCCCGGGCGTCCGACACAGCGTCGTCTTGCACGGGCCGTCGGGACACGTGGGCAGCCTCGAACCGGGTCATCGCCGAGCTGCCGACCTTCAGGTAACCGTGCCCCGGCGCGTTGGGCAGGTCGTACGCATACGGAACGCCAAGCACGATCCGGCTCTCCACCTGCGAGAAGGTCCGCAGACCGATCCGGTACGACAGGTGCGTGTCGAGCCCCCGCAGCTTGCCCTCCTCCAGCCGCTGCGAAGCCAGCAGCAGGTGCATTCCCAGCGACCGGCCCAACCGGCCGATCATCACGAACAGGTCGATGAAGTCCGGCTTCGCCGCCAACAATTCCGAGAACTCGTCACAAATGATCAACAGGCTCGGCATCGGCTCCAACGGCTGACCCGCCGCCCGTGCCTGCTCGTAGTCGTACCGCGACGCGAAGTGCCCCGCCGCCCGCAGCACCTCCTGCCGCCGGTTCACCTCACCGGCCAACGCGTCACGCATCCTGTCCACCAGCGGCAACTCTTCCGACAGGTTCGTGATCACAGCACTGGTGTGCGGCAATGCGTCCAACGACGCGAACGTCGCCCCACCCTTGAAGTCCACTAGGACGAAGTTCAACTCCTCGGACGAATGCCGCGCCGCGAGCGCGGCAATCACCGTACGCAGCAGCTCGCTCTTGCCCGAACCGGTGGCACCGATGACCAGACCGTGTGGGCCCACGCCACCCCGGGCCGCCTCCTTCAAATCGAGCAGGACTGGCTGGCCACTCAACTCGAACCCGATGGGTACCCGCAGGTGATCGACGCCCAGCGGCGTCGCGGTCCCCGCGAAGTTCATCAGCGCCTGGTGATCGGCGAAGCCGAGTACCTCCAACGCAACATCCCTGGTCGCGCCGGCCAGATGCGCGGCACCGGCCCTCGAATGCGGCGTCGGCAAGCCGTACGCCCCCGCGATCCTCGAGATCATCGCGGTCGCCCCGTCGGGCACCATCTCGCCGAACTCAGACTCGGGATCGGAGTCGACGTCGCTCAACGACAACTCCGGCAACGCAATCTGGAACATCCGCCGGCCCTGGATCGCCCAGCCAGGCGCAGACAGCGGCAGCCGAGCCGCAAGGTCCGGATCAACCATGGAGTCCGCAGGCCGCAGCAGCCTGGTCTCAATCCGCAGATGGGGTAGCTCGGTCAGCTCGTCGGGGATCCGCCGCCAGCTCCGGTTGAGCACAGCGAGGTGGAAGCCGTAACCCAATCCCCGGTTCGCCAGCTCGACGACCCGGCTGGTGAAGTCGTCCAGCAGCGGGGCGAAGTCCATCCAGCGGTCCACCACCAGAAACACGTCCGGATACGGCCCGTCCGGCAGCATGCGCCGCCGCGAGCGCAAACTGGCCGGTGACTCCAGCTCGTGGTCCCGGAACAGCCGCTTGCGCCGCAGCACGTCGTCCTCGAGCCGGGTCAGCAGCTTCTCCAGCTCTTCGACCTCGTCGTCGCCCAAAACCGTCTGCACGTGCGGCAGCCGCCGCATCGGCCACAACCAGTTTCCACCCGATTCCAAGTAGTGAAACACCACCTCGTCGGTGGAGTGAGTGAGCGCGAGACCACCGATGATCGTGCGCATCAGGGTCGTCTTGCCCATCCCGGCCCCTCCAATGATGAGAAGGTGCCCGTCCGAGGACGCCAGATCCAGCGATACCACTTCGCCGGAGGGCCGATCGATGCGCTTACTGCGGCCGACCGGCACCTTGAGTAGGCCCTGCTGCCGCCATTTGACCGCGCACAGCCTCACGTCGTCCGCGGTCTCCAACGGACCGAGCAGGTCACCCAGCCGGGGGTCTCGCTGATCCCGTTGCCCACGGGGCCGGTGGTGCGTCTCCCGGGACAGCGCGATGTGCACCTCACGGCTCGCCCGACCGAACTGGCACGGCGACTGCTCTGTGGTGCGCTTCGGCAACTCGCTCTGCACGTACCGCCACAGGTCCTCCGGCGTAATCCAGCCTCGCCCGGTCAGATCTGCCGCCCCGGTGCTCAGGCCCTGAATGACCGTGTCAGTGAAAGCGGACCGCTGCCGCGGCGTGGCCGCAGTTGCCGGCTGACCGTCACCGGCCCGTTCTACCGAGTTGGTGGCGGTGATGACGTACCGACCGTCGCCGGCCTTCAGCTCCCCGTCCAGGTTGAGCTCCGCCGGCGACTTGGACCGCTCGAACGCGCCGCTGTAGCAGCAGTCCAGCAAAATGATCGAGCTCGCCGCCGGTGACTCGTCGAGCAGCTCGTGGACGAACGACGCCGAGATCGCCGTCGACGACAGGTGCCGGGCCTCGGTGTTTGCAACCGCCAGGTAAAACCGACCTTTGGGGCCCTGGCGGATCCCGTGGCCGGAAAAGTAGAGCAGGATCAGGTCATCCGGGCCGGCACCGCGCAGGATCGTCTCCATGGTGCGCTCTACCGAGCTCTTCGACTCGTTCTCCAGCAGAACTGTCTGGTCGAACGCCCCAATGTCCTTGTTGGCGAGCAGGCTCTGCAGGTCACGGGCCTCCTCACGCGGAGCGTAGAGGTCAGCCAGCGATTCGTCGATGTAGCGGTCGTTGGCGATGAGCAGGGCCAGTCGCTGTCCCACCGCTCACGCCCCCGTGCCGCCAGAACGTGGCCGGGGAGTCACAGGCGGGGTGGCCGGTGAGTCCCCTGAGGACGACGGGAGGGCCGGCCCGGGCGGACTGGACGCCTCGATTAGCCGCGCCAACCCGGCGACGAGCGTGGGATCGTCGGTCCGGGTGCTACCGGTGACGACCACCTCGGTGTCGCCGCAGCGGATGCGGATGGACCGTGCCGCGGTCCGCTCGGCGTAGGCGATGGCGATCTGGGCGATGGCCCGCATAGTGGTGGCCGAAAAGAAACCGCCCACTGCCAGCATGCCGAGCTCCCATGCCTGCGCAGACTTGCTCCCCTGCCCCACGCCCGCAGCAGCGACCGACGTGACCTGTACCCGGGGCACCATCCGCAGGTCGTCACCGAGACCCTGAGTAAGGGCGTCCAGTCGCTCGCCGCCGATCGGTCGCTCAGGTTCGACAACCAACACCAGTTCCGACATCCTCACCCCTTCACGTTACGTTCAGTGTCCACATGCAACCACCTACGAGTGGAGTGTGGTTCAGCGGCTATTCCGCCGCTACGCAACCACGGGACCGCTCCCCGCCGCTGGTTGTCATGACAGTAGGTTGCCGTGGCATAGGCCGCAGCGTCAGCACAAGGGCTGGCCCGTCCTTGTCGAGACGCAGCCCGAGGCCCCGAGCCGATTGCCGCGGCCGTGCGGGCAGATTGGCATGGCGTACTCGAAGGACATTCAGACGGGTAGCAGGCTCTCCGCCTCCGGACCACGCCGTCGCTGCTGCCAGTGTCGGCCCTCCGTCACAGCGTCGAGCCGTCGCCCGAGCAGGCACCCAGCCAGGACGTAGCCATCTCGGCGCAGTGGGATCCGGATTGATCACTGCATTTCAAGGCACTGCCGTACCGGTCGATGCAGGTCGGGATGTCCGGCGAGGCCGTCGATCAACACATGTGTGCTGGTGAGGCGGCGATTCACTGGGAGCGATACCAGCGGGACAAAGTTCAACCCTCCCGATCGCTACACTCGCCGGAACGCCGGCACCGCCGCAGACCTCGACCTGCGCCAATCCCCATCGAATGGAGACGCCTGTGACCCGCGACAAGGCGGCACCCCCCGGTATCGACCCCAACATTCCCAGCGTGGCCCGGGTCTATGACTTCTTCCTGGGCGGCAAGGACAACTTCGAGGCCGACCGAAAGGTCGCCGAGCACGCCCTGCGGATCACACCGGACGGGCCGGCAGCTGGCCAGGCCAACCGGGCCTTTCTGCGTCGAGTGATTCGCTTCCTCGTCAGCGAGGCCGGCATCGACCAGTTCCTCGACATCGGATCGGGGCTGCCCACCCAGGGCAACGTGCACGAGGTCGCCACCGAGCAGAACCCGAAAGCTCAGGTGGTCTATGTGGACAATGACCCAATAGTGCTGTCGCACGGGCGGGCCCTGCTCGCCGCGGAGGGCACCGCGACGGTGATCCAGGCGGACATCCGCGAGCCGCAGGAGATCCTCAACCACCCGGACGTACGCCGGTTCCTCGACTTCGACCGGCCGATCGGTTTGCTGCTCTTCGCGATCCTGCACCACCTCGGTGACGACGAGGACCCGAAGGCGGTGGCGGCCGCGTTGATCGACGCACTGCCCTCCGGCAGCTACGTGGCGATTTCGCACTTCCGCGACCCGGGCGAGCGAGACCCGGAGGGCTCCCGCAAGGCCCGCGAGGTCGAGCGGATCTTCAACGAATCGTTGGGCACCGGCCGCTGGCGTACGGACGAGGAGATCCTCTCGTTCGCCGACGGGCTGACGGTGCTGGAGCCGGGGCTGGTACCGCTGGCCGAGTGGCGTCCAGAGCCGGACGCACCGGCTGGGGTGCAGACCGACACCTATCACACCTTCGTCGGGCTCCTCGCCCGCAAACCGTAGGCGCCGTCTCCGGGTGAGATCCGTCGGCGGGGCGCGCCCCGCCGACGGATCCACGTGTCAGATCTGAACCGGGTCGTACCGTCTCTGCCTACGGCGCGGGTTCCAGTACGACGACTGGGATCTGGCGGCTGGTCTTCCGCTCGTAGTCGGCGAAGCCTGGATACGCGGCCTTCAACGGGCTCCAGATCCGTTCCCGCTCGTCACCGACGGCAACTCTCGCGACCAACTCGACCTTGTCCGTACCGATCTCCGCTTGGACCTTCGGGTTAGCGAGCAGGTTGTAGTACCAGTCGGGGTTGGTGGGCGCCCCGCCCTTGGACGCGAACACGGCATAGCCGCCGTCCACCTTCTGGTACATCATCGGGTTGACGCGAGGCTGGCCGCTCTTGGCACCGACCGTGTGCAACAGCAGCAGCGGGGCACCAGCGAACTGACCGCCGACCTGCCCACCGTTGTCGCGAAACTCCGCGATGATCTTGTCGTTGAAGTCGCTCATGCTTCTCCCCGCGTCCGCGCACCGGTTCCGTCGACACGATTCTGACAGTCCCCGGCGCCCACTGCTCGGTTGCGCCGACTGCAGTCGTCACATGCGCCGACGTAGAGTCCTGGCCGTGGGCGAGGGTCGCTTCGAGCGCTATGACCGATGTTCCCAGATCAAGCGCAAGAAGATGCGGACCCCGAGCACCGCGAGCACGACCACGGCTGGAATGGCCATAAGAGTCCACGGCCTACCGAGCAGGTTGGCGGTCCCAAGCAGGGCGACCGCGAGACCCTCCCATAGCAACTCGCGTCCGCTGAGAAGCTCTCTGCGAGGCGGCCGCTGGCCCTGCCGTCTTTCTGCCCGCAAGCGCCGAACTGCTTGCAGCGTGAACACCACGCCAAGTGCGAGGCAGGTCGGGCCCGCCAGAAAGTCCAACGCGTTCGGCACCATTCCTCCTAGGTGCATCGCGGGGGTGAAGCTGGTTCGTTGCGCTGGTGCGCTGCCATGATCGAGCCATGCGGATACATCAGTATGTGTACTTCTTGTTGCGTTCGGATCATCTCCCTGCACGCGAGATGGCGGCGCAGTTAGGCATGGAGCCAGACGAGAGCAGCGTCAAGGGAAGCAAGAGGGAGAGCCCTCCGGTGCCGGCTGTCCACTCGTGGAGGGTTGTGTGTCGTGACAGCGGCTTGACGGTCGATGAGCAGGTCGACCGCATCCTCGACCGCCTTGAGCCTATCGCTGATCGGATCGCGGCCCTCGTGAGAGTGATCGACGAGTCGGAGGGGGAGGGCCTCACCTCGACACTCCAGGTGGTGCGCTACCTCAATGACGAAGATGGCGACCAGCATCAACGACTCGGCTGGCACCTCGATCGCCGAGCCCTGGAGTTCCTTCACCAGACCGGGGCCGAGCTGGACGTGGACGAATACGGAGATGACTGAAGCGTGGCTAGCGCGCATGCTGACCCACCGCCCCGGTGGGTCACAGGCCGGTTCGCCCGTCGATGCACTCACGCAGGAGGTCGGCGTGGCCAGCGTGCCGCGCATACTCCTCGATCACGTGGACAAGCACGTCGCGCATGGAGTGGCTGCGACCGTCGACCGGCACCTCGCGGCCCAGGTCGGCCTCCTCAAGGGCGTCGAGCCATTCGTCCGCCTTGGCGATCTCGGCCTTCCAGGTTGCAAAGGCGTCCTTCACCACCGCTGGGTCGGGGACCGCGCCCCCGAAGTCCCAATCCCTGTCGTCCTCGTGCTTGTAAAGGCCCGGTGCGCCGGTCCGCCCTTGCAGCACACGCTGGAACCATTGGTTCTCCATCTGAGCCAAATGGCGGACCAGGCCGAGCAAGCTCAGGGTGCTGGGCGGTACCGAGCGTCGGCCGAGCTGCTCGGCGTCCAGCCCGTCGCACTTCATCTCTATGGTCAGACGGTAGTTGCCGAGGTACTCCCGGTAGGTCGCCTTTTCGCCGACGGGCTGACCGAAGGTCCTGGGGTCGCCCCCGGGGGCGGTCCACAGTTTGCTCACGGCGCCACCCAATCGCGGGCGGACCGCACCAGTCAAGCGAGTTGCGGTGCCCCAACTTCGACGGCCACCAGGAGGAATTCGATCGCCGCTCGCTCACCGGCCAGAAGCGAATGTTGCCGCAGCGACGTCCATCCCAGAGTCGCCATGCAGGTGCTGAGGCACGCCCGCTTCTCCGTGACGATGGAGATCTAACCGCAGGTCTCATCAAAGGCGACGTCCGAAGCCCTCAAGCGCCTCGGCGACTCGCTCGGCATGTGACCCACATGGGCAGAGACTGGTACTGGTTCAGTTCTCGCGGTTCGGGTCGCCGAGAGCCTCCCACTCCTCAGGTGTACTGGGAAATGGTTGCCAGTACGGCAGATAGAACGGCCGCCACGTCGGAGTGACCATCGAAAACGACTCCAGCTCCGGGTCCGCGAGCATGCGGTAGACGAACTCCGTCACGGACATGTCGAACCGGTGCCACGGGTGGGGTGGGTCGTGCCGAGCGATCACGGGCCACCGATCAGACTCCACCGAGCGGTCCGCCAGCCAGAAGTACTGACCCCCGGACGAGTCGTGACCCCATTCGATCAGCCCGGATCCCTTCTCGGGCCCGTACAGGCCGTGCGGGGCGTACAGGTGCGCGGCGGGATCGTCGTCCTCGCTCATCCAACGCCGGCTGGAGTTCCACCACCCGAGCAGCGAAGTCGAATCGTGATCGTCGTTCGGTCGCAATAGGTCAACGACACCCATGAACAGGCCTGGCACGAACCGCCGGCACAACTCCTTGAAGTCGCTAGGCAGCGTGACGCCGAGCTCGGCCTCCACCTGCTCCCAGCCGGCACCGCCCTCAGGCTCATGGCGCCACCCGGTCACGTCGATGATCCGGTCGATCCACGTCAGCTGATCATTCACGGCCGGCAAGGTAACAGCACAGGCGGACAACTCCTCGCCTAGTCGTCACCCGCCGCTGACCGGCAAGCCGGTCGGGTCGGGCTTGATGCGAGGTCAGGCAGTCTGCCGACGCGCGTATCGGCTCGGTTGGGCTGGGACAGTTGCTGTACTTCGCTGCTGTACTGCTTGGCCTCAAATCAGGCGCTGGATGCGGACCTTTGGGCGCTCGTTCCTGAGGTGGCCGTGCTTGTGCTGGCGGACCTGCTCGTCCCAGACCTCCTGGTCGTAGTCCGGGTCCGGTGGGATCCACTTGTGCGAGCCGTCGTTGTAGTGGAACTTCTCGTCGCCACGCCGCAGGATGCTCACCGCAGCCAGCCGAGGAAGCGTCTGTGCAGCGCACCCGCCGGCACCCAGGTCAGGTCCTCGGAGGCCCGCACCAGTTGGGCACCTAGGTAGAGAGCCAGGGAGATCGGAGCGTCGTCGAACTCGGCGCGTAGCTCGCGCTGCCGTGTGCGGCAGGGCCAGGGCGCATCGCAGCCGCGGCAACTCCAGATCGGCAGCACCGGGCCGTGCGTGGTCATGCGCGGCCTCCGAGCAGGCCGCAGCCCTCACCTACGGTGACAGGACCGCAGTTGCGGCAGGTTCGTGCGGGTTGACCCGGGGGCCTACGCCGCCGTGGTCGGGTAGCCGTACTCCTTTGCCTTCTCGCGCAGGTCGGCCAGTTCAACTTCCGGGTTGAGCGCGCTGACGGCTGCGTCGGTCAGTGGACGGAGCGCAACGACGTGTTCAACCACAGCGCGATCCAAGTCGATTTCGTAGACATCCTTGGCGTGCTCGATGTACTCCGAGACGATGTCGTCGCAGAGGATGTCGAGCAGCCATGAGCCGTCTGGATCGACCTCATCGTCGTCGGCAGGTGAGAAGTCGATGTGGTTGCCGGCATGCCACCGCTCGTCGTTGGTGCGCCGCCAGAGGACGAAGGTGGCGTCAAGGGTGCCGTCCTGCCGGCAGAACGCAGGCTCGTGTACCTGCGTCTGGAACTGCTCAGGCATTCCGTCGAGGAGGCCCGGCCACAGCCGACCGTCGGTGTAGTTGAACATCGACGACTCGTGGTAGATACCCCGGACGAATACGCCGTCGGCGGTGAAGACGATGTCGTACTCCTCGCCGCTGCCGACGCATCGACGCCGCCTCGTCCTCGCCCCATTCGCGGTCGTAGGAGTAGTAGTCGCCCCCGACGACCGCATCGAGCATCGCCAGGGCTTTGCAGCGCTCGCGCAACACGTCGATGGAAGGCAGCCGCTCGGCGATGTCGTACACGGTCACGCCGGGAGCCTACGTCCCGACGGCGAACCAGCGCCGCAAGTCGCTACGCCACCCCGTAACCGACCGAGCCAGAACCCAGCGGCATCACGGCCTCCCTCAGGCCGGCGGGAACAACTACCGACAGTGACGTGCCCCCCGAACCATCTAGGCGCCTCGTCGCCGAGATCCAGATTGACCCGATCACGCCGCATTCGCTCGGCAATCTTGGTGTGGCGGGCCGCGGCTACACTGGCGCCCCTGAATCCCCTGCTCGGCAACCGAAACGGAGGCGCGATGGGTAATCCGCTGTTGGACGCCGAGGATGCGCGGGAACGCCTTGAGGCATGGCAGGCCAATGCCTCGCGCCGGGCCGCCGACACGCAGGCCGCCGCTGCCGGCTTGCGCGCGCTGCGGGTCACGGCCAGCGACGCCCACGGGATCGTCGAGGTCACCGTCGACTCCACGGGGGCGATGGCCGACGTCCGGCTCTCCGCGCGTGTGCAGCGCGTGAGTCTGGAGCAGACGCAGCAGGCGATCATGGGCGCCTATCGCAACGCGCGGGTCAAGCTCGCCGAGGCCGCCGCCGAGGTCGTGCGGGAGACGGTCGGCGCCGACTCGGCGACCGGCCGGGCCCTGCTGGCCGGATTCCGGACCGCCGACACCGAGGACGAAGAGGGGCGTTACTGATGCACGGAGGGTTCGAGGTCGACATCGAGGCCCTGCGCGCGCACGCCACGGCCATGTTGGCCATTCACGACCGCTTCGCCGCCGTCAAGGCCGCGAGCGGCACCATCTTCCAGGCCGACGATGCCTACGGGCAGCTCTGCCAGTTCTTACCGCCCATCCTGGAGGGACGCCACCGGGACCAGGACAAGGGCGTGGACATGCTCGCCGAGAACATCGCGCTGCTCGCCGCAGGAATCAAGAAAACCGCCGACGCCTACGAGCGGACCGAGGAGTCGACCACCGACGGCTTCAACTCCTTCCACTCCGCGACCTGAGCCGGCCCGGCGTCCTCTCATGAGCAACCCACTGGTCGCCACGACCTCCGACATCCCTTCGACCAGCGCCGCGCACCGCGACGGCTGGACCGGCCTGCCGCTTGCCGACGACTACATGGGCATCAAGAACGCCATCGACTCCGGCAGCTGGATCGACGGCTCAATCGCGGGCTTGGGCGCCGCTCTCGACGGGGCGGCCATCGCCATCGACCCGTTCAGCACGCTCCTGTCGATGGGCATCGAGTGGGCCATCGAGCAGGTCGAGCCACTGAAGCAGGCACTCGACTGGCTCGCCGGTGATCCCGAGACCATCGAGACGCACGCCATGACCTGGGACAACATGGCCAGTGAGCTGTTCTCCATCGCCGAGGACCTCAAGGCGCGGCTGGTCTGCGACCTCGACGGATGGCAGGGCGCCGCCGCCGACGCCTACCGAGACATCCTCACCATCAACATCGACGTCGCCGGGATCTTCGCGGGCACGGCCGCCGGCATGGGTGCCGCGACCCGTGGCGCGGGAACCGTGGTGCAGATAGTGCGGGAGGTCGTGCGCGCCTTCATCGCCGACTGCATCGCCAAGGTCGTGGTGTGGCTGGCCGAGGTGGTCTTCTCTCTCGGCTTCGCCACACCGCTTGTCGCCTCCCAGCTCGCGGTCGCCGTCGTCCGCTGGACCGGCCGCATCTTCGGCTGGCTGATGGGCCTGATCGCCAGCCTCTCCGCCCTTCGCGCACTCCTCGACGTCTAGGCGGCCCTCGATGCGACAACTCATGGCGGCTCTGCGGACCACCGCCGTCCTGGTGGTCCTGTTCGCTGTGGCGGGTCTCCACAAGCGCCCCCCAGGCCCCACCCCACCGCACGGCGGTGGCGGCGATGGCCCCAAGCGTCCCAAGTTCAACCCCGCAATGATGCCCAAGCGCGTGGGACCAGCCCAGCAGCACGGCATCAAGCGCGCCGAGGAGGGCCGCCCGAAGGGCGCCGACACATCCGAGCCGGAGGCGCCCAAGAGGACCAACCCCTGGGACGACCCCGAGTTCACCGACGCCAAGTACGACATGGACCGCTTCGGTCAGATGGGCGACGGGGCGATGGACAAGATCTGGGACGGCGACGGCATGGGCAGTGGCGACCACAAGCCCTCGTCCACCGAGCCCGGCAAGACGCGCTTCCCGCCCGGCACCACCAAGGAACAGGTCGAGGGCTGGTTCAAGAGCATCGCCGCCAACCCCGACAGCCGCCCTAAGGCACGTCTCGACGGCGACGGTTGGCTCGTCACCGGCACCCGCGACGGCATCACCTGCGTCGTTATCCTGGACAAGGACGGCAGCATCGCCGGCGGCTACCCCGTCAGCGGCGAGGGCCTCACCACCAACCCGCTGGCCTAGCCACCGAACCCACGGGAGACCCATGGAAGTCATCGATTTCTACCGGCGCAGCCGCCGGATCACCGACCAGCTCGCACCCAGGATCAGCCCGGAGTACCGGCCGATTGTCCTGACCGCCGGAGGCGCCGGGGCCTGGGACCTGGCGATCCCGACGCTCGTCGGCGCCCTGTTGAAGGAGGACGTCGTGATCACCACGGCGGAGAAGGACGCGCTGCGGGAGCTCATGGAGTTCCGCCGGGAGCCTCTGACGCGCCTGGAGCAGATCCGGACCTCGGACTGACGGCCGAAGCGTAGATCGGGCCCCTCGAACCCTGCACCGTGTCGACCAGCAGGGGGTTCGGGCCTGTTCGATGTTGTCGAAGCGGTCGGGGAAGCCGGGCCGGTACTCCAGTGTCTTGAAGTGCGCTTCGCCGTACGGGTTGTCGTTGCTGGTGTGCGGCTGCGAGTGGCTCTTGGTCACGCCGAGGTCGGCGAGTAGGAACGCCACGGGTTTGGCTGCGGGACCACTGTCGACGCCGCCGAAAAGCTAGGGCGACGCTGGCTTGGAATCGACGTGACGCCTCATCGACGCCTGCTGGCACCTCGGCAGGCCCATGACCACCGACACCGCCAGCGGCGCCACGACGGCCGACCACCGTCAAGGCAGCCTTGACGGCCAACCGAACGCCTACGCCGGACTGCGCCCGCTGACCTCGACGTCCACCGCAGAGTCGCCATGCAGGTGCTGAGGCACGCCCGCTTCGCCGTGACGATGGAGATCTATACCCAGGTATCCAACAAGGCGACCAGAGACGCCCTCAAACGCCTTGGCGATTCACTAGGCCAATCACGCCGTTGCTGTACTTAGCTGCTGCACGACAGCAGAAAGGCCACCTCCCGAACTCGGGAAGTGGCCTTTGACCTGCGATGACTGAGAGTGGGCGATGCTGGTATCGAACCAGCGACCTCTTCGGTGTGAACGAAGCGCTCTCCCACTGAGCTAATCGCCCTCAGCGCCACTGACTCTACCCGATCGTGGAACCGGACCGGAAATCCGGGGTCAGTGCGTCGCGAGGTAGTGCATCGCCTCGGCCACCACGTCGATGCCGAGGCTGTACTTGAGGGACAGCCAGACCACCGTGGCCACGAAGACCAGGCCGACGGAGCCGAGCACGATTCGTACCAGC
Source organism: Micromonospora noduli (assembly GCF_003264475.1). Classification (NCBI taxonomy): domain Bacteria; kingdom Bacillati; phylum Actinomycetota; class Actinomycetes; order Micromonosporales; family Micromonosporaceae; genus Micromonospora; species Micromonospora noduli. The sequence goes on along the minus strand of NZ_PYAC01000023.1, from coordinate 309,472 downwards.
AGCGACTGCCTGGTTACCCAGCGTGTCCATCCGTGGACGTGGCGGCGGGTAAAGCCGAGCAGCCGGCGCGCCCAGTGGTATTCGACGGCCCAGATGCCCAGGCCGGCGATCACCAGCAGCCAGCCGGGCCCGGGAAGCGGGATGAGGGCGATGCCGATGGTCACCACCAGGGCTCCGGCGATCGCGATGAAGATCTTGAGTGCGATCCGGCCGGTGGGGTTGGCGCGGATGAGGTCGAGGGTCAGCGAGATCCGCTCACGCCAGCGGGGCCGGCGCGGCCGCTCCTGCACGGCGATTCCGCCACCACGGCCGGCGTCGGCGTCGCCGCCGCCACCAACGCCGGTGCCGCCGCCACCAACACCGGCGCCGCCGCCACGACCAACGGCGGCGTCGCCACCACGACCGGCGCCACCACCACCTGGACGACCGGCGTCGGACGCCGGCCGACCGGCCCGTTCGGGCTGCTCCATCGGCACTCCGTACCCCCGCTTTTCGGCTGCTCGGACCGCGACGTTCGGCGGGCCGGGCGCCGCCGCCGGATCCACTGAGGATTGCTTCGTCACCATTTCACCCCCCAGTGTCGCTCGGGCCCGTCACTGCAACGGCCGACTGGACGTTACCGGAGTAAGTCGACGACTGAGCCACCCGATACCGGGCGGGATCACGCACTGGGCAGAACCGGAAATCCTACATGAATGCTCACATTCACGCGGCCTTTCCGTCCCCCTTCCCACCACTGGGTGAAGTCAGCGTATGGCGGAGCGTAGCCAGGAGTAGCACCTGAGTATGGGAAAAGCGGGACACGCGCGTTCCGCAGCGGTGCCGGGGGGAGAACGTCCATGAGTGTCATCCGACCGACGACCGTAGAGGTCGAGACGTCGCTAAGGCTCGTCGCACCTGACGCCACCGCCTTGCCGGTGCGTGCCAGTCTGCGTTACGACCCTGCTGACCCGTATGCGGTCCATGTCCTGTTCCATGCCGAATCGGCAGGGGGCGAGGCGGTGAGTTGGTCGTTCGCTCGCGAACTTCTGGTCACCGGCCTGGACGAGCCGGCCGGCATCGGGGATGTGCGGGTCTGGCCCTGGGCCACACCGCGCGGCGATTTCGTCGCGCTGGCCCTCTCGTCACCGGACGGCAACGCCCTCTTCGAGGTGCCGCGCAGCGTCCTGGTGCGTTTCCTTCGACGGACCTACGTCGTCGTCCCGCGCGGCCGTGAGGCCGAGCACCTGGACGTCGACACGGCGGTGAACCGGCTGCTCGCCGGTCGCTGACCGCCCGAACGGGCAACACCGGCCACACCGGGGCCGCGCGGATCTGCCGAGTCCGCGCGGCCCCGGCACACACCCAGGGAGTACGCGGGCAGCGCGCTCCGGATCTGCCGGTGCTCAGCCGTGCGTGGTGATGCCGCCGTCGACGGGAATGACAGCCCCGGTGAGGTACGCGCCGGCGCGCGACGAGAGGTAGATGGCCGTGCCGGCCATGTCCTCGGGGCGCCCGATGCGGCCCAGCGGCACCTGCTGCTCGATGGCGGCCCGGCTCGCCGGGTCGTCGAGCGCGAACGCCATCATCTTGCTCTCGAACGGGCCGGGCGCGATCGCGTTGACGGTGATCTGCTCACCGGCGAGTTGGTGGGCGAGGCTGCGGGTGATCATGTGCACGGCCGCCTTGGTGGCCGAGTACGCGTACACCTCCATCATCGGCACCCGGATGCCGTCGATCGACCCGATGTTGATCACGCGGGCCGGGTCGTCGGCGCTGGCGGCGGCGCGCAGCGCCGGCAGCAGCGCGGTGGTGAGCCGGAAGACGGCCTTGACGTTGACCGCCCAGAGCTTGTCGAACGCGGCCTCCGGGTAGCCCTCCAGCGGTGCGCCCCAGGTCGCGCCGGCGTTGTTGACCAACACGTCGAGGCGGCCGAAGCGCTCACGCACGGCGGCGGCAAGCGTCTCGGCGCCGGCGTCGTCGCTCAGGTCGGCGGGGATGGCCTCGCAGCGACCCTCGGCGGACAGGGTGGTGGCGACCGCCTCGCAGACGTCCGCCTTGCGCGACGAGATGATCACGTGTGCGCCGGCTCGGACGAAGCCCTGGGCGATCATCAGCCCGATCCCCCGCGAGCCGCCGGTGACCAGGACCGTCTTACCTTCGACCGAAAACAGCTGCGTCATGCCCATCCCATCGCGAGTCGGCGGGGGCCGTCGGCCGGTCGAGTGGCCGGCGGATGCCGGGCGGACCGCGGACCGACGGCGCTACCGCCGGGTAACGTAGCCCGGCCGCCGGGAGCGGGACAAGCCCGGAGCTTGCCGCGGATTCCGCTACGAACGTCGATCGGGATGCGGTGACCTGCGGTTCGGGCTACCGTCGCAGGCGATGGTCTCCACCGATTCCTCCCCCGCGCCATCGATCGGAACGGCGTCTCCCGTCACCGACGAGATAGCCACGTTCGCGCTGGCCGATCTTGCCGGTGCCCCGGGCTGGCGTCGGCCGGTGATCGTCGAGCGGGAGCTGTTGATTCTCACCACGCGTGGGCACGGCGACGCGGAACTCGACTTTCATCTGCTGCCGTGCCGGCCCGGCACACTGCTTCGGGTCCGCCCCGGCCAGGTGCTCCGCTGCGCCGGCCCTCAGTTCGACGCCACGGTGGTCGCCTGGGATCCCGAGGCGCTGCGCGACTTCGACGTCGACCTGACCACTACCGCGACCTGGCGGCAGTTGGCCGGTGAGGACGAGGACGCGGTGATCAGCGAGGTGAGCCAGTTGGCGGTGGACTGTCGACGGCACCCCGACGGCCCCACCGCCCGCGCGCTGCTCCGGCACCAACTGGCCGTGCTGCTGCTGCGGCTGGCCGTAGCCCACGACGACCGGTCGCCGTCCCGACCCGAGGACGAGACGTTCCACCGGTTCCGCCGCGAGGTGGAGCACGGCTACCCGCACACCCGGCGGGTGGAGGACTATGCGGCGGAGCTCGGCTGCTCGGTGCGGACCCTGACCCGGGCCTGCCTGGCCGTCACCGGTCGCAGCGCCAAACAGGTCATCGACGAGCGGGTGGCGTTGCAGGCCAGCCGGTTACTGGCCGCGACGGATCAGCCGATCGCCCAGATCGGCCGGCGGCTCGGCTTCTCCGAACCCACCAACTTCGGCCGCTTCTTCAGCCGCGAGGTCGGGGTCAGCCCTGGCGCGTTCCGGGCCGCCCGGGACCAACCGGTGGCCGGCCGGGTGGTCCGACCCCGACCGCCGGCCGAGTCGACGGGCGTCAACGGCGGCTGGTTCCGCCCCGGCACCTCCGGCGAACCCGCCAACGGCGGGTACGCCACGAGGTCCGGGCCGCCCACCGGAGGGCCGGGCGGCACCGGGCGGGCATGATGGCAGGGTGCAGATCTCCGCGCGCGGCGACTACGCGGTACGGGCGGCGTTGAGCCTCGCCACCGCGTACCCCTCGCTGCTGTCCACCCAGGCCATCGCCGCGGAGCAGGACATGCCCCGTAAGTTCCTGGAGGCGGTCCTGGCGGATCTGCGCCGGGCCGGCATCGTCCGCGCGCAACGCGGCGCCGAGGGCGGCTACACCCTCGCGCGCCCACCACGCGAGGTGACCGTCGGCGCGGTGCTGCGCGCCGTCGAGGGCCCACTGGCCGGGGTACGCGGGCTGCGCCCCGAGGAAACCCGGTACGAGGGTTCGGCGGAGAACCTGCCCGGCCTGTGGGTGGCGGTGCGCGCCGCCGTGCGGCGGGTCGTCGACGAGGTGAGTCTCGCCGAGATCGTCAGCGGTCGACTGCCCGCGCACGTCCGCAAGCTCACCGCGCTGCCCGACGCGTGGGAGCCCCGCTGACCTCGGGTCGGCTCACAGCGTCCACACCACCTCCTCGGTGCTGAGCCGGGGCAGCCGCTGTTCCCAGGCGTCCGGGCCGGGGTGGCCCAGGTTGAGCAGCAGCAGCGCCTCGTGCCGGCCGTCGGGAAAGAACTCGCGGGTCACCCCGGCCGCGTCGAACCCGGCCATCGGGCCGGCGGCCAGCCCGGCGGCGCGTACGCCCACCAACAGGTAGCCGATCTGGAGGGTCGCGCTGAACCGGGCCTGCTCGGCGCGGGACGGACTGTCGCTCAGCCAGTTGCGGGCCTGCGGCCGGTGCGGGTACAGCTCGGGCAGCCGCTCGTGGAAGTCCACGTCGGCGGCGAGCACCGCCACTAGTGGCGCGCTGGCCGTCTTCGCCCGGTTGCTCGACGAGACGTACGGCAGCAGCCGCGCCCGGGCCGCCGCCGAACGGAGCAGCAGCACCCGCAGCGGCTGACCGTTGTACGCGGTCGGCCCGTACCGGATCAGGTCGTGGATCGCCGCGACCTGGGCGTCGGTGACCGGCTCGTCGGTGAACGTGTTGGCCGTGCGGGCCGCCCGGAACAGCAGGTCCTGGGCGGCCCGGTCCAACGCGAGCAGGTCGGCGGTGGTCGGTGCGGTCACGTCGGCACGGCGGTGGTGTAGCCGCCGCGGTGGTGGACCAGTGGCGGGCCGTCGCCACCGTCGCCGAGCGCCAGCGGCTCGGCGATCACCAGCGTGTGGTCGCCGGCCGGGATCCGGTGCGCCACCCGGCAGAGCAGCCGGGCCAGCACCCCGTCGAGCAGCGGCACCCCGAACGGTCCCGACGTCCAGTCCGGGTACGCGGCGAACCGGTCGATGCCGCTGGTCGCGAAGACCGTGGCGGCCTCCCGCTGCCCGGCGCCGAGCAGGTGGACGGCGACGTGCTCGGCGCGGGCGAGCACCGGCCAACTCGACGACGCCACCCCGAGGCAGAACGACACCAGGGGTGGGTCCAGCGACACTGACGTGAACGAGGTCGCGGTGAAGCCCGCCCGGATGGGCGCGCCGATCCCACCGAGGCAGGCGGGGTCGGTGCCGCGGGCGACAGCGGTGACCACCGTGACGGTGCTGGCCTGCCGCCGCAGCAGTGCGCGGAACAGGCCCGGGTTCACCGGTCGCAGCTCGGCAATCTCCGCCGAGGGTCGCTCCACGGTGGTCATGCCGGCACCAGGGCCGACGTGGCGTACGCGCTGGCCGGTCGGGGCAGGCCGTAGTGCTCGCGCAGCGTCCGACCGGTGTACTCGGTGCGGAACAGCCCACGGGAGCGCAGCACCGGCACCACGTGGTCGACGAAGTCGGCGAGCCCGCCGGGCAGGTGCGGCGGCATGATGTTGAACCCGTCGGCGGCGCCCTGGGTGAACCACAGCTCGATCTGGTCGGCGACCTGCTCCGGCGTACCGGCGACGACCCGGTGACCCCGGCCGCCGCCGAGGCGGCCGATCAGCTGCCGGATGGTGAGCTGTTCCCGGCGGGCCAGCTCGGTGACGAGCTGGTAGCGGCTCTGGTGGGCCTGCACGGCGCCGGCGGCCGGCAGCTTCGGCAGCGGCCCGTCCAGCGGCAGGCCGGTCAGGTCGATGCCGAGCATCCCGGAGAGCTGGGCCAGGGCGTAGTCGGGGACGATCAGCTCCTCCAGCTCCGCGGCGAGCGCCATCGCCTCGGCCTCGGTGCCGCCGAGCACCGGCGCGATGCCGGGCAGGACCTTCACCAGGTCCGGTTCGCGGCCGGCGGCGGTGACCTGCCGGCGCAGCTCGGCGTAGAAGCTCTGCCCGTCGGCGAGGGTCTGCTGCGCGGTGAAGACCGCCTCGGCGTAGCGGGCGGCGAAGGCTATCCCGTCCGGCGACGAGCCGGCCTGCACCAGCAGCGGTCGGCCCTGGGGCCCCCGGGGGATGTTCAGTGGGCCACGGACCTGGAACTCCGGCCCGCGGTGCGCCACCTCGTGCACCCGGTCGGTGTCGGCGAACACCCCGGCCGTCGTGTCGAAGACCAGCGCGTCGTCCTCCCAGCTGTCCCAGAGCTTGATCGCCACGTCGACGAACTCGGCGGCCCGCCGGTAACGGTCGGCGTGTTCGGGGTGGCTGTCCCGGTTGAAGTTGACCGCCTCCCGTTCCTGGGCGGAGGTGACGATGTTCCAGCCGGCCCGGCCACCGCTGAGGTGGTCCAGCGAGGCGAACTTGCGGGCGACGTGGAACGGCTCGTTGTAGGTGGTGGAGACCGTCGCGATGAGACCGATGTGTTCGGTCACCGCAGCGAGCGACGCGAGCAGGGTCAGCGGCTCGAAGACGGCCTGGATGTTGTGGCGGGGGTTCGGCCCGACCGAGAGACCGTCGGCGAGGAAGAGCGAGTCGAGGGTGCCGCGTTCGGCGATCCGGGCCAGTTCCTGGAAGTGCCGTACATCGGTGACCCGACGCGGGTCGGTGCGGGGGTGCCGCCAGGCGGCCTCGTGGTGGCCGACGCCCATCAGGAACGCGTTGAGGTGCAGGGTACGGGTCATTGGAGTCCGTCCTATCCGGCAGAGACGTCGACGCGCCAGGTGGAGAAGCGACGTTCGAGGGCGACGAGGAGCTGGTTGACGACCAGGCCGATGGCGGAGATCGTGATGATCCCGGAGTACATGTCGGCGATCGCGAAGTTGTACTGCGCGTAGTTGATGAGGTAGCCGAGCCCGGCCTTCGCGCCGACCATCTCGGCCGCGACCAGGACCAGGATCGAGTACGCCCCGGCCAGCCGGACGCCGGTGAAGATGGTCGGCACGGCGGCCGGCAGGATCACCTTCTGGAACAGCCGCAGGTGGTTGAGCCCCATCGAGCGGGCCGACCGGATCAGCAGCGGGTCGACGCCCTTCACCCCGGCGATGGTGTTCAGCAGGATCGGCCAGGAGCACGCGTACAGCACCAGGGCGATCTTGGAGGTCTCCCCCAGGCCGAGGATGAGCACGAACACCGGCAGCAGGGCCAGCGCGGCGGTGTTGCGGAACACCTCCAGCAGCGGGCTGAGCAGCTCGGCGAGCGGCCGGTACCAGCCGATCAGCAGGCCGAGCGGAATGGCGGTGAGCACCGCCAGGCCCAGCCCGGCCAGCGACCGGGTGAGGCTCGCGCCCACGTGCTCGGCGAGCTGCCCGCTGCGCAGCAACTCCCACCAGGCCACCAGCACCTCCGACAGCGGGGGCAGGAAGACCCGGTCCACCAGCCCGAGCCGGGGTGCGCCCTCCCAGATCGCGGCCAGCGCGACGATGGCGACGGTGCGGTGCAGCACCTTCGCGCCGATGCCGAGCAGCCGACCGGCGCGACCGGGAACAGCACGGTCGGGCGCAGCGCGGGGCACTGTGGGTGGGCCTACGAGTCGGGTGGGACGTTCGGCGATGTCAACCAACGCGGGCCTCCTCGGTGTGGCGGACGCCGGTGCCCTCGGCCGCCTGGGCGGCCCGCACCTCGTCACGCAGCAGGGTCCAGATCTGGTGCCGGTGGTGGCGGAACGCGTCGGTGGAGCGGACGTCCTCGACCGCGTCGCGGTCGCCGAGGTCGATGTCGATGACCTGTTTGAGCCGCCCCGGCCGGGACGTCAGCACCGCCACCCGCTGACCCAGGTAGACGGCCTCGTCGATGCCGTGGGTGATGAACACGATCGTCTTGCCGGTGCGGGCCCAGATCCGCACCAGCTCGTCCTGCAACGAGTCGCGGGTCTGCGCGTCCAGGGCGGCGAACGGCTCGTCCATCAGCAGCACGTCCGGGTCGTACGCGAGGCTGCGGGCGATGGCCACCCGCTGCTTCATCCCGCCGGACAGCTCGTGCGGGTAGCGGTCGGCGAACCCGCGCAGGCCCACCAGGTCGAGGTGGTGCTCGATCAGGGCGGCGCGTTCGGCGCGGGGCACCCCCTTGGCCTCCAGGCCGAACGCGACGTTGCCGGCGGCGGTGCGCCAGGGCAGCAGCGCGTACTGCTGGAAGACGATGCCCCGGTCCAGGCCGGGACCGGTGACGGGGCGACTGTCGACGAGCACCCGCCCTGCGGTCGGCTCGGTGAGCCCTCCGAGCAGGTCGAGCAGCGTGGACTTACCGCAGCCGCTGGGGCCGACGACGACCAGGAACTCGCCGGGGCGTACCCCGAGGGTGACAGCGTCCAGCGCGGTCACCGCGCCGGCTCCGCCGCGCCGACTGGCGCGGACCGGGAAGGTCTTGCTCACCCGATCAAAGAGGATCTTGTCGGTGCTCACGCGTTCCCCCCGTCCACGAAGGGGTTGAACCGGTTGGTGTAGATGTCGCCGGGCTTCGGACGGTCGCCCCTGAGCTCGCCCTCGGCGGCGAGCCAGTCGATCCAGGTGCCGAACTCCTGCTCACCGATCACGCCGCCGCGCCCGGCGACACCACTGCTCTTCCAGTACGCGACCAGCGACGGGTCCTCGTTGCGGCCGCGCTTGCCGATGATGTCCCGCATCCGGGCGACCACTGTCTCCCGGGGTTGGGTGCGGGCCCACTCGATGGCCTTGCCGACCCCGGTGACGAACGCCTTGACGGTCTCCGGGTTGCGCTTGATGAAGTCGTCGCGGAAGACGTAGGTGCCGCCGCTGAAGGCGCCGAGCAGCTCGTAGTCGGTGAAGATGGTGCGGATGCCGCCACTGGCGACCGCCTTGTCGCGGATCACCCCGCCGAGCACCGCGACGTCGATCTGCCGCTGTCGCAGCGACTGCTCGGTGTTGACCGGTGGCAGGGCGACCAGCTCGACCTGCTTGATCTCGGCGGCGGTGAGACCGCCGCGGGCGAGCCAGGTCTTGAGCACGGCCTCGGCGTGCGCGCCGAGGGTGTTCATGCCGACCTTCCTGCCGATCAGGTCACGGGGGCTGCGGACCGGGCTCTCGTCGAGCACGTAGTAGCCCTGGAAGGTCTGCGCGTCCGAGCCGTAGTAGCTGACCACGGCGGTGATCGGGGCGTTGGCGGCGGCGAGCTTGACGATGGCGCCGTTGAACGCGCCGCCGAAGTCGCTCTGCCCGGTGGCGGTGGCCTGGATGTCCTGCGGGCCACCGGTGACGTTGCCGATCCACGTGAGCTTGACGTCGCCGAGGTAGCCGAGGTCGGCGGCGAGTTCGGGGAGGGTGACCTGACCGACCGAGCCCTGGTAGCGCAGCTCGTTGGCCTGGGCGCCGTCGGCTGCCGCGTCACCGCCGCAGCCGGCGGTGGCGGTGAGCACGACCAGCGCCGCAACAGCGGCGAGGGTACGCAGAACGGGACGACGGGGTGGGGACATGAGGAGTCTCCTGATCTGTCCACGATGGGAGCGGGGACGCCCGGATGAGGGCGTGCGGGCACGCTGCTCCGCGTTGAGCGGGCGGGCGATGGGAGTGCGGCGCTGGAGCCGAGCCGGGTGAACCGGTCAGCTCAACAGAGCGCGCTCGCGTGCCGGACCAGGTCGACGTGCACACGAGCGGTGAGGAGAAGCTCATCCCGCTGCGACATGACCCCATGCTGCCCGGGATCGGAACGAGCGGTCAACGGCCTTCCAGAAGATGAGACTTCTATCGCCGCCGATGTTACGAAGCGCTACGAGCAGCGTTTACCGTGCCGCAACACCTATCTGGTGGATAGAGATTGCGGCACTCGGTGGGCGACCGTCCAGGGCGGACGGCGAGAGGGTTTCAAAAGTTGACGGTTCGGGCATGTTCGATCTCGACACGGCAGGGAACGGTGACGAGGGGAGACCTCCGATGGGCCTCATGTTTCGCAAGCGCAAGAAGTACGGTCCGATCATCCTGAACTTCACCGAGAACGGCTTCTCCTCGTGGAGCATCAAGATCGGTCGCTGGTCCTGGAACTCCAAGGCCCGTGCGCACCGGGTCGACCTGCCGGGTCCGCTGAGCTGGAAGCAGGACAAGACCCGGTCGTAAGCCTCCCGGGAGTCGAGCGGGGTGCCGGTGATTCACCGGCACCCCGCTCGGCGTCTGCGGGGTGGGCGCTCAGCGCACCAGGGTGATGATCTCGTCGCCGGCCAGCCGCCCGGACTCGCGATCGCGTCGCAGGGCACCGGCGTCGATAAGCTCAGCGAGCGCCTGGTTGGCGTCGGCGGCCCGATAGACGGTCGCGGTGAGGGTGTGCCGGCGCAGCTCGGTGACCGGCCGTGGCCCGCCCGCCCGCAACTCGGCCAGCAGCTCGTGAGCCAGCGGTTCGAGGTCGGGATCGCCGACCACGTCGACGGTCGTGCCGGTCGGGTCGAGCGGGTCGCGGTAGCGCACGCCGAGGTCCGCGCCGAGCTCCCAGAGCGCGTCACGGACCGCCTCCAGACTCCGGTCGGAGCGGCTGCCGAACGCGATCACCCCGGCAGCCTCGCCGCCGGAGAGCACCGGTGCCACCTCGGCCACCAGGGGGAAGCCGGCGGAGACGAACACGTCTCGGGCGCTGTCGCCGGTGTGCAGCAGCAGCTCTCCGGTCCGGCCGTTGGTCGCGGCGGTGAGCAGCTTCGGCGTCATGGCGCCGGGCAGGTCCACGAAGGAGAACAGCGGCGCGCCGGCCGCCCCGGCGGCCTTCACCGCGACCGGTAACCGGTAGGCGTCGCCGGGCAGCAGGTGCACTGTGACCTCGGCGGGCAGCTCCGCCTCGATCGGGCCGAGTCGGGCCGGCAGGTCGGCGGCGGCGTCGGCCAGCACCAGCACCGTCACCTGCCGGCCGCGCACCTGGTCGCCGTGCGTGGCGACCAGGCGCAGCGCGGCCTCCGCGCTGCCCGCGTCGGCGGCCGCGAGGGCTATGGTGGCCCGCCGGGAGCGGTGCAGGGCCGCGGGCAGCCAGGTCGTCAACTGGCGGACCAGCAGCTCGCGGAGGAAATCAGTGGTCCGGTCGGTCGGCATCGGTCCGTTCTACCGTACGGGCGGTCAGGCCGGGACGGAGATCCCCACCCCGCCCCGGGTCTGCCCGCCGTAACGCTGCCGCTCGGCGTCCAGGTCGAGCCGACCGATCTGCTTGCGGGCGGCCAGCGCGGAGTCGTCGAGCAGGTCGGCCGGGATCAGCCAGACCACCTCGAACTCGAGGCCGTCCGGGTCCTTGCCGTAGAGGCTCTTGGTAGTGCCGTGGTCGGAGGTGCCGGCCAGTGCGCCGGCCGCGGCGAGCCGCTCGGCGGTGGCGGCCAACTCGTCGAGCGTGTCCACCTCCCAGGCGAGGTGATAGAGGCCGACGGTGGACCGGCCGGCGGTCGACCGCCCGGCGCCCGCGCCGATCTCGAAGAGGCCGAGGTCGTGGTCGTTGGTGGAGTCGGGGGCCTGGAGGAAGGTGGCGCCCCGGAAGCCGTCCGGGGTCATCGCCACCGGGCGGAAGCCCAGCACGTCGCTGTAGAACGCGACGCTGCGGGCGAGGTCACTGACGTAGAGGACCGCGTGGTTGAGCCGGTGGATACCCATGACCCGAGACTAGCGCGGTTTAGTTGAACATTCAACCATCGGGAGTATGATGGCGGTCATGACCCGCTGGTTGGACCCCGACGAGCAGCGCACGTGGCGCGCGTACCTCACCGCTTCCCGGGTGCTGATGGACACTCTCGACCGTGAGCTGCAACGCGACGCGGGCATGCCGCACGCGTACTACGAGATCCTGGTCCAGCTCTCCGAGGCCCCCGGCCGTCAACTGCGCATGAGCCAGTTGGCGCAGGCTGCGGGGTCGTCGCGCAGCCGGCTCTCGCACGCCGTGGCCCGGCTGGAGGCCGCCGGCTGGGTGCGCCGCGAGGACTGCCCCACCGACCGGCGCGGGCAGATCGCGCTGCTCACCGACGAGGGTTTCGCCACCCTCGCGGCCGCCGCTCCCGGCCACGTCGAGGGGGTACGCCGACACCTGTTCGACGCGTTGAGCCCCGCCCAGGTCGACCAGCTACGCCGGATCAGCGAGACCCTGGCCGAGCACCTGACCGGATCCTGACCAATCGACACCGGCGCGGGTCTTGTACTTACCGTCGTCGGATGAGCACGATGGGGCGTGTCTTCCGGCTTCGGTGAACTGACTGATCAGGCGCACCACCTCGTGTCCTCCGGCGATCTGGCCGGCGCACAGCAACTGCTGTCCGACGCGCTCACCGACGCCGACCCCCGCCCGGCCAACGCCACTCCCGAGCTGGCCGAGGCGGCCAGCCTCCAGGCGCGGGTGCTGATCGCCCTCGGCGAGCCGCACTCGGCCCGCGGGTGGGCCGCCTTCGCGTACGCGGCCACCACCCGCCTGCACGGCCGCGCCGACCCGCGCACCGTGGCCGCGGCGGCGACCCTGGCCGCTGTGCTGCACCGGGTCGGCAGCCACTCCCGGGCGGCGCGGCTCTACCAGGAAGTCATCATCGAGCTGACCGCACAGGACGGCCCGGAGTCACTGCGGGTGCTCGCCGCGCACGCCGACCTGGCCACCGTCGAGTACGCGCGCGGCCAGTGCACTGTGGCCCGCGACCGCCTCCAGGACGCCTGGGAGCTGCACCGCGAGGTGTACGGCGACGGGCACCCCAGCGGCATCAAGATGCTGGCGCGGCTCGGGGCGATGCAGCGCGACTGTGGGCAGTTCGCCGAGGCACACGACAACCTGGCGCTCGCCCGTGAGCTGTGCCGCCAGCACCTGCCCGCCGACGACCCGCTGGCCACCCAGGTGGCGGCCCTGGCCCGGGCGGCCGCCAGTCCCGACCACGCCTGCGCCGACAACCCGCCCACGGCTCGGGACACACCGGTCGTGCCGGCCGCCCGCGTCCCACCGCACGGCGACGGGCCGGCCGAATCCGGCTACCACCCGCAGGCAGCCACAACCCACCAAGCCGGGGCGGTGCCGAACCCCCGGCTGCCCTCCGACGAGGCGATCGGGTCGACGGGCAGCAGATGGTCGACCGAAGCGGCGGACGAGCCGTCGCCCCACCCCACCGACCCTCCGGTGCCCCCGTCGGTGGTCGGGTTGGCCGGCGGCACTGAGGAGCAGCCCGGGGTGTACCGGCTGCACCCACCCGCCGACCCGTACGGGTCGCCCGACCCGAACCCGCCGTCCGACCAGCAGCAACCGTCCGACCCGTACGCGCGGCCCGACCCGTACCAGCAGCCCGACCCGTACACGCAGGTCGAGCCGTACACGCCGTCGCGGCTGCTGCCGGTGCCCGTGCACCGCGCGCCATCGGAGCAGCGCAACCGGCTGGTACCGGTGCTGGTGGCCGGCGTGGTCGTGGTGCTCCTCGGCGCGGCAGCGGTGATCGCCGGGGTGGCCCGGGTCGACGGCGACGACGAACCGAACCCGCCGCCGGCCAGCGCCTCGCCCACCGCCGGCGCGCCGGCCAGCACCGCGCCCGCCCCGGGCGGCACGGCACCCACGTCGGCTGCCGCCGCGGCGCCGCCCGGCACCCCACCCAGCGCGGTGACCCTGCGCGACAACCGGGACAGCATCGCGTTGAACTGGACCTATCCGGCCGGCGGCGAGGGCCCGGTGGTCATCGCGGGCGGCCGCACCGGCCAGACCCACAACATCTTCGCGACGCTGCCCGCCGGCACCACCAGCTTCGTCATCTACGCGCTCAACCGCACCAACGACTTCTGCTTCACCGTCGCCGTCGCCTGGTCCACCGACACCGTGGCCCGTTCCAAGCAGGTCTGCACCAGCCGCCGCTGACCCGCGGGGGTCGCCGACACGGGCCGTCTACCTTTGGCCGTCCTCGGCCGGCAACGCAGGCAGGAGCAGGCACACCCGTAGTCCTCGCTGCTCCGGCGGGTCGGTCAGGGTGATGCTGCCGCCCGCGCGTCGGACCAACTCCCGGACAATGGCCAGCCCCAGGCCGGCGCCCCCGTCGTCGCGGGCCCGTCCGTCATCCAGCCGGGTGAACCGGTCGAAGACCCGCTCCCGGTCCGCCGACGCGATCCCCGGGCCGTCGTCGGTCACCGTCACCAGGTGGTACGCCCCGACGCCAGGCCCGGTCGTCGTCGACGTCGCTTCGGCCGCGAGCACGACATCACCCTGCGCGTGGCGTACCGCGTTGTCGACCAGGTTGGCCAGCACGCGACGCAACTCCTCGACGGTGCCGATCGTCCAGAGCGGGCCGGCCGGCGGCGTCACCCGCACCGGCGGTGACGGATAGCGGGCGGCGACCTCGATCAGCAACGCGCCCAGCTCCACCGGGCCGGTCCCCCGGGCCGGCGGAGCCTCGTCCAGGCGGGCCAGCAGCAGGAGATCGTCGACCAGGCGGCTCAACCGGTCGGTGTCGGCGAGCAGGTTGGCGGTCACCGCCGTCCAGTCCGTCCGGTCGGCGAGGCGCTGGGCAACCTCCAGCTCGGTCCGGATGTTGGTCAACGGGCTGCGCAGCTCGTGTGCGGCGTCAGAGACGAAGGCCCGCTGCCGGACGCGGGCGGACTCCAGCCGGCCCAGCATGCCGTTGAGGGTGACCGCCAGACGGTGGATCTCGTCGGCCGACGCCGGCACCGGCAGCCGGCCGGCACCGGCCCTCCCGGTGATCTCCTCGGCACCTCGACGTAAGGCCTCGACCGGCCGCAGCGTCGCCCCCACCACCCGCCACGCCACCCCGGCCAGCACGGCCACCAGCAGCGGGAACGCCACCAGCAGGATGGTCCGGACCACATGGGTGCTGTGCCGCACGTCGGCCATCGAGCGGGCGACCAGCACGGTGAGCGGGTCGGCCGCGGTGCCGGCGGGTACGGCGACCACCCGGACCGGGCCGACGAGCCCGACCCGCTCGGCCGGCACCTCCAGCCGCTGCCGACCGTCGCGGTTCAGTCGCTCCGGGCGAACCATCGGCACCAGACGGTCGGCGTCGATCGAGGCCGCGCGGATCCGTCCCTGCCCGTCGACGACCTGCACGCGGACCTGCCCCCCGGCCACCGGCAGCGGGTCGGGCAGCGCGTCCTCGGCGGCGAGCAGGGCGACCGCGTCGGCGGTGCGGAACGCCTCGGTGTCGACAGTGCGTTGGAGCACGAAGCTGAGCGCGCCGAGCAGCACCACCCCGCCCAGGGCCAGCCCGATGGTGAGACCGACCACACCGATCGCCATGAGCCGCCCGCGCAGCCCGAGGGCCGGCATCCGGCCGAGCCTGGCCCGACGGGTGGGTGCCGGGCCGTCGGCGGTCACGTCGCCAGCCGGTAGCCGGCGCCCCGGACCGTCTCCAGCCGGTCCCGGCCGAGCTTGCGGCGCAGGTAGCCGACGTACACCTCGACGGCGTTCGGCGCGGTCTCCAGGCTGGCGTCCCAGACGTGGTCCAACAACTCGACCTTGGAGATCACCTGGCCCGGCCGGCGCATCAGGTAGTCCAGCAGCGCGAACTCCCGTGCGGTCAGCGCCACCTCGGCGTCCGCCCGGGTCACCCGCCGGCGGGCCGGGTCCAGCCGCAGGTCACCTACCGCCAGCACGGTCGGGCGCTCCGGCGCGCCTCGACGCAGCAGGGCCCGCAGCCGGGCCAGCAGCACCACGTACGAGAAGGGTTTGGTCAGGTAGTCGTCGGCGCCGCAGTCGAGGCCGTCGGCCTGGTCGTACTCGCCGTCCTTGGCGGAGAGCATCAGCACCGGCAGCCAGTGCTGCTCCGCGCGCAGCCGCCGGACCAGCTCGTACCCGGAGAGGCCGGGCAGCATCACGTCGAGGATCATGGCGTCGTACCCGCCGTGCCGGGCCGCGTCCAGGCCCGCCGGGCCGGTTGCGGCCACGTCCACCGCGAACCCCTCCGCCTGGAGACCGCGTTGCAGGGCAGCCGCCAACCGGGCCTCGTCCTCCACCACCAGCACTCGCACAGCTCAAGGGTGCCACCCGGGTCAATCGGCGCGGTTCGCTGTCCTCAGCGCGTTCACAGCACGGAGGGGGCAAGATGGCCGCAGGAGGTGCCACCATGTCCGTCCTGAGAAGCCGTCCCGTCCTTCGTTGGCTGGTTCCGGCCACCGCGGCCGTCGCCGTCATCGGCGGTGGCGCGGCGATCGGCACGTTCGCTGCCGAGGCCGAGCCGAGCCTGCCGCCCCGAACCGCCGCTCAGCTCCTGGTCGATCTGCAGACATCCCGGCTGGAGGGGTTGTCCGGGACCGTCGTGCAACGCGCCGACCTCGGCCTGCCGCCCCTCGTCGGGCTGGTTCCCGGCAACGAGCTGACCACCCTGCTGACCGGCACCCACACCCTGCGGGTCTGGTATTCCGGGCCGGACCAGCAGCGGGTCGCGCTGATGGACACGCTGGGCGAGCAGGACATCATCCGCAACGGCCGGGACCTGTGGACGTGGCAGAGCCGCAGCAACATCGCCACCCACCGCACGCTGGGCGGCGACGCCGGGGCCTGGAAGCCCGCCCCCGAGCCGGCGGCGAGCCTCCCGGCCACCCCGCAGCAGGCCGCCGACCTGGCGTTGGACGCGATCGACCCGAGCACCGAGGTCAGCGTGGGCCGGTCGGCCACCGTCGCCGGCCGGGACGCGTACGAGTTGGTGCTCCAGCCACGCGACCAGGCCTCCCTGGTGCACCAGTTGCGGATCGCCATCGACGCCGAGCAGCACGTGCCGCTGCGCTTCGAGGTGCTCGCGAAGGGCAGCGACCGGCCGGCGTTCGAGGTGGCGTTCACCCAGGTCGACTACCGCCGCCCCGACGCTGACCAGTTCCGCTTCAACCCGCCGCCCGGCGTGACGGTCAACGAGGAGAAGGCCGAGCGCCCGACGGGCAGGCCCGGTCATGTCGAGCCGACGGGTGACCCGCAGGTCCGCGCGGTGGGCGACGGCTGGACGACAGTGCTGGTTGGCCGCCTCGACGGGGCCGATGTCGGCCGGAAGCCCGCCGCTAAGCCGGCCGCTCCCACGGCCGGCGCCGGACCGGACCTGGACATGTCGAAGCTGCTCGGCGGGCTGCCGGCGGTCAGTGGGGACTGGGGCAGCGGTCGGCTCCTCACCAGCAAACTGTTCAGCGTCCTGCTCACCGACGACGGCCGGGTGCTGGCCGGAGCGGTGACGCCGGAGCGGCTCTACCAGGCCGCGCGCGGCTGATCTCCGCGGTGTTCGCGCCGGGTCGACCTGACGGTCGGCCCGGCGCTTCGCTGTGGGTCAGGCCGAGGAGACGCCGAGGGCGCTGAGGTACGCGTCGGCGAGGACCGCGTGGCCGGGTAGGTACGGGTGGACGCGGTCGTCGGCCCAACGCGTCGCCGGACTCACCGCCAGCACCCGGTCGAACGCCGCCTGGTTGGGCACGTGCACCGCGTCGAACTCGGTGGCCAGCCCCGCCACGACCGCCGCGTACCGGTCGGTGTCGGCGCGTTGCGGGACGCTCCGGTCGGCCTCGATGAAGAACGGGTCGCCGAGGATCAGTCGGCAGCCGGTGGCGTCGACCGCCCGACGGAGCAGGTCACGCAGGGTGCGCTCGTACTCCTCGATGCCGACGGCCTCATCCGGCCGGTCACCGTAGTGCCGCCAGATGTCGTTGATGCCGATCAGCACCGCGAGCCAGTCGGGGCGCTCGCCGATGGCGTCGTCGTCCCAGCGGGCGGCCAGGTCGCGCACCGTGTCGCCGCCCACACCCCGGTTGACCCACTCCAGCTCCAACTCCGGGTGCCGGGCGTCGACCAGGGCGCGCACGAGACTCACATATCCGCTGCCGTAGGGCGCGGCGACGTCGCGTCGACCACAATCGGTGATGCTGTCCCCGATGAAGACCACCCGTTGCCCGGTCCGCAGGATCATCCGTCGCCACCTCGCGATCACCGGCGCGCCGGACCGCCCGGCTTGGTGAGAACCGGCGGAACGCGCTATCTTCAACAGTTCGAAGGCACAAAAAAGAACGGCTAAAAGCCGTTCCTGCAAAGGATTCTAATCTTTAGGGAGACGGCTTGTCAAGGCACTCCGGCGGTTCCGGCGAATTGCCGCTCGACGACGAGATCGGTCGCGAGCAGGAGTACGTCTCGATGCTCTACAACCGGTTGGACCAACTGCGTGAGCAGGCCGCCCACCGGCTCACCGCCGAGCTGCACAACACCGGCGGCACCCTCCAGGACCGCTCGCAGCGCGACAGCTCGGTAGCGATGTACGCCGATCAGGTCGAACAGTTCTCCGCCGTGGAGAACGGGCTCTGCTTCGGCCGTCTCGACGGTGACGACGACTCCCGCCGCTACATCGGCCGGATCGGCATCTTCGACACCAGTGGTGACTACGACCCGCTGCTGATGGACTGGCGGGCACCCGCCGCCCGCCCGTTCTACCTCGCCACCGCCGCGAACCCGCAGGGCGTACGCCGTCGCCGGCACCTGCGCACCCGGCAGCGCAAGGTGACCGGGCTCAACGATGAGGTGCTCGACATCGACACCGCCTCCCCCGGTGCCCACGAGGAGCTGACCGGTGAGGCGTCGCTGCTCGCCGCGCTCAACGCGGGCCGTACCGGCCGGATGCGCGACATCGTCGAGACCATCCAGGCCGAGCAGGACGAGGTCATCCGCGCGGAACTCCCGGGCGTGATGGTGGTCCAGGGCGGACCCGGCACCGGTAAGACCGCTGTCGCGCTGCACCGGGCGGCGTACCTGCTCTACACGCACCGCCGGGAGCTCTCCAGCCGTGGTGTGCTGCTGGTCGGCCCGAACGCGACGTTCCTGCGCTACATCTCCCAGGTGCTGCCGACGCTGGCCGAGACCGGCGTGCTGCTGCGTACCCAGGGTGATCTTTTTCCCGGGGTGAGCGCCCAACGGACCGAGCCGGCCGAGACCGCTGCGCTCAAGGGCCGGGCGGTGCTGGCCGAGGTGTTGGCGCTGGCCGTACGGGACCGGCAGTGGGTGCCCGACGAGCCGCTGGAGATCGAGGTCGAGCGGGAGACGCTGACCCTCGACCCGGAGATCGTGCGCGCGGCCCGGGACCGGGTCCGCCGCGCCGACCGACCGCACAACCTGTCCCGCGCGCTGTTCGACGTCGAGATCGTGCACGCGCTCGCCGACCAGGTGGCCGAACGGATCGGCGCCGACCCGCTCGGCGGGGACAACCTCCTCGACGAGGCGGACCGGGCCGAGATCCGCCGCGAGCTGCGCGAGGAGACGGAGATCCAGGCCGCCCTGGACCGGCTGTGGCCGGTGCTCACCCCACAGCGCCTGCTCGCCGACCTGTACGCCGACCCGGACCGGATCGCCGCCGCCGCGCCGATGCTCAGCGAGGACGAGCGGGCGCTGCTGCGGCGCGAGCGCGGTGGCTGGACGCCGGCCGACGTCCCGCTGCTGGACGAGGCCGCCGAACTGCTCGGTGAGGACGAACGCGCCGCCGCCGCCCGACGGGACCGCATCCGGATAATGGAACGGGAGTACGCCGAGGGCGTGCTGGAGATCGCCCGGGGTTCCCGCTCGATCGACGTCGAGGACGAGGCCGAGGGCGGTGAGATCCTCGGCGTGACCGACCTGATCGACGCCGATCGGCTGTTGGAGCGGCAGGAGGAGGCCGACCGGCTGACCACCGCGCAGCGGGCCGCCGCCGACCGCACCTGGGCGTTCGGCCACGTGATCGTGGACGAGGCGCAGGAACTCTCGCCGATGGCCTGGCGACTGCTGATGCGCCGCTGCCCGAGCCGGTCGATGACGATCGTCGGCGATGTGGCACAGACCGGCGCGCTGAGCGGCACACCGTCCTGGGCGGACGCCCTCGCCCCGTACGTCGAGCAGCGGTGGCGGCTAACCGAGCTGACGGTCAGCTACCGCACTCCCGCCGAGATCATGGCGGTCGCCGCCGACGTACTGGCCGAGATCGACCCGGCACTGCGGCCGCCGCGCTCGGTGCGGGAGAGCGGCGTACCGCCGTGGGACCGGACGGTGCCCGACGGTCGGTTGGCTGCGGAGTTGGTCGCCGAGGCCACCCGGGAGGCGGCCGGGCTGACCGAGGGGCGGCTCGGTGTGCTCGTGCCGGCCGGCCGGGTGGGCGAGTTGGGTGCGGCGGTGACCGCCGCGCTGCCGGAGGCCGCCGTCGGCGAGCATCCGGAGCTGGAGAGCCGGGTGGTGGTGTTGACAGTCGCGCAGGCCAAGGGGTTGGAGTTCGACTCCGTGCTGGTGGTCGACCCGGACCGGATGGTGGCCGAGTCCCCACGCGGGCGCAGCGACCTGTACGTAGCCCTGACCCGCGCCACCCAACGCCTAGGCGTCCTCCGTCCAACCCCCACCCGCTGAGTCGATCATGAGGTTGACGTGGACTGATCTCCGTCAGCCACGTCAACCTCATGATCACGCCGCCAAGGGGGCGGGTGGGTGGGGTTAGTCGTTGGATTTGTCCCTGATGGACTTTGCTGGGCCGGTCGCCGACGTGGACTGGTCGCTGGTGCCACCGCCCATCGGGGTGCTCAGGCCGCCGGTGGTGGCATCACCGGTGGTGGTCGGCGCGACAGTGCCCCGGTGTCGCTCCGGCTGTCGGGCCACCCGGCGTACGCTCGCCGGCCCGGCGGTGCCACCGGTGGTGGTCACCGCGCCCTGCCCTCCGACGGGACCACCGTCGCGCAGCACCTGTGGGTCGATCCGTTCCTTCGCCGGATCGAACGGGTCATCGCGCTGGATCTGACTCTCCACATCGGTGCGGGGCACCGTCACCTCGTCGAGGGCGCCCTTGCCGTACACGCCACCGGCGATCCGATCCTCGGCCTCGCGGGCGGCGTCCTGCCGCATGTCGTCCTCACGCACGTCCATCACCTCGCAGAAGCTGTGGAACTGACTGCGTGCCCGGCCACCGGCCGACCAAACCCGGCGTGACCGGGAGGTCGTCCACGGCGGTTCACCGTCACGCCGCCCGCTGGCCGCCTGCCCGCAGCCCGAGATGTCCATGCTGTCCCGCGACCGGTGGGAGATGCCCGCCGGCAGGAGGGGATGACAGCGTGCGCACAGTACGCCGTACCGCCGTCGCGGCCCTGGTGGCCGCGACGGTGACGACCGGGCTCGCGGTGCCCGCTCAGGCGAAGCCACGACCGGACCGGACATTCGACGTGCAGGCCCACCGGGGTGGCCTCGGGTTGCGGGTGGAGAACACCCTCGCCTCCTTCGGCAACGCCCTCCAGCTGGGAGTGAGCACCCTCGAACTGGACGTGCAGATCACCGAGGACGGCCAGGCCGTCGTCACCCACGACCGCAAGGTCACCGGCACCAAGTGCGTCGACACCACCCCGGTGACGCCCGGCGACCCGGAGTTCCCGTACGTCGGGAAGTACATCAACACGCTCAGCCTGGCCCAGGTGCGCTCGCTCGACTGCGGTTCCAAGACGCTGTCGGACAAGCCCGGCCAGCTCGCCGTCCCGGGTGCCCGGATGCCGCTGCTGCGTGAGGTCTTCGCGCTGGTCAACCGCTACCGGGCGAAGGACGTGAAGCTCAACGTCGAGACCAAGGTCGAGGCGGGCGCGCCGACCGAGACCGCCCCCCGCGAGCAGTTCGTCCGGGTCACCGCGGTCGAGATCCGCGCCGCCGGGCTGCTCAAGCAGGTCACCATCCAGAGCTTCGACTGGGGCGCGCTGATGCGCATGCGTCAGGTCGAGCCGAAGCTGCCGCTGGTCGCCCTGACCAACTACGACTTCCTCCAGACCGGCCAGCCGGGTGCGTCACCGTGGCTGGGCGGGCTGGACATCGACGACTTCGGCGGCGACCCGATCAAGGCGATCCGCAGCTTCGGCGCCAGCGCCTTCTCGCCGGTGCACGGGTCCCCGCAGAACGGCACTGTCACCGACCCGGGCTACAAGCCGTACGTCACGAAGGAGATGGTCGCCCAGGCGCACCGCTATGGGATCAAGGTGATCCCGTGGACGGTCGACGACGTGCCGACCATGACCAAGCTGATCGACGACGGGGTTGACGGCCTCATCACCGACTACCCGGACCGGTTGCGCGGCGTGCTGGCGCAGCGTGGTTACCGGCTGCCGAAGGCGTACACCGCGCCGTTCGACATCCAGGCGCACCGCGGCGGTCGGGCCACCCTGCCGGAGAACACCCTGCCGGCGTTCGCGAACGCGCTGTCCAACCGGGCCATCTCCACCCTTGAGCTGGACACCAACGTGACGGCCGACGGCAAGCTGGTGGTACTGCACGATCGCACCGTCAACGGGTCGCACTGCGTCGACACCGCCCCGGTGCGCCCGGGAGACCGGAAGTTCCCGTACGTGGGCAAGCCGGTGCACGAGTTGACCCTGGCGCAGCTCAAGACCGTGGACTGCGGCACGAAGACGCTGCCCGAGCTGCCCGCCCAGGTGCCCGCGCCCGGTGCCCGGATCCCGACCCTGGACGAGGTCTTCGCCCTGGTGAAGGCGAGTGGCCGCACCGACATCGGAATGAACATCGAAACGAAGATCAGTCCGGTGGTTAACGACACCGAGCCGTACCGCAGCTTCACCCGCAAGCTCGTCGACGCGATCCAGCAGGCCGGCTTCACCAGCCGGGCCACCATCCAGTCGTTCGACTGGCGCACCATCACGTACGCCCGGCAGCTCGACCGGCGGATCGGCACGGTAGGCCTGGTCTGGCAGTACGGCCCGGCCGAGTGCGCGACCCTCGCCGACGAGTGCTCGCTGGAGGCGGTCTACGGCGACCCGTCGGTGAAGAGCCCGTGGACCGGTGGACTGGACTGGTGGAAGTACCAGGACCTGGGCAAGCTCACCCGGGCCGCGGGCGCTGGCACGGTCTCCGCCAACTGGCAGGTGCACGACCCGAAGCAGGGCACCGTCGCCTCGACCGACTGGTACCTGCGGGAGAACCCGGCATACTTCCACGGACCGGACGTTCGGACCCTGCAGACGCGGTACGACCTGAAGGTGATCCCGTACACCGTGGATGACGCGACGGTCATGCAGCGGGTCATTGATCTGGGCGTCGACGGCATCATCACCGACGACCCGGGCCTTCTGGTGAGCGTGGCGATCCGCAACGGCCTGCGCTGACCCTGTCGACCACCCGATCGCCGGCCGGATTTCCGGCCGGCGATCGGTGTTACCTGCTCCGGGGCCTCGGGTAGTCGGGGGTTGTCCCCGCCACGAAAGCGAACCGTGCCGTGGCCGAAACGCGGTAGCGGGGCGAGGGAATGCAGGTACGACTCATCGCATCCTGAGGAGGACCAGATGAGCACGCAGGCTGCTTCCACCCGGCCGATGAACCGGCCCATGAACGACCCGCAGAATCCCGCTCAGATGCGGGACATGCAGACCCAGCAGATGCCGGTGATGCATGACGGGCGCCGCAACGACATGCAGGCACCCGGTACGGAGACCAAGCAGGCGTTCAAGACCACCGAGTTCTGGATCTACCTGATCGCGGTGGCCGCCGTACTGGGCGCGTCGCAGGTCGTCGGTCAGAACTCCGCTGGGGTGGACATCTTCCGGGCCGACAACGCCTGGTTCCTGATCACCCTGCTGACGCTTGGCTACCTCGGTAGCCGTGGCCTCTCGAAGGCCGGCAGCAACTGGCGCAGCGGCGAGGAGCGCAAGGCCCGGCACTGACCGGTTCACAGTGCACAGTGGCCTCCGGGAGATCCTCCCGGAGGCCACTGTGGCGTTTGTTTGTAGCGGCTACTCGTCACCACCGAAGTCGCCGAAGTCGCCCTCGAACGCGTCCTCGATCATCTCGCCGGCGACCATGCCGCCGGCGACGCCCAGCGCGGCGCCGGCCACCATGCCGCCCATGCCGTGCCCGCGGCTGTGACCGTGGCCGTGGCTCGGGCCGTACTGGGAGCGCAGGCTGCCGTAGCGGGAAGTGGTCTCGCGCAGCCAACCGTCGACGACCTGCGCCCAGTCCACCCGGTCAACGTCGGTGTGCGACACCTGGTAGCGGCCGAACGCGTCGTGCCCGGCGCTGAGGAACCCGCCGCGCTTGTCGCACTCCAGGATGACCTCCACACCACGCTGGCTGGTCACGAAGGTCAGCTCGACCTCCCGGATGGTGCTCGCGTACTGCGGGGAGGCGAAGAACTCGATCTCCTGGTAGAACGGCAGCGTCTGCTGCACGCCCCGGATGTGACCACGCTCCAGGTCGGCGTGCTTGAACCGGAAGCCGAGCCGCTGGAACGCCTCCAGGATCCGCTCGTGCACCGGCAGCGGGTGCACCGCCACCTGGTCCAGGTCGCTCTTGTCGACCGCGCGGGCGATCGCCAACTCGGTACGCAGACCCATCGTCATGCCGTGCAGGCGCTGGCCGTACACATCGGTGATCGGGGTCTCCCACGGCACCGGCAGCTGGAACGGGATCGAGAGCTGCTGCTTCGGGGCGAGTACGAGTGACCCGCTGACCGCCATGCGGTGGAACTCCATCGTGCCCGCGTACTCGGTGTCGTGTCCCTCGACCTCGACCCGCGTGACCAGGCCGATCACCACCTGCTCGATGGCTGCCTCAGCGTCGCCACCGACGAGGTTGACCTGCCCGTCGAGGGTCAGGCCGGGCCGGGTGTTGGGGTTGGTCAGCACGGTGTCCACGCTGGGACCGCCCACACCGAACGCGCTCAACATCTTCTTGAAGACCATCGGAACTCCTGTGCGACGCCGACCGCTCCAGGCTGGAGTCGGACGTTGACTCGAACGGCACCCTATCCAGCACCCCTGTGAGGTGGCTGTGAAGCGCCGGCGTCGGCGTCGCCCGCCGCCCTCACAACCGCAATCACCGACTCGGCCGCCCGAGGCCCGCCTCCCGTTCGGCGTCAGCGAAGGGGCGGATGTCCGTCGACAAGCCTTTGGAGCTGATTTCGCAAACGAATCAGGCGTTCGACCTTCCGCTGCACAGTCCACCAGCCCGGCGACCGGTCAGAGCGTCGACGGCGATGCGGGCCGCCGAACGCAGCCCAGAGCGAACTTCTGCTGCCGTACGCCAGGAGGTGGCACCAGCGGAGGTGATCGACTCGGGTTCACGGAAGTCGGGGTGTCCTGCTCGCGGTGACGCCCCGACTTCCTGCAACCCGAGTCGATCAACGCATCAGGGGCGCGAAAGGCGCCGTCCTTCACCCCGTTGACGGATCTCATGCCCGATCGCCGCCGATGCGCGCGGGAGGCCGACCATGTCGGCGCCTGCCTGCCCGACGACGATCCATGGGCCGATCTACGATCTGCGCGATGACGACGGGGAGACGGGCACGTGCAGCCATGCTCGCTGCGGCGGTGGGGCTGCTGCTGGTGGCGGGATGCGACACGGCTGCCATGGACGAAACGCGTGGATGCCAGGAGCAACGGCAGGCTGACGAGGCGAAGGTACGGGTCAGTCGCTGGGATCCGCCGGAGGACCTTCCGTATGTCGGTGAGTATTCGGAGATTCACTGGCAGGCGCGCGCGTTGGGCAATCCGTGCTCGCGGGCGCCAGGCCCGACGGACTGGGAGTACCAGGGCGTCATCGTGCTGCGTCCGGAGGACGCGCACAGGTTGGCCGAGCAGTTCGCGTTCGTGCCATTCGCAACCATCGACCCGGCCGAGCTGCTCCACTCGCACACGCCGACGGACGTGCGGCCGGACCTCGTGCCGTTACTCCCGGCCAAACCCCGCTGGCTGCACAGCGAGATGTACAACGAAACACTGCCGTCGGCAGTTTGGCGGGTGGTGTTCCTGGATCTGGAGCATCACACGCTCCTGTTCATGCTGAACGACCACTAGCGCCCAGGTCAGGCAGCCCGTACGGCCTGCGTGCTGTCAGGCGGGCGCGACGCTCGGCTCGGCCGGAACGCCATGCGGCGGCCTCGGTGCCCTGACCGTCGCGGTGATCAGCCAGGCGAACGCGGCCAGCAGCGCCACGAGCCCGGCGGGACCCAGACCCCAGGGCAGAGCACGCGGCGACAACGTCCATGCCTGCCGGGTGTCGGCGAGTACGCGGGGCTGTCGAGCCGAGGCCGGGACGGCCACCTCCCACTCGTACGCACTGTTGGGCTCGTCGTCGATGACCTTCCAGGACTTCTGGACGTCGAGGCCGTGGATGGGCCCCTGCCGCCCGCGTCCGCCGCGGGTCCAGTTGCCGACGCACCGGCTGTGCATGGCCTCCAGCCGATCGTGGGTCACATAGCAGTGATCGACTGTCGCCCGGGCCTGGTCGGCGGGCCACGAGCCAGCCACCCAACTCAGCATCCCGACGAGGGCCAGGCCCACGACGACGATCGCCGCCCAGCGCATCTTGACCGCGTGCATACCGTGCTCCTCTCACTCGAGGCGCATGGTCAGCGCCATTAATCAGGCTCCACGATCACCAGTTCGCCGACCTGTTCGCCGATCGTGGTGCGGGCCTCCGGCGGTAGCCCACGGTCGGTGATCAGCACGTCGGCGGCCTCCAGCGGGGCGATGGTGGCGATGCCTATCGTCTCCCACTTGGTGTGGTCGGCGAGCACCACGAGCCTGCGAGCCGCACCGATGAGGCAACGGTTGACGCCGGCCTCCAGCAGGTTTGGCGTGGTGAACCCGGTCCGTGGGCTGAGGCCGTGCACACCGAGGAACAGCAGGTCGACGTTGAGCGCGCTGATCGCCGCCTCGGCCACCGGCCCGGTCAACGCGTCCGACGGGGTGCGGATGCCACCGGTCAACACGACGGTCTGGTCGGCCCGCGGGTTCTGGTAGAGCGCGTCGGCCACCGGGATCGAGTTGGTCACCACGGTCAGCCCGCGTACGTCGGAGAGCAGCGTGGCCAGCGCGGCGGTGGTGGTGCCGGCGGAGAGCGCGATGGCCATCCCTGGCTCCACCATCGTCGCCGCCCGCTCGGCGATGGCCCGCTTTTCCGCCTGCTGGCGGATCGACTTCGCGGCGAAGCCGGGTTCCTCGGCCGAGCCGGGCCCGGCGAGGGTCGCGCCGCCGTGCACCTTGTCGACCAGGCCGCGCTCGGCCAACACCTCCAGGTCGCGCCGGATCGTCATGTCGGACACGCCGAACCGACTGACCAGGTGACTCACCCGCACCCCGCCACGTTGGCGGATCAGATCGAGGATGGCGGTCTGCCGCTGCTGGGCGAGCATGTGGGGAACCTCCTTCGCGCCGTGACCGTCGTCAGAATCAGGTCCGATCCTCACGGACCACCGCCACCTCACCGGCCGGCAGTGCCAGCTCACCGGCGCATTGTCCTCCGGTCAACAGCTCGACGCCGTGCGCCGGCAGGCGTACCTCGGTGTCGGTGTGGTTGATCGCGAACAGCCAGGTCCGGTCGCCGTCGCGGCGGCGGACCACCTCCACCCCGGGCGGCGCCGACACCGTCGGGCGGACGCCGGCCTCGTCGAGCAGCCGGGCCACCAGTCGATCGGTGGCCTGCTCGTGCAGCCGGGTGCCGACATACCAGGCGGCACCGTCGCCCACCCGGTGCCGGGTCAGCGCCGGCACGCCCGGCAAGGGCCCATCGGTGTACGAGGCGAGCACCTCGGCGCCGTCGGGGTGCACCCACTCGGTCCACACGTCCGCGGTGCTGCCGTCGTCCAATTGAACCTGCTCGCCCTCGCGCAGCGGGAAGAACTCCTCGGTCCGGACGCCGAGCAACTCCCGGAACGCGCCCGGGTAGCCGCCCAGCCGGATGTGGTCGTTGGCGTCGACGATGCCGCTGAAGTAGGTGACCGCCGCCGTGCCCCCGGCCGCGACGTACCGGTGCAGCGCGTCGACGTCGGCGTCCCGGACCAGGTAGAGGGTCGGCACCAGGACCAGCCGGTAACCGCTGAGGTCGGTCGACGGGTGGACGATGTCGGCTGTCACGCCGGCCCGCCAGAGCGAGTCGTACAGGGCCTTGAGCCGGTCGGTGTAGGTGACGTCGACGCTGGGGTGTGAATCCAACTCGACACCCCACCACGCCTCCCAGTCGAACAGGATCGCCACGTCGGCGTCCACCCGACTGCCGCGTACCTCGGCCAGCGCCTTGAGGTCCGCGCCGAGCTGGCAGACCTCGCGGAACACCTTCGTGTCCGGCCCGGCGTGCGGCACCAGCGCGGAGTGGAACTTCTCCGCGCCGGCCCGGGAGGCACGCCACTGGAAGAAGAGCACCCCGTCGGCGCCGCGGGCGACGTGCGCGAGGCTGTTGCGGCGCAGTTGCCCGGGCAGCTTGGCCACGTTGCGCGGCTGCCAGTTGACCGCGCTGGTGGAGTGCTCCATCAGCAACCACGGGTCGCCGCCGGCGACGCCCCGGGTGTGGTCGGCGGCGAACGCCAGCCCGAGGTGCGCCTGCGGGTCGGCGGCGGTCAGGTAGTGGTCGTTGGAGACGAGGTCCACGTCGGACGCCCAGGAGTGGTAGTCCATGTGCTTGATGCCAAAGCCGATCATAAAGTTGGTGGTGATCGGCTGCCGGACCAGCGTCTGCAACACCTCGCGCTCGGCGCGCAGTTGGGCGCGCTGCTCGTCGGAGGAGAACCGCAGGAAGTCCAGCTGCTGCGTCGGGTTGGCGAAGGTCAGCGCGGCGCGCGGCGGGTTGATCTCGGCCCAGTCGCCGTAGCGCTGGCTCCAGAACGCTGTGCCCCAGGCGTCGTTGAGCCGGTCCAGGTCGCCGTAGCGCTCGCGCAGCCAGCAGCGGAACGCCTCAGCGCTGACATCGCAGTAACAGTGCACATTGTGGCAGCCCAGCTCGTTGGAGACGTGCCACATGACCACGGCGGGATGCTCGGCGTACCGCCCGGCGACCGCGCGCACCAGCTCCAGCGACCGCTCGCGGAACACGGGTGAGCTGGGGCAGTACGCCTGCCGTCCCCCGGGCCAGAGGATCGCGCCGTCGGCCCGGCGGGGCAGCGTCTCCGGGTGCTCGCGGGCCAACCACGGCGGCGGGCTCGCCGTGGCGGTGGCCAGGTCGACCTGGATGCCCCCGTCGTGCAGCAGGTCCAGCACCCGGTCCAGCCAGCCGAACTCGAACCGCCCCGGGGTGGGCTCCAGCAGCGCCCAGGAGAAGATGCCGACGGAAACCAGGTTGACCCCGGCCTGGCGCATCAGGTCGACGTCCTCGGACCAGGTTTCCTCGGGCCACTGCTCGGGGTTGTAGTCGCCGCCGAAATAGATGCCGTCACCCTGCCATCGCCGCATGACAGCTGAGGGTGCCCCCGTCGGACCACTGAAGTCAACAGGTTCCAACATCGAGCTTCTTTCCAACGTTTACCACGTAACGGCCGTGTCACGACTGGGTTATCAGAGGCGAACTGCCCTCTTGACAGCGCCCGACCGCAGGGTAGCTTGAGGCCCCAATGGCCGTTCGTGTTCGCCAATGTGGATTCTCGGTGGATCTCAATGTGTGATCACGGCGCTGGACCTGCCTTCACCACCCTGAGGCCCTTGGGCGTAGCTCCTTCTCATCCGCAGGAGGCACAGATGTCCCGTCCCCAATCCCAAGCCGAGTACCTGGCTCGGCTCGTACCGCCCTCAGTCGCCGGCATCAACCGACGATCGTTGCTGGCTGGCGCGGCCAGCACGGGCGCGCTGCTCGGCACCGGCCTGCTCGCCGGCTGCGGCGACGACTCCGGCTCCGGCGGGTCCAGCAAGGACGTGTCGCTCGGCTCGAACCAGTCCGACCCGAAGCCGAAGGACGTCCTGGTCAAGGTCACCGACGGCTTCAAGACCTCGTCCGGCGTGCAGGTCGCGGTCAATACCGTCGACCACAACACGTTCCAGGAGAACATCAACAATTACCTACAGGGCAAGCCCGACGACGTGTTCACCTGGTTCGCCGGCTACCGGATGCGCTTCTTCGCGCAGAAGGGCCTGGCCAGCGACATCAGCGACGTGTGGAGCAAGCTCTCCGGCTACTCCGACGCCTTCAAGAAGGCATCCACCGGCGACGACGGCAAACAGTACTTCGTACCCGCGACGTACTACCCGTGGGCGGTCTTCTACCGCAAGTCGGTGTGGCAGCAGCACGGCTACCAGGTGCCCACCACCATGGACCAGTTCACCGCACTCGGCGCGCAGATGAAGAGGGACGGCCTCATCCCCATCGCCTTCGCCGACAAGGACGGCTGGCCGGCGATGGGCACCTTCGACATCCTCAACCTGCGCATCAACGGCTACCAGTTCCACGTCGACCTGATGGCCGGCAAGGAGGCCTGGACCTCCGACAAGGTCAAGAAGGTCTTCGACACCTGGGCCGGCCTGCTCCCCCTGCACCAGCCGGACAGCCTCGGCCGCACCTGGCAGGAGGCCGCGCAGTCGTTGCAGCAGAAGAAGAGCGGCATGTACCTGCTCGGCCTCTTCGTCGGTCAGCAGTTCAGCAACGAGGAGCAGGACGACCTCGACTTCTTCACCTTCCCCGAGATCGACCCGGCCATCGGCGCGAAGGCGCTCGACGCCCCGATCGACGGCTACATGATGGCCCGCAAGCCCAAGAACGAGGACAACGCGCGCAAGCTGCTGGAGTACTTCGGTGGCAAGGCCGCCGCGGACATCAACCTCAAGAACGACCCAGCCGTCCTCGTCGCCAACAGTGGCGCGGACGTCGGCGGCTACACCGCACTGCAGAAGAAGGCCGCCGAGCTGGTCGGATCGGCCACCGAGATCGCCCAGTTCCTCGACCGGGACACCCGGCCGGACTTCGCCTCCACGGTGATCATCCCGGCGCTCCAGCAGTTCATCAAGAACCCCAAGGACATCGGCGGGCTCACCTCGTCCATCGAGAACCAGAAAAAGTCGATCTTCACTGACTGACGGCGGAAGGGGGAGGACATCGTGTCCGACCTGCCCCTGATCCAAGCGGATCGCGCCGTGCCGCCGCCGGCAACGACCACCTCCACTGGTGGTCGTCGTCGGCGGCTACGGCTCCTGTCCCGCACCGACCGCGTGGTCATCACGCTGATGGTGCTCGTCCCGCTGCTGCTCGTCACCGGGTTCGTCTGGTTGCCGGCGGCGGCCACCGTGCTGCTCTCCGGCACCAACTGGGACGGCATCGGCCCCCTCAACGAGATCGAGTTCGTCGGCGCCCGCAACTACAGCGACGTGGTGAACATCTACCCGCCGTTCGTGCCGGCGGTCCAACACAACCTGCTCTGGCTGGCGGCGCTGTTCGTGGTCGCCACGCCGTTCGGCATGTTCCTGGCCGTGCTGTTGGACAAGGAGTTGCGGGGCAGCCGCTTCTACCAGACCGCGCTCTACCTGCCGGTGGTGCTCTCGCTGGCGCTGATCGGCTTCGTCTGGCAGCTGCTCTACTCCCGGGACCAGGGGCTGATCAACGCCGTCTTCGGCAGCAGCATCGACTGGTACGGCGACTCGAACGTCAACATCTGGGCGGTGATGGTCGCCTCCGGGTGGCGGCACGTCGGGTACATCATGCTGCTCTACCTGGCCGGCCTGAAGGGCGTCGATCCGTCGCTGCGCGAGGCCGCCGCGGTCGACGGCGCTTCGGAGAGCCGGGCGTTCTTCCGGGTCGTGTTCCCGGTCATGCGACCCATCAACATCATCGTGCTGGTGGTGACCGTGATCGAGTCGCTGCGCGCGTTCGACCTGGTCTGGGTGGTCAACAAGGGCCGCAACGGGCTGGAGCTGATCTCCGCGCTGGTCACCCAGAACGTGGTGGGTGAGGCGAGCCGGATCGGCTTCGGCTCGGCACTGGCAACGATCATGCTGGTCGTCTCGCTGGTCTTCATCACCATCTACCTGGCGACAGTGATGAGGGAGAACCGGGAATGAGCACCGCGACCGTCACCCGGCGTACCGAGGGCGGGGCCGACGTGCCGCCGCGACGCCGCAAGCTGACCCCGTTACGGATCCTGCTGCACGGCTTCCTCATCGTCGTCTCGCTGGCCTGGCTCTTCCCGATCGCCTGGGCGGTGCTGACCTCGCTGCGCTCGTACGACTACACCGCCGCGAACGGCTACGTCTCCTTCGGCGGCTGGACCTTCGACAACTACGTCACCGCCTGGCGGACGGCGGAGTTCGGGCAGCACTTCCTCAACTCGGTGTACATCACAGTGCCGGCGGTGCTGCTGACCCTCTTCCTCGCCTCCTGCGTGGCGTTCGTCATCGCCCGGTTCAGTTGGAAGCTCAACCTCGTCCTGCTCGGGATCTTCACCGCGGCCAACCTGCTGCCCCAGCAGGCGCTGCTCATCCCGCTGTTCCGGCTGTTCACCGAGGTGCCGCTCCCGGAGTTCATGAGTGACTCGGAGCTGCTCTACGACAGCTACTGGGGCCTGATCCTGATCAACGTGGCCTTCCAGTGTGGTTTCTGTGTCTTCGTGCTCAGCAACTACATGAAGGCGCTGCCCCGTGACCTGTACGAGGCGGCGATGGTCGACGGGGCGAGCATCTGGCGACAGTACTGGCAGGTCACCATGCCGCTGTGCCGGCCGGCCCTGGCCGCGCTGGCGACGCTGGAGGTGACCTGGATCTACAACGAGTTCTTCTGGGCCACAGTCCTCATGCGCACCGGCGACAAGTTCCCGGTGACCAGCTCGCTCAACAACCTGCGCGGTGAGTTCTTCACCGACAACAACCTGGTCTCGGCGGGCAGCGTGCTCGTCGCGATCCCCACCCTGGTGATCTTCTTTATGCTCCAGCGGCACTTCGTTCGGGGCCTGACCTTGGGAGCCTCCAAAGGATGACGATCCTGCACCTGCGCCGCGCGCGGACCAGCCTGGTGCTCGACGCGCGCGGCCCGGGGCTGCCCCGGGTCGTGCACTGGGGCGGCGACGTCGGCGACCTCGACGACGACGACCTGCGCCAGCTCACCGACGCGACAGTGCCGCCGGTGGTGCCGAGCAGCTTCGACGAGCCGACAGTGCTGTCAGTGCTGCCGGAGGCGAGCGCCGGCTGGAGTGGACGGCCGGGCCTGGCCGGGCACCGCGACGGCGCCGGCTGGTCCACCGCGTTCCGGCTGGACGGTCTCGACGTCGACCAGCCCGCCGACGGACCGGCGCGGGTGACCGTCCGGGCGTCGGACCCGGCCGCCGGGCTGACAGTGACCATCGAGATCACGCTCGACCCGTACGGCCTGTTGACTGTTCGGCACCGGCTGCGCAACGACGGCGACAGCGCGTACGAGCTGCGGGAGCTGACGCCGGTGCTGCCGGTGCCGGCGGTCGCCACCGAGCTGCTCGACCTGACCGGCCGGTGGTGTCGGGAACGATCGCCGCAGCGGCACCCGTGGCAGCACGGCGCCTGGGTCCGCGAGGGCCGGCACGGCCGTACCGGGCACGACGCCACGCTGCTGCTGGTGGCCGGCACCACCGGGTTCGGTTTCGGCCACGGCGAGGTCTGGGCGGTGCACACCGCGTGGAGCGGCGACCACGTCACGTTCGCCGAACGTCGACCCACCGGCGAGTCCACCCTCGGTGGCGGCGAGCTGCTGGCCCCCGGCGAGGTCCGGCTCGGCCCCGGCGAGTCGTACGAGACTCCCCTGCTCTACGCGGTCTGGTCCGACGCCGGGCTGGACGGGCTCAGCGACGTGCTGCACACCCACCTGCGGGCCCGCCCCGGGCACCCGCGCTCCCCCCGCCCGGTGACCCTCAACGTCTGGGAGGCAGTCTACTTCGACCACGACCTGGACCGGCTGCGGGCGCTCGCCGATCGGGCCGCGCAGATCGGCGTGGAGCGGTTCGTGCTCGACGACGGCTGGTTCCGCGGCCGGCGCGACGACACCGCCGGGCTCGGCGACTGGTACGTCGACGAGGGCGTCTGGCCGGACGGTCTGCAACCGCTGATCGAGCACGTCACCGGCCAGGGCCTCCAGTTCGGCCTCTGGGTCGAGCCGGAGATGGTCAACCCCGACTCGGACGTGTTCCGCGCGCACCCCGACTGGGTGCTCGCCGTGCCGGGGCGGCTGCCGCCGGCCTGGCGTCATCAGCAGGTGCTCGACCTGGGCCGCACCGAGGCGTACGACTACGTTCTGGAACGTCTCGACACGCTGCTCACCGACCACCCAGGCATCCGGTACCTCAAGTGGGACCAGAACCGGGACCTCACCGAGGCCGGGCACCATGGCCGCCCCGGGGTGCACGGGCAGACCCTGGCGGTCTACCGGCTGTTCGACGAGTTGCGCGATCGGCACCCGGGTGTGGAGATCGAGAGCTGCTCGTCCGGCGGGGCCCGGGTGGACCTGGCCATCCTGGCGCGTACCGACCGAGTCTGGGCCAGCGACTGCAACGACGCCCTGGAGCGGCTCAGCATCCAACGCTGGACGGGGCTGCTGCTGCCACCGGAGCTGATCGGCACTCACGTCGGCCCGGAACGCTCGCACACCACCAACCGCGTACACGACCTGGGTTTCCGGGCGGCGACGGCGCTCTTCGGCCACCACGGCATCGAGTGGGACATCGCCTCGATCAGCGCTGCCGAGCAGACCGAGCTGGCCGCCTGGGTGGCGCTGCACAAGCGGCTGCGCCCGCTGCTGCACGCTGGTCGGGTGGTCCGGGTCGATCACCCGGACCCGGCCGTCTGGGCGCACGGCGTGGTCGATCACGACAACACCCGAGCGGTGTACGCGGTGGCGCGGCTGACCACCTCGGTGACGCAGGTGCCCGGCGCGGTGCGCCTGCCCGGCCTCGACCCGCGCCGGCGGTACCGGGTGCGACAGGTGTCGGGCGTACCGGCCCCGGCGACCATCGACCTGTCCGCGCCCACCTGGCTGGCGGCTGGTCTCACCCTCAGCGGGGCGGCGCTGGCCCGGGTGGGTGTGCAGCTGCCCGCCCTGCACCCGGAGCAGAGCCTGGTGCTGGAGGTCGACGCCGTCGACTGAAAAGATTCTGGAAAATCTTCGACCGGGGTGTCGAGAACGGCGGGGCTCGCTTCTACCTCACTGTGAGAGCACCGACGACGGTGCGCAGGCGTGAGGAGCCAACCATGAAGTACATGCTGCTGATGCAGTTCAGCGCCGCCGGGACCGACTTCCCGAGCATCGACACCTGGACCCAGGACGAGGTCCGGGCGCACATCGCCTTCATGGGCGAGGTCAACGCCAAGCTGACCGCCGCCGGTGAGTGGGTCGACGCGCAGGGCCTCGGCGGCCCGCAGCAGGCCCGGATTGTCCGCGCTGGTGACGGCGGGACGCCGGTGGTCACCGAGGGGCCGTTCGCCGAGACGAAGGAGTTCCTGGCCGGCTACTGGATCGTCGACTGCGAGAGCCCGCAGCGGGCCGTGGAGCTGGCCTCGCACATCTCCACGGCGCCCGGCCCCGGCGGCCGGCCGCTGAACATGCCGATCGAGGTGCACCCGGTGATGTCCGCCCCGGCACAGGAGTTGTGAGGGCTGAACACCGATCCCCGCATCGAGGACCTGCTGCGCGAGTTGGCGCCGCAGGTCCTCGGCGTGCTCAGCCGCCGCTTCGGTGACTTCGCCACGGCGGAGGACGCGGTGCAGGAGGCGATGCTGGGCGCCGGCACCCAGTGGCCGACCGAGGGGCTACCGGCGAACCCCCGTGGCTGGCTGATCCAGGTCGGTTACCGGCGGATGATCGAGCTGGTCCGCGGTGAGCAGGCCCGACGCCGCCGGGAGGACCTGGTCGCCCGCCGGGATCCGGACGACCAGCGGTACGCGCCAGCCCCGGACGAGCAGTTGACCGCCGAGCGGGACGACACGCTTGTCCTGCTCTTCCTCTGCTGCCACCCGGCGCTCGCGCCGACGTCGGCGGTGGCCTTGACCCTGCGCGCCGTCGGTGGGTTGAGCACCGCCGAGATCGCCCGCGCGTTCCTGGTGCCCGAGGCGACGATGGCGCAGCGGATCAGCCGGGCCAAGCAACGCATCCGGGCATCCGGGCTGCCGTTCCGGATGCCCGAGCCGGCGGAGCGGGCGGACCGGTTGGTCGCCGTACGACAGGTGCTGTACCTGATCTTCACCGAGGGGCACACCAGCACCACCGGCCCGGACCTGCGCCGCGTCGACCTCGCAACGGAGGCGATCCGGCTGACCCGCGCGCTGCACACGCTGCTGCCGAACGACAGCGAATCGGCCGGGCTGCTGGCGTTGATGCTGCTCACCGAGGCACGCGGGCCGGCGCGGACCGGGCCCTCCGGCGAGCTGATCTCACTCGCCGATCAGGACCGCAGCCGCTGGGACGCGACGGCGATCGCCGAGGGCGTCGCACTGGTCACCCGGGCCCTGCCGCGCGGGCCGGTCGGTCCGTACCAGGTGCAGGCCGCCATCGCCGCCCTGCACGACGAGGCGTCGAGCACCGAGCAGACCGACTGGCCGCAGATCCTGGCGCTCTACGAGGTGCTGGAACGCTTGGCCGGCAGCCCGGTGGTGGCCCTCAACCGGGCCGTGGCGACGGCCATGGTGCACGGACCGGCCGCCGGCCTGGCGGCTCTCGACGCGTTGACCCACGACCCGCAGTTGGCCGGACACCACCGGCTGGCCGCCGCCCGCGCCCACCTGCACGAGATGGCCGGCGACCGGGCCCAGGCGGTCGCCGACTACCGGATCGCCGCCGCCCGGACGAGCAGCCGTCCAGAACAGCTCTACCTGACCATGCGAGCTGCCCGGCTGGCCGCCGAGACTGTTGATCTCCCGTGAAGGCAGAGATCAACTGGTCCCCCGCGGCGCGACCCAGGCAGCTTCCCCCGCCACAGCTGGCAATCTTGGACAGTTTCCGTCAGCGCGGAACGGAAAGTGTCCAAGATCTACCCTGCGAGCCTCTCCCACGCCACCGCCGGGGGCGACAGCGCGAGGAACAGCGGCGCGGCCCGCAACAGCGGCGCGGCCCGCAACAGCGGCGGCGGCGCGGGTGGGGTGGGGTGCCGGGCCGGCTTTGGAGCTGATGCCGTAAACGATTCATCCACCGCGCCGGGCGCCAGGCGAAGGGCGCCGGGCGCCAGGCGGAGGGCTCCAGGCGCCAGGCGCCGGGCGAAGGGCTCCAGGCGCCGGGCGAAGGGCTCCAGGCGCCGGGCGAAGGGTTCCAGGCGCCGGGCGAAGGGCTCCAGGCGAAGGGCGCCGGGCCAATCCGATGACGAGGTCTGACTTGTCAATGGGGTCTGATCCGTTGGCGAAGTCTGCTTCGTCGCCACAACCGATTCGTTTGTGACATCAGCTCCAAAGGCGTTCTGTGACAGCTGCCGAGGCCGCACGGACGTCACTCTCCGGGCCGCACTGACGCCACGCGACGGGTCGGCCGGATGCCAACGGATCGCCGCATGACCACGGATCGGCCGGACGCCGACGGATCGGCGCGACGTCGACAGGCCGGCCGGGCGGGGACATCACCGGCACTAGCCTGGGTGGCGACAGGCTCATCGACCACGAAGGACCAAGGGGACGAATGGCGTACGTGCTGCTGGGGATCGCCATCCTCGCCGAGGTGGTGGCGACCAGCCTGATCAAGAGCACCGCCGGGTTCAGTCGGCTCTGGCCGACGGTGGCGTGCCTCGGCGGCTACGCGCTGGCGTTCCTCCTGCTGGCCCAGGCCGTCAAGGAGATCCCCGTGGGGGTGGCGTACGCCCTCTGGTCGGGTCTGGGCACCGCGGCCATCGTGGCGATCGGGGCGGTGTTCCTGGGTGAGTCGGTGGGGCTCGCCAAGCTCACCGGCATCGCACTGATCATTGCCGGGGTGGTCATCGTGAACCTGGCCGGGGAGCACTGACCAGGACGGTTTCCGGTGGCCGGGTCCGGCGCGGACCCGGCCACCGGTCCGACGGTCAGCTCGCCGTGCAGCTCACGACCGGCAGGCTGTTGGTGCCGGTCCAACTGCCGAGGAAGCCGAAGCTGGCACTGGCCCCGGCGGCCAGCCGTCCGTTGTAGTCCGTGTTGCGGGCGCTCACCGTGGTTCCGCTGCTGGTGAGGGCCACATTCCACGACTGGGTGACGCGCTGGCCGTTGGCGAAGGTCCACCCGGCGGTCCAGCCGGTGATCGCCCTCGTGCCGGCGGTCACCCGTACCTCACCCTGGAAACCGCCCTGCCACTGGTTGGTCACCGTGTACGTCGCCGTGCAGCCACCGTTCGGCGGGGGCGTCGTCGGTGGCGGCGTGGTCGGCGGAGGCGTCGTCGGAGGTGGGGTGGTCGGCGGAGGCGTCGTCGGTGGAGGGGTGCCGCCGAAGACGCTGGCCTCGCGGGCGGTCTGCCGGATGCCGTTGACGCCGTTGAAGAGGCGCTGACCCCAGTCGGTCAGGCTCGCCGGGTTGAAGTTGGTGGCCAGGTCGAGATACTCGACGCCGCCGCCGTTGCCGCTCCACGACCAGCCCAGCCAGCCGATCCCGTTGGCCTGGCTGTACGCGAGGATGGCGTCCTCGTCCGGGTTCCCGTCGGAGTGGTTGAAGCCGAACTCACCGACCACGATGGGCAGCCCGGCGGTGCGGAACCGACCCAGGTAGTCGCTGATCTCCGCGGCGGTGTCGAACACCCCGTACATGTGGATGGAGAACACTGTGTTGCGGGCCGGGTCGGCGGCGAAGACCGACGCGGCGTTGTCGCGCATGGTGAACGACCAGTCCTGCCCCCAGTTCGGCGCGTCCACCATGATCGTGTGGGTCAACCCGCCGGCCCGCAGGCGCTTGATCGCATTGGCGTTGTCGGTGGCCCACGAGGCGTAGTTCTGGTTGCCGTACGGCTCGTTGCCGATGTTGACGATGACGTACCTCTCCTGGCCGGCGAGGACGTCGGCGAGGCTGAGCCAGTAGTCGACGGCGCGGTCGAGGGTGATCGCGCCGCTCTGCTCGCCGTACCCGGTGGTGTCGTGCACCTCCAGCACGCAGATCAGCCGGTTGGCCTTGCAGAGCGAGATGACGTTGGCGACGTCGGCGTTGGTGTTGCGGGTCCACCGGTCGCCGCTGGAGAGCACCACCCGCACGGTGTTCGCGCCGAGCGCCTTGACGTCGACGAACGAGCTGGTCTGCTGCGGGTACCAGGTGTGCGCGTGGTTGACGCCGCGCATGATGAATTCGGCGCCGTTGGCGTCGTACAACTTGCCGCCAGCGACGGAGAAACCGGCCGCTGCGTGTGCCGGCTGGCCGAACGCCAGCACGGTGACGAGCAACGCGAGCACTGTCGCGCCGGCGGCGGAGAGTCGAGTCTTCATGGCCTTCCTCAGGGAGGACCCCCGGTGCCCGACAGGGGTGGGACGTGACAGGGGAAGGCGGCTGCAGCCCGGCAGCCGCGCCCGGCTCCCGGCGCAGGCATCAGCGTAGGACGATGGATTGATCCTCGCAACCGGTTCAGTTGACGGGCCCGCAGCCCGGACAGCCGCAACGGCCCACGCGGACGCGGGCCGTCACGGGGCGGTCATCCCCACCACAGGATGTGCGCCACACCCGGCTCTTAACCGGTTAAGACCGACGGTAGGCAGGCGGCCGGGATCCGTCAAGCACTGCGGCAGCCGAACCGGACGGGAGGGTTGACCGCCGTGCACCGGGGTATCCCGGGAACGATCCGTCAGCGAGAGGGGATACCAGGATGGTCAGCGTCGGCTACACCCTGATGAGCGAGCAGGCCGGGCCCAAGCAGCTAGTGGACCATGCGGTACGGGCCGAGGCGGCTGGTTTCGACCAACTGGTGATGTCCGACCACTACTACCCCTGGCTGGACTCCCAGGGCCACTCCCCGTACGCCTGGTCGGTGCTCGGCGCGGTCGCCCACGCCACCTCCCGCGCGCAGCTGATGTCGTTCGTGACCTGCCCGATCCGCCGCTACCACCCGGCCGTGGTCGCGCAGAAAGCCAGCACCATCGGCGCGCTCTCCGACGGTCGGTTCACCCTGGGCCTGGGCGCCGGGGAGAACCTGAACGAGCACGTGGTCGGCGGCTGGCCGCACGTCCAGCAGCGGCACGAGATGTTCGAGGAGGCGTTGCAGATCATCCGGCCGTTGCTCAACGGGGAGACGCTGACCTTCTCCGGCAACCACTTCGACGTGCCCGACGCCTACGTCTGGGACCGCCCGGACCAGCCGGTGCCGATGGCCGTCGCCGCGTCCGGTCGACAGTCCGCGACGCTGGCCGCCGAGTACGGCAACGGTCTCATCTCCACCGAACCCGACCGGCACATCATCGAGATGTACGACGACGCCGGAGGCGCCGGCCAACCCCGCTACGGCCAGGTGGCCATCTGCTACGGCCCCGACGAGGCGGAGTGCCGCAAGATCGTGCACGACCAGTTCCGCTGGTTCGGAATGGGGTGGAAGGTCAACGCCGACCTGCCCGGCCCGGAGTCCTTCGCCGCCGCCACCCAGTTCGTCCGCGAGGAGGACGTCGCCGAGGGCATCTCCTGCGGTCCGGACGTGGACGCGCACGTCGAGGCGTTCCGCAAGTTCGTCGACGCCGGCTTCACCCACGTGGCGATCATCCAGGTGGGTGGGGAGAGCCAGCCGATGTTCCTGGACTGGGCGCAGGAGCAACTGCTGCCCCGGTTGCGCGAGCTGTGAACCGAGGCGCGGCACCCCGGCCGCCCGGG
This sequence comes from Micromonospora noduli, assembly GCF_003264475.1. Classification (NCBI taxonomy): domain Bacteria; kingdom Bacillati; phylum Actinomycetota; class Actinomycetes; order Micromonosporales; family Micromonosporaceae; genus Micromonospora; species Micromonospora noduli. The sequence goes on along the minus strand of NZ_PYAC01000023.1, from coordinate 269,507 downwards.
TCGCCCCTCCGCAGCGCGGTCGGCCGGTTCGGGCCGGCCGAGCTGCGGCTCGCCATGGCCGCGCCCCGGCCAGCCGGCGGGCTGACCAGCGAATGGCGGGTCGTCGACGGGCTGCGCACCCACACCCGCCGCAGCGCAGACCCGGGGACCGGGGCGCCACCCGTGGTGCTGGTCCACGGCCTGGCGGTCTCGCACCGGTATCTCACCCCGCTGGCCGTCGCGCTCGCCACCACCCATCAGGTGTATGTGCCGGACCTGCCCGGCTTCGGGCTCACCGAACACCCCCGGGGCGCGTACGACGTCCGCCGGCACGCCGACCACCTGGCCGCCTGGCTGGCCGCGTACCAACTGCCGCCGGTCTGCCTGCTGGGGCACTCGTTCGGCGCGGAGGTGGCCGCCTCAGTCGCCGCGACCCACCCCGACGCGGTACGCGCGCTGGTGTTGGCCGGACCGACAAGTGACCCGGCGGCCCGGTCCCGACAGGGTCAGTTCGGTCGTTGGCTCGTGGACAGCCTGCGTGAGGCGCCGCTACAGGCCCCGATCCTGGTACGGGACGTCTGGAACGCCCGGCCCTGGCGGGTCCTTGCCACGCTGTCGCACTCGGTGCGGAATGCCATCGAGGCGGACCTCGTCCGGGTCAGCGCGCCGACAGCCGTCGTGACCGGCGACCGCGACCCGGTCGTGCCGCAACGGTGGCGGGACGAGGCGACCCGGCTGGTGCCGGAGGCGGCCCTGGTGGTCGTTCCCGGTGCCGCGCACAACGTGGTCACCACCGCCCCAACTGCCGTCGCGGACGCGATCCGGCACCTGCTCGCCCCTCAACCCGCACTCACGGACAGGTGAACATCATGCGCTTCGGCAACACGGAGATCCGCCCGCTCGGCGGGGGCCTCGGCTGCCTCCTGATGATTCTCTTCTCGATCGTGGCGTCGGTGGTGCTGACCGTCCTGCTGAATCTGGTGCTCTGAGCCCCCGCACGCGTCAGCCGGGAGACAACTCCAGCGTGGCGAGCAGCGGATAGTGGTCGGAGGCGGTGGCCGCCGCGCCGTCGCGGATCACCCGACAGTCGTGCACGCGTTGCGCCACCGCCGGGCTGCCGAGCAGGTAGTCCAACCGCATCCCGGCGAACTCGGCCCCGCCGAGCCGGGTGGGCACGGTGTGGCCGGCGGCCTCCGGCGCGTCGACGTTGCCCGACGGCCAGAGGTCGACCAGACCGGCCGCGAGCAGCCGGGCGATCGCGCGGGTGTCCACGGCGCCGCCGGAGCGACGTAGGTGCCGCCGCCGGTAGAGGGTGGGCATGCCGGCCAGCCGGGCCGTGTGGTCGACGCTCGGGTCGAGCGAGTTGAGATCACCGGTGACCAGTGTCAGCTGCCCCTGGTCGCGGCGCATCGCGGCGACCAACCAGTCGACCTCCATCCGCCGCCGGCCCCCGGAGTACGGGTAGAGGTGGGTGCCGAGCACTGTGAACGGGCCGGCGGACGTGGCCACCACGACGCGGGCGGCGGCGTGGTGGAACGGGCGGCGCACCGACCCCGCGTCAATGATCCGGTACGGCGGCCGGACCAGCACCGCCACCGGCTGCCCGAAGCAGGACCGGGCCAGGTGGGGAACCATCCCCACCCGGCCCGCCATGCCGGCCATCAGCCCGTCCCGGTCGAAGCCGCGCAACTCCTGCAGGGCCAGCACGTCCGGTGCCTGCTCGCCGACGACCCGGACCACCTGATCCAGCCGGTCGAGGCCGCCGCGATCCCGGCCGCCGGTACGGATGTTCCAGGTCATCACCCGCAGCACGACGGCGGCGCCTAGTCAGCTCGGCCGGCCCGCGCCAGCTCGTCGTCGAGGCTGCCCACGTCCTCCGACTCGATGGCCGGTCGGTTGCCTTCCTTCAGGTCCTCGTTCGGTCGAATCACCAGGTAGAGCAAGCCGATCCAGAGCGCGGAGAGCAGGATCGCGCCCATGAAGTCGGTCGGGTGGTGCATCCCCCGGTACATCCGGGAGGTGGCCACCCCGACCGGCATGAGCACGGCCAGCGCCACGAAGATCCAACGCCACCACCGGTCGGTACGCGGGAAGACGACGAGGGTGATCGCCAGCCAGACGCAGATCGTGGCCGCGATGTGCCCGGACGGGAACGACGAGGTGGGCATCTGCCCGTCCAGGTTCTCCACCGGCGGACGCGGCCGGTCGACCGCGCGGGCCGACGCGAGGAAGAGGGTCAACTCTCCCACCATCGCCAGCGCCACGAAGAGCACCGGGCGCCAGCGCCGCCACACGGCCAGCACCAGCGGGCAGAACACCAGCGAGATCAGCAGGATGGCATGGGTGTCACCGAACTTGCTCCACCACCAGCTGACGTCGGTCAGCACCTCGGTGTGCCGCTCGGCGAACCACTGCGGCACCTTGGTGTCGAGGGTGTCGAAGAAGGTGCCCTTGGCGTGGTAGCTGACGTACGTGCCGAAGCCGTACAGCGCGCCGAACACGATCACCCAGCCAACCAGCAGCTCGGCCACCGCCGAGCGGGGATGGGCCAGCACGTGTTCCTCGGCCGGGGCGGGGGCGATGTCGTGCCCCGCCTCCGGCTCCAGGCCCTCGGTCAACGGCGGCACCGGCCGGCCACGCTCCTGCCGCCACAGTCGGAAGGCGTACGCGGTGACGCCCAGCCAGGCGGCCCCGAGCAGCCAGGCGGCCAGCACGTCGGAGACGAAGTGCACGCCCAGCGCGATCCGGGTCAGCCCGACCAGTGCCACCAGCACACCGACGCCGACGATGGCCGGCTTACGCCAGCGGGGCGCCATCGCCGGCAGGAACACCAGCAGCAGCGCTCCGTACGCGACGAACGAGCCGAGCGCGTGCCCGCTCGGGAAGCTGTTGCCGGGCGCGCTGGCGATCGGCACGTCCACGACCGGGCGGAGCCGGCCGACAAGCGTCTTCAGTGACGGGTCGAGGATCAGGCCACCGACCCCCGTGATGATCAGGTAGACGGCGAGTCGAGGCTGCCGCCGGATCAGCAGCCCGACCACGGCGATGGTGACCAGCCAGATGAGGATCGGTCGGCCGCCCAGGTCCGTCACCGCCTGGAGCACTGTGACCAGCGCGTGGTGCGGGGCGACGAGCCCGTTGAACCACTCGGCGAGCCCGTGGTCGACATCCTGCAACGGGCTCCACTGCACCCGGACGAGCAACAACAGCAGCCCGAAGGCCACCCCGGCACCGGTGACGGCCACCAGACCGGCAATGCTCCGTTCGGCGAAATGACCGATCGGACGGCGAGCCACCTCTTTGACCGCGGTCACCCCGCACCTCCCTTATCTGTCTGGCGAGGCGCTTTACCCGATCCGCGTCCGTCGTACACGCCGGTGCCGTCAGAGCGCTGACATGTCACCGGTGTCGTAGAGCTCGGCGCGGTCCGGGTCGGGCTCCCACAGGTCCGGTTGGGCGGGCTCCTGCACACCGATGCGCAGCGCCTCCAGCTGGGCGGCGAAGGACAGCCCGCCGAAGAGCGCCATCCCGGTCAGGTTGGCCCAGAGCAGCAGCGCCATCATGCCGGTCAGGGCGCCGTAGGTCTGCCCGAAACCGTCACTGAACCGCACGTACGCGGCGAGCAGCAGGCTGGCCAGCCACCACAGCGCCGTGGCGATGCCGGCGCCGAACAGCAGCCAGGACAGGCCGGGCTGGTTGCGGCGCGGCGCGTGTCGGAACAACACGGCCACGGCGACGACGGTCAGCGCGAGACTCAGCGGGAACCGGATCACGTCCCAGATCCCGTTGGCGAGTTCGCCCCACTCGTAGTGTTCGCGGACCGAGTCGCCCATCGCGCCGCCGCCCACCAGGATCAGGAAGCCGGCGAGCGCGGGCAGGCCGGCGGTGACGGCCAGCACGGCGGCCCGCAGGTACTTGCGCAGGGCCGGGCGGTCCCGCTCGACGCCGTAGATGCGGTTGGCGCCCCGCTCGATCTGGGCCATCGTGGTGGTGAGCGCGAACAGACCGGTGAGCAGACCGAGGGTGAGCGCCAGCTCCCCGGCGTCCTCGACGCGTTCGCCCTCGCCCAGCAGCTCGGAGACCATCTGCGAGCTCTGGCCGGGGGTGAGCGCCAGGACGGTGTCGGCGACCACCTGGCCGCCCTCCTCGACGCCCAGCTCGCTGATCAGGCCGGTGAGGGCGATCAGGAAGGGCACCACGGCGAGGCAGAGTTGCAGCGCGAAGGCCCGGGAGTGGCTGAACCCGTCGCCGTAGCGGAACCGGATGAACGCGTCCCGCAGCAGGTGCCAGCCACCCTGCCCGCGCAGAGTGTGCCAGGCGTCGTCGGCGGACAGCTCCTCATCGGCCATCAGCCGGGTCTCCGGCACGATGCGGGTGCTACTCACTGCGTGCTTCCTCGATCAGCTGCTCGCCCCGCTCCCCGGCACCTTGCGCGTCGACGGCCAGGTCGGGAGCGTCCTCGGGCTGGGGGACGCAGAGCCAGAGCGCCTGCGGCCGGACCTCCGCGCGCAGCTGGCGGCCCGGGGAGATCAGGTCGCCGTCCAACTCCCGAGGTTGCGCCCGGTTGCTGGTGACCACCACCCGCCGGCCCCGGAAAATTTCCAGCTGCGGCACCTGGCCGCTGCGGCGGATCACCGCCCAGCCGAGCGCGAGCCAGTGCCGCAGGTTGCGCGGGGTGAGCACGGCGACGTCGAGCCAGCCGTCATCCGGCTCGGCCTCGGTCAGCAGGGTCACGCCGCCCTGCAGGCGGCCGACGTTGGCGATCAGGACCGAACGGGCCCGGCGGCGCACCGGCGGCCGGTCGTCGATGCGGATCTGCACCCGCATCGGCCGGTCCCGTAGGTGGCGGGCGGCACCCATCACGTACGCCGGCCAGCCGATGCGGGCCTTGGTGGTCTCGTTGGTGGCTTCGAGCATCTGGGCGTCGAAGCCCATGCCGGCCATCACTGTGAAGTACTTGTCCTCGACAGCGCCGACGTCGAGCAGCCGTCGGCCGCGTTCGACGGCGACCTGCAACCCGGCGGCCAGGTCGGTGGAGAGCCCCAGGTTGGCGGCGAGCAGGTTGCCGGTGCCCTGCGGCAGCACGGCGAGGGCGACATCGGTGCCGACCAACCCGCTGACGCAGGACATCACGGTGCCGTCGCCCCCGCAGGCGAAGACCAGGTCGACGCCGGCCTTGACGGCCTGCTCGGTCTGGCCGCGACCGGGGTCGTCGACGGTCGTCTCGTACCACTGCGGCGCGGGCCAGCCGGCCGCGGTCAGGGCGTCGTCGACGGTACGACGCAACTCGTCGAGATCGTCGACCTTGACCGGGTTGACCACCACCGCGGAGCGCAACCCGCCGTCGCCGCCCGAGGGCCGCCTGTCCTGTCCAGCATCCACGGCGCCAGTGTGCAGCACCCGGACGGCTTCAGCGACCCGGCGACCGGCGCGCGTCGGAAGTGCCACAGACAGGTTTCAACCCGGCCCCAACCGTCAGGCCGCCGCCCGCAGTGCGAGCTCCACCCGCCGGCGCAGATCGTCGAGGTCGACCCCGGACTCGGTGAGCACCAAAGCTCCCAGCCCGTTGCCCTCCCGGAGCACCCCGAGCAGGATGTGCTCGGTGCCGATGTGGCGGTGGCGCAGGCGCAGGGCCTCCCGCAGGGACAGCTCCAGCACCTTCTTCGAGCGGGGCGAGAACGGGCCGCCGAGGTACCGCTTACGCCCCCAGCGGCGGCGCGGCGCCGGCACCGCCTCCCGTAGCGCGTCCGGGCCGAAGGACTGCTCGATGCGGGCAACGATCGCGGCCAGGTCGATGCCGATCTCCCGCAGCGCCGCCGCGTCCGCGTCACCGAGGCCCGCGCCGCCGCTGGCGGTGTGCCGGCGGACGCGTTCGCGCAGGTCGTCGGCGCGTACCCCGGCGTCGGCGAGCACCCGGCTGGCCAGCCCGGCCTCGTCGGCGAGCAGTGCGAGCAGCAGGTGCTCGGTGCCGACGGGGCGCTGGCCCTCGACCCGCGCCTCCTCCAGCGCCCGTCGCACCACGTCGCGCGCCCGGTCGGTGAATCGTTCGAACATCACGCCTCCCAGGATGAGTTGACCGCCGGTCGCCCGGCGTGCTTCTTGTGCACTGCCTGCCGGCTGACCTCGAGCGCGTCGGCGATCTCCTGCCAGGACCAGCCCTGTCGTCGGGCGTTGTCCACCTGGACCACCTCGAGCCGCTCGAGGAGCCGGCGTAGCGCGCGGACGGCGCGCAGCCCGACCCGGGGGTCGGTGCTGCCGGCTGCCGCCGCGAGTTCTGTCGCCTGACTCATGCCGTCAACATACGTTGACAGCCCCTCTGATGTCAACCCTGGTTGACGAGCGGCGGTCGCAGCGGATCGGACCCGCCATCGTGCTCATCCGACTACCCTCGGTCAGGGACAGCTTGGTCGTGCCGGGCGCGACGCCCGGGAGGTGATATCGGATGGCCGCACCCGCCGACGCAGCGGTGCTGGTCGGCCTCGGGTCGGAACTCGACCTTCCGGTCGTCGCACAGGCCGCGCAGGAGGCCGCCGACCATGGCCGCCCACTGCACCTGCTGCACACCTTCGACTGGAGCGCGGCCTTCGCCGCGGACACCGTTGCCGCACCCCGCGACCAGGCCGAAAAACTGATCACCCGCGCCGCCCAGCTCGCGCATCAGACCGAGCCGGGGCTGACCGTACGCGGGGAGATCGTCGAGAGCTCCATGCTGCCCACCCTCATCCGCCGCTCGGAGGTCGCCTTCCTGCTGGCCGTCGGCGACAGCGGCATGGCGGGCAGCGGTCAGTGCGTTCCGGCCGAGACGACAGCCGTGCAGTTGGCCGCCCGGGCCGGCTGCCCCCTGTTGGTGGTCCGGCGTGAGCCGCCACCGCAGGGCCCGGTGCTGGTGGGCGTGGACGGCTCGCCCAGCTCGCACCTCGCCCTGCAGTGGGCCGTGGAGTGCGCGGGCCGCCGCGACGCCCGACTGCTCGCCCTGCGGGTGGTGGAGTACGACGAGGACACCGACGCGGTCGCCGAGCAGCTCACCGAGGCAATGGCCCGGCACACCGGCCGGGACAACACAGTGCCGACCGAGTGTCGCGTGGTACGCGGCGACCCCGCCGAGGTGCTGATCGACACCTCCCGCAACGCTCAGGTGGCGCTGGTCGCCGCCCGCGGCGACGAACCGGGCCGGGCCATGCTGGGCGCGGTCGCCCAGTCCCTGCTCTACCACTCCCCGGCCCCGGTGGTCGTCGTCCGCGGCCTGGCCGAGGCGCCGCTGACCGGGCCTGGTGCCGGCCCGACGGGGGACCAACGGCCCTGACCCGGGGCGTCCGCAGTGACCAGGCTGGACGCCGGACGCCCCACTCCTACCCGCGAGAGGCAGCATGATGGAGACCGCTCTCGACGTGCACCGCGCCCTCACCGACGACGAGTTGCGCCGGCTGGACGCCTACTGGCGCGCCGCGAACTACCTCACCGTCGGGCAGATCTACCTGCTGGACAATCCGCTGCTGCGCGAGCCGCTGACCCCCGACGACATCAAACCGCGGCTGCTCGGGCACTGGGGCACCAGCCCCGGCCTCAACCTGATCTACGCCCACCTCAACCGGGTGATCGTGGCGCGCGACCTCAACGCCATGCTGGTCACCGGCCCCGGTCACGGCGGCCCGGCCATCGTGGCCAACACCTGGCTGGAGGGCACCTGGTCGGAGCGCTACCACGACGTGGCCCGCGACGAGGCCGGGATGTCCCGGCTCTTCCGCCAGTTCTCCTTCCCGGGCGGCATCCCCAGCCATGTCGCGGCGGACGTGCCGGGTTCGATCCACGAGGGCGGCGAGCTCGGGTACGCGTTGAGCCACGCCTACGGCGCCGCGTTCGACCACCCGGACCTTCTGGTGGCCTGCGTGATCGGCGACGGCGAGGCGGAGACCGGGCCGCTGGCCGGCAGTTGGCTCTCCGACGTGTTCCTCAACCCGGCACGCGACGGCGCGGTGCTGCCCATCCTGCACCTCAACGGCTACAAGATCGCCAACCCGACCGTGCTGTCCCGGATCCCCGAGGCCGATCTGCTCGACCTCATGCGCGGATCGGGCTACCAGCCGTACGTGGTGGCCGGTGACGAGCCCGACCGGGTGCACCGGACCCTCGCCGCGACATTGGACCGTGTGCTGAACGAGATCGCCGAGATTCAGCGGCGGGCCCGCTCCGGAGGCGCTGTCGAACGCCCCCGCTGGCCGATGATCATTCTGCGGACGCCGAAGGGCTGGACCGGCCCGCGTGAGGTCGACGGCACCCAGGTGGAGGGCACCTACCGCGCCCACCAGGTGCCACTGTCGGGCGTACGCGACAACCCGGCACACCGGGCCGAGCTGGAGCACTGGCTGCGCAGCTACCGGCCGGAGGAGCTGTTCGACGCGACCGGCGCCCCGGTGGAGGAGCTGCTGACGCTGCCGCCGCGCGGCGACCGGCGGATGAGCGCCAACCCGGTCACCAACGGCGGCGTGGTGCTGCGTGACCTGACCCTGCCGGACTTCCGCGACTACGGCGTGGAGGTTCCCGAACCGGGTACGCCGGTCGCCGGCGCGACCGGGGTGCTCGGCCCGTGGATCCGCGACGTCATCAGCGCCAACCCGGAGACGTTCCGGCTGTTCGGCCCGGACGAGGTCGCGTCCAACCGGCTGGGCGCGGCGTTCGAGGTGACCGACCGGGCCTGGGTGGCCGCCACAGTGCCCGGCGACGACCACCTCTCCCCCGACGGGCGGGTCATGGAGGTGCTCTCCGAGCACCTGTGCCAGGGCTGGCTGGAGGGCTACCTGCTGACCGGCCGGCACGGCGTGTTCACCAGCTACGAGGCGTTCATCCACATCGTCGACTCGATGCTCAACCAGCACGCCAAGTGGCTGAAGGTGACCCGGGCCATCCCCTGGCGGCAGCCGATCGCCTCGCTGAACTACCTGCTCTCCAGCCACGTCTGGCGGCAGGACCACAACGGCTTCTCCCACCAGGACCCGGGCTTCATCGACCACGTCGTCAACAAGAAGGCCGAGGTGGTGCGGGTCTATCTGCCGCCGGACGCCAACACGCTGCTCGCCACGATGGACCACTGCCTGCGCAGCCGGCACTACATCAACGTGGTGGTGGCCGGTAAGCAGGCCGCCCCGAACTGGTTGACGATGACCGAGGCGATCCAGCACACCCGGCGTGGCCTGGGCATCTGGGAATGGGCCAGCAACGACGGCGGTACCGAACCGGACGTGGTGCTCGCCTGCTGCGGAGACGTGCCCACCCTGGAGACGTTGGCCGCCGTCGAGCTGCTGCGCCAGAACCTGCCGACGTTGAAGGTGCGCCTGGTCAACGTGGTCGACCTGATGCGACTCCAGCCGGACACCGAGCACCCACACGGCCTGACCGACAACGAGTTCGACACCATCTTCACCGAGGACCGGCCGATCATCTTCGCGTACCACGGATATCCGTGGCTGATCCACCGACTCACCTACCGCCGCACCAACCACGAGAACCTGCACGTGCGCGGGTACAAGGAGGAGGGCACCACCACCACTCCGTTCGACATGGTGATGCTCAACGACCTGGACCGCTTCCACCTGGTCATCGACGTCATCGACCGGGTGCCCGGGCTGGCCGCCAGCGCCGCGCACCTGCGCCAACGGATGGTCGACGCCCGACAGGCGGCCCGCGACTACACCCGCCAGTACGGCGAGGACGACCCCCAGGTCGCCGAATGGCGCTGGGTCCGCGAAACCGACCCGACCACCCCCTGAAGGAGGACGACGTGCGCGACGCGGAGATCCTGGTCGGCTACGACGGCTCCACCGACGCCTCGGTGGCCCTGGACTGGGCCGTGGAGGAGGCGCGGCACAGCGGCCAGCCGGTGCGGCTGGCGTACGTCTTCGAATGGCTGACTGTGGCCAGTTGGGTCGGCCCGGGCGTCGCGCCCGGCGTGTGGCCGGACGACACCGCTCGCCGTCAGGTCGAGGACCTGGTCCGCAGGGCCGCGGCGGACGCCACCGCGGCAAACCCCGGGCTGCGGATCACCGGCGAAGTGTACGACGGGCCGCCCGCGCTGGTGTTGCAGGAACGCTCCGCGGAGGCCGGGATGCTGGTGCTGGGCAGCCGGGGTCACGGCGGCTTCGGCGGCCTGCTGGCCGGGTCGACGGCGGTCTCGGTCGCCGCGCACGCCCACTGCCCGGTCGTGGTGGTCCGGGACGGGGGCGGCAGCGCCGCGACCGACACGTCGGGCCGCCCGGTGGCGGTCGGGGTGGACGGCTCGGAACCGTCGCTGGTGGCGCTCGGCTTCGCGGCCGAACGGGCGGCGCAGCGGCAGCTGCCGCTGCGCGTCCTGCACGCCTGGACACCGGGCCCCGGCGGGGCGGCCGGGGTGCCCGACGAGCGGGCCGCCGTGGAGCAGGCGCTGGAGCCGTGGCGGCGAACATTCCCCCAGTTGGCGGTGACCGTCGACCTGGAGTCGACAAGCCCGTCGGCGATGCTGATCGAGGCGAGTCGGGACGCGCGGCTGGTAGTGGTCGGCAGCCGGGGCCGGGGCGGGCTGGCCGGCATGCTGCTCGGCTCGGTCAGTCAACAGCTCATCCAACACGCCGCCTGCCCGGTCGCCGTGGTCCGGGAACGCTGACGACAGCGTCATCGTCGCGGCGGCCAGACCCAGCGGACGGGCCGCAGCGGGCCCAACGACCCGACCGGATCGGGACCTGTGGCCCTGCGGGCACAGCGCCGAAGGCCACAGGATGAGGCGGCAACCCGGGCGCGGCGACGCGCCCTACGGCACGATGAGCAGAGACGGAAAGGTCGTGACCATGAGTCAGGAAAGTCAGCTGACCACCGCGCTGGCGGAGGCCGCCGCCACCGCCGGCCACGCCCCCTCGGTGCACAACACCCAGCCGTGGCGCTGGCGGGTGCTGCCCGACGCGTTGGAGCTGCGCTCGGTCGCCGACCGACAGCTCGCGGCCAGCGACCCCGACGGGCGACTGCTCGCGGTCAGCTGCGGCACCGCCCTGCACCACGCCCGACTGGCGCTGGCCGCCGAGGGGTGGCGTGCCGTGGTGGAGCGGCTGCCCGACCCGGGCGACAGCGAGCTGCTGGCCCGGCTGACCGACCTCAGCCACACCGGGGCCGACCCGGACGCCATGCGCATGGTGCAGTGCATGCAGGTGCGACACACCGACCGGCGGCCGGTCAGCGACGAGCCGGTTCCGCCCTCAGCGATCGAGGAGATCACCCGGGCGGTCAACGCGGAGGGCTGCCGGCTGCAGATCCTCGACCGTGACCAGGTGCTGGAGCTGGCCGCCACCGCCGCGCACGCCGACACGGTCGAGGCCGAGGACCCGGAGCTGCGCACCGAGCTGGCGTACTGGACCAGCCGGGCCGGCTCGGGCACCGGCCTGCCGGCGGAGGTGCTGCCCGAGCAGCCCGCGCAGACCACAGTGCCGGGCCGGGACTTCGGCCGTCCCGGCAGCCTGCCGATAGGCCCGGGCCACGACCGGATGGCGGTGTACGCGATGCTGCACGGCGACGAGGACGAACGGGACAGCTGGTTGCGTGCCGGCGAGGCGCTATCCGCCGGTTGGCTGACCGCCACCCGACTCGGCGTGTCAGTGGTGCCGCTCAGCGCGGTGGTGGAGGTGCCGGGCACCCGGCAGACCCTGCGGCAGCTGCTCTCCGGGATCGGCTTCCCGTACCTCGTGCTGCGGTTGGGCATCGCGGACCCGGCACACGCCGGCCCGCCGCACACGCCGCGGTTGACCACCGCGCAGGTGGTCGACACCTCGGCCGTCGGCTGACGGGTCTGGCGACGAGCGGCACCGGCGCTACCATCCCCCGGTGACCAGCAGTGTGCCGCCGCCCCGTCCGGAATCGTCCCCGGCACCGTCGCTCGGGCTGAGCCCGCTGTCGCGGGTCCGTCTCGACGAGTTGTTGCAGGAGATGCTGGTCCGCGTCGGTGAGGTGGTGACCAGCCGGGAGCGTCTGCGGGCCCTGCTCGACGCGGTGGTCGGCATCGGCACCAACCTGGATCTGCGCACCACTCTGCAACGCATCGTGCAGGCGGCCTGCGAGTTGGTCGGCGCCCGGTACGGCGCGCTCGGCGTGGTCGGCCCGGACCGGCTGCTGCACGACTTCATCGTCCACGGGATCACGCCCGAGCAGCATGAGCGGATCGGCGACCTGCCGCACGGGCGGGGCGTGCTCGGCCTGCTCATCGACGATCCCCGGCCACTGCGGATGCCCGACATCACCCAGCACCCCCGCTCCTACGGGTTCCCGGCCAACCACCCGCCCATGCACAGCTTCCTGGGCGTGCCGGTCCTCATCCGGGACCAGATCTTCGGCAACCTCTACCTGGCGGAGAAGAAGGGCGGTGCGCAGTTCACCGAGGACGACGAGGAGATCGTCGTCGCGCTCGCCGCCGCCGCCGGCGTGGCCATCGAGAACGCCCGCCTGTACGCCCTGGCGCACCGGCGGGAACGCTGGCTCGCCGCCACCGCCGAGATCACCACGGTGCTGCTCGGCGAGGTACGTCGTATCGACGCGTTGGCGTTGGTCGCCCGCCGAGCCCGCGAGGTCGCCGAGGCCGAGCTGGCACTGGTGCTGCTCTACGACAACGACACCGAGCAGTTCTCCGTGGAGGTGGTCGACGGCACCGACGAGCAGGCCCTCGCTCTCGTCGGAGCGGTCCTGCCCGCCGTCGACACCAGCTTCGGCGCGGCGGTCGCCGAGGGCCGGCACGACCAGGTGGACGACCTGGCGCACGCAGCGCCGTGGCCGGCGCTGCTGCACACCGGCCCCGCGATGATCTCACCACTCGCCACCGCCGAGACCCTGCACGGTGTGCTGATCGTGGCGCACCGGCCGGAGCGCGGCGGTGGCGCCAGCGAGGAGGATCTGACGCTGCTGGGCAGCTTCGCCGGGCAGGCCGCGCTGGCGATGGAACGGGCGCGCGGCCAGGAGGAACGGGAACTGCTGGTGGTCCTTGAGGATCGCGAGCGGATCGCCCGCGACCTGCACGACGTGGTGATCCAACGGCTCTTCGCCACCGGCCTGCAACTCCAGAGCGCCGCGCCGATGGCCCGCCCCGAGGTGGCCAAGCGGATCAACGCGGCCGTCGACGACCTGGACGCCACCATCCGGGACATCCGCCGGACGATCTTCGAGCTGCGTACGCCGATGACCTCGGAGCTGCGCACCGAGATCCGTGCGGAGATCGAGGCGGCCGCCGAAGCGCTGGGCTTCAAGCCGCACCTGGAGCTGACCGGGCCGGTGGACAGCGCCGTGCCGGACGCCATCCGCCCGGACCTCACCGCCGTGCTGCGCGAGGCGCTGTCGAACGTGGTCCGCCACGCGCAGTCCACCCGCGTCGACGTCGTCGTACGCGTCGACGCCGGCCAGGTCACCGTGGTGGTCACCGACAACGGGGTGGGCTGCGACCCGGCCGCCGCCCGGGGCGGCCTGGTCAACCTTCGCGAACGCGCCAGCCGCCTCGACGGCACCTTCACGATCGCCCCGGCCGAGCCGCACGGCACCGAGGTGCGCTGGGCCGTGCCGCTGCGCGACTGACCCCCGCGCCCCTGGGTCAGGGCGTTTTGCCGAGCAGACGCGTGGCCAGAACGGCGGCCTGCGTGCGGCGCTCCAGGCCCAGCTTGGCCAGCACGCTGGAGACGTAGTTCTTGACCGTCTTCTCCGCCAGGAACATCCGCCCGGCGATCTCCCGGTTGGTCAGCCCCTCGGCCACGTACTCCAGGATCCGCCGCTCCTGCTCGGTGAGCGACCTCAGCTCGCGCGGCTGCTCGACGCCGTTGCGGATGCGCTCCAGCACCCGGGTGGTGATCGCCGGGTCGAGCAGCGACTGCCCGGCCGCGACGCGGCGCACCGCGTCGACCAGGTCGGTGCCACGGATCTGCTTGAGCACGTACCCGGCGGCACCCGCCATGATCGCCGCGAACAGCGCCTCGTCGTCCTCGTAGGAGGTGAGGATCAGTCCCTTGATGGACGAGTCGACGGCGCGGACGTCGCGGCACACGTCGATGCCGTTGCCGTCGGGCAGCCGTGCGTCGAGGATCGCCACGTCGGGCCGCAACGCCGGGATGCGGCGGGCCGCCTCCTGCGCCGAGCCGGACTCGCCGACCACCTCGATGTCGCCGCTGCTCTGCAACAGGTCGGCCAGGCCACGGCGGACGACCTCATGGTCGTCGAGGAGGAACACACGGATCATTCCTCGTTTCTACCCGCTGCCCACTGCCCACCGCACGGGCCGAAAGTCCCGATCGGCACGCGGCGAGCGGGCGCTCGGACCCGACTGGTCGGGACGTCCGGCCCTGCTCGGCGACCACCGAACGATGGACCGTGAAGGTACGCCGGCACCGCGGCACCACCCGCCGCCGGCCCAGTGGGAGAGGAGCACCGCCATGGACATCGGCTACACCGCAGCCCAGCTACGGACCGCCGCCGTGGACGCGGTCCGGGCACCGTCGTTGCACAACACCCAACCGTGGCGGCTACGGCTGCGCGACGGCGGCATCGAGGTGCTGGCCGACCCCACCCGCCGGCTGCCGGTGACCGACCCGAGCGGGTGGGGTCTCCGGATCGCCTGCGGCGCGGCGTTGTTCAACCTGCGGATCGCCCTGGCCGTGGCCGGCAGCCCGGCCCAGGTGCGGCTACGCCCCGACCGAGCCGAGCCGGACCTGCTGGCTCGGCTGGTACCGGACCTTCCGCGCCGGCCCACCCCCGCCGAGCAGAGCCTGTACGCGGCCATCCCCCGCCGGTTCAGCAACCGCCTGCCGTTCTGGCCGGACCCGGTGCCGGCCGACGCCCGGTGGCGCCTCGGCGAGGCGGCCCGTGCCGAGCAGTGCTGGTTGGAGCTGCTGATCGGGGTGAGCGCGGTCTCCGCGTTCGGGGAGATCGCGCGCAGCGCGCACCGGGTGCTGGAGCGCGACCCCGCGTACCGGGCCGAACGGGAAGGATGGCTGCGTCGGGAGTCGACCCCGGACGGCGTGCCCGGCTCGGCCGGAGGTCCGCAGGGCGAGCCGCAGGACGTCCTCCCGACGCGCGGCTACGGTGGGCGCGACCGCGCCCCCGGACGGGACTTCGAACCGGAACCCCTGGTGGGTGTGCTGGGCTCGATGGGCAACACCGCCGTGGACCAGGTGATCGCCGGGCAGGCCCTGCAACGCCTGCTACTCACCGCCACGGATGTCGGACTCAGCGTGTCGATGCTCTCCCAGCCCATCGAGGTGCCCACGGCGCGGGAACAACTGCGGGTGTCCCTGGGCCGGTTCGGCACACCGCAGATGGCACTGCGGATCGGGTACGGCCAGCCGGGTCGGCCGACCCCCCGACGCAGCGTCGACGAGGTGCTGGACCTGCCGGTGGTGTCCGCCTGACCCGCCGGGACACGGTCAGGCGGCGAGCACGGCGGCCTCCACGGTCGGGTCCAGCCCGATCGAGCTGCGCTGCGGTCGCCCGGCACGCGGCGGAACCGCACCGACCTCGCGCAGCCAGCGCCAGGTGTCGCCGACGGTCTCGGCCACCGGCCGGCAGGTCAACCCGGCAGCCAGCGCCCGGGTCACGTCCTGCTCCAGCAACCCCCGGTACGGATGCCCGCGCGGCAGCCAGATCGGCAGGTCGCTCCACGGCTGCACCCCGGCGGCGAGGATCGACGCCGGATCGGTCCACAGCAGCCGGGCGTCGGCGCCGGTGGCGGCCACGCACGCGTCGAGCAGCTCGCCCATCGTGGTCTGCGCCGGACGACCGACCGCGTTGAACGTGCCGCCCACCCGCCGGGTGCCCGCCTCCAGCATCCACCCCGCCAGGTCGCGGACGTCGACGTACTGCACCGGCAGGTCGGCCGGCGCGGGGGCGAGCACGTCCCCGCCCCGCTCGACGCGCCGTAGCCACCAGGGCAGCCGACCGATGTCCTCGCCCGGGCCCAGGATCAGGCCGGCCCGCGCGACCAGCGCACGCTGACCGAACACCTCCCGCACGGCGCGCTCGGCACCGGCCTTGAGCTGCGGGTAGTCGCCGTCGACGGAGCCCGGGTCGGCGGCCACCACCGGGGAGTCCTCATGCAACCCCGCCGCCGCATGGTCGGCGTAGACCGAGCCGCTGGACACGTACACGTAGTGGCCGACCGCGTCGACCAGGGCGCGGGCAGCGTCGCCGGCGGCCCGGGGCGCACCGTCCCAGGTGTCCACCGCGACGTCCCACTCGCCGCCGGCCAGCGCGGCCAGGCCGTCCGGCGCGGTGCGGTCACCCCGCAACCGGTGTACGCCGGACGGCACCGTGCCGTGCAGCCCTCGGTTGAACACCGTCACCGACCAGCCGCGGCGCACGGCCTCGGTGACAGTGGCCCCGCCCACGAAGCCCGTACCGCCCAGCACCAGCAGTCTCATGCGCTCCACAGTGCCGGCCCCGGCCGGCGAAGGGCACCCCTGTTCACCGGCAGCGGATCTGCCCGCGGCAGAACCCGGGTCCGGTGCTCGGGAGACACCGGTCGGGTCGTTCACATCGGCCCCTCGTCCACCATGCAGGAAAGCCGCCCAGGGCATGGTCAACGGAGCCGCCGATTGCGAAACTGCTTCAATCTGCGTCAGCACGGGCAATCGAGGCGCACAACCCGGACGGAGAAGGCGTGTCCAGCACACCGCTGTCCCTGCCGCAGCCATCCGCGCGGGCACCCGAGTTCGGCCGGGACGCGCTCATCGTCTGCGAAAACCTGGTGCGGATCTACCAGACCGGTTCGATCGAGGTACAGGCACTTCAGGGGCTGGACCTGGCCGTGGAGAGCGGTGAGCTGGTCGCCGTCGTCGGCGCCTCCGGATCGGGCAAGTCGACACTGCTCTCCATCCTGGCCGGCATCGACGCCCCCACCGCCGGGCGGGTCCGGGTCGACCGGTGGAACCTGCTGGCGATGTCCCGCGCGGACCGGGTGGACTACCGGCGGCACACCGTCGGGTTCGTACGGCAGCAGACGGCGAGCAACCTGATCCCCTACCTGACCGCACGGGAGATGGTGGACCTGCCGATGACGGCGGCCCGTACCGCGAAGAAGGAGCGCCGGGAGCGCGCGGCCGAGCTGCTGGACAGCCTCGGTGTCGCCGACTGCGCCGATCGCCGCCCCGGGCAACTCTCCGGAGGGCAGCAGATGCGGGTCGCCATCGCTGTGGCGCTGGCCAACCAGCCGCGGGTCCTGCTCGCCGACGAGCCGACCGGCGAGCTGGACGCCGCCACGTCCGCGGAGGTCTTCGGCGTGCTGCGCGACGTCAACCGGCGCTACGGCGTCACAGTCGTCGTGGTGACCCACGATCCGGAGGTCAGCGGCCAGGTGGAACGGACCGTCGCGATCCGGGACGGGCGCACCAGCAGCGAGGTGCTGCGCCGCACCACCACCGACGCGGAAGGCGACACGCACATGATCGCCGAGGAGTACGCCGTGATGGACCGGGCCGGGCGGGTCCAGGTGCCCCGCGAGTTCCGCCAGGCGCTGGCGCTGACCCGACGGGTCCGGCTGGCCCTGGAACCCGACCACATCACGATCCGCCCCGACTCGGGAAGCGGCGAGTGAGCAGTCAGCCGCTGCTGAGCGTGCGCGGCGTACACCGGCGCTTCCGCACCGGGCCGACCGTCGTACACGCCCTGAACGGCGTGTCGTTCGACGTGGCCGCCGGTTCGATGGTGGCGCTCGTCGGCCGGTCCGGCTCGGGCAAGACCACCCTGCTCAACGTCATCGGCGGCCTGGACCGCCCGGACGCCGGCACCGTGCACGTCGACGGCACCGACGTCACAGCGCTCGACGAGGATGGCCTGTCCCGGCTGCGGCGCGAGAAGGTGTCGTACGTCTTCCAGAGCTTCGGGTTGATCCCGGTGCTGTCGGCCGCGGAGAACGTCGCGGCACCTCTGCGGATGGCCCGCGTCGCCCCAGCCGAGCGCGAGCGGCGGGTCGAGTTGCTGCTGGAGCTGATCGGCCTGGCCGACCACGCCCGGCAACGGCCGGCCGAGCTGTCCGGCGGCCAGCAGCAGCGGGTGGCGATCGCCCGCGCGCTGGCCGCCTCGCCCCAGCTTCTGCTCGCCGACGAGCCCACCGGGCAACTGGACGCCGAGACCGGCCTGTCGGTGATGGCCCTGCTGCGCGGGATAGTGGAATCCGAAGGCGTCACCGTACTGGTGTCGACGCACGACGCGGTGATGATGGCCCTGGCCGACCGGGTGATCCGCATCCACGACGGACAGCTCGACGAACAGGCGGTCGGGCAGCCGTACGCTCCCGTGCCGGACGCCGGGTGACGCGACGATGAGGCTGGTCAGCCGGCGCGCCCGCGCGCAGTGGCCGTTGCTGGCAGCCCTGCTCGGGGTCGTCACGATCGGCGCGTCAGTGCTGGGTACCTGCACCCTGCTGACCACCCGCACCGCCGAGCGGGCGCTGGAGGTCGCCATGGCCCGCGCCGCCCCCGCCGCCGTCGACGTGACCGTCTACACCGGTACCGTCGAGGGCCCGGACACGCCGTCCGTCGCCGCCGACACCCGCACCGTGGTGGCCTCCACGCTCGCACCGTTCCCGGTGACGACAACCGCGCGGGCGTCGACGGTGCTGCGGGCGCTGCCGCCCGCACTCGCCGAGGGCACCACCGTCGGAGCTCAGGCGTACCTGTCGGGGCTGGACGACCTGCCGACCCGAAGCGAGCTGATCACCGGGCGCTGGCCACAGCACCCTGGCGACGCGGTGTTGCTGGAGTCCACCGCACAACTGCTCGGCCTCACCCCCGGTCACCGCGTACGCCTCGGCGCCGAGCTGGCCCACGCGCCCGTCCCGGCCATCGACGTGGTCGTCGTCGGTGTGGTACGCCCGCTGCCGGGGCGCGGCTGGGACCGCGACCCGCTGGCCGCGGCCGGCTCCGCCACCGGCTACCGGGACGGCCGCTTCCAGCAGCCGGTCAACGCCTACGGCCCGTTCCTCGTCGACCTCGCCGACCTGGTCACCACCGGTGCCACAGTCGACCGGCTGGAGGTCACCGCCCATCCTGACCTGTCCCAGAGCAAACGCCACGACCTGGAGACCGTGGCCGCAGCCGTCGACGGCGCCGACGGCCGGCTGGCGGGCACCCTCGGCGACCGCGTCCGGCTCGCACGTGTCGCCTCCGAACTGCCGCTGACCCTGCGGGCCGCCGACGACCAACGGCACGTCACCGCCGCCGTCGTGCTCGCCGTCGCCGTCCTCGGCGGTGTCCTGGCCGCGACGGCACTCGTCCTCGCCGGCCGGCTGACCACTGGCATCCGCGCCGACGAGACCGCCGTGCGGTCCGCCCTGGGCACCAGTCGTGGCCAACTCGCCGCCACCGCGACACTCGAGGCCGGACTCGTCGCCGCCGTCGCCGCCGCGCTCGCGATACCGGCCTCGTCTGCCCTGCACGCCGGCCTGACCCACCTGCCACCGCTGGACGGCGCCGGCCTGACCGTCCGGCCGGCCATCGCCGGTGCCCAGGTCCTCGCGGTCGTCGGCGGCGCGCTGGTGCTCGCCGCTGTCCTCATCGTCCTGGCGATCCGGCCCGTCCCGGCAGCCGGCGACCAGCGCACCCGCCGCGAGCTGCTGGCCCGATCCGGCGGCGACCTGATGCTCGCGGTGTTCGCCGCCGCCGGATGGTGGCAGCTGTACGCCCAGCCCACCGCCGCCAGCCCACGCGCCGACGCGGTCCGGGTGCTCGCGCCGACGCTACTGCTCACGGCAGGCGCCGCCCTGGCTCTCCGGGTGGTACTGCCCGCCCTTCGCGGCGCCGACCGGCTGGCGTACCGCGCCCACGGGCTGGCGCTTCCGCTGGCGGTCTCCGAGGCCGCCCGCCGGCCACAAGCGGTCGCCGCCGGGCTGCTCGTCGGGCTGGCCTGCGCGGCCGGAACCTTCGGCCTCGCCTTCGACGACACGTGGCACCAGTCGCAGCGCGACCAGGCTGCGCTCTCCGTCGGCACCGACCTGGCACTCACCCTCAGCACCGCGCCGGTGGCCGGCGACGGTGCCATCGTCAGCGCGGCCACCGCGGGGGCCGTGAGTCCGGCCCTCAACCGTGGCACCGCCGTCGGTCAATGGCTCGGCGGCGCCGGCGACGCGCCGCGCCTGGTCGCCGTCGACACCACCCGCGCGGACGCGCTGCTGCGCGGGCGGCTGGACAACGACAGCGGATGGGCGGACGTTGGTGCCACGCTGGCGCCACGCACCCGGGTCACCGGCCTCGCCGTTCCGGCTGGCGCCCCGCTCGTCCTGACCGGGACCACCGCCGGCGACACCCCGCTCGCCGTGACGCCCCGGCTGATGCTGCAGGACGCGACCGGCCTCCGCACGTCCTGCACCGGTCCCGCCGTACCGCTCGACGGCCAGCAGTTTCGGCTGCCCGCCTGCGCGACGGCTGACGGGCTGCGCCTCGTCGCGGTCGCCCTGCCGGTCACCGCCGACTCCGTCGGCGGACGCGTCGCCGTAGCCGTCACACTCACCGTGCCGCCCGCCGGGTCGGCGGAAACACCCACTGACGGATCGGACTGGACCGCCACGTCCGCGCCGCCCGTCCCGAGCAGGTTGAGCGACCCGACCGTCACGGTGTCCGCCACCCCGACGGGAACCACGCTGCGGATGGCCGCGACCGTCGACCTCGGCGGCGCCGAGGACGCCGCCCGGACCCTCGTCGCCACCGCCTTCCCGGACCCCGGCCCGGTGCCCGTGGCCGTCTCCGCCCGCTTCGCCGGCGAGGTCGGCGCCGAGAGCGGCAGCCGGCTCAGCGTCACTGTCGGCATCACGCCCGTCCCGGTCGTCGTCACCGAGGTCGTGCCGGCCGTACCGTCCGCCCCCGGCGCCGTCGCCGTCCTGGCCGACCTGGACACGCTGTCCCGCGCACGTGCCGTCACCGGCGACCTGACATTCCCGGTCGACGCCTGGTGGGTCGGCCACCCAGCCGGCCCCGGCGCCGGCGAGCGGGCCACCGCCCTGCACCTGGGCACCGTCGCGACCCGCGAGGCGGAGACCGCCCGCCTCACCAGCGGCCCGCTGCGCGCCGGGCTGCCGGCCGCGCTGCGCCTCATCGTCCCGGCCGCGGCCCTGCTGCTGCTCGCCGGCGTCGTCCTGCACGTCACCTGTGACCTCCAGGTCCGCGCCGTCGAGGTGACGCGGCTGCGCGGCCTGGGGATGTCCCGGCGCGGCATCCGGGCCGTGCTGCTCGGCCAGCACGCCGCCGTTCTGCTGCCCCTGCTCGCGGCGGGCGCCGTCGTCGGCGCGCTCGTCACCCGCGTCGCCGCTCCCCTGCTCGTGCGCTCCGAAACCGGCGCCGCGCCCGTCCCGGCCACCGAGGCACACTGGCCGTGGCCGGCCGAGGCCGCACTTCTCGCCGTACTGCTGGCCGGATGCATGCTGGCGGTCGCCGTAGTGGTCACCGTCCAGGTCCGCCGGGCCGACGCCGCACACCTGCGGGTGGCCCCGTGAACCGGTGGCTGACCCGCCGGTGGCCGGCGCTGCACTGGCCCAGCGTCCGCGGCCGTGGCCGTGCCGACGCCGGACCGCTGCTGCTCACCGCGGCCGTCATCGCGGCCGTCGCGCTGCTCGCCGGGGCCGCGCCGGTGCTGCTCCGCGCCGCCGCCGACAAGGCCGTCCAGGACACGGTCCGCCGAGCCGGCAACGACTCGAACGTCCTCGTACGCGCCAACTGGGAACGCGACGACGGGCCGACCGGCGGGAGGGTCAGGATGCCCAGCCTCGCCGAGGACCTCGACAACTTCCGGGCCCGGGCGACATCGGCGCTCGGGCCCGATCTGGACGCCGCGCTACTCCCGCCCCTCGCCGCTGTCAACGGCCCGATCCTCACCATCACCGACGGCAGCGTGCCGCGTACCTTCCAGTTCACCTACCTGGCCGGTGACCTCGGCGGCCCGGACGTGACCTGGGTCGCCGGAAGCCCGCCCGGCCCCGCCGTCTCCGACGAGTACGTCGAGACCCCCTACGACGGACCGCCCTGGCCGGTGCAGGTCGGCCTCTCCGAGGTGGACGCCGCCGCACTCGACCTCGGCCCCGGCGATCGAATCCCGGTCCGGGACGGCCAGGGGCGCGACAAGGACGTCCGGGTCAGCGGGATCTACCGACCCACGGACAGCGCCGACCCAGCCTGGCGGCTCGCCCCGGCGCTCCTGCGCCCCGTGCCCGGCGCCGACGGCGTGGGGACCACCCGGTTCGCCGGCCTGCTGTCGCGCGAGTCGTTACCGGACGCCCGGCTCGCCGTCGACGAGGATCAACTACGGCGCGCTGTCCACTTCGCACCCGTTCCCGACACGCTCACCTGGGACGGCACCGCGGCGCTCGCCAGCCAGGTGGTCAAGCTCAAGGCGACCTCCGGCTCGTCAGGCGACCGCGAGCAATCCCTGAAGTGGGAATCGCAGCTCGACATCGCGTTGCGCGACGCCCGTGCACGGAACAACGCCGCTTCCACACAGGCCGCCGTCCTGCTCGCCGGGGTACTGACCGCCACGGTGCTGGTCCTGCTGCTCGCCGCTGACCTGCTGGTCCGCCGCCGCACCCCGGTGCTGAGCGCCGCCCGGCAGCGTGGGGCGGCGCTACCCGACCTCGGTGCGGAACTGATCATCGAGTCCACAGTGGTGTCCCTGTCGGCCGCCGCCGTCGGGCTCGCGCTCGCGCGCGCCGCCGCTCCGGGCGTCTCCTGGACCTGGGCCGTTCCCGTGGTCCTGGCCGGCGCTCTCGCCGGGCCGGCGTTCGGCACCCTCGCCGCCGCCCGCGCCAGCCGGGACCGGCGCCAACCCGCCAACCCGGCCGCTCGGCGCTGGATCCGGGCCACCGGCCAGTTGCGCCGCGCCGCAGTGGAGGCCGCCGTCCTGATCGCCGCGGTCGCCGCCTTCGTCACACTGCACCAGCGCGGGCTCCTGCCCGTCGCCTCCGACAGCGCCACCGGTGAGCTGACCGGCGACCTCATCCTGCCGGTCAGCGCCCTCGCTCTGGGCGCGCTCGTCGGCGCGCTCGTCCTGCTCCGGCTCCTGCCCCTCGGGGCGCGGTTCGCGCTCCGACAGGCCCTGCGCTCACGCCGCCCGCTGGCCGTGTTCAGTGCCGCCCAGGCGGCCACAACGGCCGGGCGTGCGCTGCCGCTGCTGGTTCTGGTCAGCACCACGGCGCTCGCGTCGTTCGCGCTCATCCTCGGCGCCACCGCCACCCGGGGTGTGAGCGACGGCGCGTGGAGCACCGTCGGTGCCGACGCCCGCCTCGACGTCGGCGCCGACGCCGAGGCCGCCACGCCCGCACTCGCCGAGCGCATCGCCGCCGCACCAGGGGTGGAGCAGGTTGTCGTCGCGCAGGTGACCGACTCCGCACGCGTCTTCACCGAGTCGACGCTGCTCACCCCACGCCTGGTCATCGTGGACACCGCAGCGTTCCGGCGCCTGCTGGCCACCACTCCGCTGCCCGACGCGCCGGCGTTGGCCCGGCTCACGGCACCGGGTCCTGGCCCCGGGGAGGTCCCAGCGCTGGTCCGCTCGAGTGACGGCGATCTGCGCACCGGCACGCGACTGCAGCTACCTCGGGAAGACGCCCCGGCGATCCGACTCGCCGCCGTCGGTACCGCTCCCTCCGTCAGCGGCGTCAACAACGTCGTCATCGTGGACGCCGCGGCCCTCGCCGACGCCGGGCTGCCCGCCGTTCCGAACACCGTCTGGGTGACCGGCCCCGGCGCGGAGCGAGCCGTGTCGAACACCGGAGTCGCCTCCGACGTCGTGCTGCGTGCGGACGTCCTGCGGGCGCAGCGGGTGGCGCCGCTCACGGCAGGGCTGGTACGGCTGGCGTGGACGGCCGCCGGGGTGCTGCTGGCGCTGGGGTTGCTCGGCCTCGCGCTCGCCGCGGCCGCCGGTGCGTCGCAGCGGTGGCAGACCCTGACCCGGCTGCGGACCCTCGGCCTGCGGCCACGCGACGCCCGCTGGGTCGCCGCCGGAGAGCTGCTGCCGCCGGTAGTGGTCACCGCGGTGTACGGCCCGCTACTCGGGGCCCTGCTCGCACGTCTGACGCTCGGCCCGCTCGACCTGCGGCTGCTCACCGGCCAGGCCGCCGACCCGGCGGCGGTCCTGCCGTGGTGGCTGCTGGGCCTGGTGAGCGTGGCGCTGCTGGCGACGGCCGCCGCTGTCGTACCTGTCGAGTCGGCGCTGCGGCGACGCGACCGGCTGAGCGAGGTGCTCCGCGCCGGCGAGTGACCGATGGTCTCCCCGTGCGGGAAGCGGAAACGGCGAGACCCGTTACCGGATATCCGGTAACGGGTCATCTGATCCGCTTGTAGATGGTGGGCGATACTGGGTTTGAACCAGTGACCTCTTCCGTGTCAAGGAAGCGCGCTCCCACTGCGCCAATCGCCCGTGGTGGCCCCGTGGGGCACATCGCGAGCGGACGACGGGATTCGAACCCGCGACCCTCACCTTGGCAAGGTGATGCGCTACCAGCTGCGCTACGTCCGCACGTCCCCGGCAAGCGCCGGCGACAGGTGAACTCTACCCGATGCCAAGATCGCTTGGCACGGCACCCTGACCGGTCGCGGTTGCGCTGGTCCCGGCCGGGGTACTGAAGGGCTCGACAGCGCACCACACCCCCTTAAGGAGGCTGTCGTGGGTATCGGCACCAGCATCTTCCTGATCGCGCTCGGCGCGATCCTCACCTTCGCACTGGACGCGAGCGTCGGCGGCATCAACCTCGACGTGGTCGGCTGGATCCTGATGGGCGCCGGCGTGCTCGGCCTGATCATGACCACGCTGATCTGGGGTCGCCGCCGCCAGGTCGTCACCACCACCGAGCAGCCGGTGGAGTACCGCCAGGTCGAGGAGCGGCGGGACATCGCGCCGCCGCTGTGACCCGGGCCAGCTCCACCGCTGGCGGAGCCGCCAGACCACCGTGATTCCGGGCCGGCCGGCCGTCTCGTCGAAGGCGGCCGGCCCGTCGCACCGCGACCCAGCAGACGACGGGTAGGCACTGCCGCCGGTGAGTGGACCGCCATGCTCCGTTGGTGCCGGCGGCGGAATCAGAACTCGATGATCAACCGGCCGCGTACCCCTCCCGCTTCCAGGAGCTCATGCGCGCGGGCCGCCTCCTGCGGCGGGAACCGGCCGGCGACCCGCAACGTCAGCGCGCCCTCCTCGGCGAGCCGCCGAAGCAGGTCGAGCTTGTCGCGGCGCCCGTCGTACTCGTGCACGTACGCGGACACCATGTCGATCCTCCGCTGGTCGGCCTGCGCGCGCAGCACCGGATCGGGCCCGCCGCGCAGCAGCGCCACGGCACCACCCTCGCGCACCGCGGGCAGCAACGCGCCACCGAGCAACGCGGTGTCGACGGCGGCGTCCACCCCGTCCGGGGCATGCTCCCGGAAGCGGTCGGCGACACCCGGACCTCGGGTCACCGTCACGTCGGCGCCGAGCGCGGCGACCAGGTCGGCGTCACCCGGCGCCGCGTCGGCAAACACCCGGTGACCGGCGGCCTTGGCGAGCTGTACCGCGTACCCGCCGACGGCACCGGCCGCGCCGGTCACCGCGAGGGTACTGCCGGGCGACAGCCGCAACTGGTCCAGGGCGTGCAGGGCGGTCAACCCGTTCAACGGCAGAGTGGCCGCCTCGGCGAGTGACACGCCCGCCGGAGCGGGCACCACCCAGGCCTCCGGGAGCACTACCCATTCGGCGTACCCGCCGCCGGCCGCCCGGGTCGGGTTGATCATGGCCATCACCGGGTCACCCGGGGCGAGTACGCCACTGGTGCCGGAGCCCACCTCGTCGATCGTGCCGGCGATGTCCTGGCCGGGCAGCAGCGGGTCGCTGCCGCGCAGTCGCACCGGCGTCATACCGGCGCGGATCAGCGTGTCCGCGGGGTTGACCGCCGCGGCGCGCACCCGGATGCGGACCTCGCCCGGGCCGGCGTGCGGCGTCGGAATCTCGACCACCCGCAGCACCTCGGGCCCGCCGTAGCGCAGCAGTCCGACCGCTCTCATGCTCGACTCCTCATTCGGGTAACCGGCCGCCCGCCGTGTCCGGCGGTCAGTTCAGGCAGGTGAGCGCGACCTCGGCGTACCGCGTCAGCGCCGCCCGGTCCGGGTTGATGGCACCCATCACCCGCAGACCCTGAAGGCTGGTGACCAGGAAGCCGGCCAGGTCGGTGGCGCTGCGGTCGGTGGTGATCTGACCCCGCAACTGCGCCTCGGCGAGCAGGTCGTACAGCGCCAACTCCAGAGACTGGGTGGTCGAGCGAAGCCGCTCGGCGACCCGCACATCCTGGTGCGCCCGTTCCATCGACGCCCCGACGATGAGGCAGGAGAGGTGCCGGCCGTCGCCGGTGATGTCGTCCACCGTGCCGATGAACACCTCACGGATGACCGCCCGCGCGTCGTTGCCCGAGCGCAGCAGATCGACCATCGGTGTGGCGTAGCGCTGCCGGTACAGGTCGAGCACCGCCAGGTAGAGGCCGTCCTTGCTGCCGAACGCCGCGTAGATCGAGCCGCTGCCCAGGCCGGTCGCCTCGGAGAGGTCCCGCATGGAGGTCCCCTCGTAGCCCTTGCTCCGGAACACGTCCATGGCAGCGTCGACCGCGGCGTCGAGGTCGAACTCACGGGTGCGGGCCATGGCTGAACGCTACCCGCTATCTGGAACGATCGACAAAGTACCGCCGGTCACAGGCACCGATCCGAGCCGTTTCCGCTGGCCGAGAGGCGGGCGGACCCCGCGTTACGATCCAGATCATGGAGCCTCTCGACACGGTGCTGGCCGCGCACCGGGCGTACCTGCTCGGCTGGAACATCGGTGCCGCCGGGGGGCCGGACCTCCCGACCTACCGCAGTGACGTGCCGCACGCACCCCTCAACGGCGTGCTGCGGGTGGTCGGGCGCACACCACAGGACGCGCTCACCGAGGCCCGGAAGCGCCTGCACGGCGTACCCCGGATCTGGTGGGTCGGCCCGGACAGCGACGCCGGCACCGCGGACGGCCTGATCTCCCTCGGCACGGTGGAGGTCGCCCGCATGCCGATCATGACGGTGGGGATCGGGGCGGTGGCCGAGGTGCCGACTCCCGCCGGCGTGCAGATCGCCGAGACCACCGACCTCGCCACGTTCGTCCCGGCCTATGCCCGGGTGTCCGGAATCCCGACGGACGGTGTGGCGGCGACGATCGAACGGGAGAAGGCGTTCACCGGCGACGGCACCGTGCTCCGGCTGGCCGGCCGCCTCGATGACGGCCGGATCGTCGCGACGGCCGTCGCCTGGATCAGCCACGATCTGGTCACCCTCTACTTCGTCGGCACCCAGCCGGAGCAGCGCCGCAGGGGCATCGGCGCGGCCATGACCAGGGCTGCTATCGAGCTGGCTGGCGAGCGGGGCGTCCGCACCGCCGCCCTCACCTCGTCGGCGGTCGGCGAGTCGGTCTACTGCGGCCTCGGCTTCCGGCCGGTGGGCGAGTTCCGCCTGTTGACCTTCTGAGAGCGATCGCCCGACCCGGCGAGCCCGAGTGGATCACGGGGTGGCCGCCCGCCGGAAACCATTGACTACGGGGTTCAGACAGCGTTGTCTTTTACTGGCGCCTGGGGAGGTACGACAGTGATCGACGATGTGTCCCTCGTGTTCTGCGTGACCGCCGACGTGTCGGTGCGCGAGCGGATGGTGCGGCGCCTGGACGGACTCGGCACCCTGGTGATCTGCACCGACCTCGCGGAGTTGCAGGCGATGATCGCCGGGCCGGTCATCAGCGGGCCGGCGCGGCTCCCCACCCCCACCACCGCGTCCGCCCCCGCTCCGGCCGCTGCCGCAGCCGCTCCAGCCGTCGGCCTGGCCGGCCGGATCAGCCTCGGTGACCTCACCATCGACCCGCTCGACCATCGGGTGACGTGGCGCGGAGAACCACTGGCCCTGACCCGGCTCGAGCGGAACCTGCTCACCCAACTCGCCACCGCACCGGTCGGAGTCTGGACGTACCAGAGGCTCTTCGAATCGGTCTGGGGCTGCGCGTTCCTCGGCGACACGTCGGTCCTGCACTCGGCCGTGAAGCGGTTACGTCGCAAACTGCACGCCGTCGACGATGCCCTGCGCGTGCACACCGTGCGGGGCATCGGCTACCGGCTCAGCGTCGACTGATGACGTGGCACCACAAGCGAAACGGCTCGTCACCGGGTCTTCCGGTAACGAGCCGTTCTCCTCTGGTGGGCGATACTGGGTTTGAACCAGTGACCTCTTCCGTGTCAAGGAAGCGCGCTCCCACTGCGCCAATCGCCCGTGCTTGTTGCCGAGGTGGGGACGGGATTTGAACCCGCGTACACGGCTTTGCAGGCCGTTGCCTCGCCTCTCGGCCACCCCACCGAGGTTGCCCCCGTCATACGTGGCGGCAGCTCCGAGCGGACGACGGGATTCGAACCCGCGACCCTCACCTTGGCAAGGTGATGCGCTACCAGCTGCGCTACGTCCGCACGCCCCCGGACGTTCCCGGGTGACGGATGAGAACTTTAGCCGAGTGGGTGTTTGACTGCCAACTCGGGGTCGCCTCGGCGCGTCCCGGGCGGCCGGGGCTGGAGCGGAGTCACCCCCGGCAGGCTTCCTAGGGGGCTGATCCGGTTTCTGGATCCAGCACGGACCGTCACACTCCGACATTCCTCGGCAATGATCGTCATCATCGCGTCGCATGCCCGACCATTGACGTCTGCGGAACTCGACACCGGGCAGCGGACCTCGACGAACACTCCCTGTGGAACGACCGACGACACCCGAAAGAAGTGTCCGGCTTCCGACTGTCACCGCGTGGATCGGCGCGCGGTGGTAACTGTTCGTGTTCAGTCGGATGGGCTACGGTAACGGTCGTGACGAGACGTGCGGCCGAGATCCGCCTGGATGCCCTGCTGCGCACCGCCTGCGACGTGATCGTGGAGCGCGGTCTGGCCAACACCCGGACGGCGGACGTGGCGAATGCCGCGGGCGTGAGTCAGGCGTTGGTTTTCTACCACTTTGCCACCAAGGAGCGGCTACTCGCGCAGGCCTTCGCGTACGCGGTCGAGCAGGATCTGGCCCGGCTCGACGCGGTGACCCGCTCGTCGGCCGCACCGCTGACCAAGCTCCGCCGGATCCTCAAGCTCTACACCCCGGCCGGGCGGGCGACCTCCTGGTCGATGTGGATCGACGGCTGGTCCGAGTCGCTGCGTACCCCCGAGTTGGAGAAGGTCTCCCGGCGACTCGACCTGCGCTGGCGGCAGGACCTGGCCGCCGTGATCACCGCCGGGGTGGCCGACGGCACCTTCCAGTGCGCCGACCCCGACGGGGCCGCCTGGCGGATCAGCGCGGTGATGGACGGCCTCGCCGTCCAACTCGCCGTGCACGACCGGGTGATCTCCCGCCGCCAGTTCGGCGAGTGGGTCCGGCTGGTCACCTCGCGAGAGCTCGGCCTGGACCCGGCCGACCTGGACTGAGCTGAGCAGCCAGCACCGATCCCCCACACCAGGCCGGGCAAAACGGGCTCAGTCCGCCCCGTCGACCGGAACAATCGGCAGCATGGATCTCCTGGAGGCGTACCGCCGGAGCCTGGCCGAATTCATCGACCGGGTGGATCAGATCGAGCCCGGCCAGTGGTCCGACCCGACACCCTGCTCGGACTGGGACGTCCGCACGCTCGTCAACCACGTGGTGACCGAGGACCGGTGGAGCGTTCCGCTGCTCGCCGGCCGGACCATCGAGGAGGTCGGCGACCGGCTCGACGGTGACCAACTCGGCCCCGACCCGATCGCGACGGCTCGGGAGGCCGCCGCGCAGGCCGAGGTCGCCGCCACCCACCCCGGCACTATCGATCGCACAGTGCACCTCTCCAGCGGCGACACCCCGGCCATGGAGTACCTCCAGCAACTCCTCGCCGAGCACCTCGTGCACGGCTGGGACGTGGCGGTGGCGATCGGCGCGCAGCCACGGCTCGACCCGGACGCGGTGCACGCCGCCGCCCAGTGGTTCGCCGGCCAGATCGACGCCTACCGGCGCAACAACCTGGTCCACACCGGCGTACAGGTGCCCGACGACGCCGACGAGCAGGACCACCTGCTGGCCGCGTTCGGCCGCGACCCCGACTGGGCGCCGAGCGCCTGACCAAATCTCGATCTGTTCGTGCGACAGCGGCTCGGGACCTTGCCGCGACCTCGGGAGACTGATATCCACAGATGCGCATGCGTCACAGCGCATCTGTGGTCGGCGACTCGCCGGCCATCCCCGCTCCCACGAGGAGGTCCCGTGCCACAACCGGAGTGGTCACCCCCGATGAGCCGGCGTCGACGCCGGCTCATCGCCATCCTGGCGACGACGGCCACTGTCGCCGCGCTGCTCCCCACCGGCGTGAGCACCGCGGCCCCCACCGGCGGCGCGGCGTCCGCCGAGCGCCGGTCCGGGCCGTTCGCCGAGGGACACGCGCCCGCCGACGCCGACAACCGCACCGGTACGGCGGCACCCGACGCCCGCCAACGCGGCCTGGCCCGCGCCGTCGACCCCGACGTCCGGTGGAACCGGCTCGGCACCCCGCAGGCGCTCGGCCCCGGCCGCACCCCGCTGGCCACCGGGCTGCCCGCCGACCCGGAGGCCGCCGCCCGCGCCTACCTGGCCGCCAACAACGACCTGTTCGGCATGGACGCCGCAACGGTGGCCAGCATGGAACGGGTGCTGGTCCGACCGATCGGCAGCGGCACCGTGGTCACCCTCCGGCAACGCTTCGGTGACCTGCCCGCCGGGCCGGACGGCCTCGTCACCCTCGCGGTCGCCGACGGCGCGGTGCTCTCGGTCAGCTCCTCGCTGGCCCGCAACACCGGCACGCCGGCGCCGGCCACCCGAACCCCCGAGCAGGCGTACGCCGCCGCGCTCGCCGACGCCAAGCTGACCGCCGACGCGGTGGCCAGCCACACCATCCGGTCGGTGGCCGTGCCCACCCCGCTGGACGGGCCGCGGGCCGCCTACGAGGTGACCATGATCGGCGCGGACACCGAGCACCCGGCCGCGTTCACCAGCTACGTGGACGGCAGCACCGGGCAGGTGCTGGTCCGCGAGGACCTCGTCGACTTCGACTCCGACAACCCGAGCTGGGCGGTCTTCCCGGCCACCCCGCCCCGCGACCTCGGCCCCGGGCAGGATCCCCGGGTGCGCTGGTGCGGTGACCCGGCCCCCGGCTGCCAGGCCGCCTTCCGCGACCCGGCCACCGGCCAACCGTGGGACGTCGACGCGGCCACCGGCACGCCGACCTTCACCTCGCGCGGCAACTCGGCGAACACCGTGTTGTCCTGGGGTGCGAACACTCCGGTCGTGCCGGCCCCCACCAGCCCGGAACGCCGCTACGAGTACCCCTTCACCGACCAGTGGCACCAGGCCCGTTGCAACCCGGGGGTGTTCACCTCCGCACAGCGCAACGACGCCGACGCGTCGATCGCCAACCTCTTCGCCATGCACAACCGGATGCACGACTGGTCGTACCAGCTGGGCTTCACCGAGTCGGCGTGGAACCTCCAGGCGGTCAACCTCACCCCGTCCGGCCTGGGCGGTGACGCCGAGCAGGGCCGCGCCCAGCAGGGCGCGCTGAGCGGCAACCGGAACAACGCCAACCAGGGCACCCCGCGCGACGGGCTGCCGCCGACCACCAACATGTATCTCTGGCAGCCACAGGCCGGCGGGCCGTACCCGCCGTGCGTGGACGGCGACTACGACATGACGGTGATCGGTCACGAGTACACCCACGCGATCACCAACCGGATGATCGCCGGGCCGGACAGCGGGATCAGCGGCCACCAGGGCGGGTCGATGGGTGAGTCCTGGGGTGACCTGCTCGCCGCCGAGTACCTCTTCCAGCACGGGCTGCGCGCGCCTGGCGAGACGCCCTTCATCACCGGCGGCTACGTCACGGGCAACCTGGTCAGCGGCATCCGCAACTACGACCTGAGCCGCAGCCCGCTCAACTACTCCGACATCGGCTACAACACCGCCGGCCCGGCCGTGCACGCCGACGGGGAGATCTGGGGCGCCACCAACTTCCGGGTCCGCTCCGCCCTGGTGAAGCGGTACGGCCTCGGCACCCCGCAACGGCAGCTCGACTGCGCGCTGGGCAAGGTCGCGGCAGATCAGTGCCCGGGCAACCGGCGCTGGTCACAGCTGGTCTTCGACTCGTTCCTGCTCCAGGCCGCCAGCCAGGTCAGCATGCTCGACATGCGCGACAACATGCTCACCGCCGACCTGCTCCGCTTCGGCGGCGCGAACCAGGACCTGATCTGGGCCGAGTTCGCGCGCTCCGGGATGGGCCGGGACGCCGCCACCAACGGTGCCGGCGACACCGACCCGACGCCGAGTTTCGCCTCACCGCGCGGTGGCAACGCGACACTCACCCTGCGCCCGCGCGGGGACAGCGCCGAAGCGCCGATCCGGGTGTACGTGGGGGCGTACGAGGCGCGGGCCGTGCCGGTGGCCGACACCGACCCGGCGACGCCGATCCCGGACACCGTGGAGATGGTGGCCGGCACGTACGACCTGCTCGCCGTGGCCCCCGGGTTCGGGCACCAGCGGCTCAGCGTGGTCGCCAAGGCCGGTCAGGACGGGTACATCGACCTGCGGATGAGCCGCAACCTCGCCTCCACCGCGTCCGGCGCCACAGTCACCGGCGACGGGGTCAACCTGGACCGGGTCGTCGACGACACCGAGGCGACGAACTGGGCCTCCCTGGACGGGGTCGCCGGCCGGCAGCTCACCGTGGCGCTGCCGGGCGACGCCCCGCAGACGGTCAAGCGGGTGAACGTCAGCGCGATGCTGCGCCCGGCGATCACCGGTGACGCCGACACCGGCGCCCAGAACGCGCTCACCGCCCTGCGCTCGTTCGCGGTGTCCGCCTGCAACGCGACGACCACCGACTGCGCGGATCCGACGCGTTGGCAGCGCATCTACACCAGCGCGGGGGACGCGTTCCCCGGCGGGGCGTACCGGGCGTACAGCCGCGACATCAACCTCCGGACGTTCGCGGTACCCACCACCCTCGCCACCCACCTGCGCCTCGAGGTGCTGGCGAGCCAGTGCACCGGCGGCCCGCACTACGCGGGCGAGCAGGACGACGACCCGGCCACGACGACGGACTGCGCGACCGCCAGCCCGGCCCGCAGCCAGGTCAGGATCGCCGAGTTCCAGGCGTTCTCGAAGTGACACAGTGGGGCCGGCGGACATCCGCCGGCCCCACTGCCCTCGATCAGCGGTGCGCCCGGCGCCAGGGGTCGGCGACCTCCGGGCGCTCCCATCGCCGGTCCACCGGGGGGCCCTCGCCCCCGTCGGCTTCCCCGGCCGCGGCCCGGGTCAGGTGCCGCAGCCTCAGCAGCAGCCCCACCCCGAGGAAGAGCAGCAACCCGCCGAGCAGGAAGGCGACCTGCACCACGCCGAACGCGCCGGACTGCGAGACCGGGCGGTTGGCCGCCGGTGGCACGGCCTCGGCCGGGTACTCCGCGACCGGCTCCTCCGTCGCCGTACTCTCGTCCTCGGCCGGCGCGCTCGCGGATTCGGTGGGCTCCGGCGGGGTCGCCGTCGGCTTCGGCGTACTGGTCGGAGCGCCGCCCACCCCGACCACCGAGCGGGTGGCGGTCTGCCGGGCCAGCAGGCGCAGGTTGGCGTCGTACGCCTCGGCCGCGAGGGTGACCCGCCCCTGGGTGACGTCCTCGGCGAAGGCCACCCGGTAGCGGGCCGTGACCGTGCGGCCCGGGCAGAGCGTGCCCGGGTCGAGCTGCCGGTCGGTCAGCCGGGCCACGTCACCTTCGGTACGGATCTCCAGCGGAAAGTCGCCGGTCTCCTCCACCCGGTCCATCTTCACCTGGTCGAGCCGGAGGCCGCCCTGCACGCTGAGCACCATCGACCAGCGCACCTTCGCGCACCTGGCGCGCCGATCCGTCTGCGAGACCACAGCGGAGATCGTCCGCACCTGATCACCGGCCGTGAACCGTCCCGGCAGGCCGCTCATCTCGGTGGTGAAGGCCGCCTGTGCCGGGGCGGCCACCGCCAGCTCCACCCCGCTCAGACAGGCCAGCACCACCCCTGCCCTCAGCGCATACCGCCACACCGTCACCACCGCCGTCCTCCGTTCGGTTGCCTCCACCCCGCAACGCTAGAAGCGGGGCACCGCGCCGACCAGACGGGTGTGTTCGCACCGGACGGCAAGGACGGGGTGGGTTTTCACCGACCGTGGTGAACCGGTCACCACTCCCCCGCGACACGCCGGGAGCCGGGCCGCTGGGAGAATCAGCCCGTGTCCGAGCTCTCCAGCACGTTCGTCCGGCTGCACGCGCGGCTGGCCCCGGTCCCCTTCGTTCCCGAGGTGCGGCTGCACCAGGCGGACGAGCCGATCGGCCTGTGGGAGCTGACCGAGGGCGAGTTCTCCAGCGACCGGCCGCCGCCGTTCTGGGCGTTCGCCTGGGCCGGCGGGCAGGCCCTCGCCCGCCACGTCACCGACCACCCGGAGCTGGTCGCCGGCCGGCGGGTGCTCGACCTCGCCTCCGGCTCCGGTCTGGTGGCCATCGCCGCCGCCCGCGCCGGCGCGGCGTCCGTGCGGGCCGTCGAGGTGGACGAGCTGGCGGTGGCGGCGGTCGCCCTCAACGCCGAGGCCAACGGGGTACGCGTCGACGCCGAGTTCGGCGACATCCTCGACGGCGATGCCGGGGACGCCGAGGTGGTGCTCGCCGGAGACGTCTTCTACAGCGAGGCGATGGCCCGCCGGGTGCTGCGGTTCCTGCTGCGCGCCGCCCGGGCCGGCGCGCCGGCGCTGGTCGGTGACCCCGGCCGGGCGTTCCTGCCCCGGGACCGCTTCGACGAGGTGGCCGGGTACGACGTGCCGGTGCCGGAGGCGCTGGAGAGTGTGCGGGTGAAGCGCACCACCGTCTGGCGGCTGCGGGCCGGGCTGCCGGGGGCCTCCGGCTAGCGTGTCCGGGTGCTGTTCCGCAGCTGGGCGCAGGTGGCCGACCCCGCATGGCCGGACGTGGCCCGGGTGCCGGACCACGTCGGCGGCACCCACCTGGTCGTGACCCGGCACGCGTTGGTCCGCCAGGTCCTCGCCGACCCGGTCACCTACCGGCCGGACAACGCGCTGGACGCGGTGACACCGATGCCGGTGACCGCGCTGCGGGTGCTCGCCGGGCACCGGTTCCGGCTGCCGCCGACCCTGGCGAACAACTCGGGCGTCAGCCATCCGCAGATCCGGGCGATCGTCGCGGAGGCGTTGCACCCCGCCCGGGTGGCCGCGCAGCGGCAGTGGCTCACCGCGCTGGTCCGGGACCGGGTCGCTCGGATCGGCGCCGCGCTCGACGCCGGCGAACCGGTCGACCTGTACGCGGACCTCGCCGCCGACCTGCCGCTGCTGGTGCTGGCCCGGCTGGTCGAGTTGCCGGACGCCCCGGTCGGCGCGGTCAAGGAGTTCGCCCGCGCCGCGCTGGAGTTGTTCTGGGCACCACTGGACGCCGACCGGCAGGTGGCGCTCGCCGCCGAGGTGGGTCGGTTCCACCGGGTCCTGCGTGACTTCGCGGCCGTCGGTGGCGGTTTGGCCGCCGAACTGCGCGCGGCCGGGCACCCGCCGGACGTGGTGGTCGGCGCGCTCTTCTTCCTGTTGGTCGCCGGGCAGGAGACCACCTCGCAGTTCCTCACCCTGCTACTGCACCGGCTGGCCAACGAGCCCGTGGTCCGGGCCGGCCTGCGCACCGGCGAGGTCGCGGTGGCCGACGTGGTGGAGGAGGGGTTGCGGCTGGAACCACCGATCGTCACCTGGCGGCGGGTGGCGACAACGGAGAGCACGCTGGGCGGCACGCAGGTGCCGGCGGGCAGCAGCCTCGTGCTGTGGCTGGGCCGCGCCGGTCGGGACCCGGCGGTCGTGGAGTCGCCCGACGAGTTCCGTCCGGGCCAGCGTGGATCACGCCGACACCTGGCGTTCGGGGCGGGCGCGCACCGCTGCGTCGGGGACGTGCTGGCCCGGATGGAGGCGGCCGTCGTGGTGGCCGAGGCCGCACCGCTGCTGGACGGGGTGACAGTGCTCCGTCCGCCCTGGTGCCCGGACAATCTCACCTTCCGGATGCCGGACGCGTTCGTGGTCCGCCGCTCCCCCAAGGTCACCGGGCTGACCGGATCCTGACATCCGCTCGGTATGTTTCCGGGCGTGTCAGCCATCACCACCCGTCGGATCCCTGCCGTCGTAACGCTTCTGGCCCTGCTGGCGTTGACTGCCTGCACAGTCGGTTCCAGCCACCCGGCGCATGCTCGGCAGATCACCGCGGCCCAGCCGACTCCGTCCGCACCGGCGCCGCCCCCCTCGGCCTCACCGTCCCCGACCGCGAAACCCGCGTTCAAGAGCCTGGCCTGGTACGTGTCCCAGGTGCCGACGTTTCCCGAGGCGCCGCAGCCGCAACCGGTGGCGCTGCCCACGACCGGTTCGGCGGCGTTCTGGCACCGCCTGCCGACCGACCAGAGGGTCGCCTTCATCACCATCGACGACGGTGGGCTGGCCCGCCCGCCGGGAGTGATCGACTTCATC
The DNA here is from genome assembly GCF_003264475.1 of Micromonospora noduli. Taxonomy (NCBI): domain Bacteria; kingdom Bacillati; phylum Actinomycetota; class Actinomycetes; order Micromonosporales; family Micromonosporaceae; genus Micromonospora; species Micromonospora noduli. The sequence continues at coordinate 232,997 of NZ_PYAC01000023.1, read as the reverse complement.
TGGGAGGCGCGCATCCCGGTGACGATGTTCCTCAACTCGCCGGCGGCGGCGGAGCACACCGACTACTTCCGGCAGATCGAGGCGGTGGGCGGGGTAGTGGAGAACCACACCATCACGCACAACTCGCTGGCCGGCCGGTCGTACGACTACCAGAAGCAGGAGATCTGCGGTGCCGCCGACACGTTGGAGGAGCTGTTCGGCAAGCGGCCCACCCTGTTCCGGCCACCGTTCGGTGAGCATGACAGCACCACGCTGAAGGCCGCGCATGACTGCGGCGCGAAGGCGGTCTTCCACTGGACCGAGACCGTCCACGAGGGAAAGGTGCGCTACCAGACCCCGGAGAAGGTGGTCCAACCCGGCGACGTGCTGCTGATGCACTTCCGACCGGCGCTGATGGACGACCTGCTCGCGGCGTTGAAGGCGATCCACCGGGCGGGGCTCACCCCGGCGCTGCTGGAGCAGTACGTACGGTGATCAGCCCGCCACCGGCCTGACGAAAGTCAGGGGTGGGTGGTGCCGTTCGGGCGCGGCGGCATGGCAGGCCGCTCGCCTAGCGTCAGCGCATGATCACATTACGTGGGTTGACGAAACGGTTCGGGTCGACCGTCGCTGTCGACGCGTTGACAGTCGACATCGCGCCCGGCCGGGTCACCGGCTTCCTCGGCCCGAACGGCGCCGGCAAGTCCACCACCATGCGGATGATCCTCGGGCTGGACCGTCCCACCGCCGGGCAGGCCCTGGTGGGCGGGCGCGCGTACCGGGAGTTGCGCCGGCCGCTGCACGAGGTGGGCGCGCTGCTCGACGCCCGGGCCATCCACCCGGCCCGGTCCGGCCGGGCGCACCTGCGGGCCATGGCGCACAGCAACGGCATCCCGACCCGCCGGGTCGACGAGGTGTTGGACACCGTCGGGCTGGACGGACGGGCCGCCGCTAAGCCGGGACGGACGCTCTCGCTCGGCATGGGCCAACGACTCGGCATCGCCGGCGCGCTGCTCGGCGACCCGCCGGTGCTGATGTTCGACGAGCCGGTGAACGGACTCGACCCGGACGGGGTGCGCTGGGTGCGGCAGCTGATGCGCTCGCTGGCCGACGAGGGACGGACGATCTTCGTCTCCAGCCACCTGATGAGCGAGATGCAGCTCACCGCCGACCAGCTCGTGGTGATCGGCCGAGGGCGACTGCTCGCCGACGAGCCGATCGGCGAGGTGATCGCGCGCAGCACTGTCGCGGTCCGGGTCCGCAGCCCGCACCCGGACGGGCTGGCCGCGCTCGCCGCGCGCCTCACGGCCGCCGGGGCGAGCGTCGAGGCGGCCGACCGGAACGAGCTGACCGTCACCGGCGCCACCGCCGACCAGGTCGGCGACCTGGCTCACGAACTGGGGGTACGACTGCACGAGCTGAGCGCGCACGCCGCGTCGCTGGAGCAGGCGTTCATGGAGCTGACCGCCGACAGCGTCGAGTACGCCGGTGGCCCGACCGGAGGTGGCGCGCGATGAGCACCAACACCAGCACCAGCACCAGCACCCGTCACGGCGCCGTGGCCGCCGAGTGGACCAAGCTCTCCTCGGTGCGGAGCACCTGGTGGACGGCGCTGGCCGGGCTGCTGGTGATGGCCGCCAGCGCCGGCCAGCTGGCCATCTACGCGGCGAACGACAACACCAACGACGACCCGACCGACGACCGGGGGATCGTCACCGTCGGCAGCGTGCTCATCGACTCGGTAGAGCTGACCCAGTACGTGGTGCTGGCGCTGGGCCTGCTCGCGATCACCGCCGAGTTCACCAGTGGCACCATCCGCACGACGTTGCAGTGCACCCCGTCCCGTGGTCGCGTACTGCTGGCCAAGGCCGCGGTCGCCGGGGCGGTCACCTTCGCGCTCGGGCTGCTGCTCGGCGGCGTCGGCGCCCTGGTCGCCCGACCGGTGCTCGGCGAGTGGGGCAGCGCCCCGGCCGCCGACACGGTCGGCGACATCGTGGCGGTGGCGACCTACCTGGCGCTGATCGGTGTGCTCGCCCTGGGCCTCGGTGCCGCGTTGCGCAGTGCGGTGCTCACGCTCACCGTCCTCCTCGCCACCCTGATGATCGTGCCGCTGTCGCTTCAGGAGCCGGACATCGACGTGCTGAACCGGATCGCCGACGTGTTCCCCGGCGTGGCCGGCGGGCACTTCCTGGCCGGCGACACCGAGCCGTACCCGCCCCTGGTCGGGCTGCTCCTGCTCGCCGGGTGGGCCGGCGCCGCGCTGCTCTTGGGCCGGGCCGCACTGCGCCGCCGCGACGCGTGACGATGTCGGCTGAGCGAGGGCTCCCCGGCCCCCGCTCAGCCGTCGACCAACCCCGCCTCGTACGCCAGGATCGCCGCCTGCACCCGGTTGCGTACGTCCAGCCGGGTGAAGATGCTGGTCAGGTAGCTCTTCACGGTGCCCTCCACGAGGTGCAGCCGGCGGGCGATCTCGGCGTTGGAGAGGCCCGCCCCGACCAGGGCAAGCACCTCCCGTTCCCGCTCGGTCAGCCCGGCCGCCCGCTCCCGGGCCGCGGGTCGACGGGCCAGCCGGTCGGCCCCCAGCTCGATCACCCGGCGGGCCACCCTCGGCGACAGGTACGCCCCACCGTCGGCGACGGCGTGCACACCAGCGATCAGCTCACGCGGGTCGCCGGCCTTGAGCAGGAATCCGCTGGCACCGTGCCCGAGCGCCCGGGCCACGTGGTCGTCCTCGCCGAAGGTGGTCAGCATGATCGTCGCGGTGTCCGGCACGACCCGGCGGATCTCGGCGGCGGCGGCCAACCCGTCCAGCCGCGGCATCCGGATGTCCAGCAGCGCGACCCGGGGTCGGTGGGCACGGACCAGCTCCACCGCCGCGTGCCCGTCGCCGGCCTCGGCGACCACCTCGATGCCGGGATCGCTGGCGAGGATGGCCCGGACACCGGCCCGGATCATCGCCTCGTCGTCGGCCAGCACCACCCGGATCGGCGGTGCCCCCGTCGTGTCGGTGTCCACTACGCGATCCACTCCTTGCTGACCAGCCGGCCGTCGGTGAAGCAGAGCCGCCAGGTCGGCGCGGCGAGGGGAAAGTTGCCGTCGGTGTAGTACTCGCAGCCGACCCGGTCGACAGGTGTCGGGCGTTCCAACTGCCGCCGGGGCAGCCCGACCAGCTCCGACCGGGCCGCGCCGACGCGCATCTGGTCGAAGGTGGCCCGGTCCAGCACCGTCCCGGCGGTCGCCACCGGGTAGTAGACGAAGGAGAGCACCAGGGCGAAACCGACCGGGGCGACGAGCGCCACCAGCAGGCTGCGCCGAACGCGCCGCCGGGCGTCGTGCAGCCGCCGCTCGGCGTCCACCGGCCGCTCCGCCGGACCCTGTCGCTCGTCGGACCAGGACGTCGGCCCGACCTCGGCCGCCGACCCGATCGGCTCGGGCGGCGCCGCGGTGGCCGGCAACACCGCCCGTACCGCGAACCCGCCGTCGGCCCGGTGGCCGGCGTCGAGCGTCCCGCCGGCGAGGCGGACCCGCTCGGCGAGGGCGAGCAGCCCACTGCCCTGCGACGGCGGGGCGGGCAGCGGCCCGGCCGGCGGAGCGTCGTTGACGACTGTCACCTCGACCCGGTCACCGTCGCGGGTGAGGCGCACGTCGACCGGGGCGCCCGGCGCGTACCGGGCCGCGTTGGTCAGCGCCTCCCGGACGATCCGGTGCGCCGCGTGCCCGGTCATCGCCGGTAGGTCCGCGACCACCGGGGCGGTGTCCAGCCGTACCGCCATGCCGGCCTCCCGGGCGCCGTCGACCAGGTCGGCCACGGTCTCCCCGCTCGGACGCAGCGACGCGCCAGCCTCCTCGCGGAGCACCCCGATGATCTCGTGCAGTCGCTCGGTGGCGGCGGAGACGCTGGCCCGCAACTCCCCCGCCGCGGCCCGGTGCCGGTCGTCCAGGTCCGCGGCGACCTCCAGGGCGGCGGCGCGCAACGCGATCAGGCTGAGGTCGTGACCGAGCGAGTCGTGCATCTCCCCGGCGATCCGGGCCCGCTCACGCAGCCGGATCCGCTCGGCGGCACCTCGCTGCTCGCGGGTCAGCGCGTCGACGTGCCGGCGACCGGCGTCGGTCAACTCCTGCTGCTGGCGGCGGTACCGGCCGACCAACCAGGGGAACACGGCGGCGAAGAGCAGCACCGAGGCGAGCAGGAACCAGGTGGCCGCGCCGGCGCCGAGCAGCCCCAGGTTGAGCGCCGTGCCACCGGCCGTGATCAGCACGAAGACCATGATCGCTGGACCCACTGTGGCGCTGCGCCGCCCGGCGAGATAACTGAAGACCGGAATGGCGAACACGAAGTTGCCATCGACCAACGACCCGAGCACCGCCAGCACCAGGGCGACCAACGGCTGACGTCGACTCGCCATCACCGCCACACTCAGCACCAGCAGCTTGCCGACCAGCAGCGGCAACGTGTACCGCGTATAGGGCGGGCTGGCCTCGGCGTAGCCGACCGGGGCGACCACCACCGCCCAGAGCAGCACGTCCAGCAGCAGGCGACGCCGCCGGTGCAGCCAAGCCGGCGGCGGGAAGTCGAGGATCCGCACGGCGGTCAGGCTACCCACGCCCGACCTGCGCGGACACCGACGAAAGTCAGGTGTTCAGCCGCTCTCCTCGGCCCAGACCCGCCAGTCGTCCAGCACGCCGTGCAGGGCCGGGGTGAGCCAACCCGGCGCGGACCGCCGGAACACGCCCGGGTCCATCGCGCCCGCGCCGTCGGGCAGAGCGCCGAGCAGGTTCGGCACCAGGTCGGTGAGGTTCGTCCAGTGCACCAGCTCCGGCCGGGCCGGCCAGGCGCCGATCACCACACCGGCCGGCACCGCCCTACGGTCCAGCGCCTCCAGGGTCAGCGCGGTGTGGTTGAGCGTGCCCAACCCGGCGCGGGCGACCACCACCGCGGGCGCACCGAGCGACACCGCCAGGTCGGCCATCGTCCACGGCTCCCCCGACGGCCGCAGCCCCATCGGAACCAGCAACCCACCCGCGCCCTCGATCAGCACGAGGTCGTGCTTGTCGGCCTCCGCACGGACGGCGTCCACCGCCGCGTACAACTCCAGCGGAGGCAGGTCCGCGACCCGCGCGGCGGCCAACGGGGCGAGCGGATCCGGGTAGCTGGCCAGGGTCCGGCCGGTCAGCGGCGCAGCCAGCCTGTTCACCGCGTCCACGTCGCCGGGCTCACCGCCGGCCGTACCGGTCTGACCCGGTTTGATCACCGCCACCCGCAGCCCGGCGGCCTGCGCGGCGGCCGCGATCGCCGCGGTCACCACCGTCTTGCCGACCTCGGTGTCCGTCCCGGTGACCAGCACCGACCCCGCCCACCCGGTCACGACGCCCCCTCGGTTCGCGACTGCGGGGCTCGCAAACCCGGCTCACTCCTCGCGCTCACGACGCCCCCTCGGTTCGCGACTGCGCGGCTCGCAAACCCGGCTCGCTCCTCGCGCTCACGGCGCGGTGTCCACGATGACGTCCAGCGCCCGCTCGAACGCCGCCCGGGGCACCCCCGCGCTCACTGTGAGGCGCAGGCGGGAGCGGCTGTCCGGGGTGGATGGTGGCCGGAAACAGCCCACCGCGACGCCCCGGTCCCGGCAGTCCGCGGCCCAGGCGGTCGCCGCCTCCGGCCCCGGGGCGGTCACCGAGATCACCGCCGCGTCCGGGGCGGAGACGGTCAGCCCGGCCGCCCGCAGTCGACCGACCGCCAGTCCCACCCGGTCGGAGAGTTCGGCGCGCAGGTCGTCGCCGGCCTGGGCGAGCCGCAGCGCGGCGTGCACACCCGCGGCAACCGCCGGCGGCAGTGCCGTGTCGAAGATGAACGTGCGCCCGGTCTCGACCAGATGCCTGACGAACTCGGCCGGGCCGGCGACAACGCCGCCCGCGCCACCGAGCGCCTTGGACAGGGTGGCGGTCACCACCACGTCCGGCTCGCCGGCCAGCCCGGTGGCCGCCACCGCGCCCGCGCCGGCCGGGCCGGTCAGGCCCAGCGCGTGGGCGTCGTCGACCAGCAGCAGCGCGCCGTGACGGCGGGCCACTGCGTGCAGCCGAGCCAGCGGGGCGAGATCACCATCGACCGAGAAGACCGACTCGGTCACCACCACCGCCGGGCGGCCGGGAGCGGCCGCGAGCGCGGCGGCTACCGCGTCGACGTCGGCGTGCGGGGTGACCACCGTCTCCGCGCCGGAGATGCGGCAGCCGTCGATCAGCGACGCGTGGTTGTGCGCGTCGGAGACGAGCAGCGTCCGAGGTTGGACGAGCGCCCGCAGCGCGCCGAGGTTGGCCAGGTAACCGGAGGAGAAGACCAGGGCACCATCGGTGCCCAGCCAGCGGGCCAGGTCCTCCTCCAGCGCCCGGTGCGCGTCGGTGGAGCCCCGGACCAGACGCGACCCGGTCGCCCCCAGCCCGTACGCCGACAGGGCCGCCGTGGCCGCCGCGATGACGTCCGGGTGGGCGGCCAGGCCGAGGTAGTCGTTGCCGGCCAGATCGGTCATCTGATCGTCGGCCGGACGCGGATGCAGTCGCCTGGTGAGCCCGGCCTTCGCCCGCAGCTCCGCGCGGCGGTCGAGCGCCGCCAGCCAGTCCGCCACCGTCACCCTCCCCCGCTGTGCGTGCCGGTCAGCCCGACACCCGCCGGGCGAAATTACCACCCGCCGCCACCGGCCCGACGATTCCACTCGGTGTACGGCGCCGACGGGCGGCCAGGTCATCCCGGCTGATCGGGCGGTCCTGAGGCCTGTTTCAAAGCACCTGGCCGGCCTGGAGCCTTGGCGCAGGCCTAGTAGGGTACGAGCCATGCCAGAGATCCTCGACCAGGCCCGGACCCAGGTCCTGGGTGACGGTGTCGGCCTCGATCAGGCCGGCGTCCTCGCCGTGCTGAACCTGCCCGACGAGCACCTGCCCGCCGCCCTCCAGCTCGCTCACGACGTGCGGATGCGCTGGTGCGGCCCGGAGGTCGAGGTCGAGGGAATCGTCTCGCTCAAGACCGGCGGCTGCCCGGAAGACTGCCACTTCTGCTCGCAGTCGGGCCTGTTCACCTCGCCGGTGCGTTCGGTCTGGCTGGACATCCCGTCGCTGGTCGAGGCGGCGAAGCAGACCGCCGCTACCGGGGCCACCGAGTTCTGCATCGTCGCAGCGGTCCGCGGTCCGGACGCCCGGCTGATGAAGCAGATGCGCGAGGGCGTCGCCGCCATCAAGGCGGAGGTCGACATCCAGGTCGCCGCGTCGCTGGGCATGCTCAGCAAGGAGCAGGTCGACGACCTGGTCGACATGGGCGTGCACCGTTACAACCACAATCTGGAGACCTGCCGGTCGTACTTCCCCAACGTGGTCACCACGCACTCGTGGGAGGAGCGCTGGGAGACGCTGCGGATGGTGCGCGACTCCGGCATGGAGGTGTGCTGCGGTGGCATCCTCGGCCTCGGTGAGACCGTCGAGCAGCGGGCCGAGTTCGCCGCGCAGCTCGCCGAGCTGAACCCGCACGAGGTGCCGCTCAACTTCCTCAACCCGCGCCCCGGCACCCCGCTGGGTGACCGCCCGGTGGTGGAGGGCAAGGACGCACTGCGGGCCATCGCCGCGTTCCGGCTGGCCATGCCGCGCACCATCCTGCGGTACGCCGGTGGTCGCGAGATCACCCTCGGCGACCTCGGCACCCGTGATGGTCTGCTCGGCGGCATCAACGCGGTGATCGTCGGCAACTATCTGACCACTCTGGGTCGACCGGCGACGGCCGACCTGGAGCTGCTGGACGAGTTGAAGATGCCGGTCAAGGCGCTTTCCGCCACGCTGTGACGACCATGACGACGACGGAGCTGTGGTGCGACCGGTGCGGTGAGTCGGCGACGGCCACCGCGCACCCGGCCTGCGTGTCGGCCCGCCAGTTGGAGCCGCCCCGGTTCTGCCCCCACTGCCGTCGCCGGATGAAGGTGCAGGTGCTGCCGGTGGGCTGGTCGGCGGTCTGCGTCGAGCACGGCGAGATCCGGGGCTGAGCCGGTGCTGCGAGGGCGGGCGGTGACACTACGACCGGCGACGGTCGCGGACGTGCCGGCCCTCGCCGCGATCCGGGCCGACCCGGAGGTACGCCGGTGGTGGCGGGGCGGCGACGACCTGGCCGACTCCGTACACGCCGACCTCGCCGACGACGACCTGCACGTGTACGCGATCGAGCACGACGGTCAGGTGATCGGCGCGATCCAGTGGTACGCCGAGGCGGACCCGGACTACCGGCACGCCAGCCTGGACGTCTTCCTCGACCCGGCGGAGCGCGGCGCCGGCCTCGGCGGTGACGCCATCCGCACCCTGGCCCGACACCTGATCGACCAGTACGGCCACCACCGCTTCACCATCGACCCGGCCGCGGCGAACAGCGCCGCCATCCGGGCGTACGCGAAGGTCGGTTTTCGCCCGGTGGGGGTGCTGCGCCGCTACGAGCGCGGCGCGGACGGCCGCTGGCACGACGGCCTCTTGATGGACCTGCTCGCCGACGACCTGGTGGAGTGACTCAGGCGTCGTCCCACAGCAGGTGGCCGTCGGGCAGTCGGCGGGCGCCCTCGGCCGGCGGGTGCGGGCTGAGACGGCCGTCCGGCATCAGATGCGCCACGGGGACTTCCTTGCCCAGCGTCGCGACGTCGGCGATCAACCGCCGGTGGCAGCGCCACCACACGCTCTCGCTGCACATGATCGCGGTGGTTCGACGATCCGCCTCGGCGAGCACCTCGGCGAGCGCGTCGTCGAACTCGGCCGTCCTCGTGTGGGCGGCGTACGCCCGGAACGCCGCGACCGTCCACCAGGTGTCCGGCTCCGGCTCCCCGGCCGGGACGTGTCGTCGTCCACCGAGCCGCGGCTCCCAGCGGTAGTCGATGCCGCACTCGGGCAGCCACTGTTCGAGTTCCTCGCGGCGGACGTCCGGGTTGGTGCGGCTGGCCGGGTATCGCCGCACGTCCACCACCTGGGCGATCCCGGCCCCGGTCAGCAACTCTCCCAGCCGGCCCCGATCGGCCGCGCCGTGTCCGACGGTCAGCAACTCTCGCACCACCGTGGCTTGCCCGGAATCCCGCTGATCTATCCCACCCGGGTCCGCCCGGGAGGGCCGGGCGCCGCAGATCTTGGACAGTTACCGTTCGCGCGGAACGGTAACTGTCCAAGATCTCGTCGCGGTGCCGGTCAGGCGATGGTGCAGGCGGTGTTGTTGACGGTGATGGCGGTCGGTTTCGGGTTGGCGCCGCTGTACGTGCCGTTGAAGCCGAAGCCCACCGACGCGCCCGCCGCGATCGTGCCGTTGTAGGACAGGTTCGTGGCGGTGACCGCCGCGCCGCTCTGGCTGATCGCCGCCGACCAGCCCTGACTGACGCTCTGCCCGCCGGGGAAGCTGAACCGCAGGGTCCAGCCGTTGATCGCGGTGGTGCCGGTGTTGGTGATCGACACGTTGGCGGTGAAGCCGCCGCCCCAGTCGGTGGTGGCGTACCCCACAGTGCAGGTGCCGCCGACCGGCGGGGCCGCGGTGGTCACCGCGACCGGCGTGGACGCCGCGGAGGTGTTGCCCGCAGCGTCCACGGCCACCACGTAGAACTGGTACGCCGTCGAGGCGGTCAACCCGGACACCGCCTGGGTGGTGCCGGTCGGCGAGCCGACCAGCACGTCGGTGGCGCCGGCCTCGCGGTAGACCCGGTAACCGGTGACGCCCACGTTGTCGGTCGACGGGGTCCAGGCCAGTGTGAGCCCGGTGGGGGTGACGGCCGAGGCGACCGGCGTGCCGGGGGTGCTCGGCGCTGTGGTGTCGGCGGTGCCGGCCGGTGGCGTGGTCACGCTGAGCTTCGGCGAGGCGGCCGACTCGTTGCCCGCGCCGTCGCGCGCCACGATGGTGTACTCGAACGTCCGCTCCGGCAGCAGCGTGGTGATGGTGATCGAGTTCTCGGTGACCCGTCGGGTCGCCACCACGTCGTTACCGACCATGAACTCGCGGACGTCGTACCCGGCGAGGCCGCTGCCGCCGCTGTCGGTGGACGGCGCCCAGGTCAGGGTCACCGTGCGGGGGCCGAGGTTGGACGCCACGGGAGTACCCGGGACGGTCGGCTTGGTGGTGTCCGGTACCACCGGGCCCGGCTCCTCACCCCAGACGCGGGTGGCGCCGGAGTAGAGCGGCACCTTCCGGTTGGGCCCGGCGGTGGCCTGGTACGACGGGTCGTTTGTCGGGTCCCAGGTGCCGCCCTCCGGCACACCGATCTTGAACTGGACCTCCATCCGGTGCTGCGACTGACCCGCCGGGGCGATGGTGTGCCCGGCGCAGTCCACCTCGACGTACCAGATGTCGCCGCTGAACTGCTTGGCAGTGGTCGGGGACGGGCAGCCCTGGGTGTAGCCGGCGGTGACCTGCACGGGGCCGGTGCCGTCGGTCCGGAAGTAGTAGCGGAACCGGCCGTCGGTCAGCGCGCGGGCCGGGAACGCGGACTTGTTGTAGACCATCACCTTGAGACCGGTGGCCCGAGGTTCGGCCTGCGTCACGGTGGTCTCCACTGTCAACTCGTCGATGTCCGGCGTCTCGGCGACCGGGAAGTTCGCCAGCGGCGTGCCGCCGTACTCGGAGGTCAGCCGGACCAGCGCGGACGTGAAGCCGGCGTTGTAGTCGGTGGCCACCTCGTTCATCACGTAGTCCGAGCGGCTGTCGCTGTACGCGTCGTTGGCCGAGGACGGGCCGCCGACCAGCGCGCCGTAGAGGGTGTGCCGGGTCTCGACAGGCACGGTCTGGCTGTCCCACCAGGAGCCGTGTGCGGTGCGGTGGTGCGGGTTCTTCGGTGCGTTGGCACCGAACCCGATGACGTAGCTGGAGTTACGGGGGTTGTCGCCGAGCGCGTAGTTGATCTGCCGGACGGCGAAGTCGTGGTAGCGGGCCTTGCGGGTGGTGTCGGTGGTCTTGTCGCTGTAGACCAGCGCGGCGAAGGAGGTGTTCGCGGCGTAGCGCAGCGCGCCCCAGGAGTCGAGCACCGCCATCCCGCCCGGCGAGTACGGCACCCGCTGCCCGTTCACCCCGACGGTCCAGTAGTCCAGCCACCGGTTGGCGTCGTCGACGTACTTCTGCTTGCCGGTCAGGTTGGCCAGCAGCACGTACGCGCCGAACTGCTTGTTGTCCCAGGCGATGGTCCACTTGTAGGAGCGGGTGGTGGACTGGTTCTCGGTGCCGAGCTTGTCGTACTCACTCTCGGCCTTGGTCAGGTAGCTGGCCTCGCCGGTGGCCCGGTGCAGCCAGATCGCGGCCCAGACCAGCTCGTCCTGCCAGCCGCTCCACGAGCGGTAGAAGCTCGTGGCGTCGGTGATGCACTCGTGGTACGCCTTCCGCACCGTGTCGGCGAAGGTGTAGAGCTGCCGGGCGTGGCCGAGCAGCTTGTCCGCGTAGGCGGCGTCGGTGGGCCGGAACACCATCGAGGAGGCGGCCATCGCGGCCGCCGTCTCCCCCGCCAGGTCCGCGCCGCCACAGCTGGCATCGATCTTGTACGCGGGCCGCGCCATCGGCATCACCTCGGCCGGGCCCCACCACTTGTGGTCGTCGTCGCCCTTGCCGACCTGTCCGTAGAGGACGTTGGCCGACGGGTGCGCCTTGATGAAGTAGTCGTTGACGAAGCGCAGGTTGTTGAGCAGGTGCGGCAGTTGCCCGGAGGAGGTGTAGCCGCTGCGGTACTCGACAGCTCCCCAGGCGAGCATGGTGGCGCTGAACGCCATCGGGAAACCGAACTTGACGTGGTCGCCGGCGTCGTACCAGCCGCCGGTGAGGTCCACCCCCGCGCTCGCGCCGTCGGTGAGCGCGCTGTCTCCGCGCCAGGAGACCCGGTTCCAGTCGGGCAGCCGACCGGACTGCTGCGCCTCGTAGAAGAGCAGCGACTTCTGCAACGCCTCGGCGTAGTTGTAGGTCGCCGCCGGCGCGGCGGAGGCGGGCCCGGACGGTGGCGCGGTCACCGCGAGGGACGCGCCGGTGAGCAGCGCGACGCCGAGGGCCAGCAGCCGCCGCGGCCAGGGCTGGTCGGCGGCCGGCGACCGGCCGGGCTGGCCGCTGAACGGCCGGGTCAGGTGGCGCATGGCGGACTCCTGTCGGAGGCGCCGCCGGCGGTCGCACCGACGCGGGACGGCGTACGGGCGGCACGGCCACCGGCGACAGCGGGGTGGCGGTGTGACCACGGGTCATGGAAGCGCTCCCATGGATAACCGACAATGTAATGTGCACGTCGTCGATTGGGAAGCCCGCGCTGCGCCGCCAGCGCCACCGCTCTCGTGGGTGTTACGACGACACGCGCACGGCAGCACGGAAGGTCGACCCGGCAGGCACTTCCGCCCGAGACGTCGTCCCAGCTCAGGCCGGTTGGCCGATGCCGTGGGCAGACCCCACCCGTGGGACCATGGGCGGCCCCCTCGACCATTCCGGAGGAATTCTCATGCCACTGCGTCGGCGCCTGACGCGCGCGGCCGTCTGCACGGCCGCCGCCACGGCCGTTCTCGCCATCGCCTCCCCGGCCTGGGCATCGAGCATCGTCCCCCTCAACCCCGCCCACGCCGGCGCGACGGCGGGGACCTTCCAGCAGGAGTGCCAGGACCCCAAGTTCGGCACGCGCCCCACCAATCAGGACGGCTGGCACTTCGTGCTGCCCACCAAGGGAGCCGGTGACTTCCAGAGCCTGACCCTGACCTTCAAGGACAATGCGGGCGTCCCGGTTACGGTGACCGTGCCGGACCCCGCGGATCCGTACACCGACTTCCTGTCCGCCAACGGCGGCGGCGACAAGCAGGTGAAGCACGCCTACCTCTTCACCCCGACGGGATGGACGTTGACCGGCGGCAGCGCCCTGGTCAGCGGCGAGGGCGACAAGTTCAACCTCAGCCACACGTGCGCCGGCACCGGCACCACCGAGTCGCCGACCCCGACGCCGACCACGCCGACCACGGAGTCCCCGACGCCGACGCCGACCACCGGCTCGCCGGCGCCGACCACCGGCCTGCCGACGCCGACCACGCCGGCGCCGACGGGCTCGGTCTCGCCGTCGGAGTCGGCAGCACCCGGCGGATCAACCTCGACCCCGGAAAGCGGCGCGGGCGGCGGCGACAACGGTGCCAGCCTCCCGCTCACCGGCGCGGCCGTCACCAGCATGGCACTCGGCGGTGTCGCCCTGATCGGCGGCGGCACCCTGCTGATGATGCGTCGCCGGCGCGACCGGATCACCTTCACCAGCTGACGCAGGAACGCCCACGACCGGCTCCGGACATCGCTCCGGCTGCCGGTCGTCGGCGTTTCGCATGCCCCCGTGTTCCGTACTCACGGGTAACCCAGTCAACAACCTCACATTATTCATTGGCATCGATTAGTTGATTGCCATCCTCGCTGGCCACGACACCCCTCTCGGAGTTGACCATCAAGCGGCTTCGGTCGGCCGGCGGCCAGCCAGACAAACGTACTGTTGCTGACCCACTACCAAGCGCGAGACAGTACCGCTCACCAGCGGTGCCGTCGACGCCGCCGCTCCCTGGTCAACCCTGAGGAGAAGCGATGGCACTACGACTCGCCGACGACACCGCCTGGACCGACATCCTGGCCCGCGCGGTGGCCGTCACCCCGGAGGCGTTCGGCGCCGAGGTCGACGGCGTCACCACACTGCACAACCTGGTCGAGGGCGAATGGCGGGCGGTCGGCCAGCCCACACCGGTCCGCACCCCGGTGGACAACACAGTCCTCATCAACCTGCCCCGGGTCGATGCGACCACCGCGCGCGCCGCGGTCGCCCACGCCGCCGACGCGCACCGGGCCTGGGCCCAGACCCCGCTGGCCGACCGCAAGGCCCGGGTCGCCGAGGCCGTGGACTCGCTCACCGCCCACCGCGACCTGCTCGCCCTGCTGCTGGTGTGGGAGATCGGCAAGCCGTGGCGGCTGGCCTGCGCCGACGTGGACCGGGCCCTCGACGGCGTCCGCTGGTACGCGGGCGAGATCGACCGGATGCTCGCCGACGGCCGCGAACCGCTGCCCGGCCCGGTCAGCAACATCGCGTCGTGGAACTACCCGATGAGCGTGCTGGTGCACGCCGAACTGGTGCAGCTCCTGGCCGGTAACGCGGTTATCGCCAAGACCCCGTCCCAGGGCGGCGCGGTGTGCCTGACCGTCGCGCACGCGCTGATGCGCCGGGCCGGGCTGCCCGCCACGCTCGTCTCCGGCAGCGGCGGGGAGCTGTCCGAGGTGCTGGTCCGGGCACCCGAGATCGGCGCGGTGGCGTTCGTCGGCGGCCGGTCCAACGGCGGCAAGGTGGCCGCCGCGCTGCTCGACAGCGACAAGCGGCACTTCATCGAGCAGGAGGGTCTCAACGCCTGGGGCATCTGGAACTTCTCCCAGTGGGACCTGCTCGCCACGCACCTCAGGAAGGGCTTCGAGTACGGCAAGCAGCGCTGCACCGCGTACCCCCGGTTCGTTGTGCAGCGCGATCTGGTCGACGAGTTCCTCGACATGTACCTGCCGGTCGTCCGCTCGGTCCGCTTCGGTCACCCGCTCGCCGTCGGCGACGACTGGGCCGCCGGTGACCCGCTGCCCGAGCTGGACTTCGGGCCGCTGATCAGCGCCGCCAAGGCCGACGAGCTACGCCGCACTGTCGACGAGGCGGTCCGCGGCGGCGCGATCCCACTGCACCGGGGCAAGCTCACCGGCGCGCCGTTCCTACCCGGGCAGGACACCTCGGCGTACGTGGCGCCGTCGGTGCTGCTCGCCCCGCCCGGACGGTCCCGGCTGATGCACGCCGAGCCCTTCGGGCCGGTCGACACTATCGTCGTGGTGGACACCACCGACGAGCTGCTGGCCGCGATGAACGCCTCCAACGGCGCGCTGGTGGCCTCGCTGGCCTGCGACGACACCGACGAGGCCGGCAAGCTCGCCGTGGACCTGCAGGCGTTCAAGGTGGGCATCAACAAACCGCGCTCACGCGGTGACCGGGACGAACCGTTCGGCGGCCGGGGCGCCTCCTGGAAGGGGGCGTTCGTCGGCGGCGACCTGCTGGTGCAGGCCGTCACCGTCGGCGGAGACAGCCGGCTCTACGGCAACTTCCCCGACTACAACAGCTACCCCACCACCTGAGCGCCGGAACCGGAGAGGCCCCCTTGTGGACGCTCGCCGGGCACAAGGGGCCCTCGTCGGCACGTACCGTCGGGAGATGGCATTGATCGCGCAGCTCTCCCTGGGCGTGTCCGACGCCGAGCGGGCCGCAACGTTCTGGGCCGCGGCCCTCGGCTACCGTCGCCGCGAGCCCCGATTCACCGGCGACGAGTGGATCATGCTGGAGCCGCCGCCGGGGGTGTCGGGAGCGGCCCTCGCGATGGACCTCAGCGAGAGCCCCGTGCGGGAGTTCCCCCGACTCCACCTGGACCTGGACGCCGGCGACCGACCCCTCGACGAGGAACTCGACCGACTGCTCGCCCTCGGCGCGCGGATCGTCAACTGGCGGCACTATCCCACCGATCCACACCCGACCGAGCCGCCGTACGTGGTGCTCGCCGACCCGGAGGGCAACCGGTTCTGCGTCTCGGGCCGCCGCGAGCCGTCCCGACCCTGAGCAGGCCCTAGGCGAACGCGCCCTTCCGGTCCGCCCCGGCGGCGACGGCGAGCGGGACGGTGAGGGTGAGCAGCCCGCCGTCGCGCTCGACAGCAGCGGGCCGGCCCAGCCGGTGCAGCGTACGCAGCATCGGGTCGTTGGTGGCCTGCACGTGCAGCACCAGCGCCGCGTACCCGGACCGGTCGGCGTGCTGGACCACCCGGCGCAGCAACGCCGAGCCGAGCCCACGCCGCTGCCAGTCGTCCTGCACCAGCAGCGCCACCTCGGCCTCGTCGCCCTCGCCGAGCAGGTTCGCCATGGCGACCACCGACTCGGCCGTGCCGTCGGAGCCGGTGGTGCTGGCGATCAACGTCAGCCCTCGGCTCGGCTCCAGCAGTCGACGCAGGCGGGCCGGCTGCGGCAGCGCCGCCCCGCCCAGGTAACGCCGCTGCCGGCTACGCGGTGAGCACGCCTCGTGCAGCTCCACCACGCCGGACAGATCGTGGGCGCTGGCCGGCCGGACGGCCACCTCCGCGCCGTCGGGCAGCACCACTGTGACCTGTTCGGCAGCCCGGCGCGCCACGGTGGCGGCCAGCTCGACCAGGGCCTGCGCCCGCGCGTACTCCGCCGGGGTGAAGTCGGGCGCGACCCGCCGCAGAACGAACGAACCGCCCGCCGGGTCGGCCAACAGCATGTCGGCCCCGGTGATCCCCCGTTCGCCGCCGACCGACGCTGGTCGCCAGCTGACGACGTCGGCAGCGAGCAGGGTCCGCAACGCCTCACCCGTCGCGTCCGGGTCACGCACCAGCCGGTTGGCCAGCCCGAGCACCCGGGTGGGCTGGTCGGCCAGACCACGCGCCTCGCTGCGCGCCACCCAGCAGTCCCGGCCCCGACCACGCTCGACGGCGGCGATCAGCTCGGCCTCGTCCAGCGCGTCCGGCGCGTCGACCAGGAAGTCGTCCACCGCGCCCTGCTCGGTGGGCTGCACCTGCACGGTGAGGATGTTGACCCCGCGCAGCGCGAGGCTGGCCGTGAGCACCGACAGGTAACCCGGCCGGTCGTCCACCGTCGCCCGGATCCGCCACAACGTCATGGTTGGCTCCCTTCCCCGGGTGCCAGCCTCGTCCCCCGCTGTTGCCGCCCGATTGCCCGGCGGTGACGGGTTGCGCTCAGGAAGTCGACCCCGCGCGGCGGGTCACCGGATCCGCCGCTACACGAAACGGCCGCGGTAGCCGATGGGGCCCTCCCCGACCCGCTGGTAGGTGCCCAGGAATCCACCGCCGCCGAAGGCGATCGTGCCGTTGTTGCCGCGCAGGTCCCGCCAGGCCAACCTGGTGACCGGGCAGCCGCGCACCTCCACCGCGAGGAGCAGGTCACCCGAGCGGTGCCAGCCACCGGCCCAGCCCTCCTCAGTGTCGAAGCGCCACGCCTCCTTGGCGACGGTGCCGCGCTCGGTCAGCCGGCCGCGGAACTCCGTCGGCTCTCCACCCGGCTGCCGCCGCCAGCCGTATAAGGCCCGCTGTCGCTTCTCGAACGTGATCGCGTACTCGGTGCCGGACGTGTCGGCCCACGCCACCTGGTCGAGGACGGACTGCTCGCCCCGATCGACGAAGATGGTGACCTCGCCGGCGTCGCTCGCGTACCGCAGCACCGGCTTGGCGACCGCCTGCCGGACGAGGGCCAGGCCCGCCTGGTCGTGCGCGTTCATCGGGTCGACCGTGACTCGGTAGAGCCACAGCATGCTGCGGGCGTCGACACCGCTCGCGATCCGCATCGTGTTCCGGCCGGGCACCAACTCCTCGGCCGGGACCGCGAAGACCAGCCGTTGCGGAAGCCCACCACCGTTCGGGATGCGGAGCTCATCGGCCAGCGGCCGGCCGTTGAGGTGAACGGTGAGCGGGGCGTACCCGGGGCCTCCGGCCAGCATCGACACGAGCGCCACCAGGGTGACGCACGCCTCCCGCACCACGGCCGGGTCGGGCACGTCGAACTCGAACTCGACCGACCCGCCGGCGTTGATCGCCAGGTGGTCGTCCGCCGCCGAGGACCGGTGCACGCCGGTGATCTCGACGTTGCCGAGACGGGGCGGCTCGGTGCCGAAGTCCGCGTAGGTGGGTGCCATCTGGATCCCCGGCCGCCGTCCGGGCACCGGCGGGGGCGGCAGCTTGGCATCCGCCTCGTAGGCCCGCGGCGCACCGGAGGGGACGCGACCGCCGCCCTCGGGGGTCTCCGCGCGATATCCATCAGTGGAGATGTCCATCCCGAAGAGACTAGATCAACAAGTCCGAGCCCTGCGGACCGCCCGGTCGACGGGTGGCGCCTCAGGGATTGGCGCTGACCGGGGGCGCGCCCACCAGGTCGAGTCGGTCACCGAGGATCACCGCGCAGGCGCGGACGAGCTGGGTGAGCCGATCCACCTCGGTGCTGTGGAACGCCGCGGCGGAGAGGGTCTCGCTGCGCTCACGGGCCACCACCAGCACCAGGCCCGCCCGGCCGAACGGCGCGATCGCGTGGTGGGTGCCGTCGGGCGTGGTCATCGACCGACCGCGCAGCGGGGTCACCTCCGGCAACCGCGGGGGTACGGGAGCACGCCAGCTCGCGTACCCCACTGTCGCCCCGCCGCCCCCGCTCCGCGAGGCCCAGTCGACCGGCACCACGGCGGCCACGGCCCAGTCGGCGGCCAGCAGCCCCGGCACCGCGTCGACCAGGGTGGCCAACCCGTCGGCCGGGTTGGCCGCGACCTGGGCCAACAGCTCCGCGTCCTGCCCGGTGGTGGTGGGCGCGCCGATCGCCCGCCACACACCGTCCACCCGCACCCCCGGTATCGCCGCGAGGCCGGCCAGCAGTCGCTCCACCCGCGCCGCGCCCGGCCAGACGACAGTGAAGTCGTCCACCGCGCGCCCGCCGAGCCGTTCGAGGACCACCACCTGGACGATGTCCGCCCCGGAGACGCCCAAGGTGCGGGCGACCTGACCGAGGGTGCCCGGACGGTCCGGCAGGGTGACCCGAACTCGCAGCAACATGTCTGTCCCTCCGCTCGGCGGGCCGGCGAGAGAGCGGCCGGCAGGCTGACCCCAGCCTGGTAGTTGACCATTTCGTCGCTGTTGCAGGGGCATGTCCCGAGCGGAAATTCTGACCTTGACAACGTGAGCGGGCTGCCATCAACTAGTCGGATGAGCGATCCGGCCGTCGACGCGTCCCGGCCGGAGGCCGTTCCCGTCTCCCCGGCAGGGCTGGCCCTGGACCGCCTCGCCGACTATCTGGCAACGCGCCGACCCGAGCTGGCCGTCGGGCCGCTGCGTGCCACGCTGATCGCGGGCGGCAAGTCCAACCTCACCTACCTGCTGCGTCTCGGCGACCGCGAGGTGGTGCTGCGCCGCCCCCCGCTGGGCCACGTGCTGGCGACCGCGCACGACATGACGCGCGAGTTCCGGGTCATCTCGGCGCTGGCACCGACCGATGTGCCGGTCCCGGGCGCGCTGCTGCTCTGCACCGACCCGGAGGTGATCGGGGCGCCGTTCTACCTCATGGAGCGGATGCCCGGCGAGGTGTTCCGCACCCGCGCGCAGACCGACCCGCTGGGCGACGAGCGCCGCCGTGCCCTCGCCATGGCCATGATGGACACGCTCGCCGCGCTGCACAGCGTCGAGCCGTCCAGCGTCGGGTTGGCTGACTTCGGCCGCCCCGAGGGCTACCTCGCCCGGCAGGTCCGCCGCTGGGCCGGGCAGCTCGACCGCTCCCGCAGCCGGCCGCTGCCCGGCATCGACGAGCTGCGTGACCTGCTCGCGGCGACCGCTCCGGAGGGTGCGAACGCCGGCCGGATCGTGCACGGCGACTTCCGGCTGGACAACCTCCTCGCCTCGGCCGACCCGGTCGCCGTGCACGCGGTGCTCGACTGGGAGATGGCCACCCTCGGCGACCCCCTCGCCGACCTGGGGCTGCTGCTGACGTACTGGGACGTGCTCGGCGGCAGCGACACCGCCGCTGGCAACCCCGTCGCCGACGGGCTCGGCCCGCGCGCCGGCTTTCCCACCGGCAGCGAGCTGATCGACAGGTACGCCGGACGCAGCGATGTCGACGTCGGGCCGCTGCACTGGCACGTGGCGCTGGGCTGTTTCAAGCTCGCGGTGATCTGCGAGGGCATCCACTACCGCCACACGCTCGGGCAGACGCTCGGCGAGGGCTTCGACCGGATCGGCGAGATGGTGGCACCGCTGGTCGCGCACGGGCTGACCGCTGCCAGGGAGCGCTGATGGACTTCTCATACGACAGCCGGACCGAGGAGCTGCGCGACGAGCTGACCCGGTTCCTGACGGAGCACGTCTACCCGGCCGAGGCCGTGCACGCCGAGCAGGTGGCCGCCGGGGACCCGTGGTCGCGTACCCCGGTGTTGGGCGAACTGAAGGCGGAGGCCCGCAAGCGCGGCCTGTGGAACCTCTTCCTGCCCGACCCGCGCTACGGCGCCGGCCTGACCAACCTCCAGTACGCCCCCCTGGCCGAGCTGACCGGGCGCAGCCCGCACCTCGCGCCGGAGGCGGTCAACTGCGCGGCACCGGACACCGGCAACATGGAACTGCTGGCCGAGTTCGGCTCGGAAGCGCAGCAGAAGCGCTGGCTGATGCCGCTGCTGGAGGGCGAGATCCGTTCCGCGTTCTGCATGACCGAGCCGGACGTGGCATCCTCCGACGCCACCAACATCGCCACCCGGATCACCCGCGACGGCGACGAGTACGTGATCAACGGACGTAAGTGGTGGTCGTCCGGGGCCATGGACCCGCGCTGCGAGATCTTCATCGTGATGGGCAAGACCGACCCCACCGCCGACCGCCACCGCCAGCAGAGCATGGTGCTGGTCCCCCGGGACACCCCCGGGGTGACAGTGCGCCGGGGCATGACCGTCTTCGGTTACACCGACGGTTCCCACGGCGGGCACGCCGAGATCGACTTCACCGACGTCCGGGTGCCCGCGGAGAACCTGATCGGCGCCGAGGGCACCGGCTTCGCCATCGCCCAGGCCCGGCTGGGGCCGGGCCGGATCCACCACTGCATGCGGTTAATCGGAATGGCTGAGCGGGCATTGGAGCTGCTCTGCCGCCGCGCGAACGAACGGATCGCGTTCGGCCGACCGCTGGCCGAGCAGGGCGTGGTCCGGGAGTGGATCGCCGAGTCCCGGGTCCGCATCGAGCAGGCCCGGCTGCTGGTGCTCAAGACGGCCTGGCTGATGGACACCGTCGGCAACAAGGGCGCGCACACCGAGATCCAGGCCATCAAGATCGGCACGCCGGCGATGGCGGAGTGGGTGATCGACAAGGCCATCCAGGCCTACGGCGGCGCCGGTGTCAGCCAGGACACACCACTGGCCGCCCTCTGGGCGCAAACCCGCACCCTGCGCCTCGCCGACGGTCCCGACGAGGTGCACCGCAACTCCCTGGCCAAGCGCGAACTCCGCCGCTGGGCCCCCTAACCCGGGCCCACCGCTCACCCGCCCACCACGCACGCCGGCGCCCCGCATGCCCCGCGCCCCGCAGGCCCCGCACGCCACTACACCCCAAGATCGTGCTCGATCCTGGATGTAGTGGTGTGCGGTCGCCGGGAGGCCACTCAATCCAGGATCGAGCACGATCTTGCCCCGCCGGCCTTCTTGATCATGAGGTTGGCGAGTCGGGATGCCAGAAATGTCCAGGCCAAGTCCATGATCGACGCGCCGTGCGGGGCGCGGCGTGTGGGTTCCTGGACGGGTGGGTTAGGCGGAGGCTCGGTGGACCAGTTGGGTGTCCAGGAGGATGTGGGAGGCGGGTAGCTCCTCGCCACGGATCCGGGCCACCAGCAGGCGGGCCATCTGCCGGCCCATCTCCTCCACCGGCTGGAAGACAGTGGTCAACGGCGGTTCGGCCTGTCGGGCGATGGTCGCATCGTCGAAGCCGATCACCGCGACGTCCTGCGGAACGCGCCGGCCGGCCTCGCGCAGGGTACGCAGTGCGCCGAACGCCATCAGGTCGGACGCGACGAAGACCGCGTCCAGGTCCGGGCAGACCTCCAGCAGCCGGCGCATTCCCGCCGCGCCGCTGCCCTCGCTGAAGTCGCCGTACGCGATCAGGTCGGGGTTGACGCTGGCGCCGGTGGCCTTTACCGCGTCGGTGTAGCCGGCCAACCGGGCCAGGCCGGCACCCATGTCCTGCGGACCGGCGATGGTGGCGACGCGTCGCCGCCCCTGCCTCGCCAGGTATTCCACGGCCTGCCGGGCTCCGCCAACGTTGTCCACGTCGACAAACCAGGCCGGTTGGGCGCCGGGTTGCAGCATGCGGGCGGGCCGACCGCCGAGCACGGCGGGCAGGCCACGTTCCTCCAGCAGCGTCGGCAGCGGGTCGGAGTCGTGCAACGACAGCAGCAGTACGCCGTCGACGTGCTGGTTGGTGAGGTGGTGCTCGACCCGTTCCCGCTCCACCGGCGACTGTGCCATGGCCAGCCAGAGCTGCATCGGCGTCTCCAGCAACCCGGAGCTGATCCCCCGCACGATGCTGGCGAAGAACGGCTCGGTGAAGACCCGCTCGCCGGATTCGGACACCACAAGCGCGACGGAGTCGGTCCGCTGGGTGACGAGCGCACGGGCGGCCCGGTTCGGCACGTACCCCAGCTCTGCGATGGCCTGTTGGACCGCGGCCCGGGCCTCCGGGCTGACCTGGGGCGAGCCGTTGACCACGCGGGAGACCGTGCCCCGACCGACGCCGGCACGCGCCGCGACCGCGTCGAGGGTCGGGCGCCCGAGCGACCGGGTGCGCTGCGTTGTCATCGTCTGCTCCTCCGACGGCGGGCGGACCCGGCGCCACCTGCGGGAGGTGGACGCCGGGGCCGTCCTGATGGCTGGCCCGAGCCTATTGTGCGGCCAGACCGTTGCGCCGGATCACCGAGGCGTACCACTTGGCGCTGGACTTGGGGGTGCGGACCTGGCTGTCATAGTCGACGTGGATCATGCCGAACCGCTTGGTGTAACCCCAGGCCCACTCGAAATTATCCATCAACGACCAGGCAAAGTATCCCCGCAGAGGCACTCCGGCGTCGATCGCCTCGTGGGCGGCGCGCAGGTGGGCATCGAAGTAGGCCAGCCGATCGACGTCGTCGACCTGCCCGTCGACCACCGAGTCGACGAACGCCGAGCCGTTTTCGGTGACGTACAGGGGCAGATCGGTGTAGCCGTTCACCCGGCGCAGCGTCTCGGTCAGACCCGGGGCGTCGATCTCCCAGCCCATGTCGGTGACCGGAACACCGCGGGTGACGAACCGGACGTCCTCGCTGCCCGGCCAGCACGAGGGGGCCGGGTCGGCCTCGACGCCCTCGACCGGCGCGGCGACCACGTGCCGGCTGTAGTAGTTGACCCCGACCAGGTCCAGCGGCGTGGAGATGGTCGCCAGGTCGCCGTCGCGCACGTGCTCGAAGTCGGTCACCGTGCTGAGGTCGGCCACCAGGTCCTCCGGGTACGACCCGCGCAGCAGCGGGTCGAGGAAGAACCGGTTGGCCAACCCGTCGATCCGCCGGGCGGCGTCCCGGTCGGCGGGACTGTCACTGGCCGGGTCGACCGGGTAGAGGTTGACTGTCACGCCCACCTCGGCGGCCGGCCGGGCGGCCCGCAGTGCCTGCACGGCCAGGCCGTGACCGAGCATCAGGTGGTGTCCGGCTCGCACCGCGTCCGCTCCGTTGGTGCGGCCGGGGGCGTGCACGCCGGAGCCGTAGCCGAGGAACGCGGAGCACCACGGCTCGTTCAGCGTGGTCCAGTAGCGCACCCGGTCACCGAGCGCGTCGGCCACCAGGGTGGTGTAGTCGGCGAAGCGGGCCGCGGTGTCCCGGGCCGGCCAGCCGCCGGCGTCTTCCAACGGCTGCGGCAGGTCCCAGTGGTAGAGGGTGAGCCACGGCTCGATGCCGTTGGCCAGCAGCTCGTCCACCAGCCGCCGGTAGAAGTCCAGGCCGCCCGGGTTGGCCGCGCCGGTGCCGGTGGGCTGCACCCGGGACCAGGAGACCGAGAAACGGTACGACTTCAGGCCCAGCTCGGCCATCAGCGCGACGTCGTCGCCGAGGCGGTGGTAGTGGTCGCACGCCACGTCCCCGGTGTGTCCGGCGACGACCCGACCCTCGGTGTGGCTGAAGGTGTCCCAGATCGACGGGGCACGGCCGTCCACGGCCGCCGCTCCCTCGATCTGGTACGCCGCCGTCGCGGCCCCCCAGAGGAATCCGGGTGGAAAGGTCAGCCCGGGGCGCTCGTCGAGGACATCGACGGCGGGTGGGCTGGCGGGGTTGCTCACGACTTGACGGCACCTTCCATGATCCCGCCGATGATCTGGCGGCCGAACACGAGAAAGACGATTACCAGGGGGATGGTGCCGATCGCCGTGGCGGCGAACACCTGGGAGTAGTCGGTGTAGTAGGCGTACGAGAGGAAGGAGAGCGAGACCTGCAGGGTCGGGTTCTCCGGGGTGAGGATGGCGTACGGCCACAGGAACGAGTTCCAGGTCTCCATGAAGGTCAGCAGACCGAGGACACCGGCGGCGGGACGCAGCGCGGGCAGCACGATGCTCCAGTAGATCCGGAACGTGCTCGCGCCGTCGACGCGGCCGGCCTCGATCAGCTCGTCGGAGATCGCCTGGCTGGCGTACTGCCGCATCATGAACACGCCGAAGGCGGTGACCAGGAACGGCACGGTGACCGCGTAGAGGGTGTCGTACCACCCCAGGTCCTGCATCATGCCCCAGAGCGGGATGAGCCCCATCTGGGTCGGGATCATCATGGTGACGATGATCGCCAGCAGGAGGGCGTTGCTGCCGCGGAACTTCAGCTTGGCGAAGGCGAACCCGGCCAGCGAACCGGTGAGCACCACCGACAGGGTGACCACCGAGGAGACGATGATCGAGTTCATCATGCCGGTGAGGAAGTTGGCGGCGTCGTTGTCGAGCACCCGCCCGAAGTTGTCACCGAACGCGCCACCGGGGGTCAGCGGCGGCGGCACGTCGTTGATGTTGTCCAGGCTGCGACTGCCGATCACCAGCATGTAGTAGAACGGGTAGATCGACAGCAGCGCCGCCAGGACGAGCGCCAGGTAGGTCAGCGGGCTGGTGCGCCACAGGCGCTGGGAAGCCGAGATCATCGATCTCTCCTCACTTCGCCGAGCGGCGGACGAGTAGGAAGTTGAACAGCGACACCACGATGATGATCATGAAGATCGCCCAGGCGACCGCGGCTCCGTAGCCGGCGGTGTTCAGGTTCACGATGCCCATCTCGTACATGTACATGGCCAGCGTCTGGAACTCCCGCTGGTTGCCGCCGATGATGTTGCCGTTGCCGAAGAGCAGGGGCTCGGTGAAGAGCTGCATGCCGCCGATCGTGGACAGGATGACCACGAAGATGAAGGTGGGCTTGAGCATGGGCAGGGTGATCTGCCAGAACTGTCGCCACGGACTGGCACCGTCGATCTCCGCGGCCTCGTAGAGGTCCTTCGGGATCGCCTGCATGCCGGCGAGCAGGATCAGGGTGTTGTACCCGGTCCACCGCCAGTTGACCATGGAGGAGATGGCCGTCCAGGAACTCCACCGGTGCCCGTCCCAGTCGACCGGGTCGACACCGACGAAGCTGAGCAGCCAGTTGAACAGGCCGAACTCGCGCTGGAACAACATCCCGAAGACGATCGCGACCGCGGCCACCGACACCACGTTCGGCATGAAGATGGCCATCCGGAAGAAGGTCTTGGCGCGCAGGAGGCTCCGGTTCAGCAGGTTCGCCAGGAAGAGGGCGAGCAACAACTGCGGGATGGTCGACAGGGCGAAGATGCCGAACGTGTTGACCAGCGCGTTCCAGAAGTACTCGTCGGACACCAGCCGGGTGTAGTTGTCGAAGCCGATGAACGTGTGCTCGCCGATCATGTCCCAGTCGTGCAGCGACATCCAGGCGGTACGCAGCATCGGGTACAGCCCGAATACGCCGAAGATCAGGAAGAACGGGGCGATGTAGAGGTACGGCGAGTACTTGACATCGAGGCGGTTGAATAACCTTCCCCGTCGACGTCGGCGATCGACGTCGGGAGAAGGCGGTGCTGCTGGCGACGGCCGTGCCGTCGTGGCCGACAGGCTCATGCGAATTTCCTTTTCCAGCGAGGCCCGGGGGCCCTCGCGCAGGGCGCTACGCGGAGGGGACCGGCCGGTGGCGTCCGGGAAACCCCGAACGCCACCGGCAGGGAATCACTCAGAAGGCACCCTGAGTCTTTGCGTCCTTCGTGAACTGCTCCCAGGCCTTGGCCTTGTCGGCCTGCCCGTTCTCGAACGCCCGCAGGGCCGGCTCGAGCGCGTTCTCCTTCACCGCCTGGTGCTTCGGACCCAGGTGGATCGGCTGGATCTTGGCGACACTCTCCCCGAAGATCTTGCCGGTCGGCGCGTTGCTGAAGTACTCGTTGGTGTAGCCGAGGAAGGCCTCGTTCTTCAGCGCCTCCAGGTTGGTGGGCAGCGGGCCCTTGAGCTTGAAGGCCTCCACCTGGCTCTTGGCGTTGGTCAGGTACTCGGCGAGCTTCGCCGCCTCCTTCGGGTACTTGCTCTGCGCCGGAACCGCGAGCCACGAGCCGCCCCAGTTACCGCCGCCGCCCGGCACGGACGCGACGTCCCACTTGCCCTTGTTGGCCGGACCGGAGTTGTCCGACACGATGCCGAGCATCCAGGACGGGCAGAAGGTGGCCGCGAAGGTGCCCTGCTTGAAGCCACCCGACCACTCCGGCGACCAGGTGGACGCCTTGGCGGAGATGTCCGCCATCGAGGTGGCGGTGTCCCAGGCGTTCTTCACCGCGGGGCTGGTGTCCGCGATGATGTTGTCTTCCTTGTCGTAGAACAGGTCACCGTTGCCCTGGAAGAGCACACCGTTGGAGACGGCGGTGATCGAGTCGATGAACGCCTTGCCGCCGCTGCCCTGCTTGTACTTCAGACCGGCGTCGTGGAAGCCCTTCCAGTCCGGCCAGAGCGCCGACACCTGGTCGCGCTCGGCGGGCAGACCGGCCGCCTGGAACAGGTCCTTGCGGTAGCAGACGGCGAGGCTGCCGACGTCGGTCGGCAGACCGATCAGCCGACCGTCCGGCGCCTTGCCCAGCTCCCACTTCCAGGGCAGGTATTCCTTCGAGTGGTCGGCGACCAGCGGGCTGAGGTCGGCCCAGTTGCGCGCGTTGGGCTTGAACTCGTTGAGGATGCCCTCTTCCAGGGCGGTGACGTCCGCCGCGCCCTTGCCGGTGGCCAGGTAGCGGACCAGCTTCGGCCGGTACTCGCCGAGCTGTGCGGTCTTGCGCAGCTCGACCTTGATGCCGGTGTCCTTCTCGTACTGCTTGACGAGCTCGTCGTAGCCCATCTCGCCGAAGGTGTCGACGACCAGCTTGGCGGGCTTCTCGCCGGCCGCTGGCTTGTCGTCGTCGTTGCCGCAGGCTGCGAGACCGCTGACCGCGGTGATCGCGGCCAGGGCAGCGGCCGCCAGGCGGGTACGCCGCGTGGTGACACTCATTCGCTGACCCCTCTTTCCGGTGGTGAGGCTGATGTGTGTGGTGGGGGGTGCCCATCGCGCCGGGCCGGGGTCCGTGAGTGACACACACCACCTCCGGGAGCGCTCCCATGAGATTGCCGGCGGGTAACGGGAGTGTCAATAGGACGTTGGGAGCGTTCCCAGATCGTTACCGCTGACCACTCACACCGCACCAACCCCAACCACACCCCCCGCCCCACCCCGGCGATCAAGAGGTTTCGGTCAGGAAACGGAGCCCTGCTGACGCAAACTTCTTGATCAACAAGGCGGGGGCCCGATGGGCGGGCGGGTCAGCAGAAGTGGCGGAGGAGGGTGGTTGCGCGGGTGGGGTCGAACCGGGACGGGTCGAAGGTCGAACCCGCCCAGTCGCGCAGCATCGCGTGGCGGGAACTGACGGGGTCGGCCGTGGCGCTCTGGTCGTCCAGGGCTTCCAGGAGCGCCTGGTAGCCCAACGGCCCGCCGACACCCTCCGGCGGGCAGGCCCGTTCGCCGGCCAGGCAGACCGGGTACCGCTCGTCGGGGTCGGCGGTCAACGCGTCCTCCACGACCAGGTCGTGCTCCCACCAGTCGCCGAAGTCGTACGTGTAGGAGAACCGGCTGCCCTTGCCGAGCACCGCGTCGAGCCGCACGTCCAGCTCGTCGTGCAACGCCAACTCCCCGTCCGGGTCCGGCTCGCCGTACTGCACCGCGTCGATCTCGAACGAGTGCAGGTGGCAGTCCCGCCAACCCATCGCGTGCTGCACCACCCGGTGCAGCCGGTCCAGCGTGTAACCGGCCGGCACGAGCACCCGGCGCCACACCGGTGGGCGGGTCCCGGTGAGGGACATCTTCAGCTGGAAGATCTGACGCGACATGCTGTCCTGTCCTCCCGCGGCTTAGGCTGCGAGCATGATCTGCCGAGCGTGCCGGGCCCGGCGACACGACGACTGCCCGGGCCGGAACTGGTGCGACTGCCAGCACCGTACCGCCGAACCCACCCCTCCGGTCACCGGTCCGGCCGGCGAATGACCGTCGGAATTCCGATCCGACGGCTCTGGCCCGAGCCGTCGACGCAGCCGCTCGACGACGCCGCGCTGACCGCCCTCTACGGCCGCGCCGACAAGCCCCGACTGCGGATGAACTTCGTGGCCAGCCTGGACGGCGCGGTCACCGTGGACGGCTACTCCGCCGGGCTCTCCGGCGAGCCGGACAAGCGGGTGTTCGGCCTGCTGCGGATGGTCTGCGACGCACTGGTCGTGGCCGCCGGCACACTTCGCCACGAGGGGTACCGAGCGGTCCGGCTCAACGAGCGCCGCCGCGCCTGGCGCCGTGCCAACGGGCTGGCCGAGTACCCGACGCTGGTGGTCGTCTCCGGTTCGCTCGACCTGGATCCGGCGCAGGCCGCCTTCGCCGACGCGCCGACCCGCCCGGTGGTGCTCACCCACGCCGACGCCGATCCGCCGCCCGGGCTGACCGACGTCGCCGACGTGCTGCGCTGCGGCGCCGAGCGGGTCGACCTGGCGGCCGGTCTCGCCGAACTGCACCGCCGCGGGCTCACCCAACTGCTCTGCGAGGGCGGCCCACACCTGTTCGGCGCACTCACCGCCGCCGACCTGGTGGACGAACTGTGCCTCACCGTTTCGCCGCTGCTGGCCGGGCCCGGCCCCGGCCGGATCACCGCCGGCGACGCCGCACCGCCCCGGCACCTGCCACTGCGCCACGTGCTCGCCGCCGAGGACGGCGTCCTCCTGCTTCGCCACGCCCGTCCGTGAGACCTCAGTCGATGAGCACCGCCCCGGGGGCCCACGGGATCTGGTATCGCCGGCCGTCCTCGGTACTCGCCCAGACCTGCACCTCTTGGTACGGCTCGGCGGCGACCACCTCGACCACCGCGCCCCGCGGCGCCGCGCCGAGCGGATGCGGCACGCCGTTGGCGACGACCTCGACGGTACGCCCCTGAGGAGCCTGGGCGAGGACGTAGAGCCGGCCCCCGGAGCGACGGGCCACGGCAACGCCCAGCCCACTGCCGGCGGATCGGACAGCCGCGCAGACCACGTCACCGTCGACGCAGGCCAGGTCGTACGAGAGGTGGTCGAGCAACCGGCGCGGTTCGCCCACGTCCGGGGCGGTCAGGACCTCGACCGCCTGTCCCCCGGCGGCCCGCTCCTCGGCTCGTGGTTCGCGCCGGATCAGCACCAGCGTCTCCGTACCGACCCGGCCGACCGCCACGACCTGCGCCTGCGTCACCGGTCGACCGTCGGGACCGACGATCCCGGCCGGAACCTCGGCAGCGGCGATCAGCCCGGTGCCCCCACCCTCGCTACCGCCGCCGCGACCGGCCGGCCCCAGTTGCGGGAGCAGCAGTGCCCCGGCGGCGACCACCACGGCCACCGTGCCACCTGACAGCAGCAGACGCCGACGGCGACGCGCCCGGCTTCTCGTGACGACCCGTTGGGCGAGACCGGGTGGCAGCTCCACGGTCGCGACGGCGTGGTCGAGCAGGGCGGCCACCTCGTTGTCACGCATGGTTCTCCTCCGCGAGGTCGAGGTCGAGTGGGGGACCACCGGCCGCCTCTAGTCGGGCCCGCAGGCGGTGCAGGCCACGGGAAGCCTGGCTCTTCACCGAGCCCACAGAACATTCCAGTTCGGCAGCAGCCTCCGCCTCCGAGAAGCCGAGCCAGTACCGGACCACCACCACCGCCCGCATCCGCGGTGGAAGCTCCCGCAGTGCCGCCAGCAGCAGCTCCCGGTCGTCGACCCGGGTCGTCTCATCCTGCTGCGGCACCGCGTCCGGGAGGCCGGCGACCCGACGTCGGTTCCACGGCGAGCGCCACCGGCTGACCAACCGGTTCGTCATGGCACGACGCAGGTAGGCCTCCGGTTGCCGTTGCCGGACCACGTGCCAGCGCGGATACGCCTGCTCCAGCACCTCCTGCAGCAGGTCCTCGGCGTCCGCCCGCTGCCCGGTGATCAGTACGGCGAAGCGGAGCAGTCGCGGGCCGCTCGTCGCGACGAAAGCGCCGAAGTCGTCACTCATACGTGCTCCATGCCTAGGTAACGCGACCGGCGCCTCGGGGGTTGAGTCCGGACCTCGCGCGGTGACACGCCTACACGACTCCCGCCCACCTCATGCGCTCGGTCGAGCACCCAGCGTCATGAGTGTGACGGCGCATGGTGTCGTCCGACGCGTCGCGTGGCGACCTGTCGTACTCCTCGGGCAGGATGCAGGGCATGCGCGCCGACCGTGATGCCCGACCGACCCGAGTCGCCCGATGACCGACGCCGACCTCGACAGCCCTGGCGAGGCGGTCGGGCGGGTGCTGGGCACCGCCGACGCCACCCCGTTGCAGTTCTGGACGGCCGTGGCGCCCGGCAGTTACCTCCAGCTCGACGACGTGGTGGTCACGCGACGGGAGCTGCCGGACCGGGAGCCGGTGACGATCGCCGGGGTGGTGACCCAGGTCCGCGCTCGGCACGAGGGCGCCCAGTTCGACTCCGACGTGTTCGCCATCGCCGACGGCACGCTGCCCGCGCAGGTGCAGGAGGCGGCCGAGGTCACCACCACCCGGGTCGATCCCGAGCTGTACGTGCCGCCGACCCCAGGCGCGGTGGTGTTCCGGGCCGAGGGCGACGCCCGGGCCCGCGCGCTGCACTTCGACCGGATGGAGCGGCGCATCCCGATGGGGATGGGTCGGGACGGGGTCCCGGTCTACCTCAACGCCGACTTCCTCGACGGCAGTCGGGGTGCGCACGTCTCCATCTCCGGCATCTCCGGGGTGGCCACCAAGACCAGCTTCGCCACCTTCCTGCTCTACTCGGTCTTCCGCTCCGGGGTGCTGGGCGGCGACGCGGTCAACGCCAAGGCGCTGATCTTCAACGTCAAGGGTGAGGACCTGCTCTTCCTGGACCACCCCAACACCCGCCTCGACGATCCCACCCGCGCGGCGTACGCGAAGCTCGGGTTGAGCGCCGGCGCCTTCCCCGACGTGCGGGTGTACGCCCCACCCCGGGTCGGCGACTCGGCCGGCACGCCGGATGTGAGCAGCCGGCTCACCGGGGTGGATGCGTTCTACTGGACGCTGAGCGAGTTCTGCACCGACCGTCTGCTGCCGTACGTCTTCGCCGACGCCGACGACGAGCGCCAGCAGTACACGATGGTGGTCCACTCGGTGGCCGCGCACCTGGCCCGCTACGCCCAGCCCGCCGACGGCGGGGTGAGCATCGACGGGGTCCGCCTCGGCTCCTACGGCGACCTGGTCGACCACATCGTCGATCAGCTCAACGACGACGAGACCCGCTCCGACTGGGCGGGCAGCGCGGTGGGGTTGGGCACCGTCAACGCGTTCGCCCGGCGGTTGATCGGCAGTAAGAAGGACCTGGCCCGGCTGATCCGTGGCGACCTCGCCACCCGCCGCCCCCACTCGATCAACACGAGCGAGTCGGCCCAGGTCACCGTGGTCGACCTGCACAACCTTCCCGACCGCGCGCAGCGGTTCGTGGTCGGTGTGACGCTCAAGAGCGAGTTCGAGCGCAAGGAGAAGTCCGGCACCGCCAAGCCGCTGCTCTTCGTCGTCCTCGACGAGCTCAACAAGTACGCCCCCCGGGAGGGCTCCTCGCCCATCAAGGAGGTCCTGCTCGACATCGCCGAGCGGGGCCGTTCGCTCGGGGTGATCCTGATCGGCGCGCAGCAGACGGCGAGCGAGGTGGAGCGGCGGATCGTCACCAACTCGGCGATCCGGGTGGTCGGCCGGCTCGACCCGGCCGAGGCGTCCCGCCCGGAGTACGGTTTCCTGCCGCCCGCGCAGCGCCAGCGGGCGTTGCTGGCCAAGCCGGGCACCATGTTCGTCAACCAGCCGGACATCCCGGTGCCGCTCTGCCTGGAGTTCCCGTTCCCGGCCTGGGCCACCCGGGTCTCCGAGGCGGGCCGGGCACCATCGGAGACGCTGCGCTCGATCACCCAGTCCGCCGACCCGTTCGCCGTGGTGGGCTCCGGCGGCGGCACCGACGACGACATCCCGTTCTAGCTAGGGGCCGGCACAGCCATGAAGATCCTGCACACCTCCGACTGGCACGTGGGAAAGGTGCTCAAGGGGCAGTCCCGGGCCGACGAGCACAAGGCCGTGCTGGCGGGGGTGATCGAGATCGCCCGTGCCGAGCAGCCGGATCTGGTGATCGTCGCCGGTGACCTCTACGACACCGCCGCGCCCAGTTCCGAGGCGACCCGCCTGGTCACCAGGGCGTTGACGGCGCTGCGGCGGACCGGCGCGGACGTGGTGGCGATCGGCGGCAACCACGACAACGGCCCGGCGCTGGACGCGCTGCGCCCGTGGGCCGATGCCGCCGGCATCACGCTGCGCGGCGGGGTGCGGGAAAATCCGGACGAGCACGTCATCGACGGCACCACCGCCGGTGGCGAGCGGTGGCGGCTGGCCGCGTTGCCGTTCCTGTCCCAGCGGTACGCGGTGCGCGCGTTGGAGATGTACGAGCTGACCGCCGCGGAGACCAACCAGACGTACGCCGACCACCTGGGCCGGGTGCTGGGGCGACTGACCGAGGGTTTCACCGAACCGGACCGGGTGCACCTGGTCACCGCGCATCTGACGGTGACCGGCGCGGCCACCGGTGGTGGCGAGCGCGACGCGCACACCGTGTTGGGCTACGCCGTTCCGGCCACCGTCTTCCCGGCCACCGCGCACTACGTGGCGCTGGGTCACCTGCACCGGGCGCAGCGGGTCGCGGGCCCCTGCCCGGTGCGGTACAGCGGCAGTCCACTCGCTGTGGACTTCGGTGAGCAGGAGAACATTCCCTCGGTGACGATGGTCGAGGTGACGGCCAGCACCGCCGCCCGGGTGCGGGAGGTGCCGGTGACGGCGGCGAGCGCGCTGCGCACGGTGCGGGGCACCCTGGCCCAGCTCGCCGAGATCGAGGCACCGGACGCGTGGCTGCGGGTCTACGTGCGGGAGCAACCCCGCGCCGGCCTGCGCGAGGAGGTTCAGGAGCTGCTCCCCCGGGCCCTGGAGATCCGGATCGACCCGGAGCTGTTGGCCGCGCCGGGCAGCGGCGCGCGCATCGCCCAGCGGTCGGGGCGTTCGCCCCGGGAGTTGTTCGCCGACTACCTGGACAGCCGGGGCCACGCCGACGAGGGTGTCCGGGAGCTCTTCGACGAGCTTTTCGAGGAGGTTGAGCACTGATGCGTCCGATGCGGTTGGACATGGCCGGGTTCACGGTCTTCCGGGACGAGACCACAGTCGACTTCACCGACGCCGACTTCTTCGCGCTGATCGGCCCGACCGGTTCGGGTAAGTCGACAGTGCTGGACGCGATCTGCTTCGCCCTCTACGGCATGGTGCCGCGCTGGGGTGGTGCCCGAGGGTTGGCGAACGCGCTCGCGCCGTCGGCGACCGAGGCGCGGGTGCGGTTGGTCTTCGAGTCCGGCGGCGCCCGTTACGTGGCGACCCGGGTGGTCCGCCGGGACGGCCGGGGCAACGTGAAGACCGCGAACGCCGGGTTGCAGCTGATGCCGGCCGGCTTCGACGTGACCAAACTGGACACCGGTCTGAGCCCGGACGACCTCGGCGAGGTGGTGGCCGGCACCCCCGCCGAGATGGAGCAGGCGGTGCTGGAGGCGGTCGGGCTGCCGTACGAGCAGTTCACCAGCTGTGTGGTGCTGCCACAGGGGCAGTTCGCCGACTTCCTGCACGCCAAGCCGGCGACGCGGCAACAGATCCTGGTCAACCTGCTGGGCCTCGGCGTCTATGAGGACGTGCAGAAGAAGGCGACGGCGCGCGCCGCGCAGGCGGAGGCCCGGCTGGAGGCGGTCGACCAGGTGCTCGCCGGGTTGACCGGCGTGGACGACGAGGCGTTGGCCGAGGCCGACGCCCGGGTGGAGCGGATGGCCGAGCTGGCGGCCGCGGTGGCCGAGGCGGTGCCGGAGCTGGCGGCGGCCCGGGTCACCGCACGGGAGGCCGCGGCGGCGCTGACCGCGCTGGACGACGATCTGACCGTGCTGACCGGGGTGCGCGCGCCGGCTGGGGTGACCGCTGTCGCTCACGCGGTCGCCGCGGCGCGGGCCGACGCCGAGGCGGCGGCGACCGCGGTGTCGCTGGCCGAGGAGCGGGAGGACAAGCTGCGCGGTGAGCTGGCCGCCGCCGGTGACGAGAGCGCGCTGCGACTGCAACTGCGGGCGTACGACGATCGGGATCGGCTGTCCGGCGAGGCCGACACGGTCCGGGCGACGGTGCGCGCGGCGAATGACGAGCATGCCGCCGCGGTGGCGGCGCTGGCCGCCGCACGGGTGGTCGCCGAGCGGGCCGACGCCGAGCTGGAGGCGGCCTTCCGGGCGCACGAGGAGGCGAAGGCCACCGACCTGGCGGTGAGTCTGCGCGTGCATCTGCATGCCGGCGCGGCGTGCCCGGTGTGCGAGCAGCCGGTGGCCGAGGTGCCGGCGGTGCCGGCCGATTCGGCGGTGGCCGCCGCGACGGCGGCGGGCAAGGCCGCGCGGGCCGCGACCAAGGCCGCGCAGGCGACCGTTCAGGAGCGGGACACGGCGGCGCGGGAGCTGGAGCGGCTGCTGGTGCAGGCGCGAGCCCGGCAGGAGCAGATGGAGGCCCGGCTGGCCGAGCTGGACGGGCAGCTCTCCGGCGCGGCCGAGCCGGCCGTGCTGCGCCGGGAGTTGGCCGAGCACGCCCGGTTGCGGCGTGCGCTGGAGGAGGCGGCGACCGCGGTCCGGGCCGGCCGCGAGACCGCTCGGCAGGCCCGGGCCGGGGTGGACGCCGCCGAGGAGCGGCTGCGGGCGGCGTGGCGGGCCTTCGACACCGCCCGTGACGGGTTGGCCCGGTTCGGCCCACCGGCGACCGATCGGGACGACGTGGCCGCCGCGTGGGCGGCGCTGACCGGGTGGGCGACCACCGAGGCGGACCGCCGCCGCGCCGAGCGGGCCGGTCGGGCCGCCGCCGTGGCGGAGGCCGAGTCGCTGGCCGACGGGGTGCAGCGGGCCATCGCTGGCATCTTCGCGGCCGCCGACGTGCCGGTCGGGGACGACCCGGTGCACGCGGCGACAGTGGCTGTGGAGCGGGCCGACGCCGACCGGCGGCGGCTGCACGAGCGTCGCGAGCAGGCCGGGACGTTGCGCGAGCAGCGGGCGGGGCACGAGCGGGAGGCGCAGGTGGCGCGCGCGCTCGCCGGGCACCTGCGGGCCAACAACTTCGAGCGGTGGTTGCTGGCCGAGGCGTTGGACCTGCTGGTCGACGGCGCGTCGGGGATCCTGCGCGAGTTGTCCTCCGGGCAGTACGAGCTGGTGCACGACAAGGGCGAGTTCGTGGTGGTCGACCACCACGACGCGGGGCTGCGTCGCGGCGTGCGCACCCTCTCCGGCGGTGAGACGTTCCAGGCGTCGCTGGCGCTGGCGTTGGCGCTCTCCGAGCAGTTGGCCGGGATGTCCACCACGGCGGCGAGCCTGGAGTCGATCGTCCTGGACGAGGGTTTCGGCACGCTCGACGCCGCCACCCTGGACACGGTGGCGGCGACCCTGGAAAACCTGGCGGCCCGGGGCGATCGGATGGTCGGCGTGGTCACCCACGTGCCCGCGCTGGCCGAGCGGATTCCGGTCCGCTTCGAGGTGCGCAAGGATGCCCGGTCCGCGCGCGTGGAGCGGACGGGCCGGTGAGCGACGCCGCGTTCTTCGTGGATTCGTGGGATCCGGCGTACGGGGCGTCGTTCGAGGCGTCCGCCGCCGGGCCGGCCGCGCCGAGCAGCGCCCAGGTCGACGCGGATGTGGAGTTGCCCGCCGTGGACTGGCGGGCGATCGGGGTACGCCCCGGGGTGCGGGCGCCCGACGTGGTGTTGCTGGTCGACGGGGTTCGCCGCATCGACGCGAGCATCTGGACGGCGGAGACCGACGGCCTGTCGTTCCCCGGGTTGGCCGCCTCGTACGCCGCCGGGGTGGTCCGGTGTGACCTGGGGCGGGGTGCGGCGCAGTTGGCGGGTACCCGGGTTGGTCGGGGCCTGTTCACCGCGAGCCCGTCGGCGCAGGATGTGGTGGCGGGCGCGATCCGTTACCCGGTGCACCGGGTGGGTGGCACCGGTGAGCTGGCGAAGTTGCCGGCCGCCGTGCAGGGCCCGCTGACCGCGTTGGAGGTGGCGGTGTCCGACGCCGCCCGGGTCGACGGTGACCTGTTGGTGGTGGACGGCCCGCTGCGCAGTCGTCGGCAGTTGCCGCGCACCCTGGGCTACATCAAGACGCAGCACAGTCAGTACCTGGATGCCCGGCTGACCGCTGTGGTGACGAGTATGGCCTCGGGTGAGCGCTCCCCGGTGTTCCGGCTCGGCACCGCCTGGGGTGGTTGGTCGTGGTATTTGCGGCTGCCGGTGGCGATCGGCGCGCCGTGGGCGGGCATCGTTCGGGTGGAGTGCTCCGCCGACCTGCCCGTCGAGGCGGCGATCGAGCTGGCCGACCTGTCGCTGGTGACCCTGCCCCGCTTCGCCTCCACCCCGTACAAGGATCCTCGGGCCCCGCAGAACCTGATCCCGATCGCTGGCCTGGAGCGCCGACTGCGGGCCCTGCTCGGCGATTCCCGGCTGCTGCACCGCGCGCTGACCGCCGCGGCCCGCGCCGCCCGATGAGCGCGGATACTGGTTCCGGTGGGGCGTAAACGGACGGGTGACCGGGTGGTCGAGCAGGTGGACACCGGGCTGGCGGAGCTCGTCCCGGCCCCGGACCGGGCCGGCTCGTGGACGCTGCTGCTGGACGGCGCGCCGCAGTCGCACGTCGACCTGACCGACCCCACCCACCTCGAGTTCGAGTACGTGCGGCGGTTGGCCGCCGCCGTGGATCTGAGCGCACCGGCCGGTGAGCCGCTGCGGGTGCTGCATCTGGGTGGCGGCGCGCTGACCCTGCCCCGGTACGTCTCCGCCACCCGACCCGGGTCGACCCAGCGGGTGTCCGAGGTGGACGGTGCGCTGGTGGAGCTGGTCCGTCGGGCGTTGCCGTGGCCGTCCGATGCCCGGTTGCGGGTCCGGGTGGAGGACGCCCGGGCGGTGCTGGCGTCCAGTCGGGAGGCCAGCTACGACGTGGTGGTCGCCGACGTGTTCGCCGGTGCGCGTACGCCAGCCCACCTCACGTCCGTGGAGTACACGGCCGAGGTGGCCCGGGTGCTCCGCCCCGCCGGTTGGTACCTGGCGAACCTCGCCGACGGCCCGCCGCTGCGGCACGCCCGAGGGCAGGTCGCCACGGTCCGTTCGGTGCTGCCGCAGGCCTGCCTGATCGGGGACGCGGCGGTGCTGCGTGGGCGCCGGTACGGGAATCTGGTGCTGGTCGCCGGGCGGTCCACACCGCCGGTGCCGGAGCTGACCAGACGCGCTGCCGGCGACTGGTTCCCCGGCCGGGTGGTGGCCGGCGACGACCTGGACCGCTTCGTCGGTGGCGCGCAGGTGGTGCGGGACGCCGACGCCACCGGCTCCGATCCGCCACCGCCGGGGCTGTTCTCGGTGCGCCGCTGACCGTCCATTCGACGGCGGCGGGGAAGTTTTTTCGTCGTTTGTTGATCCGCTGAGGCCGGCGCTGCGTACCACCGGGCGGCCCACCTCGTGGGCCGGTGTTGGTCACGGAACATCCCGGAGGTCTGCATGCACGCGGTGGCGGCCGGTTGGCATGGCGACGCGGTACGCGCTGACTGGTTGTCGGCGCGACCCTCGTCACGGTCAACCTCGTCTGCCCGGGGGGTCGACGCGCGGGCGACGCCTCGCCAGAATGGTCCGGTGACGCCGCGACCGGCGCCCGGGCGCCATCAGGCGACGACGACCGAGGCCAGCCACTCCGACCAGTTGATCCGTCAGCTCTATGCCGAGCACGCCGGCCCGTTGCTGATGTTCGTCATGCGTCTCACCGGGGGGGACCGGCAGCGCGCGGAGGACATCGTCCAGGAGACGCTGCTGCGGGCCTGGCGCAACGCGCACCGCCTGGGCACCCAGGGGCAGGGTTCGCTGCGGCCGTGGTTGGTCACTGTGGCCCGCCGCATCGCCATCGACGAGCACCGCAGCCAGGAGGCCCGGCCGCCGGAGACGTACGACCGGGACCTCACCGCGTTCGCCGAGGCGGACAGCACCGACCGGGTGCTGCGGACCATGACGGTGGCGGACGCGCTGCGTACGCTCAGTCAGTCGCACCGGGAGATCCTGATCTCGACGTACTTCCGGGGGCGGACGGTGCCGGAGGCCGCCGAGGAGTTGGGCCTGCCGCTCGGCACCGCCAAGTCGAGGGTCTATTACGCGCTGCGCGCGCTGCGCACGGCTCTGCAGGAGCGGGGGGTGACAGAATGAGCCGGCCGGACCATATGGACGTCGCGGCGTACGCGCTCGGTGTGCTCGACGAGCAGGACACTGAGCGGTTCGAGGAGCATCTCGCCACCTGCTGGGCGTGCGCGGCCGAGTTGGAGACGATGGTGCCGGTCGTCGGGCTGCTCTCCGACATCGACGGCGAGACGATGATGGCGCTGGAACAGACGGCGACCGACCCGGCCCTGCTGGACCGGACGCTCGGCGCGGTCCGGGCCGACCGGCGGCGTACCCGGTTT
This sequence comes from Micromonospora noduli, assembly GCF_003264475.1. Taxonomy (NCBI): domain Bacteria; kingdom Bacillati; phylum Actinomycetota; class Actinomycetes; order Micromonosporales; family Micromonosporaceae; genus Micromonospora; species Micromonospora noduli. Next base: position 194,365 of record NZ_PYAC01000023.1, on the reverse strand, counting down.
CGTCACATGCTCGCGACGGCCGCCGCGGTGGTGGTCTTCGGCGGTCTGAGCGGGTACGGCTTCGTCAGCGTGACCGGCAACGATCAACCGCCGGGGGTGCTCGCCGAGTCGACGCCGAGCGCGCCCAACGACCCGCCGACGAGCGTGCCGACGGCCGCGCCGAGCGGCCCGGGTGTGGGCGGCACCGAGGTGGAGGGTGATCAGGTCGAGGCGACCGACCCGACCACCGGTGTGCAGACCACCATGTTCCTGGTGACGAAGGATTACGGCACCCGGATCAATTTCAGCCTGCGGAAGCTGCCCGGCCCACGCATCTGCCGACTGGTGGTGGTGCGCAAGAACGCCACCACCGAGGTCATCTCGACCTGGTCGGTGCCGGATGGCGGTTATGGCACCAACACCCGGCCGCAGGGTCTCGAACTCAGCGCCTCGACGTCGGCTCTGCCGAAGGACATCAAGCAGCTCCAGGTGCAGTCGGTGGATGCCAACGGCGTGGCGAGTCCGCTGGTCACCGTACCCATGTAAGCGCGGTTACCGCATCGGCGCCGGTCATTGCCACAATGACCGGCGCCGATCTGTCGTTGCGCGAAGGGGCCCCTCGCGGGGGCGTACGCATGGAGACGGAAAACGGTTCAATCAGTTTACGTGAAATTGACCACTGTTACTACTTCAACCTTGACAGCCCGCACGCCGTACCTATGGGTGAACTGTCAAGAATGAGGAGGGCACGTGGCACAGATGAAGCGGACCGTCATCGTCGCGAGCGCGATGGTCGCACTAACGGCCTGCGCTCCCGCGGGTTACGACGGGGCGAACTCGAGCGCGGCCGAGCCGGTCGCCGTCGCCGCGGCCGAGCCCACCGCGACGGTTGAACCTGAGGCCTCGGCCTCCCCGGAGGCGCCCGCCGCCGACGCCCCGCCCGCGGACGTCGACCTGACCGACAAGTTGGTCGGTAAGAGTGTCGCCCGGATGGGCAAGGTGGTCACCGACCAGGACGGCTGGATCCTGTACCGCTTCGACAAGGACACCGCCGACCCGCCGTCGTCGAACTGCGTCGACAAGTGCGCCGAGGTGTGGCCCCCGGCACTGACCGACGGCAACCCGGAGCTCACCGGCGTCTCCGACGACAAGGTCGGCAGCGTGACCCGGCAGGACGGCACCCGTCAGCTCACCGTCGGCGGCTGGCCGGTCTACCGCTACGTCGGTGACAAGAAGCCCGGCCAGTGGAAGGGCCAGGCTGTCGGTGGAACCTGGTTCGTGGTCCAGCCGGACGGCAAGAAGAACCTGAGCTGCCTGCCCAAGGGCACGCCGAAGGCTGTCGCACCGCCGGCGGACAGCGGCTCGAACGACGCTGGCGGCTCGGGCTACTCGTACTGAGCCTGGTCGCCCATGAGGGCACGGTGGTCGGTCGTCGCCGGGGAGGGCGCGACCGGCCACCGTCGTGTCCGGGGTGGGTCAGGTCCGTTCCCACGGGCTCGGCACCGGGAAGTACGTTTCCAGGAACGGAATGAGCAGCGCCAACTGCTTGTCGAGGTCCTCCTCGACGGAGAACGCGTCGTTCAGGCAGAACACCTGCCGATCCCGACGGGCGAGCAGGTGCGCCAACCGGGCGGGTGTGTCCGGGTGGGACAGCTCGGCGATGGTGTAGCGCAGGTTCCCCGGTGCCGCGCGACCGGTGTGGAACGCGTAGTAGTGGTGCAGCGACGAGGCGACCGACAGGTCGTCCATGCTGCGGAACTGACTCGCCGCGGTCCGCCGGTACTGCTGCGGGAACGTCTGCTCGATCTCCTGGAGCACGCTCCGCCGCAGCGCGTGCGGCATGTGCTTCATCTTCTGGGTCAGCACGGTGCCGAACCGCTCCGCGATCAACGCCCGGTTGTTCTTCCCGGCCGCCGACGACGGGATGTCCCCGGCGGCGGGTGGGCCCGGCGGCACCAGGGCCGGCGAGGGAAAGAACCGGGAGATGCCGTTGGCCAGGAAGAAGTCCTGGGGCAGCACCTCGGTGCCGAGGAAGACGTCATCGTTGAAGTACAGGAAGTGCTCGGAGAGCCCGTCGATGTGGTGCAGCTGACTCTCGATCGCGTGCGAGTTGTACGTCGGCAGCACCGTCGGGTCGGTGAAGATCTCCCGATGGCTGACCACCCGCAGCCCGGTGGCGGACGGGTCAAGCCAGGTGGGCACCTGGTCGTCGGTCACCACGTAGACATGTCGCACCCAGGGCGCGAACATGTGCAGCGACCGGAGCGAGTAGCGCAGCTCGTCGCGGCTGAGGAAGCGGGCCGCGCTCGCCGCCTCCGCGTGGTACGGCACCCCGGCCACCTCTGCCCGTCGGCGTAGCCAGACCGGGTCGGCGCCGTCGACCCAGGTGTAGACCACGTCGACCGGGAACGGCACATCGTCCGGGCGCGGTGCGGCGAACTCCGGACGGGTCCAGGCGGTCGCGGGCGCGGCGGCGGGCACCAGGCCGGTGAACCGCGACTCCGGTACGAGGACCAGCGGCGCCGCCACCGTCACCTGTTCGGCGACGGCGTTGGGTCGCGGCGCGACGAGCGTGTCACCCTCCCGGGTCCAGAACTCGACGTCGCACCCGTACGCCTGCCCCAGCACCAACCGCCGCTGGGGGTCGGTCCAGTACCAGGTCAGCCGCACCACCGGGGCGTCGGCCAGCCGGTCCCAGGACTTCGGTTCGAAGCCGGCGGCCGGCTGCCCGGTACCGTCCGGCACGCCGACGTAACCGGGGACCCGACCGCAGGCGGCGGCGAGTGCGGCGTACGCCCGCACGCGGTGCGCGGCGTCGACGGCGACCACCGACGAGCGGTGGATTTCGCCGCGTACCCGGAAGTGGGGTACGCCGGCCTCGTCGAGCGCCGCCGTCACCGCGGTGAGATTGTCCAGCCGTGCCATCAGGGGGGTGACCGCCCCGATCCGGGCCACCCGGGGTCCCCGGTCGGCGGTGACGACCACCCGGTCCGCGCCGGCCAGCAACTCCGGCTGGCGGCGGGCCAGCCGTTCGCCCCGGCGCTCGGAGAGGTGACCGTCGCGCGCGGCCCGGGCGACCCACTGCTTCAGCTGGTGCCGGGCCCGGGGGCTCACCTTCGTCGCGATGGCTCGCCGGGTCTGCGGGCTCAGCACCCGGCGGTACACCTCCACGAACCCGGTGGGTTCGGCCAGCGCCCGGGCTGGCTCCCCCGGCGTGGGCTTCGACTCGGTCACCGCTTGTTTCTCCTTGTGTCCGTGCTCATGGGCGATCGACGACGACGATCGACAGTTCGCTGTCGCGGGTGTAGTACGGGCGGACCCGCAGCAGTGGTGCCGGGTCCTCCTCCACGAGATCCAGCCCCGGATCGTCCACCAGGTAGATCTCCGGGTAGTTGTAGACGAGTTTCTTGTCGACGATGTCGTCGACGAGCAGACCCAACCGGACCTCACGGTCCGTGCCGACCTGCCGCAGCCACAGATCCCAGTCCTCGTATCGGCCCAGTCGATGTGCGGCCAACTCGTCTACAGCCACGTCGATACGCAGGTGACCGCTGCGGGTCCGTACCACCGGCACGGACACCGCGCACTCGTGGTGACCCCGTCGGTGGAGCACTGCCTGCTCGGGAATGCCGGATCCGCACCAGACGGCCTCAATCGACACCCGCTCACCGCTGAGCGCGATCCGCCGCACCTCGGCGTGCTCTGCCCGGACCCAGCTCCGCACCGCCAGAAAGCCGTCCGCCGTGCGGTACGGCAGGTGCGAACGGACCACGTGCACACCGGCCGGATCATCCGCCGGTCGGTGACCGCCGGCGAGTACCCGCGTGTCGATCCGGGCCGGGCACAGTCGGAGGCGCGCCCCCGTCAGCGGCTGCAGGTACGCGTTCCAGCGGCCCTCCGGCAACGCGTCGGCGGGCAGCACCGCCACCTGGCGCCCCCCGTCGTCCTGCGCTTCCAGTGGCACCCGCACCTTGTGCCCGTTGTCCCGGTCGCGCAGCAACAGGTGCGCGCCCGCAGCGAGGTCCGGTGCATCGATACTCAGGCTGAGGCCGTGGTCCGGCAGCACCTGACAGTCCACTGTCGGCCCGGCGGCTGGTGCGGCGGCCCGCCGCCGGATCGCCTTCTGCAATCGGGCGGAAGTGGCGCGGGCCTGCCGAATGCGGGAGAGGCGCACCAGTGCGCCCAGGCTCGCCCGGCGGGCCAGGTCACTGCCCGCGATCCCGCGAAGGACCGGATCGCCCAACAGGCGGACCAGATCGGGTTCCCGAACCAGTTCACCGCTACGAGCCAGCACCGAACGACCGGTGCGCGGCCCCTTGCCCGACCGGGCGGCCCTCTCGGGCCGCCCGAGCGCCGGGCCTCGCTCGACCAGCACGGCGTCACACTGTCGGGCGAAGGAGTCGGCGAGCGTATCCGGGTCGAACCGCGCCGCGTTCGCCAACGCCTGCCGGGCCAGGCCGGCCCGGAGATCGTCGTCGTGCATCAGCGTCCGCAACGCCGAGGCGTACGCGTCGATGTCGTCCATCGGGACCAGCAGACCATCGACCCCGTGCTGGATGATCTCGCGGGGTCCGACCGGGCAGTCGGTGCTGACGACCGGCAGGCCGAGCCGCATCGCCTCCACGATGGTCATGCCGAACGATTCTCGCTCCGAGGAGACCGCCGCGATCGAGCCCTTGACCCACTCCGTGGACATGTCCTCTCGCCGGCCCATCAGTTGGACCTGGTCGGACATCCCCAACTCGCGGATCTGTGCGACCAGCGCGGGGCGTTGCGGGCCATCTCCGTAGATCCGCAGTTTCCAGCTCGGATGATCGCCGGATGCCCGCGCGAAGGCGGCGATGAGCCGGTCATAGCGCTTGATCGGGTCGAGCCGCCCCGCACTGACCACGATCCGGTTGGTCCCGTCGGCCAGCGGCACTGTGGGCTGGGGAACGCTGTTCGGCAGTGCCACGACGCGGGTGTGTGGCACCGGATTGCCCGATCGGAAGGCGGCGGCGTCAGCCTCGGTCACTGTGAAGGCCAGGTCGATCCGGTCGTACGAGAGCCGGATCTCCTCCTTCAGCACGTCGTCGATCAGATCCTGCGTCATGTGCTCCTGCGCCACGCGGACCGCGTGGTCGGGGCCGTGCCGTGCCACCACCATGTTGATGCCGGGCCGGGTACCCACGATGACGTCGGCCCCGGTCGAGCGCAGGTAGTCGATCATCCGTTCGTCGGTCAACCGGCTGTACTGGGTGTGGAACTCCTCGCTCTTCGGCACCAGCAGGGACGGCTCCCGGAGCCGGGGATCGGCCCGGTCGGGACGCCCAGGTCGGGTGTCGAGGAGCGGGACGAGCGCGATCCGGTCGTCGATGGCGAACATCGGCTCGTCGGTGCGGCGGAACACGGAGACGATCTCCACGCCGTGCCCCCGGCCGACCAGGGCGGTGGCCAGGTTCAGCACGGCCCGGTTGGTGCCACCAACGCCGTACATGTTGTGGATCAGGAAGGCGAATTTCACCCGGAGATCCTCAGTTCGTAGGGGCTCGGGACCGGGAAGTACGCCTCCATGAACGGCTCGAGGATGGTCATCTGGTGTTGCAGTTGGGCGAACGTCGAGTAGGCGTCGTTGATGCAGAAGGTGTCCCAGTCCCGCCGTGCCTCCGCTCGCCGCAGCCGCGCTTCGAGGTCGGGTACCGCGAGTTGGACGTAGCCGTAGTTGACGCGCCCGGGCAGCGCGCGGCCGGTCAGGAACGCGTAGTAGTGGTGCAGCGAGTACGTGATGGTCAGGTCGTCGGCACTGCGGAACCGACTGCGCATGGTGGCCTCGTGCTCGACCGGAAACTCCCGCTCGATCTCCGCGAGGATGCTGCGCCGCAACGGATAGGGCACATGCTGGGAGCCCTGGGTGAGGGTACGGCCGAACCGCTTCTCGATCAGGGCCCGATTGTTCTTGATCATTGCGTCCACCGGGCTGTCCAGCTCGGTTTTCTCGCCGAGCGGGATCCGGTTCTGCGACAGGAAGAACTTGGTGTTGCCGTTGGCCAGGAAGAACGTCTGCGGTGCCAGGGGGCGACCGAAGAACATGTCGTCGTTGAGGTACAAGAAGTGCTCGGCGAGCCCATCGATGCGGTGCAGCTGACTCTCGATGGCGCACGAGTTGAAGGTCGGCAGGGCGTCCGGGGCCGCGAAGATCTCGTCGTGGTTGACAAGGAAGATGTTGCCGGCGCTGAGGTCCAGCCAGGCCGGACGCTGGTGGTCGGTCACGATGTAGATGTTGCGGACCCACGGGGCGTTCAGGTGTAGCGATCGCAACGAGAACTTCAACTCGTCGCGGTTGATGTACCGCGACTCACTCGCCGCCTCGGCGTGCAGCGACTCACCACGGACGCCCGCACGACGTTGCTGCCACTGGGGGTCCGCGCCGTCCACCCAGGTGTAGACCACGTCGATGGGAAAGTCGATGTCGTCCGGGAGCAGGCGGTCGAACTCCGCGCGGCTACGCCGGGGCGGGTGCCATTTCGCCGGAGAGGCGAGGCGGGTCAGCCGATGCTCGTCCACCTGCACCGGCGTGCCATCCAGTGCCACCGCCCGCATCATCCGGTTGGGACGGGGCGAACGGAGCAGCCCGGCGGCCCGGTCGGGTTTCCAGAACTCGATCTCGCAGCCGTACGCCGGGCCCAGGATCAGCTTGAGGGTCGGGTCGGCGCGGAACCAGGTCAGCTTGATCGCCTGAGCGGCGTACAGCTCGGTCCAGGCCGGCGCCTCCGACGCGTCCGTGAGGCCGCCGACGATCGGCGGCCGGGGCAGAACCTGGCTCACGTAGCAGGTCTCGACCCCGCCCAACTTCTCCAGGGCGCTCAACGCGGCAAGCCGATCAACCTCACTGACGCCGATCACCGGCGTCCGGTCGTCCATGCCGCGGACAAGGAAGTAGTCCACCCCGTGCTCGTCCAGCGCGCCGCTCACCGCGTCGACGTTCAGCCGACGCCCCAGGATCGGAGTCAGGTCGGCGTGCACGTGCGCGGTACGACGTCCACCGTCGACCAGGACCTCGCGAAGCGCGGGGAGGTCTGGCCCGGCGCTCCCCACCGGCGCGGACCTGGCCGCGTCGGCAGCCCGGGATGGCGCGCCCGCGCGCTGCGGTACCACCGGCGTGTTGTTCACGGCACTTCCTTCATCGGGTTCAAGGACGATCCGAATTGGTCCGGTCGCGAGGCGAGGAGCCCGCCGGATGTCGACACGGCCAGGAGGACGGCGCAGCCGGACGCGTCGACCTGCACCGCGTGGCCACCAGTAATCGGCGTTGACTCGCGGAGCCAGCGGCAGGGCGTCGACCCGGCCGGGTCCAGCCACGCGACGCTGGAGCCGGACGCGTCGTCTCGGACCGCCAGCAGGACCGCGCCCGCTTCGGACACGAACCGAGCGGTCAGCGGGCCGGGACCGCCGTGACCACCGAGGTCAGCGGCCGTCGACAGGTCCCAGTCCCGGCCGCCGCCGCGCGTACGGTACGACAGCACGGACGCCGAGTCCCGTCGCCGGAACAGAAGTAGTCGCTCGCCGTCGGGCAGCCGCGTCACGGCAGGCGGGCCTGCCGGCGCCTCGGTCTCCAGCCGGGCGTACTCGGCGCTGAGGTCCGGCACGGAGACCAGCCAACGTCCGATTCCAGCGCGCCCGGCGGCCAGCACCTCCACGTGGTGGTCGTTCCACGTCACAGCAGCCAGGCCGTCCTGGATGTCCCGGCCACCGAGGTCCTGCCACTGCGTCCAGGACGTCCCGTCGTACAGCCGGGCGCTCAGTCCCTTGCCGGCGTTCCGGGCCAGCAACAGGACACCCCCGTCAGACAGGGAGACAGCGTGCGGCATGCCGATGTTCCGTCGATCCGACGGGGCATTTCGCCCGGCGGGGTTGCCGAGCGACTCCCAGCGAACGCTGGCGTCGCCGGCGCCGGGCAATACGGTTGTCCAGATGTCACGGACGTGCCGATCGGGCACTGCCGTGAGTTCTTGCCGCACCGCGAAGAGCCGCCAGCCGCCGCTCGGGGTGGCCAACGCGGCGACGTACGGCAGGAGCCTGCTGCCGGGAACCACCCGGCTCGGGGTGAACGCGCCCGAGCCGGCCTGCTGCCAGTGAACCACCTGGCCGCCACGCACGGCGAAGGCCGACAACTCACCGTTCGGGCCCGGTACCGCCCAGGTCCGCGAGCCGGGATAGCGCAACGTGGTTCCGGAGGCGTTCCCGGTGCCGATCGCATCGCCGCCGACCTTGCGGTCACCGTGGCCGACGGGTCCGTCGGCGGGGCGACCGTCGGCCCACCCGTAGGTGTCCTTGTATCGCTGCTTGAGTGCCCGCGCCTCAGGGCTGAGGTTGGACGGCCACCGTCGGACGTAGTAGCCGCGGAACGCCTCGACGATCGTGGCGCTGCCACCGCCCTCAGCGAACCATCGTTGGGCCGCCTCGTGTGCGAACAGCCCGGTGATGGTGTGGGAGAGGTGGTCGGAGTAATCACCGGTGTCGGCGTGCTGTGGGTTCGCCTTGTCGTGCAGTTGACGATCGGGATCCGGGTCCATCGTCCACAACAGCGTCGGCTCGACGTCGCGCAGCAGGTGCAGCAGCGCCTCGATCAGGTCCTCCCGAGAGTAGGCGAAGGTACCGGAGACCGGCGAACCCAGCGGGACCATGGTGGGCGTGACAGTGGCTTCGCCGGTCCACAACTGTGGCAGCGACCCAGCTCCGACCGGCGAGCCGGGGGGCGGCGCACACCAGAGGTTCAGCGACATCAACCGGATCCACGGCGCGTCGACCAGCGTCGAAAGGTCCGCCTCGGCCGTCGAGCCCAGGGTGATCGCCGCACGGTGCCACTTGGCGTCCCGGTCACCGAGAACCATCTCGCCGTACGCCGAGCGGAGCCCGTTGAACCGCGCGGCGGCGAAGCCCTCGAAGTCCACCGGCAGCGCGGCGTGTGCCGCCGACCCACCGGGGGCGTTACGTCCATCCGCCTCACCAGAGGTCAGGCAGACCGTCAGGTGTGTCGCGCTGTGTCGCAGCTGGCTGGCGAGTAGCGGGTTCAGGAAGTAGAGATCGTCGTCCTGGTGGGCCATGACCGCCATGGACCGCGGACGGCGGTCAGATGTCATGGCGCTCCCCAGACGGATCGGATCGTCGCCGGCCCGGTTGCTCTCTTGAGCCGAGGACGGCCTTGAAGTCGGTGACCGTGTTGAGCATGTTGTTGGGCATTGTGGGCGCGTCGACCGGGGTGCCCCGACGGGCATCCGGCACCGGACGGTACGAGCGCCTCCACAGCTCCCCCGCGCCCACTTTCCGCCGCTCCGCCACCACGTCGTCCGGCAGCTCGAACGGGGCGGGGAAGGGCAGGTAGCGCGGCAGGAAGTCGGCCAGCATCCGCTCCTGCTCGGCGAACGACCGAGGGTCGGAGTCGGTGTCGTTGAGGCAGAACACGTCACGGTGCCGGCGGGCCAGCAGCTCGGCCAGCCGGGCCGGGGTCGAGGGGTGACCCAGGTCGGCGTACTCGTACTCGATGTCGCCGGGGACGGCCTGCGCGGTCAGGAACGCCCAGTACTGGTGCAGCGACGACGGGATGGACAGGTCGCCGTGGTGCCGGAACCGGTGCCGCGCGGTGGCGGTCACCTCGTCCGGCAGCATGCCCTCGATCTGCTGCATGATGCTGCGGCGCAGCGCGAACGGGGTGTGCTTCATCTTCTGCGTGATGGTCACGCCGAACTGCCGTTGGATGTGCCGACGGTTGTTCTTTCCGGCGGCCTTCACCGGCGGGTCCTCCGGCTTCGCCTCCCCAAGACCGAACTGGGCCGGCGAGGGGAAGAACTTCGCGATCCCGTTGGCGTGGAAGAAGTGGTTCGGCAGCAGCGGGCGACCGAGGAACACGTCGTCGTTGAGGTAGAGGAAGTGTTCGGCCAGTCCGTCGATGCGGTGCAGGCGGGACTCGATGGCGTGCGAGTTGTACGACGACCGGCCGCCGAGGTCGGCGAAGAGTTCGGCGTGCGAGATGACCGTGATCATCGGATGGCTCGGGTCGAGCCAGCTCGGCAGTTGGCTGTCGGTGATCAGGAAGATCCGCCGTAGCCAGGGCGCGAAGCTGTGCAACGACCGCAACGAGTACCGCAGCTCGTCGCGGTTGTGGTAGCGCGACGAGTTCGCGGCGACCGCGTGCACCGGGCCGTCCGGAGCGCCGAGCGCCAGCGACTTCCGCTTCAGCCACTGCGGGTCGGAGCCGTCCACCCAGGTGTAGACGGCGTCGATCGGGAAGCCGACCCGGTCCGGCGCGCGGACGGCCAGGTCCCGGCGGGTGCCGTAGGTGTGGTCGTCGGCCTCGGGCACGAAGTGGCTCATCAGCGCCGCTGCCACCCGGACCGGCTGCGCCCGGGCAGGGGCCTCGTCGACGACCCCGTTGCGCCGGGGAGCGCGGACCATGTCCCCGTGCCGGCTCCAGAACTCGATCTCGCACGCGAACTGGGCGCCGAGGACCACACCGGCGCGGGCATCGGTGACCGGGAAGCAGACCTGGATCACCTCGGTCGGGGCGGCGTCCGGTTGGTCCCGACGGGGCCGGACCTGCACCACCCGGACGTCCGCGCCGGACAGCGCCGGCGCGGAGCGGATCAGGCGTTGTACAGCCGGCCGCTGGTCGTCGAGGACCGCGACGGTGCTGCGCAGGTGGTCGTCGTTACGAATGCAGTGGTATTCGATGCCCGCGGCGTGCAGCGCGGTGGTGACGGCGGTGAGGTTGCGGTGCCACTGTTCCAACGGCGTCGCCGTGGCGACGATCTCGGCCCGGGTTCGAACGCCACCGTCGGTCACCGCCACCCGGGCTCCGAGGGGGTGCACTGTGTCGCCGCCGCGCGGGCGGGAGAGCGTCTGAACCAGGCCGATCCGCCGGTGCGCGGGCAGCAGACGCAGCAGCCGCCGCCGTGCCGGCGACGGCAGGAGTCGATAGACCTTCAGGGCGATCATGCGCTGGGCCGTCCGCTCGCTACGACCGCCTTGTCAGCGGGCACCCGTCAGCCCCGCGAACGGGTAGCGGGGTGAGATCCCACTCGCGATGATTCGACACAGACTCGCGCAGCCATCACTGCATGCCCTTCCACAGATCCCCCGTTGGCACTGCGTGGCGATCCAGCGTCGGCCGCGCGGCCGCCTGGTGGCGGCTGTCGGCGGGACACCGGTCTCCGGGCCGGACCGCGTTCTCCCACGAGTGGAAGTTGTTGGCCGCCGCAGGTGGCCCGGGGCAGTGCGTTTACCTGCAGGCCATCAAACAACCACATGATCGATACCTGGCCCACCGCCTAAAGTGACATAAGGGCGGTATGTACCTGTTTGCCAAGATAATCCTGGCCATTCGGGTGGTTCAACGACACCGGGACGGTCGGCCGAACGTATCCTCGCGAAGCTCCTCAACCGCGGGCGGGACCGGTACGGCCCGCTCGTCAGCCCCCACCGTGACCTGGCAGAGTAGCGGGGTGACCGAGACCGGACCCGCCGCTACCAGGGTGCTGCACCCGCCGGTCGGCTACCGGCTGACCGCGTCGGTCCGCACGCTCACCTTCAGCCCGTACGACCCGTGCGCCCGGGTGGCGGCCGGCACCTTCTGGTGGGCCACCCGCACCCCGGACGGTCCGGCAACGCTCGCGCTGCGACCGGCTGGCGGCGAGTTGCTCGCGGAGGGGTACGGGCCCGGCGCCGAGCACGTCCTCGCCCGCGCCGACGCGATAGCCGGGCTACGCGACGACCTGACCGGCTTCACCGAACTGGCCGCGGCGCACCCGCTGGTCGCCCGGCTGGCCCGGGAGCACCGGGGCCTCCGGATGCCCGCCACCGGCGAGGTCTTCCCCCGACTGCTGCGCGCGGTCTTCGAGCAGAAGGTCACCGGCAAGGAGGCCTACCGGGCGTACGCGGCGATGGTGCGGCACTTCCGGGAGCCGGCTCCCGGCCCGTTGCAGCCGCTGCTCCTGCCGCCCGAGGCAGCCTCCGTGGCCGCGGCTCCGTACTGGGTGTTCCACCCCTTCGGGGTGGAGCAGCGCCGAGCCGACACGCTCCGTCGCGCCGCCGCGCTCGCCGATCGCCTGGAGCGCAGCACCGACGCCACCGACGCCACCCGCCGGCTGACCGCGATCCCCGGCATCGGGCCGTGGACGGCCGCCGAGGTGGTCCGGATCGCGTACGGTGACCCGGACGCGGTCAGCGTCGGCGACTACCACATCCCGAACACGGTGGCCTGGGCGCTCGCCGGCGAACCGAGGGGCGACGACGCCCGGATGATGGCCCTGCTGGAGCCGTTCAGAGGTCACCGGGGCCGGGTGTGTCTGCTGCTGGAGGCAGCCGGCATCCGGGCACCGAAGTACGGCCCGCGCGCCCCGATCCGCTCGTTCGCCCGGTTCTGAGTCTCGCCGGCGCCACTGCGGTCAGCGACCGACGCAGAGCCGACGCAGGGTACGGCCGAGCCACCAGGCGTACGCGTGCTGCACCGCCCGAACCGCCGGCCCTCCCGTGCGGGTGAACCAACGGTCCGGAAGGCTGAACGCGCGGACCTCGAACCAGACCGCGCCGGTGTCGTCGCGGACGACCTCGAACGCCTCCTCGCCTCGCTCCGGGTGCCCGGGCAGGGTGCCGTAGCCGAAACCGGCGAGCGTGGGCGAGTCCACGCTCCAGACCACCTGGCACGGCCCCCAGAGGCGGGCCGGACCGACCCCGAGGCCGGAGGTCACCAGCACACCGGCGACGGCCCGCGGCGCTTCGGTGCGAATCCGGACGCCGGCGGCACGGTGCAGCCGCCAGCTCAGCACCGCGTCGGCGGCGGTCTCGAAGCAGCCGCCCGGCAACGGATACCGGTGGCGCAGGTGGTGGTACCCGCCGGGCAGCGGCCCGTGCCGGGTCGACCCCACCTCCGGGTACGTCAGCTCGGCCACCGTTGCCCCCTCGACCTCGACCGGACACGGGTCAGGGTACGACCGGTGCGGTCGGGCCGCCCGTCGATGGCGACGGCGGCTGTGGTGTGCTGCCCCGATGAACGCCGAGGCGAGCATCGTCCCGGCCGGTGTCGTGGACGCCGGCGAGATACTCACCGTGCAGCGGGCCGCGTACCTGAGCGAGGCGCAGCACTACACCGATCCCTTCCTGCCTCCGCTGACCGAGACGTTGGACGAGGTCGCGGCGGTGCTGGCCGGCCCGAGCATCGTGCTCGCCGCCAGGTTGGGCCACCGTCTGGTCGGTTCGGTGCGGGCCCACCTGGACGGGGACACCGCGCACGTCGGCCGCCTCTCGGTCGCCCCGGACCAGCAGGGACGGGGTGTCGGCGCGCAACTGCTCACCGCCATCGAGCGGGCCTGCGCCGGCCGGGCGGCCCGGTTCACCCTGTTCACCGGCGCGGACAGCGCGCGCAACCTGCGGCTGTACCAGCGGCACGGCTACCGGATCGTGGCGCACCGCCCGGACCCGAACGGCATCTCGTTGGCCGTGCTGGAGAAGCCGGCCGTCAGCCCCGCTCGCAGCGACGCCTGAGCCCGTCGGCCTCCATTCGCACGTAGCGGCGGAACAGCCCGCCGTACAGCCAGCCGATCAGGCCGGCCAGCGGGCCGGACTGGCTGAAGGCCAACTCGACGCGGGTACGCCCGTCGGGCAGCGGCAGCAGCCGGTGCTCCGCCGTGGTCCGCACACCCGGCGCGTCGGAGACCCAGACGAACTCCCGCCGCTCGGTCAGCTCGGTGACCCGCCACACCGCCGGCCGCAGCTTCGGCTGGGTCAGTCGGGCGGTCGCGCCGACGGCGAGCGGCCCCGGCTCCCCTCGCTCGGCCCGGGTCACCGAGTCCGTCCACTCGGGCCAGCGGGGCACGTCGACCAGCACCGCCCAGACCTGCTCGGCATCCGCGGCGATCTCGGTGTCGGCCTCGAACCGCATGGTGTCCCCTCCCCGGCGGCGCCGCTCGGCACCGCCACGGGTGCAGACGAGGCCGTCGGGAGAATTGTGACACCGGTGCTCGATCCCGTCCGTCCCTCCTCAGTGGAAGCGGACCGGGCCTGGCACCCGTGGTTCCCGGCCGCACACACCGTCCTCGGCCGCCGCGCGGATCAGGCGGCCTCGCGCAGGTCGGCCAGGGTGAGCGGGGTACGCCGCCGCAGCAGCTCCTCCAGCTCCGGCACTGAGCCGACCTCGCCGAGCACGTTCCGGCCGCCACCGAACCGCTCGGGGTAGCGGCGGGTCAGCCGGAAGCGGTAGCGGCCCCGGATCAGCTCGATGCTCACCCGCCACCGCCCGCAGCAGTCACAGACCCACTCGGACACCTCGCGAAAGTAGCTCTGACCTGGGGTTATTTGATTCGCCCGGTGGGGACGGGCGGCGCGTAGTGGGACACGCCGCCCCGCCATCCACGGTGATCTGCCTCACGACTGTCGGCACCGTCTGATTGACTGGTCGGCGTGGACCTGCCGATCAACCCGCCGGTCGAGCCGATGCTGGCCAAGAGCGTTCCCAAGCTGCCCACCACGCCAGGGGTGACCTACGAGCCCAAGTGGGACGGGTTCCGGTGCATCGTGTTCCGCGACGGCGACGAGGTCGAGTTGGCCAGCCGGGGCGGCAAGTCGATGACCCGCTACTTCCCCGAGGTGGTCGAGCAGGCCCGCCGGCAGCTGCCGGAGCGGTGCGCGGTCGACGGGGAGTTGATCGTGATTCGGCGTGACGGGCCGAGCGGCCAGCCCCGGCTGGATTTCGAGCTGCTGGCCCAGCGCGTCCACCCGGCCGCGTCCCGGGTGAAGATGCTGGCCGAGACCACCCCTGCCGACTTCGTCGCGTTCGACCTGCTGGCGATCGGTGACGAGGCCCTGCTCGACCAGCCCTACCCGCGCCGCCGGGAGCGGCTGGTCGAGGCGCTGGCCGGGGTGCGCCCGCCGGTCCACGTCACCCAGGTCACCACCGACCCGGACACCGCGCGGCGCTGGTTCGACGTCTTCGAGGGCGCCGGGCTGGACGGTCTGATCGTCAAGCCCGCCGACCTGCCGTACGAGCCGGGCAAGCGACTGATGTTCAAGGTCAAGCACGCCCGCACCGCGGACGCGGTGGTGGCCGGCTTCCGCTGGCACAAGTCCGGCCCGGTGGTGGGCTCGCTGCTGCTCGGCCTGTACGACGACGCCGGGGTCCTGCACCACGTGGGGGTGAGCGCGTCGTTCAGCATGGCCCGCCGCGCCGAGTTGCTCGACGAGCTGGCGCCCTATCGGGACACCGGCGGCGAGCACCCGTGGGTGCACGGCGACCACGAGCGTGGCCAACGCATCCCCGGTGGGGTCAGCCGGTGGACCGGCACCAAGAACCTGGAGTGGGAGCCGGTGCGCCCCGAGTTGGTGGTCGAGGTGGGCTACGACGCCATGGAGGGCGAACGGTTCCGGCACACCGCGCAGTTCGTTCGGTGGCGCCCGGACCGCGACCCCCGATCCTGCCGCTACGACCAGCTCGACCGGCCGATCCGCTTCGACGTGGACCAGGTGCTGCGCGGCGACCCGACGGCCACCGTGGACCGAGCCGCCACCGGCTCGGCGTAGCCTGGCCGTCGACCCGATTCCGGAGGACCACGTGACCCGCACCGCCGACCAGCCTCGGATGGCGACCAGCCGCCGGGTCCGTCGCACTCTGGCCGCCTTCGGCGTCGCCGCGCTGCTCACCGCCGGTTGCACGCTGCCGGCGTTCGCGCCGCGCACCGAGGTGGAGGGCGCGGCCGCCCCGACCGGCAGCGCACCGAACTGGCGGCCCTGCCCGGAGGTGCCCGACGAGTTGGTCGGGCGGAGCGCACCGAACATGCGCTACGAGTGCACCCGGATCGCGGTGCCCCGTGACTGGGGCACCGGCGGCGGGGCGAGCGCCGGCCCGGGCGCCGGGCAGACCTTCGAGATCGCCCTGCTGCGCGCCCGGTCCACCAAGCAGCGCGACCGGGTCGGCTCGTTGGTGATCAACCCGGGTGGTCCGGGCGGTTCCGGTGTCGACACCGCCGTCTACCTCTCCTTCGGCCCCCAGTTCGGCGGGCTGCCCGCCTCGATCACCGAGCGCTTCGACATCGTCGGCTTCGACCCGCGCGGGGTCTCCCGGTCCAGCCCGGTGAAGTGCATCTCCGACGCCGACCTGGACGCCAGCTTCGGTTTCGACCCGGACCCGGCGAGCCAGGCGGCATTCGACGGCTTCGTCGGCCTGAGCCAGCGGATCGGGCGCGGTTGCGGCGACCGCTACGGCGACCAGTTGCCGCTGTACGGCACCGAGCAGGCCGCCCGCGACATGGACGCGGTACGCGCCGCCGTGGGCGACGACAAGCTCACCTACCTGGGCTACTCGTACGGCACCCTGCTCGGTGCCACGTACGCCCAGCTCTACCCACAGCGGGTGCGGGCGCTGGTGCTCGACGGCGCGGTCGACCCGCAGCAGCGGCTGGTCGAGGGCTCGGAGAGCCAGGCCCGCGGCTTCGAACGGGCCTTCACCAACTTCACCCGCTGGTGCGCGGCGAACGCTGGCCGCTGCCCGATCGCCCCGGACGCCCGCGCCGCGGTCACCTCGGCCATCGACAAGGCCAAGGTCTCCCCGGTACGCGGCGCCGATGGGCGGGAGGCCACCGCCGGCTGGGTGTTCTACGCCGTCATCTCCTCGCTCTACACCGAATCCGGCTGGCAGGAGTTGGCCCAGGCGATCGACAAACTCGCCGAGGGCGACCCGAAGGACGTGTTCCGACTCGCCGACGCGTACGCCGGCCGGGAGGACAACGGGCACTACTCGAACCTGTTCGACGCCAACCTGGCCATCAACTGCGCCGACGAGACGGAGAAGCCGAGCCGGGAGCAGATCCGCCGGTTGCAGTCCGAGTGGCGCGGAAAATATCCGCTGTTCGGGCCGGCGTTGGCGGTCGGCATGCTGAGCTGCGTCGAATGGCCGGGCGGGCGTGACCCGTACCCGACCGGGAAGGCGAACGGCGCACCGCCGATCGTGGTGGTCGGCACCACAGGCGACCCGGCGACGCCGTACGAGCAGACCCCACGACTCGCGTCGATGCTGGGTGTCGGTCGGGTGCTGACCTGGGAGGGCGAGGGGCACACCGCCTACCCGCAGACGTCCTGCATCACCGACGCGGTCGACGCCTACCTGATCGACCTGACCGTCCCACCGGAGGGGAAGCGCTGCCCGGCCCGCTGACGGGCTGAGCCGGTGGCAGCGGGGGCAGATCGATCCCCTGCCGGGTGGCCAACTCCTCCAGTAGCGCCCGCATTCGGCGCACGTCGGCCTTGAGCTGCTCCTGCTCCTCATGCTCGAAGGCGTTGTCGTCGACGATGAGCCGGCTCGCGAAGTGCGCGGTGATCAGCGGGATGACCAGCAGCACCATGGTCGAGATGAGCAGCGCGGCCAGCGTCCGGCCCGCCCAGGTGGTCGGCGAGATGTCGCCGTATCCGACGGTCGAGGCGGTCACCACAGCCCACCAGACGGCGTCGGCGGGGCTGCGCTCCTCGACCTCGCCGTAGATGAAACCGGCCACCACGATCATCAACAGGTACGAGGTGATCAGCGTGCGGGGCGAGTTCGCGAACCACACCAACGCCCGGTATATCCAGCGGAACGGCAGCAGCACTAGCTCCATGCCGCCCCATGCTGCCCGTTGCCCGCAACCGGCACAGACCCATTCCTCGGTTTCGCTGTGCCAGGATCGCCAGTATGAGCGACGTGATCTACCGGGAGGCCGCCCGGGCGGACCTGCCCGCCGTCATCGCCCTGCTCGCCGACGACGTCCTGGGCAAGGCCCGCGACTTCACCGAGGTCGACGAGGCGTACGAGAGGGCGTTCGCGGCCATCGACGCGGACCCACGCAACCAGCTGATCGTGGCCGAGCAGGCCGGCGAACTGGTCGGCTGCCTGCAGATCACCTACATCCCCGGCCTGGGCCGGCACGGCAGCGAGCGCTCGCTGATCGAGTCGGTCCGGGTCCGCTCCGACCGGCGTGGCCAGGGGCTGGGCCGGGACCTGATGACCTGGGCGATCGACCGGGCTCGCGAGCGTGGCTGCGCGCTGGTGCAGCTCACCACCGACAAGACCCGCGGGGACGCGCACCGCTTCTACCTGGGCCTCGGCTTCGTGGCCAGCCACGAGGGCATGAAGCTCGCGCTCTGATCCGGCGTCGCGTTCACCCGGCGGGGCAGTGGGAGTCGCCCCGACCGGGTTACGTTCGCTGCCATGAGCAGGCCGACGATGCCCGGCGCCGCACCGTCGCGCCCGTCATGGCGGCGGACTGGCTCGGCGCTGTTGGCGGTCGGCGTCCTCCTGGTCGTCGTCGCGTTCTGGCTGCCCGCCTGGCGCAGCGTCTACCTGGATCGGACGGAAACCACTCCGGGTTCGAAGGTGCTCGGCTGGGCGCTCCCGTTCGCGGTGACCGCTGCCGTGTTCGCGGCGCTGTCGCTCGCCAACACCGGCCCGGCCCGCGGGGTCTGGCGGCAGGCCAGCCTGGGAATGCTCATCTCCAACGTGCTCGCCTGCGGCAGCCTCACCGGGACGTACTGGTATTTCGAGGCCGAGGACCCCTACGCCAGACACGAGTTGATCTCGACCGGGCCGGGCGCCGGTCTTCTCCTCGCCCTGCTGGGCTATTTGCTGATCCCGCTGGCCGGGTCTCTTCCTGACGGCCAGAAGCGCACCGACGAACCCAGCAACGACCGGCCCAAACACGACCGGCCCGACCAGACGCAGTAGGGGAACTCCCTCGCCCCACCGCCGTACAAGGCTGTGGAGCTGATGTCGTAGACGAGTCACCGTCCGGCGATTCGTTGACGACATCAGCTCCACAGCGAGCGCGGACCACCATCCGCCGCCCAGCCACCCGCCGCTCAACCGCCGCAAGCGGCAGGCGTGGAACAGCGTCGGGCAGCAGTTCGATGGCGGTCAGCCGTCGACCAGGCGGCCGTCGCGCAGAACGAGCACCCGGTCGGCGAGGTCGATCAGGGCCGGGTCGTGAGTGGCCACCAGGGCCGTCATGCCCCGGGCGTGCACCACCGCGCGCAGCAGGTCCATGATGGACCGGCCGGTCTCCGAGTCGAGCTGACCGGTGGGCTCGTCGGCGATGAGCAGGTCCGGCTCATTGGCCAACGCGCGGGCCACCGCGACCCTCTGCTGCTGGCCACCGGAGAGTTCGTACGGGCGCTGCGCGGCGTGCCCACCCAGGCCGACCAGTTCCAGCAGCACCGCGACGCGCTCCTCCCGTTCCGCGGCCGGCACCTGCGCCAGCCGCAACGGCACGCCAACGTTCTCGGCGGCGGAGAGGATCGGCACCAGCCCGAAGGTCTGGAACACGAACCCGACGGTGCCCCGGCGCAGCCGCAGCAGCTCCGCCTCCCCGGCCGAGGTGACCTCGTGCCCGGCCACCACCACCTGACCGCTGTCCGGCCGGTCCAGCCCACCGATCAGGTTCAGCAGCGTCGTCTTGCCAGCCCCGGACCGACCTCGGATGGCGACCAACTCGCCCCGGTTGGCAGTGAACGACACGTCCCGCACGGCGTGCACGGCGTGCTCACCACGGCCGAAGGTCCGGCTGACCCCACTGACCCGGACCACCTCGTCGGGGTGCGCCGAGGGCACACCGCCGAAACCGGCCGCACCGGTCACCACCATGTCCTGCCGGCTCATGCCCGCGCCCCCCGCTCGTCCGAGGCCCGGTTGCCGGGCCGTACCTGCACATGATCCGGCTCCAGGTCGAGCCGGACCCGCTCCTTCAGCGAGAGCGCGTCGACGAACGCAGCGGGCAGCTGCATCCGACCGTTGCGGTCCAGCACCGCGTACTCCTCGCTGACCAGCTCGGTGTTGCCGTCCGCGTCGGTCCGCGCGGTCCGGCGTACCTCGGAGGCGGTCCGGCCGTCGCGGATCGCGACGGTCCGGCGGACCTGTGTGGCCACGGCGAGGTCGTGGGTGACGACAACGATGGTCACGCCCAGTTCCGCGTTGATGGTGCGCAGCGCCGCGAAGACCTCCGCGCCGGTCGCTTCGTCCAGCTCACCGGTGGGCTCGTCGGCGAAGAGCACCTCCGGGTCGTTGGCCACCGCCACCGCCACCGCGACCCGCTGCTGTTCGCCGCCGCTGAGCTGCCCGGGCCGCCGGTCGGCGCAGTAGCCCACACCGACCAGGTCGAGCAGTTCCCGGGCCCGCTCCCGGCGGGCCCTGCGGCTGCGCTTGCCGGCCAACTGCATCGGCAGCTCAACGTTCTCCAGCGCGCTGAGGTACGGCAGCAGGTTGCGGCCCGTCTGCTGCCAGACGAACCCGACCAGCTGCCGGCGGTAGCTCAACCGTCGCTTGGCGGAGAGCGAGAGCAGGTCGTAGTCGGCCACCCGGGCGATACCGGCGGTCGGGGTGTCCAGACCGGAGAGGATGTTGAGCAGGGTCGACTT
Organism: Micromonospora noduli; assembly: GCF_003264475.1. NCBI lineage: Bacteria > Bacillati > Actinomycetota > Actinomycetes > Micromonosporales > Micromonosporaceae > Micromonospora > Micromonospora noduli. Next base: position 173,983 of record NZ_PYAC01000023.1, on the reverse strand, counting down.
GCCCGAACCGGAGGCACCGACGATCGCCACCAGCTCACCCCGGTCGATGACCAGGTCGAGCCCCTGCAGGGCGACCACCTCGACCCCCTCGGTCTTGAAGATGCGCACCAGGCCGTCGCAGACGATGTGCCCGCGGAGGCGGTCCTGCCCGCCAGCCCGCTCGGCAGCGCGAAGCGCTGCCCGCTGTTGCAGGGCGGCCAGGTCAGGCACCAGTGGAGTCTGGGCGGTAGCGGTCATCTCAGCTCTCCTCTCCGAGCCGAAGCACCTCTCCGAGGCGCAACCGGCGGTTGTTCAGGGCCTCGACGGCGACCGCGAAGCCGAGGGCGACCGCCCCGAGCGCGAGCACCGCGGCGACCAGGCTGGGCTCGAAAGCCACCCGGACCGGCACACCACTGGTGAACGCGGACAGGCCGAGCACCGGGTTGAGCAGCAGGGGCAGCACCGCACCGACCAGCGCGCCGGTCAGCACCGACACCGCGACCAGCGGGGTCAACTCGACCAGCAGCAGCCCTCGCCACTGCCGGCGGGACAGGCCGAGGGTGCGCAGCCGGGACAGCACCTGGCCCCGGGCGCGCGCGCCGGCCAACACGGTGAACGCGATGGCCAACAGCCCGAGCACGGTGCCGCCGATGGCGCCGGCCACGAACCCGAAGGCCAGCACCCCGTTCGCCCCGCCCTCGCCGAGATCCCGGCGGACCTCCGCCCGGGTGTCGACGGTGACTCCGATCATCCGTTCCCGACCGGTGACCGTGCCGTCCCGCTGGTAGCGCTCCTGCCCCTGGTCGCCGGCGACGCGCAGCGCCTCGGCGTCCAGCGGGTCCCCGGCGATCAGCAGGCTGGTCGGCACGGGTGTGGTGGTACGCGTCGGCAGGGCCTGCCAGGGCAGGATCACGAACCGGCTGGCGTTCGCCGCCAGCATCGGGAAACCGTCAGCGGTGCCGGCCACCCGGAACTCGTACCGCTCGCCCTGCACAGAGATGAAGGCGGAGTCGTCCAGCTTGGCCTTCGCGAGGTCGGCGGCGACCGCCGGTGAGACGATCGCCGGCAGCGGCCCCGGGCCGGGCGCGGCGGTGCGCAGCGCGGCCGGAATCGACAGGTCCACCTGGGAGTCGCGGGCCACCTTGTCCAACCCCGAGCCGTCAACCAGCAGCACGTCCGTCTGCCCGATGAAGGCGTCGGTGCCGACCTCGTCGGACGCCAACCGCTCATCGTCCTCGTACAGCACCCGGGTGACGGCCCGGACCCCCGGCAGACGGCCCAGCTCGTCGATGGTGTCGGGTGCGAAGCGCTCCCCGCGGATCACCGCGTCGGCGGGCACGATCTGCGCGGCGGCCCGTTCCCTGCTCGCGTCGATGCCGGCGGCCACGACCGCGCAGAACGCCGCGGTGCCGATCGCCAGTACCACCACGACCAGCGGGGCGGCGACCGCCGCGCGCCCGGCGCGGGCCGTGCCGAGGAACGCCACGCTGCCCCGGGTCCGCGCGGCCAGCCGGCTGACCAGCAACAACGGCCAGGGGTACGCGCGCAGCGCCAGCACCGCCGCCGCGATCGCGAGGAGCACCGGCACCGACACGAGCAGCGGGTCCACCTCGCCGAGCGTCAGGCCACGCCGACGCAGCAGCACCGCGGCGAGCCCGGCCAGGAGCAGCAGGGAGACCTCGACGGTGAGCCGACGGGCCGACGGGCGCACCCGGATCAGGTCCCGGCGCCCCGCTCCGCCGGCCGGTACGGCCAGTGTCGCCAACGGCAGTGCCAGCGTGACCAGCACGGTCACGCCGATGACATAAGGCGTGGTCGGATCCGGGGCACCGGGGAACAGGGTGCCCAGCCACCAGCCCACCACTGCGGCGACCGGCACCACCAGCACCGACTCGGCGAGGCTTCGCCGGGCGCCGGCGGTGGCCCCACCCCCTCGGGCGCGCAGCAGCGCGAACTCCGAGCGACGTCGTCTGATGGCGAAACTGGCCGCGAGCACGATGAGCCCCGCCAGGGTGGCCAGGACACCAGCCGCGATCACCGCGAGCAGGGTCCGGACGGCGTCGATCTGGGCGGCGAACGCACGCAACGGAACGTCGACACCCTGGGTCAGGGTGAGCCCCGTCGGCAGGTTGCGCTGCATCACCTGCAGGCCGTCGATCATCTGGTCCAGTTCGCGTGCGTCGATCCGGTCGACGCCCAGTCGGTACCGCCAGTTGGACTGGATCGGCCAGCCCTCGGCGGCCCGCTTGTTGAGGGGCGACTGCGCGACGACGCCGACGATGACGAACGGCTGGCCATCGCCCTGCGGTTCGATGATCCGCAGCAGCTGTGGCAGCCCGTCCCAGATGCCGTTGGCGCGGTCGACGGGGCGGAACAGCCCGGTCACCACCAGCGGGACACCGTCGATGAGTCTGCCCTTGTCATCGGTTCTGCCGATGCGCAGTTGGCTGCCGGCGCGCAGGTTGAGCTTGCGGGCCACGTCGACGTCGAGCGCCACCTCGATCGGCCGGTCGGGAACGTACGTCTCGCTCGGCCACGTCCCCTCGACGAGGGTGCTCGCTCCCTGAATGTCGGGCATGGCCCGCAGGCTCATGTCGACCAGCAGGTTGCGGGCCGCCAGGTCCGGCCCGACCACGCGGGCCTCTGCGGTCTGGACGCTGTACCACCGCTCGGTCACTGCCGAACGCACCGGCGGCGGCATCTCCGCGGCCAGGGCGTCGAACCGTTCGGCGGCGTCGCCCATCGCCGTCCGCCGCGACGTGGCGGGCTCAATGCTGGTGGAGTACGAGATGTCCCGGCGGGCGGCCGGCTCGCTGTTGAGTTGCGCTCGCAGCCCCTGTTCGGCGAGCCGGTTGACCAGCCGGGGCACTCCGCTGATCAGCAGCGTGACCACCAGGGTCAGCACCGCCAGCAGCAGGAACTGCCCCCCGTACGCCCGGACCCGCCGGACGGCCGCCCCGACGCTCATCGTTCTCCCCCGATTCGCAGCTGCACCGCCGCCACCCGCTGACGGATGCCGGTGGCGATGAACGCGCTGAAGGCGAGCGCCGCCAGCAGCAGACCGACCGCGGTCAGGCCGATTGGCACCCAGGGCAGCACGAACGCCGCCGGGGGTGTCGGCCGGCCGGCGGCCGGGGTGAGGATGACCAGTGGAGCCATCGTCGCGCCGACCGCGGTGCCGAGTAACAGCCCGACGCCCACGCCGATGCCGGCGAGGAACGTCTGTTCGGCGAGCAGCGCCCGAGCCATCAGCCGGGGCGTGGCGCCGAGGGTGTGCAGGACCGCGAACTCGCCGAGCCGACGCCGCGCGGTGGCCCACACGTCCACCATCAGGCCGACGAGGGCGAGCAGCACCGCGCCGAGCGCGGCGGCGAGCATGCCGGTACGCGAGCCGCGCCAGTACGGGTCGTCGGCGGCCGCCTCGATGGCCGCCTCCCGGTTGAGCAGTGTGATGCCCGGGAGTGCGCTGACCGCCTGGGCGGCGGCGTTCGCGTCGGCGGCGCCGACCCACCATTCCGGTACGGGTCGCACCGCGCCGCTACTCCGGATCATCGCGTCGACCGCGGCCGGCAGGTCCAGCAGGACGCCCTCGCCGGTGGTGGCCGGCACGGCGTCCAGCTCGCCGACCAGGTGCACCGGCAGCGTCGCCCCGGAGAGGGTCAGGTCGACGGTGTCGCCGACGCGCAGGCTCAGCGCGTTGCGGACCCCGGGGGTCATCAACACCGGTATGGGCTTGTTGTCTCCGCCCGGCACGACAGCGAACCGGGTGGGCGGCTGGTACGCGAACTGCCCGCCGGGGATCACGTCGACCGCGCGCGCCGCGGCGAACCCGGCGCCGGTGGTCCGTACCGGCATGGGCTCCTGCCCGAGGGCGGTCACGGCCCAGTCGCCGCCCAGTTCGGCCGGTTGTTTCGTGCCGTCGGCCTTGACCACCGTCAGCCCGTCCACCTGGAGCTCGTAGGAGTTGCCGGCGGCCAACCCACCGTCGGCCTCGAAGCCGGCCAGCCGCAGCCGCGCCCCGCCCAGGTCGGGCAGTCGTGCGGTGAACGGGGTGGCCCGGCCGTCGCTGTCGGCGTCGGCCGCCGGCAGCCGCAGGGCGAGCCCGTCGGGGGTGGTGACCAGCAGCGTCACAGCGACCTTCAGCGACCGGGCGGCGTTGCTCACCGGGGTACGGATCGTGCCGGTGATCTCACGCGCCCCGGCGGGCAGTTCGACGCCGGCGGGCTCTCCCCGCGCGCCGACCATCCTCCGGTACTGCTCCGACGCCGATCCGTCGCCGAGGCGGTCGGCGAGCCGGACGACGCCCGGGGCGCTGGCCGGGTCGACACCGATCACGGTCGCCGGCAGGTTCTCCCGCCCGACCCGGATCTCGTCCCGCCACGCCGGCAGCACCCGGTCGACGCTCGGCAGCGCGGCGAGTTCACCGGCCCGGGTCGGTGGGGCGCCCCCGGTCCGTTCGGTCACCCGGAGGTCGGCGCCGACCGTGTGGCCGGCCTGCTCGACCTGGGACCGCTCGCCGGTGCTGATCAGCGACCAGGCCAGGGTGCTGCCGCCGACGGCGAGGGCGAGCAGCAGCACCGGGCCGGCGTGGGGACGCCGGCCGGCCTGCCACATGCCGAACATGGTGGCGGTCCAGGGGCGTCGGTCGACGAACCGCTCCGCGAACCGGGTGAGCGGCGGGAGCACCCGCAACGCCAGCACGGCACCGGCCAGCACGCCGAGCGTCGGGGCGGCGACCAGCAGCGGGTCGAGCCCGAGTTGGCCACCCGAACCGGCCAGCGGGGAGGCGTACCGGCGCAGCTGCACCCAGGCGAGCACGGCGAGCGCCACGAGCACCAGGTCGACGCTGGCGCGTTGGACGCTCGCGGCCCGGTTCGGCCGGGATCGGGCCGCCATGTCGGCGACGTACGTCCCGGCGCCACGCAGCGCCGGGAGGACCATGGCGACGAGGCAGCCGGCCGCGGTGGCCGCTGCCGCCGCCCAGACCAGTGTGGTGTTGCCGCCGGCGGTGGAGAGGTCACCGGACCCGCCGGGTCGGATGTACCGCAAGGCCTCACCGGCGATCAGCGGACCGAGCACGGCTGCCGGGGCGACCACCAGTGTCGCCTCACGGGCGGCCAGGCCGGCCAACTGCCGACGGGCGGCGCCGCGGGCGCGCAGCAGTGCGGTCTGCGGGCGGCGGTCCTCGTGCAGCAGCGCGGCGACCAGCACCAGCGCGTACCCGGCGAGCACCAGAATGAGCAGGAGCGGGGTGGCCAGCGACGAGCGACCCACCAGGTCGGCGCGACCGATCCGGTCCAGCAACTGCGGCATCTTGGTCACCGTCTGCCCGGAGCTGCCCAGTTGGGCGGCCTCGGGCACGGCCGAGAGCGCCTCGGTGAGGGCTTTCCGAACGGCGGGCAGGTCGGCGGTGTCGACGGCGCCGAGGTCCGGTTGGGCCAGCCAGGACACCGACACCGAGCCCGGGAAGGTGGCCGCGAAGTCGGCCGGGTCGAGCGTGAACGGCCCGTAGGAGGTGCCGGAACTGGCACTGCCCGCCCCCACCCCGGGGGCCAGCAGCCAGTACGCGTCCGACGGGTCGCGGGGCCGCCAGGTGCCGGCGAGCACCAACTCCCCGCGTCGTTCGGTGGCCCGGTCGCGCACCGGGACGCGCTCGCCGACGGTCAGGCCGAGGGCGCCGGCGACCCGCTCGGGCAGGCTCACCTGGACGGGGTTCGCTCCGGGGCTGGGCCAGGCTCCGCTGGTCAGCTCGGCGTGGCTGGCGAGGTCGGCGAGCGTGGCCAGGTTCGCGAAGACCGGTTCGTCGGCAGTACGCGGGATCTGCCCGAGGTCGCCGGTCAGTTCCCGGCCGGTGCCGTAACGGGCGGCGGTGACACTCACCGGGACGCCGCCGAGCCCGGTGGCGAACTCGGCTCGGACCGCCTTGTCCCGGGTTGCGAACTCGGCCGTGTCCCGCCCACCCGAGCCACTGACCAGAAGGCCGCGCTCCTCGGCGGGCGAGGCGGCGACCAGTGCCCGCTGCCCGGCGTCCACCGCCCGACGGTTGTAGTCGGACAGCCCCGTGACCAACGCGACGGCGACGAGGGCTGCGATCACCGCCGCGACCAGCAACCCTCGCGCCTCGCGGGCCCGCCTCCACACCAGCTTCATCCGACGCCTCCCCTGGCCCTGGCGGGCCGACGACCATCAAGACAGGCCACCTACCGGGAAAGGTTCGCGCCCGTTACATGATCGTTATTACGGGAGGGGTCAGGTCGGGCCGGCCAGCGCGCCGGGGCGGCTAACTGCCGCCTCGAAGGTTGCGGATGCCGAACACCACCGCGCCGAGTACGAGCACGACGCCCAGGAGTTGAAGGCCAGGCGAGTCGTCGGCCTCCCCGTGCACGATTCCGGCGACGCCGAGGGCGACCACGAGAACGGCGGCGACGGTCAGGGCGTACTTCATGGGGTTTCCTCCTCGACCCACTCCAGCAGGTCTCCGGGTTGGCAGTCGAGCACTCGGCACATCGCTTCGAGGGTGCTGAAACGGACCGCCTTGGCGCGGCCGTTCTTCAGCACCGCCACGTTGGCGGGGGTGAGCCCGACGCGCTCGGCGAACTCGCCGACGCTCATCTTGCGCTTGGCCAACTCCACGTCGATGCGGACGACGATGGGCATCAGATCACCGCTTCCATGTCGGTCCGCAGGGTGGTGGCCTGCCGCAGCAGCGCCCGCATCACCACCATGAGGAGCCCCAGCACCGTGACACCCATGGTCAACAGGAACAGCAGGATCGGACCGCCCGGGTCGTCCGCGTTGAAGCCGACGTAGAGGAAGACACCCACGAGGACCAGCCACCCCGCGCCGATGGCCCAGACGATCAGGTCGACCCACTTCAGGGAGGCCTCGGTGAAGATGCGGTCGTTCTTGACCATGTTGAGCAACTGCCACGTGGACACGATCACCACTTGGACGCACAGCACCCAGAACACCGTCACGGCGGTCAACGGCCACCGGAGGTAGGCGTGCTCCGGCGACTCCTGTGCCATGTGCGCGAACTGCCCCGGCAGTGAGAACGTCTGGAACCCGATCAGGACCACAAACAGGACCCCGAGTACGACTCTGAGAGCGGCTACCGCTCGATGCTCCGTAACCATGCATCGAGTTTCGCTCGTTACCTATCGAAAGTCAATCGGTTGCTGGGGCGTTGGCTCCCGCTCACGACGACGTCGGCCCGGGCGCCGGCCTCGCCTTCTGGGGGTAGAACGTCTCGTGACGGGCCAGCATGGCGACGAATTCGCCGATCTTGCGCTCACGGGTCTCCGCCCGCTTGACGGCATTGAGGCGATGGATGAGAGCGAACCGGTTGGCCTTGGTGAGCACGTCGAGCATGGCCTGGGCGGCGGGCTCGGCGGCGATGGCGGCGAGCAGGTCGGCCGGCACCTCCGCCTCCGACGGCGGGGCGTAGGCGGCCGCCCACCGCCCGTCCGCCTTCGCGGCGTCCACCGCGGCGCGGCCCGCCGGCAGCATCCGCCCCTGCTCCTCAAGCCGGGCCACGTTGGCGACGTTGCGTTGGGACCACGAACTGCGGGACCGACGCGGAGTGAATCGGATCCAGGAGGACTCCTCATCCCGCTTACGGGCCTGCCCGTCGATCCAGCCGACGCACAGGGCCTCGTCGACCGCCTGTTGCCAGGTCACCGTCGTGACCGTGCCACCCTTCCTGGTCAGGGCCAGCCAGACGCCGGGCGACGTGGCGTGGTTGGCCGACAACCATGCCCGCAGAGCCTCGGCGTCCGCGACGATCAACTCATCCAGCTCTGTGCTCGCCATGACGGCAGGCTAATCGCAGCGTCCGACGCTACGGCTCCGCGCTTCCAGGCCGGAAGAGTTCGTCTGGCGTCGGACGATCTGACGTCGTACGATCGGGCGGTGAAGACCCTTCCTGCCCCCGAGCCGTGGACGGCTGCCCTTCCCGAGGCGACACCGCCACCCGACATGGCGATCTATCAACTCCCCACGGGCACCTACGAGACGCGAGCGGCATTTGCCCTTCGCGGTGGCTCGTTCCGTGACAAGCGGCAGTTCGCCGCCACCGCCATCCTCGTGCGGCACCCGAAGGGCGACTTCCTCATCGATGCCGGCTTCGGGGCCGACGTCGCCGCGCACGTCGCCATGCAGCCGCGCTTCGCCCGCGCCCCCTTCCAGAGCACCCGAACCGTGCACGAGCAGCTCAATGACAGCGGTTACGACCGCCCCAGGCTCCGCGGGGTGTTCCTGACGCACTCGCACTGGGACCACGCGAGCGGCCTGGACTCGCTCGACCTTCCGGTCTGGATGAACCGGGGCGAGCTTGAGTACGCCGTCAGCGACGGTGACGGAAAGGTCTTCCGCGCCGTCTCGCCCGGCCACGAGATCCGCGAATACTCCTTCGACGGCCCCGCGTACCTCGGCTTTTCCGCGAGCTTCGACGTCCACGGCGACGGTTCCCTGGTGCTGGCGTTGGCCGGCGGCCACACGACGGGGTCCGTGGTCGCGTTCGTGACCCTTCCGTCCGGGCAGCGCTACGCGTTCATCGGGGACCTGACCTGGCAACTGGACGGAGTTCACCGGCGGGTGGAACGCCCCTGGCTGCTACGGGCCCTCGCCGACAGCGACGCCGAACAGGTGCGACAGGGCATCCTGCGATCGGCCGCGCTGACCGAGCTGGTGCAGGTCGTTCCGGCCCACGACCGGCGCGCCTACGAGGGAATCCCGCTGCTGTCAGGTGCGGCGCGATGACCGCTGGACCGGCGCCGTCGCTCGACTCCGAGATCACCTGGCTGTTGCATCGCGCCGCCCAACGGATGCACGTGGTGACCGGTGAACAGGCCGAGAGGCACGGCTTGCACCTGCGGGACTACATCGTGTTGAGCGCGCTCGACAAGACACCCGGGCTGACCCAGGTCGAGCTGGCCAGGACCCTCGGGCTCGACAAGACCACGCTGATGACCCAACTCGATCGACTCGAACAGAAGAATCTCGTCGTACGCCACTCCGATCCCCGCGACCGCCGGCTGCGCATTCCGGCGATCACGACCACCGGCGAGAAGGTACGGGCGCGGGTCGCCCACGCCAGCGAGGAGGCGGAGCGGAACGCGATGGCCGGCTTCAATCAGGCCGAGGTCGACGTGTTCCGCCGGATGCTCTTCGCGATCATCGGCACGGCGGTGGACCCGGGGTCGTGCCTGTGATGCTCGGCGAGCACAGGTAGCTCGGCGCTCAGGCGTTCTCCTCGTCGGGAGATCGCTTGGCGCGGCTCGGCTGCACCCGCTTGGGCTCGCCGGGCATCTTCGGGTGGTCCGGCGGGTACGGCAGGTCGCCCTGACCGGCGGCGGCGTCCCGCTCGGCCCACTCCAGCAGCGGGGAGATGTCCCACGGTGCGTCGTCGATGCCGGCGTGCGGATCACCTCGCTCGGCGAGCCGGGCCGGCACGGTGCGCAGGTCGAAGTCGTCCGGGTCGACATCGGGTAGCTCGTCCCAGCTGACCGGGGTCGAGACGGTGGCACGCGCGTTGGCCCGCAGCGAGTAGGCGCAGGCGATTGTGCGGTCGCGCGCCATCTGGTTGAAGTCGACGAAGACCCGGGTGCCGCGCTCCTCCTTCCACCAGGCGGTGGTGACCAGGTCGGGGTTGCGGCGCTCCACCTCCCGGGCCAGCGCGATGGTGGCCCGGCGCACCTCGGTGAACGTCCAGCGGGGTTGGATGCGCAGGTAGACGTGCACGCCCCGACCGCCGGAGGTTTTCGGCCAGCCGGTCGCGCCCAGCTCGTCGAGGAGCGCGCGGACCTCGCCGGCGGCCCGCGCCGCGTCGGCGAAGTCGGTGCCGGGCTGCGGGTCCAGGTCGATGCGCAGCTCGTCGGGGCGGTCGACGTCGGCGGCCCGCACGGGCCACGGGTGGAAGACGATGGTGCCCATCTGCGCCGCCCAGGCCACGTGCGCCAGATCGGCCGGGCAGAGCTCCGACGCGTTCCGACCGCTCGGGAAGGTGATCTGCGTGGTCGTCACCCAGGGCGGCACCCCCCGGGTGGGCACCCGCTTCTGGAAGAACGCCTCGCCCTCGACACCCTCGGGGAAGCGTTGCAGGGTGGTCGGTCGGTCCCGCAGAGCGCGCATGATCCCGTCGCCGACCGCGAGGTAGTAGTGGAAGACGTCCGCCTTGGTGAACCCCCGCTGCGGGAAGATCACCCGATCCGGACTGCTCAGCCGGACGGTGTGCCCGGCCACCTCGACCTCGGCGGCCGCAGCCTTGGTGCCACCCATCCCGCGACCTTATGCCACGCCCCCGACGTTCGACGTACCGTTGAGGGGTGAGTCTTGACGACAACGAGCTGCCCCGTACCGACGAAGAGTGGCGGGTCCGACTGACCCCCGAGGAGTTCCACGTCCTGCGGGAGGCCGGCACCGAACGCCCGTGGACGGGCGAGTACGTGGACACGAAGACCCAGGGGGTCTACCACTGTCGCGCCTGCGGGCTGGAGCTGTTCTCCAGCGACACGAAGTTCGACTCGCACTGCGGCTGGCCGAGCTTCGACGACGCCATCCCGGGCCGGGTCAAGGAGATCGAGGACCGCACCCTCGGCATGGCGCGTACGGAGATCCGCTGCGCCCGCTGCGACAGTCACCTCGGGCACGTCTTCCACGGCGAGGGCTTCACCCCGAAGGACACCCGGCACTGCGTCAACTCGGTCTCCATCAAGCTGGAACCCCGCTGACCCGGACACCCAGGGCGTGACAGTGCTCAGGGCGTACCCGTACCCCTGAGCAGGTCGACCTCGGCGGTCCGGGACTGCTCGATCCGCCGGGCCAGGTCGCGGACCCGTTCGTTGCGGCCGACGCCGACGTGGGATCGGGCCAGGTCGGCGGCCGATCGCTGGTGGTCGGCGAGCACGTCGCGCAGCACTCGGTCGACGTCCGCGTCCGGCGCGGTCCGCAGCCGGTCGAGGGCGGCGTCGTCGCCGTGCCCGTCGTGGTGGTGTGCGGCCGCGCTGGCACCTGGCCCGGTCGTGGGCAACCAGCCGCGCATGGCGGCCAGTTCGTCGGCCTCGGTCGCCTCGACGGCGGCAGCCAGGGTGCGCAGCGCGTCGTCGCGCACCCGGTCCCGGGCCAGCCGGACGATCTGCAGGGTGCGTTCGCTGTGCCCGACCATGGTGCTCAGAAACACCACGTCGATCCCGCTCATCGCGTCCGCCTCGATCGCGGACCCGACGCCCGCGGACCCGGCACCTGCGGACCCGGCCGCCGCCGAGCCGACCGGGGACGCGGGGGCCGGCTGAGGCAGGGCCGACGGGCTCGACGTGGGAGATCCGGCGCAGGCTCCGGTGAGCAGCAGAGCGGCAACGAGGGACGCCAGCGGGGTATGGCGGGGCATGCCGGTTGCTCCGTTCACGCGAGGGCGGCGACACGGGTGCGACCAGGGGCCGCACCCGTGTGCGGTCAGACCTTGAGCCAGAGCGCCGGTACGTTCGGCGGCTCCCAGCCCGGGATCGCGGTGTGCGCCTGCCGGCAGCGGTACGTCGCTCCGCCGTAGGTGACCTGGTCGCCGACCTGGTACGCCCGACCCGTCGTCCAACTGCCGCCCGGCGCGGGCGGAGTGGTCGGCGTGGTGGTCGGGGTGGGCCGTGGGGTGGGTGAGGTGGTGGGGGTGGGCGTCGGGTTCGACCCTCCGCCGCCGATCTGCACGTCGATGCAGGAGTAGAAGGCGTTCGCCGTGTCGGAGATGTTCCACACCGCGAGGATCTTCTGCCGGCCGGAGAAGCCGCCGAGATTGACGTTGTGCGACACCGTGGCGCCCGGCTGCTGGCCGTTGCCGTTGACCACGCCGACCCGGGTGTTGCCGATCCAGTACTCCCAGTTGCTGGTGGCGTGCCGGGCGGTGTTCACCCAGGTGAAGGTCAGCGAGCTGCCCACCGAGGTGGCCGGCCAGCCCCGACTGTCGTCGTTGAGGACGGCGAACTGGGCGATTCCGGCGTTGCAGCTGCGCAGGCCCTTGGGCCCTTCGACGCTCTGCGGCTCGTACTTGATCTGCCCGCAGTCGGGCACCCGGCCCTGCGCGCAGAGCGCCTGCCGGCTCGGTGGGGCGGAGACGTAGCCGTGCGCCTGCGCGGGGGCGGCGACGGTGAGGGTGGCGGCGACGGCGCCCGCCGCCACCAGCGGGACGGTGACTCTTCGGCGCATGGGGGCAGCTCCTTCTCCAGGGTCCGGTGGGTGCCCTCAAGGTAATTTAAACATTGTTAACAGTAAAGACTCCGATCGATAAATCCATCGATGACGACAGTTTTCCTTCTCAGAGTCGGAGCAGGCTGCCCCGGTCGTCGACCTGGTCGGCCGACTCGTCGTCCAACCAGACGCCGCCGGTGCCGAGGTAACGGAACCGGTACTCCCCCGGCGGCAACTTCACCGTCACAGTCCTGGTGCCGTCGCGGCGGGCCACCAACTCGTGCCGGCCCGGCTGCCAGCCGTTGAAGGAGCCGACGACGCTCACCGGGCCGGGCGGGACATCGCGGGGAAGGCAGAAGGTGACCCGGGTCTGGTTGCCGAAGAGCTTGTTGCGCTTGATCACGGTGATCCTCCGGGGGTTGCGGCGGTTCACCCGGCATAACGGGCAACACGCCGACGCCGACACGCCGCGGTCGTGGCCAGGCGTCGACGTTCCGCCCCCACGCCAGGGTCACCTGGGCGATTCTGTAGGTACTTGTCCATTTAACGGAGGTTTTCGGTGGCAACCTGCGAAGTCTGCGGCAACGACTACTGGATGGCGTTCGAGGTGCACACCGTCAGCGGCGACGTGCACACCTTCGACTCGTTCGAGTGCGCGATCCAGCGCATGGCACCGATCTGCGAGCACTGCCAGGTCAAGATCGTCGGGCACGGTGTCGAGGTCAACGGCCGTTTCTTCTGCTGCGCACACTGCGCCCGCGCCGTCGAGGGCGCGGTGGGCGCCGAGATCCGCGACGCCGTCGGCGCCCGCCCGGCCTGACCGGCGCCGCCCGGCCGCGGGCCAACCGGAACACCAGGCTGGGGTACGGTCGTCGCCATGCGGCCGTTCCTGGGCGTCCTGCCCCCGCCGCGCTCCTGAGCGGAGCGCCGCGCCTCTCGCCGACCGGGTGACCTGACCCCGCTCGGCCACCCTGTCGTACGCGCTCCGTCGACGTCGTCCCCGTCAACGGCTCACCCTTCGGAGCGCTCCCGTGTCCACGACCCGCACCGCGCTGCCGGCCGCCTCGGCCGCCGGCCACGCCGCCCGCAGCGGCCTGATCCAGATCACCGTCACCGGGGTGCTGTGGGGCACCACAGGCGTGGCGGTGCAACTCCTGCGCGAGAGCACCGGGCTCAGCCCGGTGAGCATCGGCTTCCACCGCCTCGCCATCGCCGCGCTCGTGCTGCTGGCATGCACCGCCGGCCGGCTCCGCACGATCGTGACCACAGTGCGCGCCGCACCCGTACCGCTGCTGCTCACCGGCGTCGGCCTCGGCCTCTACCAGGCGCTCTACTTCGCCGCCGTGGCCTGGGCCGGCGTCAGCGTGGCCACCATCGTCAGCCTGGGCCTGGCACCGGTGCTCGCCGCGGCCTGGGAGTCGGCCCACGCCCGCCGGCTCCCAGGCCCGCTGCGACTCGGCACGCTGGTCGCGGCGGTGGCCGGCCTCGTCCTGATCACCGCCGCCACCGAGCACCCCGGCGCGGCGGCGCCCGCCCCGCTGCTCGGCCTGCTCGCGGCGGCCGGCTCCGGCCTCGGGTACGCGGTGACCACCCTGATCAGCCGTCAGGTGTCGCAGCGCACCGCGCCGATGACGCTGACCACCATCTCCACCGTGGTCGGCGCGCTGACCCTGGCGCCGTTCGCCCTGGTCACCGGGGTCAGCGTGCCGGTACGCCTCGACACCGTGACGCTGCTGCTGCACCTCGGCGTGGTCACCACGGCGGTCGCGTACGCACTGTTCTACGCCGGGCTGCGCACCACCCCAGGCAGCGTCGCGGCAGTGCTCACCCTGCTCGAACCGCTCACCGCCGCGGCACTGGCGGTGGCGCTGCTGCACGAACCGCTCCCCCTGCCGGTAATCGTCGGCGGTGTCCTGCTGCTCACCGCCGTGGCCGCCACCTACCTCGCACCCGACCGGGCGGACCGCCGGTGAACCCGCCCGACCTACCATCGGTGGATGCCCCAGCAGACCACCGAGCTACGGACGGCGTCCTTCGCCGACCTGAACGCCCGCACCCTCCACGACCTGCTCAAACTGCGCATCGACGTGTTCGTGGTGGAGCAGAACTGCCCGTACCCGGAGCTGGACGGGCGGGACGTCGAGCCGGGCACCCGGCACGTCTGGCTCACCGACGGCGGCGCGCCGCTGGCGTACCTGCGGATTCTGGCTGACCCGGACGGTGTCGCCCGGATCGGTCGGGTCGTGGTGGCCCCGGCGGCGCGCGGCGGCGGACATGCCGGCCAGCTGATGACGGCGGCGCTGGAGGTGGTGGGCAACCGGCCGTGCGTGCTGGAGGCCCAGTCGCACCTGGTCGCGTTCTACGCCCGGCACGGCTTCACGGTCAGCGGCCCCGAGTACGTCGAGGACGGCATCCCGCACACGCCGATGCGACGCGAAGCCATTGACGGGTGACGATCGAACTGGCATGGTGCCGGGTAGGGCCATCGCGGGAGCCAGCGATCAGGCACGGGAGTGGGCAACTCCCGACGATCCGGGTGTCGACGTCCGACCTCATCCCCCCGGGGGCTCCATGTCTTTCACCCGATCACGACGCGTGCTCTGGTTGTTCGCCATCGCGGCGACCAGCACGCTCCTGTTGACGACCGCACTGACCACCATGCTGCCCAAGCCCGCTTCGGCGCATGGTTCGGTCGTCGACCCCGCCTCGCGTAACTACAGCTGCTGGCAACGCTGGGGCAGCGACTTCCAGAACCCCCGGATGGCCACCGAGGACCCGATGTGCTGGCAGGCCTGGCAGGCCGACCCCGCCGCCATGTGGAACTGGAACGGCCTGTACCGCGAGGGAGTGGGGGGCAACCACCAGGCCGCCGTCCCCGACGGCCAACTGTGCAGCGGCGGACGCACCCAGAGCCCTCGCTACAACGCGCTGGACACCATCGGCGCCTGGAAGACCACAGCGGTGTCGAACAACTTCCGGCTCCGCTTCGTCGACCAGGCCCGTCACGGCGCCGACTACATCCGGGTGTACGTGACCAAGCAGGGCTTCAACGCGGCCAGCCAACCACTCGGCTGGGGCAACCTGGAGTTGGCCGGCCAGATCGGCAACACGCCCGCCTCCCAGTGGAGCCCGGACCCCAGTGGTGTCTCGATCCAGATCCCGGTCAGCGCGCCGGGACGCACCGGACGGCACATCGTCTACACCGTCTGGCAGGCCAGCCACCTGGACCAGTCGTACTACCTGTGCAGCGACGTCGACTTCGGCGGCGGATCGACCACACCGCCGCCCACCACGCCCCCGCCGCCCACCACACCCCCGCCCACCGCGCCCCCGCCGACCACCCCGCCGCCGGCCGGCGCCTGCACGGCGACGTACCAGGTGACCGGTCAGTGGTCCGGTGGCTTCCAGGCCGACGTGAAGGTGACCGCCGGCGGTTCACCGACCCGGGGCTGGTCGGTGAGCTGGAACTACAACAACGGCCAGCAGGTCACCTCGTCGTGGAACGCGACGGTCAGCACCAACGGCACGCTGGTCACCGCACGTAACACCAACAACAACGGCACCCTCGCCGCCGGCGCGAGCACCACGTTCGGATTCCTCGGCTCGTGGAACGGCAGCAACCCGGTTCCGCTGGTCTCCTGTACGACGACCAGTTGATCCCCGTCCGGCGCCGCACCCGGGCGGGGGTGCGGCGCCGGACGGTGGGAAATGCGGTGGTGCCCGGCAGTCCGTCCGGGCACCATCCCCACATGATCGAGATCAGGGTGCTCACCCCCGACGACTGGCCTACCTGGCGTGAACTGCGGCTGGCCGCCCTCACCGAGGCACCGGGAGCGTTCGGCTCCCGGCTCGCCGACTGGCAGGGCGACGGCGACCGCGAGCAACGCTGGCGCGACCGGCTGAGCATCCCCAACTCATACAACCTGGTGGCCGTCCTGGACGGGCGCCCGGTCGGGATGTCGAGCGGTGTACCCACGCCGGACCCGCTGATGATGGACCTGATCTCGATGTGGGTGCACCCCGACGCCCGCGGCAAGGGTGTCGCAGACCGTTTGGTGGACGAGGTGGCGCAGTGGGCCCGCAGGGCCGGCGCCGACCGGCTACGCCTCAACGTCATGCCGGACAACGCGCGAGCGACGGCCCTCTACCGCCGCGCCGGCTTCCGGATGACCGACGAGCCAGGCAACCTGACGCCCGACGGCGAACAGGTGATGCTCCGCCCCCTCTGACCCCGGCGCCCTCCCTGCCCCGCACCCCCACATTCCCGCGATCTTGCACTTTCGGTCGCCCGATCGCGGCTTATGCGCTTTTCGCCGGGACAGAAACTGCAAGATCAGCGAGGGCGGGGCGGGGGCGGCTCAGACCAGGCAGTTGACGATCTCGGCTACCGAACGGCGGCGGCCGGTGTAGAACGGGACCTCTTCGCGGACGTGCCGGCGGGCGCTGGAGGCGCGCAGGTCCCGCATCAGGTCGACGATCCGGTGCAGCTCGTCGGCCTCGAAGGCGAGCATCCACTCGTAGTCGCCGAGCGCGAACGAGGCGACCGTGTTGGCCCGCACGTCCGGGTAGCCGCGGGCCATCTTGCCGTGCTCGGCCAGCATCTCGCGCCGCTCGGCGTCCGGCAGCAGGTACCACTCGTAGGAGCGGATGAACGGGTACACACAGATGTAGGGGCGAGCCTCCTCACCGGCAAGGAACGCCGGGATGTGGCTCTTGTTGAACTCCGCCGGCCGGTGCAGCGCCATCTGCGACCACACCGGGGTCAGCGCCCGGCCCAGCGTGGTGCGGCGGAACCGCAGGTAAGCGTCCTGGAGCGCGTCGGGGGACGCGGAGTGCCACCAGATCATCACGTCCGCGTCGGCGCGCAGGCCGGAGACGTCGTACACGCCCCGGATCACGACGTCCTTGCCGGCCAGTTCGTCGAAGAGGGACACCACCTCGCCGGTGACGTTGTCCCGCAGCGACGGCAGCGGGGAGCTGGCCCGGAACACCGACCACATGGTGTAACGGATGCTGTCGTTCAGCTCCCGCAACCGGGCCGCGTTGGTCTGCTCGGTCATCTCGCCGATCCTCCCAGTGCTGTGATGATCTCTTCGGCCGCCGTCTCGCCGGAGCGGACGCAGACCGGGATACCGACGCCGTCGTAGCCGGCGCCGGCGAGGACAAGTGTGGGGTGCGCGGCCCGCAGCGCCGTCCGCGCGGCGGCGAGCCGGTCGGCGTGCCCCGGCGCGTACTGCGGCAGCGCACCGCCCCACCGCTGCACGTGCCCGTCGACCGGGGCGGGCAGCGGGGTGCCGAGCACCGCCGACAGCTCCCGGTGCACGGTGGCCGCCAGGTCCGCGTCGGGGCGCTGAAGGTGCGCCTCCTCGCCGTACCGGCCCACCGAGGCGCGCACCAGGGCCAACCCGTCGGGCCGGCGCAGGTGCCCCCACTTGGTGGTGAAGAAAGTCGCCGCCTTGATCAGCAGGCCCTCGGTGCTCGGCACCAGGAAGCCGGACAGCTCGGGCAGTCGCGGCTGCGGCAACGCCATGGTGACCAGCGCGACGCTCGCGTAGTCCAGCGCGCCGACGCCCGCCGCCACCGCCGGCGCTGGGCCGGCGAGCAGCCGCGCCGCCGGTCGCGCCGGCACCGCCAGCACCACGGCGTCCACGTCCACCAGCTGGGGGTCACGCGTCGGGCCGACGGTGAGCCGCCAGCCGGTGCCGGTCGGGGTCAACTCGCGCACGGCGGCGTCCCGCCGCACCGTCGCGCCGCTGGCCGTCACCGCCGCCTCGATCAGGGTGCTCAGCCCACCGGCGAGGGTGCCGAAGACCGGGGCGCCGGGCGCACGCGGCGCGGCGGCCTGCGCGGCCCGGACCGCGCCGACCAGGGTGTGCTCCACCCGGGCCGTGCGGGCCAGGGCCGGCATCGTCGTGACCAGGGAAAGATCGTCGGCACGGCCGGCGTACACGCCGCCCAGCATCGGGTCGACCAGCCGCTCGACCACCTCGTTGCCGAAGCGGGACCGGACCAGCGCGCCCACCGAGACGTCCGCGTCCGGCCCGACCAGCGGCCGACCGCCGTCGGTGTCGGCGTCCGCGGCCGGGCGGGCGACCGCGGCCACCCGATCCAGATCCCCGGGTACGCCCACCAGGGTGCCGCCCGGGATGGGGCGCAGCCCTCCGTCGATGACCAGCGCGGCCTGCCCCACCGTGGGGTGCACGATCTTCTCGGCCAGCCCGAGCCGGCGGGCCAACGCCACCGCCGCACTCTCGGCGCCGGTCGGGTCGCGCATCAGGAACGACTCCGCGCCGAACTCCACCGGCTGACCAGCCAGCTCCCCGGTGCGCAGCTTCCCGCCCAGCACGCCGGACTGCTCGTACACAGTGATCTCGGTGCCGGCCGGTGCGCTGTCGCGCAGGCGGACCGCGGCGGCCAGGCCGGCGATCCCGCCGCCGACCACCGCCACCCGCCAGGGCTGCCGCATTCCCGGTCAGCCCTGGTCGGCTCGGCGGCTGGACAGCTCGTGCACCAGCGCGACCACCCGGGTCAGCACCTCCGGGTCGGTCTCCGGCAGCACCCCGTGGCCGAGGTTGAACACGTGCCCGGGGGCCGCCCGGCCCTGCTCCAGGATGCGGCGCACCTCGGCCTCGACAACGGGCCACGGCGCGAGCAGCACGCACGGGTCCAGGTTGCCCTGCACCGCCTTGTCCGCGCCGATCCGACCGGTGGCCACGTCCAACGGTGTACGCCAGTCGACGCCGACCACGTCGGCCCCGGCCTCACCCATCGCGCCGAGCAGTTCGGCGGTGCCCACCCCGAAGTGGATCCGCGGCACCTCGGAGTTGACCAGCCCGCTCAGCACGGTGGTCGAGTGCGGCAGCACGAAACGGCGGTAGTCGGCCTCGGAGAGCGCGCCGGCCCACGAGTCGAACAGCTGCACGGCGGAGACGCCGGCCTCGATCTGCACCCGCAGGAAGGCCAGCGTCACCTCGGCCAGGCGGGCACAGAGCGCGTGCCACAGCTCAGGGTCGCCGTACATCAGGGCCTTGGTCTTCGCGTGGGTGCGCGACGGCCCGCCCTCGACCAGGTAGCTGGCCAGCGTGAACGGCGCGCCGGCGAAACCGATCAGCGGGGTGTCGCCCAGCTCGACCACCAACTGCCGGACGGCCTCATCCACGTACGAGACGTCGTCACGGGTGATCCGGCGGATCCGTTCCACGTCGGCGGCGGTGCGGATCGGCTCGGCCACCACCGGGCCGGTGCCCGGCACGATGTCCAGGTCGATCCCGGCCGCGGCGACGGGCACCACGATGTCGCTGAACAGGATCGCCGCGTCCACGCCGTGTCGGCGCACCGGCTGGAGGGTGATCTCGGTGACCAGCTCCGGGCGCCGGCAGGACTCCAGCATCGGCACGCTCGCCCGGATCTCCCGGTACTCCGGAAGGGAGCGGCCGGCCTGGCGCATGAACCAGACCGGGGTGTGCGGGACGGGCCGACGTCGGCAGGCCCTGATGAAGGGCGAGTCGGCCGGTCCGCCGGGGCGGGAATCTCCGTCTCGGGCGACAGTGCCCGTGGTGTCCGTGGTCATCGCCGCAATCGTGCCACGCCCGCCACCCCCAACCGGGTGGGGGTGAGAGGAAGGGCACCGTTCCTTACCTGGGAGTCGAAGCGAGGGCCCCTCGGTGAGCGTCGGCGCGCCGTCGAAGCGGGGGGCGGGCGTCGGCATAGGCTGCCGACATGGCCCCCCCGATCGCGCTCCCGGAGACGTTCGCCCGCGCGGTCGCCGGGCTGCGGTCGGCCGCCCCGCGGCCGGAGATCACCCTGGAGGAGGTCGGCGCCCCGCAGCGGCTGGCCCCGTACGCGTTCGCGCTCGCCGCGACAGTGCTGCGCGACGACGACGAGGTGGCGACCGGCCGGCTCATCCTGCTGCACAATCCGGTCGGGCACGAGGCGTGGCAGGGCACCCTGCGGCTGGTCACCTACGTGACCGCCGAGCTGGAGGTCGATCTGGCCGCCGACCCGCTGCTGCCCGGGGTCGGCTGGACGTGGCTGACCGACGCGTTGGACGCCCAGGACGCCGGCCACCGGGCGATCGGCGGAACGGTGACGCAGACCATGTCGACCCGGTTCGGCGATCTCGCCGGGCCACCCACCATCGGTGACATCGAGATCCGCGCGTCCTGGACGCCGATCGACGACGACCTGACCCCACACCTGCTCGGCTGGTGCGCGTTGCTCGCCTCCACCGCCGGTCTCCCCCCACCCGGCGTCACCGCCCTCTCCGACCGCCGCCCGGCCGGCGCAGCCTGACATTCGGCCCTCGGGAGGCCACTTTGCGGACACCTGATCGACACACGCCGGACCGGCTGCACCCGCCGGATCTCCGCGCGCACTAGGGTTGGCAGGTGACCGACGAACCACCCCTGCGCCGTCGGCCCACCGAAGAACTTCCGGGAAACGCACCCCAGCACCCGCAGTCGGCCCAGCCGCAGCCGGCGGGCGAGGGGGCCGACCCGGCCGACGGTGGGCCCGTTCCGCTGATCGCCCCGCGTGACGGCACCCCCGATCCGGTGGCCGCCCCGGCCGAGCTTGCCGAGGTCGTGGCCCGCTTCGCGGCGGGCACCGGCCCGGTCGCCCTGGACGCCGAACGGGCTTCCGGCTACCGCTACAGCCAGCGCGCGTACCTGGTGCAACTGCGCCGGGCCGGTGCGGGCACGGCGCTGATCGACCCGCTGCCCCTGCCCGACCTCAGCGCGCTGGACGCGGTGATCGGTGAAGCCGAGTGGGTCCTCCACGCGGCCAGCCAGGATCTGCCCTGCCTGGCCGAGGTGGGGTTGCGTCCACGCCGTCTGTTCGACACCGAGCTTGCGGCTCGGCTGGCCGGCTTCGAACGCGTCGGGCTTGCCGCGCTCACCGAGCAGCTGCTCGGGTTCACCCTGGAGAAGCACCACTCGGCGGCCGACTGGTCGAGCCGACCGCTGCCCGAGTCGTGGTTGACGTACGCCGCCCTCGACGTGGAGCTGCTCACCGACCTGCGCGACGCGCTGGACGCCGAGTTGACCCGGCAGGGCAAGTCGGCCTGGGCCGCGGAGGAGTTCGCCGCGCTGGTCCGCACCGGGGCACGCCCGCCCCGGGTCCGGGCGGAGCCGTGGCGGCGTACCTCGGGCATCCACCGGCTGCGGGGGGCGCGGGCCCAGGCCCGGGTCCGCTCGATGTGGTACGCCCGGGACCAGATCGCGGCCCGGCGGGACGCCGCTCCCGGTCGGGTGTTGCCGGACTCGGCGATCATCGCCGCGGCCGAGCTGGACCCGAAGGACGAGAAGACTCTGCTGACCCTGCCCGGCTTCGGTGGTCGGTCGGTCCGTCGGCTGGCCCGCACCTGGCTCGCCGCGCTCGACGACGCCCGGCAGCTGCCGGAGGATTCCCTGCCGGTCTCGCCGGTCGTGGAGGGCCCGCCTCCGCCGCACCGGTGGGCCGAGCGGGACCCGGTGGCGGCCGGTCGGCTGGCCCGCTGCCGGGAGGTCGTGATCCGCATCGCCGGCGAGCACAACCTTCCGCCGGAAAACCTGATCACTCCCGATTCGGTCCGCCGGCTGGCCTGGACCCCGCCGGAGGAGATCACCGAGGAGTCGGTGGCGGAGACCCTGCGCGGCCTCAACGCCCGCGAGTGGCAGATCGGCCTCCTCACCCCCGACCTGACCGGAGCCCTGACCCCGAAAACCCCCACCCTCTCCTGATCCGCCCCTCCCGCTGTTGATCATGAAGTTGTTGCCACACGCGCTGGCGTGTCTCGGCAACAACTTCATGATCGACCGGAATCGGGTGTGGGGTGGGCCACAGGCGGGGGTGGGGACGGGGTTGGTTACTGGCGAGTAGCATTCGAGGGAAACGTGCCCGTGTCGGCGACCCTTGTTCGGTCCGGCGTGCCGCCCGGCGCGAAGGCCGATCACGGTCGAATAGGAGGCTCAAGTGCCCCGTGAAGTTCGCGACGTCGTCTTCGTCGACGGCGTCCGTACCCCGTTCGGCAAGGCGGGTGGCATGTACGCCAACACCCGCGCCGACGACCTGGTGATCCGCTGCATCCGGGAACTGCTGCGTCGCAACCCGCAGCTGCCCCCGGAGCGGGTCGAGGAGGTCGCCATCGCGGCCACCACCCAGATCGGCGACCAGGGCCTCACCATCGGCCGCACCGCCGCCCTGCTGGCCGGGCTACCCAAGACCGTTCCCGGCTTCGCCATCGACCGGATGTGCGCGGGGGCGATGACCGCTGTCACCACAGTGGCCAGCGGCATCGCCATGGGCGCGTACGACATCGCCATCGCCGGTGGCGTCGAGCACATGGGCCGCCACCCGATGGGTGAGGGCGTCGACCCCAACCCGCGCATCATCGCGGAGAAGCTGGTCGACCCGTCCGCGCTGGTGATGGGCTCCACCGCGGAGAACCTGCACGACCTGGTCCCGCACATCACCAAGGCGCGCACCGACGCGTTCGCGCTGGCCTCGCAGCAGAAGACCGCCAAGGCGTACGCCAACGGCAAGCTCCAGGACGACCTGGTGCCGATGTCGATCCGCGACGCCGAGGGCGGTTGGGGTCTGGCCACTGTGGACGAGGCCCCGCGGGACACCTCGTTGGAGAAGCTGGGCACCCTGAAGACCCCGTTCCGCCCGCACGGCAAGGTCACCGCAGGCAACGCGGCCGGCCTGAACGACGGCGCCACCGCGAGTCTGCTGGCCGACGAGGCCACCGCCCGCGAGCTGGGCCTGCCGGTCGCCATGCGGCTGGTGTCGTTCGGCTTCGTCGGAGTCGAGCCGGAGGTGATGGGCGTCGGCCCGATCCCGTCGACGGAGAAGGCGCTGCGCCTCGCCGGGCTCAGCATCGACGACATCGGCCTGTTCGAGCTGAACGAGGCGTTCGCCGTGCAGGTGCTCGCCTTCCTCGACCACTTCGGCATCGCCGACGACGACGCGCGGGTCAACCCGTGGGGCGGTGCCATCGCCATCGGTCACCCGCTGGCCTCCTCCGGCGTGCGGCTGATGACGCAGCTGGCCCGCCAGTTCGCCGAGCACCCCGAGGTCCGGTACGGCCTCACGGCGATGTGCATCGGCATCGGCATGGGCGGCACTGTCATCTGGGAGAACCCGCACTGGGAGGGCGACAAGTGAAGGCACCGAACGAGGTCGTCACCCGGGCGCTGCTGCGCCAGGTGAACGTGCCGGGGCTGGACCGGCCCGCCGCCCTGATCACGCTGGACAACGGCTTCGACCACACCAAGCCGAACACCTTCGGCCCGGGTGGGCTGGCCAGCCTGGACGAGGCGATCACCGCCGCGCTCGCCGCCGACCCGGCGTTCATCGCGGTCACCGGCAAGCCGTACATCTTCTGCGTGGGCGCGGACATCGTCGGCCTGCCGCAGCTCGCCGACCGCGCGCAGGCGCTGGAGATCGGCCGGCTCGGCCACCGGGTCTTCGCCCGGCTCAAGGACAGCAGTGTCCCCACCTTCGCGTTCGTCAACGGCGCGGCGATGGGCGGTGGCCTGGAGCTGGCGCTGCACTGCCACTACCGGACGCTCTCCGGCGGCGCGGCGGCCCTCGCGCTGCCCGAGGTCTCCCTCGGACTGGTACCCGGCTGGGGCGGCACCCAGTTGCTGCCGAACCTGATCGGCATCCCCGCCGCGACCCAGGTGATCATCCAGAACCCGCTGATGCAGAACAAGATGCTCAAGCCGAAGCAGGCGGCCGAGCTGGGCATCGCGGACATCCTGTTGGAGCCGGCGGACTTCCTGGAGCGGTCCCTGGAGTGGGCTGCCGGCGTGGTCCGGGGCCAGGTCACAGTGACCCGACCCGAGGTCGACAAGGACATGTGGGCGGGCGTGCTCTACTTCGCCCGGGAGACGCTGAACCAGCGGCTGCACGGCGCGGTCCCGGCCGCGTACAAGGCGCTCGACCTGCTGGAGACGGCGAAGGACGGCGACTTCGCCGCCGGCACCGCCGCCGAGGACGAGGCCCTCGCGGACCTGGTCTTCTCCGAGGAGCTGCGCAGCGGCCTGTACGCGTTCGACCTGGTGCAGCGGCGGGCCAAGCGCCCGGCCGGCGCACCGGACAAGGGCCTGGCTCGCACGATCACCAAGGTCGGCATCGTCGGCGCGGGTCTGATGGCCAGCCAACTGGCGCTGCTGTTCGCCCGACGCCTCCAGGTGCCAGTGGTGATGACCGACCTCGACCAGTCCCGGGTGGACAAGGGCGTCGGCTACGTGCACACCCAGATCGAGAAGGCGGTCACCAAGGGCCGGATGGACAAGGGCACCGCCGCCAAGCTGTACGGCCTGGTCAGCGGCACTGTCGACAAGAGCGCCTTCGCCGACGCGGACTTCGTCATCGAGGCGGTCTTCGAGGACCTGGGCGTCAAGAAGCAGGTCTGGGCCGAGTTGGAGAAGATCGTCTCCCCCGAGGCGGTGCTCGCCACCAACACCAGCTCGCTGTCGATCACCGAGATGGCCGCCGAGTTGGAGCACCCCGAACGGGTGGTCGGCTTCCACTTCTTCAACCCGGTGGCGGTGCTGCCGCTGCTGGAGATCGTCCGGGGCGAACGCACCGACGACGTCACCCTGGCGACAGCGTTCGCAGTGGGCAAGCAGCTCAAGAAGTCGAGCGTGCTGGTCAAGGACGCCCCGGCGTTCGTGGTGAACCGGCTGCTCACCCGCTTCCTGGGCACCGTCTTCGCCGCCGTCGACGCCGGCACCCCGCTGGACGTGGCGAACAGCGCACTGGACCCACTGGGCCTGCCGATGCGTCCGCTCGCCCTGCTCCAGTTGGTCGGGCCGGCCGTCGCGTACCACGTGGGCGGCACCCTGCACGCCGCGTACCCGGACCGGTTCGGGGTCAGCGAGAACCTCAAGCGGATCGCCGACTCGGGTCGGCCGATCGTGGTTGACGACCAGGTCAACGAGGAGGTCGCCAAGCTGCTCGTGGTGGGTGACCAGCCGTTGACCGCCGAGCAGGTACGCCAGAACGCCCTCGACGCGCTCGCGCAGGAGATCCGGCTGATGCTGGACGAGGGTGTGGTCGCCGAGGCGCAGGACATCGACCTGTGCATGATCCTGGGTGCCGGTTGGCCGTTCCACCTGGGTGGCGTCACGCCGTACCTGGACCGGACCGGCACCTCCGAGCGGGTCACCGGCCAGCGGTTCCTGCCGCGTGGTGCGGCGAGCCTGCCGGCCTGACCGATCCCTGTACCACCGTCGCGGTGGTCGGACCGTCCCTCGTGGGCGGACCGGCCACCGCGACCGTTTGTGATCAGTCGATCGCCGGCTGCGGGTTTCCGCAGGGGCAACGGCGCGCTTCGCACCGGGTTAGGATCACGCGTTTTGCACACCCATCTTGGAGCTGACTGATGTCCCAGCCGCCGGCCAATCCCTACGGCCCGCCGCACGATTCCCCCGACCCGTCGCAGCAGCCTGGCGGTTGGCCGCCGCCGCAGCAACAGGGACAGCCGCAGCAGCCCGGTGGTTTCCCACCCGCGCAATCGGGCTTCCCGCCCGCGCAGCCTGGTTTCCCGCCCGCGCAGCCGGGGTTCCCGCCCGCGCAGCCGGGTCAGCCGTACGGTGACCCGAACCTGGCCGGCGGCCCTCCCCCGGCGAAGAAGTCGAACGTCGGCAAGATCGTGCTGATCGTGCTGGCCGCGGTGCTGGTGCTCTGCCTCGGTGGCGTGGCGATCACCTGGTTCGTCGTCAAGGACGACGTGGGCGCCGTCGTGGACGCCAGCAAGACCCGGGTGGTCGCGCCGGCCACCCTCGCCGGCCGGCCGAAGCTCACCAACCCGGAGCTCCTGACTGCCGCCGAGCAGGCGGTCAGTGGGATGAAGACGGCGGCGGGGAACGAGACGAGCACTGTCGCCGCCTTCTACGGCGACCCGACCAAGCAGGACCTCGTCATGATCGCGGCCGTGTCCGGGCTGCTGTCGGACCCGAAGAAGGAGCTCGACGCCTACGTGGACGGCCTGTCCAAGCAGCTGACGGTGGGCGAGATGACGGCCGTCGACGCCGGCCCGCTGGGCGGTGAGGCGCGCTGCGGCGACGGCAAGGCCGACACCGTGCCGCTGGGCATCTGCGTCTGGACCGACCGGGGCAGCCTGGGCATGGTGGTGATGTACTTCAAGTCCGCCGACCAGGCGAAGGCCGAGTTCACCGCGATCCGGGGCCAGGTCGAGCAACAGTCCTGATCCGTACGAGACCGGGGCCCCGGCCACCCTCGGGTGGCCGGGGCCCCGCGCCGTACGTCGACGGTCAGGCCGGTTCGGAAACCGCTGCCGCAGCCCGCGCCGCTGCCGCGGCCGCCCGCTCGGCGGCGTTGCCGAGCACGCAGAACTCGTTGCCCTCCGGGTCGGCGAGCACCACCCAACCACCACCGGTCGGGCCGACGTGGTCGGCGACGAGCGTCGCGCCGATGCCGAGCAGTCGCTCGACCTCCTCGGCCCGGGTCCGGTCGGCGGGTTGCAGGTCCAGGTGCAGCCGGTTCTTCACCGTCTTGCCCTCGGGCACCGCGATGAACAGCACCTCCGGGCCACCCGGCGGCAGGAGCATCGCCTCCGGGTCGCCGGGGAAGTCATCGGGCTGCCGTGGGCAGTCGAAGACCTGCGCCCAGAAGCCGGCGAGGGCGTACGTGTCGTGACAGTCGATGCTGATGTTGTGGATCGTCGAACTCATGCTTGGTCCTCCACAGTGGTGTCGATCCGCTCCCCGGCGCTGCGGACCACGCAGAACTCGTTCCCCTCCGGGTCGGCGAGAACCGCCCAGCCCGTCCCGTCGGTGCGCCGCCGGTCGACGACCATGCTGGCCCCGAGGCCGAGTACCCGGTCGACTTCCTCGTCGCGGGTCCGGTCGACCGGTTCCAGGCAGATGTGGACCCGGTTCTTCGTCACCTTGTCCTCGGGCACCGCTTGGAAGAACATGTTCGGCGTGGCACCGTCCGGCGGCAGCAGGGCAGCTTCCGGGTCACCCGGAACGTCCTCCGGGAGCCGGGCGTAGCCGAGCACCGCCGACCAGAAGCCGGCCAGGGTGTACGTGTCGTGGCAGTCGAAACTGATGTTGCGGATCCGTGGATACACGGGTGGTCTCTCCATCTTCGGATGGGGACGCTCCGCCGCCGGGGGTCAGCCTGCGAGGACCCGGGGTGCGGAGCCTTGACTGATGGACATCAACGCACCCCCCTTCACTCTCCGAGCTGACCCGGCGATCTTGCCATTGGCCGAGCGGGGCGCGCAACCCCGGTCAGCCGGCGGCGGGAACCGTTCCGGGCACGGCCGGAGCATCCGACGACGGCAGGGTGACCGTCACCTCCAGGCCACCGCCGGGCTGCGCGACCACCCGTACGGTGCCGCCGTGCGCGGTGCAGACCGCCCGGACGATGGACAGCCCCAGGCCGGAGCCACGGGCTCCGGTGCGTTCCCGGCCACCACGGCGGAACGGCTCGAACAGCCCTGGCACGTCGGCCTGGTCCACCTCGAAACCGGTGTTCCCCACCACCAGCCAGGATCGTTCACCGTCGGTGCCGGTACGCACCCAGAGCCGACCGTGCAGGTGGTTGTAGCGAACCGCGTTCTCGATCAGGTTTCCGGCCAGCCGGTCGAGCAGCCCCGGGTCACCGACGACCGGCGCGGACTCCAGGGACGTCTGCACCCGCAGGCCGATCCGTTCCACCTCGCGGCGCATCGCCGACAGTGCGTTGGCGGTGCCCGCGGCGAGGTCACACTCGGTACGCCGGCCCAGCTGCCGCCCGGCCTGCGCCTCGCTACGGGCCAGCACCAGCAGCGCGTCCACCAGGCCGTTGGCCCGCTCGGAGGCGTCGCGAACCACTGTCGCCATCCGGCGGTACTCGGCGGTGTCCGCGTCATCGTCGCTGAGCGTCACGTCGATCTCCGTCCGCATCACGGCGAGCGGGGTACGCAGCTCGTGCGAGGCGTTCGCCACGAAACGCTTCTGGGCCTCGAACGCGGACGCGATCCGGTCCAGCATGGCGTCGAACGTCTTGGCCAACTCGGCCACCTCGTCGTCGGCACCCGAGTAACCGATCCGCTGGTCCAGGGTCGCCTCACCGAGCCGCTGGGCGGTCGCCGTGACCTGGTGCAGTGGGCGCAGCGCCCGACCGGCCACCGCGTACGCGCCGGCCACACCGACCACGCTGATCGCCAGCAGCGCGACCAGGCCCTTGGCCAGCAGCTCCCCGGAGGCGGCGTCGACCAACTGTCGCTGCCACTCGGCGGCGTCCATCTGCCGGCCGTCGGAGAGCAGCACGATCGTGCCGGGCACCAACTCGTCGGTGGGGCGCAACGCGTCGCGGACCAGCAGCCAGGCCAGCAACACCAGGATCGCTCCGGCCCCGATCAGCAGCACCCCGTTGAGCACTGTCAGCCGCAGCCGCAGGGTGGGTCGCAACCGGCGGCTCATGCGCCTACCTCGGCGGTGCGGTAGCCCGCCCCGACCACCGTCTCGATCAACGGCGGGTCACCGAGCTTCTTGCGCAGCGTCATCACGGTGACCCGGACGATGGTGGTGAACGGGTCGGTGTTCGCGTCCCAGACCCGTTCCAGCAGCTCCTCACTGGAAACCACCGCGCCACGCGCCTTGAGTAGCTCGCAGAGCACCCCGAACTCCTTGTTCGTGAGGTCCACCGGCACCCCGGCTCGGGTGGCCACCCGGCGGGCCGGGTCGAGCACCAGGTCGGCCAGTTCGAGCACCGGAGGCGCGGCCGGGGTGGCCCGCCGGCCCAGCGCCTGCACCCGGGCGACCAACTCGTCGAAGGCGAACGGTTTGGGCAGGTAGTCGTCCGCGCCGAGCTGCAACCCCTCCACCCGGTCGGCGACAGTGCCGCTGGCGGTGAGCATCAGCACCCGGGTCAACGCGCCGGAGGCCGCCAGGTCGGCGCAGATCTGGTCACCGTGCACACCCGGCAGGTCGCGGTCGAGCACCACCACGTCGTACCGGGTGACGAACGCCGCCTCATGGCCGGCGTCGCCGTCGTACGCCACGTCGACAGCCATCCCCCGCTTACGCAACCCCCGTGCGATCGCGTCGGCGAGGTTGCGCTCGTCCTCGACCACCAGTACCCGCATCCCGGCCTCCTCGCTGCTGACCACCGACAACCTAGTGCCGGCCGGCAACCATCGTCCCTCGCCGTCCGCGCCGGCCGGCGTTGCGGGCCACCGCGGCGTACGCGATGCTGGCCGGCGGCACCGAACGACGGACGGACTGGCATGACCACTGCGGCACCACCCACCCGGCGCGACATCGCCTACCGGGGTTTCCACCTGCCGGCCGACACCACCAGCGGCAGCGGCGACGGCCTGCTCGCCAGCGGCCGAGGGCTCGCCCTCGACGGCGTCGCCGAACGGGGCACCTGGACGTCGCCGCCGGTACCTGTCGGCTTCGCCGTCGCCGAGGTGGTGCCGTCCTGGACGGCCGACACCCCGGACGGCTGCTGGATCGAGGTCGACCTGCGCGGTTGGCACGACGACGCGCCCCGCACCGACTGGTACCGGCTGGCCCGCTGGGCCGCCGGCGACCACACGGTACGGCGCACCTCGCTGCCCGGACAGCGCGACAGTGCCGCCCGGGTCGACACCGACACCCTGATCGTGACCGGAGCGACGGTCACCGGTTGGCAGGCGCGGGTGACCTTGTGCCGGCCCGCCGGCAGCCCGACCGGCCCGGTGCTGCGCAGCGTCGGCGCGGTCGCCACCGGCCCCACGACGGCCGACCACTGGTACGCGGGGAAGCCCGTCCCGTCCGCCGCCTGGGGTCGGGTGCTGGACGTGCCCCGCTACTCGCAGCGGCTGCACGCCGGCCAGTACCCGCAGTGGGGTGGTGGCGGGGACTCCTGGTGCAGCCCCACCTGCACCTCGATGGTGCTCGCCTACTGGGGCGCCGAGCCGACGCCGGACCGCTACGCCTGGGTGGAGCCGTCCGGCCCGCGTCCGGTGGTGGTGCACGCCGCCCGGCACTGCTACGACCACGCGTACGCCGGGGCCGGCAACTGGCCGTTCAACACCGCGTACGCCGGTCTGCACGGGGTGGACGCGTTCGTCACCCGACTGCGGTCGCTGGTCGAGGCGGAGGCGTTCGTCGCCGCCGGCATCCCCCTGATCGTCTCCGCCGCGTTCCGGGCCGACGAGGTGCCGGGGCTCGGGTACGACACCGGAGGGCACCTGATGGTGCTGGTCGGCTTCACCGCCGACGGCGACCCCGTGCTCAACGACCCGTACGCCCCGGACGACGACGCGGTCCGTCGCACAGTGCCCCGGCACGGGTTCGAGGCGGTCTGGCAGCGCGGCAGCGGCGGGGTGGCGTACGTGCTGCGACCCGCGTCGGTGCCGCTGCCCCCGCCGCCCACCCAGGCGAACTGGTGATCAGTCCCTGAGTTTCCAGAGCTGGTACGAGCCGGTTGTGGTGGCAATGCACACCAGGTAGCCGGTGACCGCCTGACACCCCCCGGTGACATCGGGCAGCACGTCCACGATGTGCACCTTTCCGGCGGCGATGTCCAGCTCGCCGACGAGCACCCCTCCGTCGGGATGCCGGCGTATGCCGACCAGCCGGCCGCCGACACCGAGTTGGTACAGCTCCCACCGGCCCAGGTCGGCCAGTTGCTTGCCGGTCAGCGCATCGAGCACGACG
Source organism: Micromonospora noduli (assembly GCF_003264475.1). Taxonomy (NCBI): domain Bacteria; kingdom Bacillati; phylum Actinomycetota; class Actinomycetes; order Micromonosporales; family Micromonosporaceae; genus Micromonospora; species Micromonospora noduli. The sequence continues at coordinate 143,180 of NZ_PYAC01000023.1, read as the reverse complement.
TACTGCTCCGACGGACCGACGCCGCTGAGGTTGGCCATCAGCCGGTCGCCGCTTGGCCAGGCCCACCCCCACTGGCTGCTGCGCCAGCGCACCTCGCCGGTTGCCGGGTCGAGCGCCTGCAGTTCGTTGTTGCCGGTGCGCAGACACAGGACGGGGCCACAGTCCAGCGCGAAGTCGATGTGCACCCTGGCGCGGGTCCAGCGGGGCTTGAGCTGGTCCAGCTCGTACGCGGTGACAGTGCCCGAGCCTCTGTCTATGGACAGCAGCAGGTCCTTGGTCAGGTCCAGTCCGATCCGACCGCCGTCGGGTGGGCGCAGGTCGGCGCGGGCCAGCACCGCGCCCGTGATCGCGTCGCGTACCTCGACCGGCCCGTCCAACTGGTTGAGCACCACCCGGTCCACCCCGAGCCCGGTGTCCCGCACCCTCATGTCGGGGCTCAGGCCGGAGAGCTGCCAGCGCACGGTGCCGCAGCACGGATCCACAGCGCGCAGACTGGACGGTACGGTCTCGCCGCCGCTGCGCAGCAGCAGGTTGCCGTCGGTCAGCTTGGAGACGGTGCCCGGCTGCTGCCACCGGTACGCCCCGGTCGCCCGGTCCAGTGCGACGGTGAGTGTGTCCCGACCCTCCGGGCCGATCTCGTACCCGGTGGCCAACAGCATCCCGGCCAGCGGAATCATCCCCCAGTACCGGGCCTGCGCCGGCAGCGGCGCCTGCCAGACGGGCTCGCCGTCGGGCAGCCGGTACGCGGCCAGCCGCGCCTGCCGCATGTCGGTGCTGGCCGGCTCCATGACCAGGAGGAGGTCACCATCGATCATGACGTCGGACCCGGGTCGGCCCGGCAGCGTCACGGGGGCCGGGCGGGGCGATGCGACGGCGGAGGCGGCGAGCGTGACCAGCGCGAGCACCACGACCAGCGCGCAACGCAGCGGGCGGCCGTGGGCGCGAGGTGGGCGGGGCATCGACTCCGGGTTCCTGTCGTCCCGCAGCTCGCCGAGGTCGATCACCGAGTCGGTCACCGCGTCAACCTCCACAGAGCGGTCGTGCCGTCGAGGCGCTGGCAGAGCAGGACCGGCAGGGACGCCTGGCAACTGCCCGCGATGCCCGGCAGCACGTCGACGATCCGCGTTCGGCCGGCCACCAGGTCCAGTTCGGCGACGACCATCCGACCGTCGTCACCCCGCCGCACACCGACCAGCGGATCGTCCGGCCGCAGCACCGGCATCAGACTCCACGCGCCCAGTTCGGTCCGTACCTGCCCGGTGGCCGCGTCCCGCACCGCGTACCCCTGGCCGGGCCTGGCCATCAGTAGCCGACCGTACCGGACGTCCGCCAGGACGTCCTGGCCCGGTTCCGACCACCGCACCGATCCGGTGGCCGGGTCGAGCACCTGGACGCCGCCGGTCTGCGGTACCGCGCAGAGCAGACCACCGCATTCGAGCACATGCGACACCAGCGTCACCTCCGCCGTCCACAGTGGCTCCAACTCGGACAGCCCGAAGCTCACCAGCCGGGTGCTGCCCGGCGGGACGAGCAGCAGCAGGTCGTCGACGATCTGCACCCGCTGGTACGCCGACCGGTCACCGGGCAGCGTGTCGATGCTGCGCAGCAGCTGGCCGGTGCCGGCGTCGTACACCTGCACCTCACCGGTCGGTTGCAGGAGCACGAACCGGTCGACCTGCCCCTCGGGAGTGAGGTGGTAGGTGGGGCTGGCGGCCGGCGGAAGCGGCACCGACCAGAGCACCAGGCCGGTGTCGGGCTCAACCCCGCTCATCGCGCCCGACCCGTCCTCGCGGCCATTGGTCACCAGCAGGCCACCGCCGGGGGTCGGCTGGGGAGCACCGGGATGCTGCCAGCGTTGCCGGCCCGTCGCGGTGTCGAAGGCGGTGGTCTGGAACAGCCGGTTGGGGGCGTTGACCGCCAACGCCAGCACCAGGCCCCGTTCGACCCGGACGTCGAGGTAGTTACCGGTGCGGGCCAGCGGCGCCTGCCACCGCCGCCGCACCCCAGCGCCGGTCGGTGCCGGCTGGGCGTACGCGGTCAGGTACCGGTCCCCGTCGGGTGTCGGCGGATCGACAACGAAGACGCCGTCTCCGGCCAGGTACGCGGTGGCCGTCCGCGAGGCCGGCACCACGCTCACCGTTCGCTGCGTTGGTGGCGCGGCACCGGCCAGCACCACCAGGCTGAGCAACAGCACAGTCGCGCTGCGCAGCGGGCGACCGGCGGCGCGCGGGCGGCGAACCGGAGGTGCCGACGCGGCCTCTTCCCGGATCTCGCCCAGCTCGATGATCGACAAGGACCGTCCTTCCGTCACCAGGTAAGGCTGGCCGACGGGTGACCCGCCCGGCAAACCGACCGTCAGCGCACCGGCCCGGCAAAAGTGACGGAACCCCGCCTGTACGATGGCGCGTCGTGGCTGTGCCGGTGGTAGACCCTTCGCTGAATCCCGTGACCGACGTCGACCCGGCCGAGGCCGAGTCGACACGACGGCCTCGACGCCGTCCGGCCCGAGCCGACCTGTTGGCCCTCGGAGCCTATGTGCTGCTGGGCGTGTTCGTCTGCCTCAACTACTGGGGTGACGTCAACGGCCGGGTCTCCTCGCACCTGCCCACCGATCACAGTTGGTTCGAGTGGCTGTTCGCGCACGGCGAGTACTCGGTGCGGCACCTGGAGAACCCGCTGTTCACGGCCCGTCAGAACGCCCCGGACGGGGTGAACATGATGGCCAACACCTCGCTGCTCGGGGTGACCCTGCCGCTGGCTCCGCTGACGATGCTGCTCGGCCCTCAGGTGATGTACGCGCTCTACCTGGGCGCGGCGCTGGCGGCTACCGCCGGCACCGGCTACTGGATGCTCTCCCGCCACCTGGTGCGCTCCCGTGCGGCGGCGTTCGTCGGCGGCGCGTTCCTCGGCTTCGCGCCGGGAATCATCCACCACGCCAACGGCCAACCGAACTTCGTTTCCAACTTCCTGCTCCCGCTGATCGTGGTGCGGGTGCTGACCCTGGGTGAGCCGGGCCGGTGGCGCCGCAACGGGCTCGTGCTCGGTGCGCTGGTGGCGTACCAGATCTTCATCAACGAGGAGATGCTGCTGCTCACCGCGCTGGCCTGCCTGGTCATCGTGCTGGCGTACGCCGTGCAGCGGCCTCGGGCCACCCGGGCCGCCGCCGGCACGTTCCTGGCCGGGCTCGGCGTCGCCGGCGGGCTGGCCCTTGTGCTCACCGCGTACCCGATCTGGTTCCAGTTCAACGGCCCGCAGTCCTACCGGGGCCTGCAGGGCGGCGTCTTCCACAACTGGGGCGAGGACCTGGTCGCCTTCGTCACCTTCGCCCGGGACACCTGGGCCGGTGACCCGGCCGTGGAGAAGACGATCGGTCTGACCGAGCAGAACACCTGGTTCGGTTGGCCGCTGGTGCTGCTCTCGGTGGTGGCTCTGGTGCTGCTCGTACGCCGCTCGCTGGCCGCCCGGATCGCCGCGGTGCTCATCGTGGTGTTCAGCGTGGCCGCGATCGGGCCGTGGGTGCGCTTCAACGGTGTGGAGACCGGTGTGCGCGGCCCTTGGTCGTACGTGTCGGACGACCTGCCGCTGGTCGAGATGATGATGCCGACCCGGTTGACGCTGGTGGTCGCCGCCGCGGTGGGCGTACTGCTCGCGTTGACCTGGGACGCCGCGCACCGCCAGGGGCGCCCGGCGGCCGACCGGCCGCGGGTGCCGGCCCAGCGCTCCGCCGAAGGGGCCCCGGCTGTGTCCCCCGAGCCCGCCAAGCCCGCCGGCCCGGTCGCGTCGCGCCGTCGGTGGCTGCGCCCGGTGGGGTACGCGGCGGTCGCCCTCGCCGTGCTGCCGCTCTTCCCCCGCCCACTGCCCGCCCAGCAGATCGACCCACCGCCGCACTTCATCACCGCGGGCGGCTGGCGGCCGTACGTGCCGGCGGGTCGAACCCTGGTGCCGGTGCCGATCCCGAGCAACGTGCACGGTCTGCCGACGCTGCGGTGGAGTGCGCTGACCGGGCAGGAGTTCCCCGTTCCGGGCGGCTACTTCATCGGCCCGAACGAGCTGGGTGAGGGGGTCTTCGGTGCGCCGAACCGACCGACCAGCTCCCTCATCTACTCCACCATGGACAGCGGCACCGTTCCGGCGCTGACCGACGAGAACCGCCGCCAAATTGTCGAGGACCTGCGGTTCTGGCGGGCGTCGGTGGTGGTGCTCGGGGCGCACCCCCGCGAGGCGGTGCTCCGTGAGCTGGTCACCGCCCTGCTCGGGCCACCGCAGCGGGTCGACGACGTCTGGGTGTGGGACGTGCGCGCCCTGGTGGGTTAGTCGAGCACCGCGCCACCGGTCGGCTCAGCCGACCCGGTCCCGGACGTCCCACAACCATCCGCCGTCGACCGGTCGGCCCGGGCCGAGCAGGTCGTCGACCGTTCGGCGGACCGGGTCACCGTGCTCCAGGTGCCCGAGTACGACCACCGCGGCACGCCAGTGCCGCAGGTCCTCGACGGCCTGGCGGCGGTCGGCGTCGGTGAGCACCGGCACCGCGCCGGTCTCGGCCACCTGCCGCAGCAGCACCGACGTGGGCCGGTCCGGCGCGCCCCAGCGGGCCGCCGGGTCGTCCGGGCCGCTGGGGCCGATGAAGTAGCCGCCCGGCGCGGCGAACCCCAGAGCGGTACGGGCGGACCAGAGCATCACCGGGCTGCGCCCGGCACCGGTGACCGGGGGCACCGCGACCACCGTCCGGCCCGGCGGCACCAGCGGACGCCAGCCACCGGTGGCGAGAAACGCCGGCACCGGCGCGACCGGCACCACGCGGATCGGCGTCGGAATCAGGGGCAGCAACGCGGCGGCGACCGCGCCGGCCCACAGCAGCCGCACCGGTAGGCCCGGCGCCACGTTCGGCCCGCGCGCGGCCCGGACCCGGTCCAGGGACAGGGCCACCAGCACACCCAGCACCGGTACGCAGACCAGCGCGAACCGGGCCGGCACCGCGAGATCGAGCAACGGCAGCCCGCTGACCAGCCGGTACGGCCCCGGAATGCCGGTGGCCTCACCGTCCACCCGCAGGTCGTCGCCGAGCGAGAGCAGGGCGAAGACCACGCCGCAGGCGGCCAGTGCCCGGACCAGCGGTCGTCGCCACTGCCAGATCACGATCACCACGGCGAGCACCAGCAGGCCCGGGCCGAAGAACGAGTTCTCCTCGGTCGGATTCGGCGAGAGCAACCCCGGCAGCCAGTCGTCACCCAGCACCGTCTGCCGGGCCGACGCGGTGAACGAGGCGACGTCCAGTTGGAAGCCCTGCGTGGCGAACGCCATCCCGGAGTAGTGCTGCGGGCCGTGGAACTGGAACCACAGCGGGTACGCCAGCGGCACCGCCGCCACGCCGGCCGCCACCGCGAGTCGGCCGAAGAGGGCCGGCGCCAGCCGCCGTGCGGCCACCCGGTCGGCGAGCGCGTAACCCAGCGCGAAGACGCCGGCCGCGAGCACCAGGAAGACCAGCACCTCCTCGCCGATGAAGACCTGCCAGACGAGCAGCAGCCCCAGGCCGACGCCGGGCCGCCACACGCCGTGTCGCGTCGTCTCCGAGGCGGGGCGGAACACCAGGGCGAGGATCGCGGGCACCAGGAACTGGGCGGCGATGTGGAGGTGCGCGCCCGCCTGAGCGATCATGCCCGGGGCGAAGCCACAGATCAGCCCACCCACCGCGGCCGGGGCCCGGGCGCCGACCAGCCGGCGACGCAGCAGCACGTACCAGGCGACGGCGGTCCCGGCGAGGCAGCAGACGACCGCTACGCAGAACGCCACCTGCGAGCCGAAGAGCAGGGTGACCGGGGTGAGCGGGACACCCAGGCCGAGCACCGAGGTGTTCGCCATCAGGTTGACCCCGTCGGGCGCGTTCAACCCGGTACTGAAAAGCGGGTTCTCCCCCTCCACCACGGCATGCGCCGCGTGGGCCAGCATCCACTCGAAGAGGATCTGGTCACCCGCCTGGTGGAACAGCTGCCACGGGCGGCCCCACTGCCCGCTGGTCACCAGCACCGCGAGGCCCAGATAGCCGGCCACCACCAGCGCGTCCCGCAGCCAGGCCGGACGGGACGTGCCGCCCGTCGCCGGCAACGAGGTGTTCGGGGACGTCGTCCCGGTGGCCATCAGACCGAACGGTCGGTGAGCGTCCGGACGTCCCAGACCCAGACATCCAACTCCTGGCGGCCCGGGCCGACCAGCTCCTCGACCGTACGTCGCAGTGGCTCGGCGTTCTGCTGCCGCACGGGCAGCACCAGGATCGCCGCCCGCCAGTGCCGCAGTTCGTCGGCGAAGCGCCGACGCTGCCGGTCGTCCAGCTTGGGCGTACGGCCGGTGGTCGCCACCTCCTCCAGCATCTGACCCACCCCGCTGGGACGACCGCCGAACCGGCCTGCGTCACCGGTGTTGCCGTTGCGGGGCGCGAGGAAGTAACCGCCGGGGATCTTGAAGTCGAGGTTGGTGGCCGCGGCCCAGCGCATGCCGTGCGTGTTGCCCATGCTGGGCACCGGGATCGGCACCAGCGTCTGGTCCGGGCCGACGTACGCCCGCCACCGGTCCGCAGTGATGAAGTCCGGCACCGGCGGCCGGGAGACCATCCGCAGCGGCATCGGTGCGATCGGCAGCAGCGCGAAGGCCAGGCCCGCGGCGGTGAGCACGTGGACGGTACGGCGGTCGGCCGGGCGTAGCGCCCAGGCCCGCTCGACGGCGAGCGCCAGCAGCAGGCCGATCACCACGCTGGTGATGAGCCCGAACCGGGTCGGCACCACCGCGTCCAGCAGCGGCAGGTGGACCAACCACTGCCACGGCCCGGTGATCAGCTCGCGGTCCCACCAGGAGACCCGCTCGCCGAGGGAGAGCACGGCGAAGAACACGCCGGTCACCGCGAGCGCCCGAACGATCAACTCCCGGCGCAGCCAGACCACGATGCCGATGGCCAGCATCGACAGGCTCCAGCCGAAGAAGGCGTTCTCCTCCGAGTAGTTCGGCGCCAGGTTGATGTTGGCCCGCTGGTTGCCGCCGAGGGTGGGCGAGCCCGGGGCGAAGAAGGCGGCGATGTCGTTGCCATAGTCCTTCACCGCGTCGCTGAGCCCGTGGTAGGCCATCGGCCCGGCGAACTGCACGTAGAGCGGGTACGCCAGCAGCGCCCCGGCCAGCAGCGCGCAGGTCACCACGCCGACGCCCAGGGGTCGCCACGCCGCCTGCCACCGGGCCGGCTCCTGGGCCAGCACCGCCAGCAGGAAGACGCCGCAGGCCAGCGCCGTGAAGAGCAGGATCTCCTCGTTGATGAACGCCTGCGCGGTGACCAGCAGGGCGAGCAGGGCCCCGTCCCGAACCGGTTTTACGGAGCGGGTGAGGACCAGCACCCGCCACACGATGAACGGCAGCAGGAACTGGCTGATGATGTTCGGGTGCCAACTGGCGTGCGAGAGCATCGCGGGCGAGAACCCGCAGAACCAGCCGCCGACCGCTGCCGCGAGCGGGGTACGCACCAGGTGGCGGGAGAGCATCAGGTACCAGGCCATGGCGGTGCCGGCGAGACCGAGCGTGACCAGCACCACGAAGGAGACCGCCGGCCCGAAGAGCAGCGTCACCGGGACCATCGGGATGCCCAGCGCCAGCACGGCCGTGTTGGCCATCAGGTTGACGCCGTCCGGATAGTTGAACTGCTCGGTGTAGAACGGGTACTCGCCGTGCAGCACCACGCGTACCGAGTGGGCGAGGAAGAACTGCACCTGCGCCGGGTCACCGGTGTAGAGCGAGGCCACCCGACCGGACGGGTCCAACCAGATCCGGCTGGTCACCCAGAGTGCGGCGAGCAGGAACAGCCCGCCCACCGCCAGGTGCTGCCGACGCCGAGTCCACCGACGCCACCACGCCCGCGTCGGCACCGCGCTCTCGGCCGGCGTTTCGGACTCGGCCGGTGCTCCGGGCCCGGCCAGCGTTTCGGGGTCCGCCGGCGCTTCGGGCTCGGCCGGCGTTTCGGGGTCCGCCGGCGCTTCGGGCTCGGCCGGCGCTGTGGTGGGGGCGGCCAGCGCGGGCGGGCCGGCGAAGAGGCCGGCCGGTGTGCGGTAGTTCACCAGCTCGGCGGAGTCGGCTGCCGCCTCCGGGTGCGGCGCGGGCAGGGCGCGGGACTCGGCAGGCGTCACAGTCGGCGGAGTCTACCGGAGCAACCAAAACGCCCTAAACCCCCGGTGGTGTCCATTGTGGTGGCTCGGATGCCGGCCAACTGAGGTGCCGCATCGGACATCTCGTACTATGGCGCTTTCCGACAGCGACGGCGAGGCGATCGGGGGCGGGCCAGGTGACTCCAGGCCGTCGGTACGGCAGGGCGCTTCCCGTCCTGCTGAGCGCGCTGCTGGCCGGCACGGCCTGCGGTCCGGTAGCCGAGCGCAAGCCGCAGGACCTCCGGGTCGGGTACGACAGCCTGGACGGCACCCTCGCCGTGTGGCCGCCCCGCGGCGACCTCTCCCGGGACGCCGCAGCGACGGCGGCGGTCACCGCGGCGGTCCGGGGCTGGCGGTCGCCGGCCGACGACCGCGCGCACCTGCCCTCGTCCGGCATCCTCTTCTCCGGTCGGGTCGACGGCGCCCCGGTGGCGCTGGTGGCCGCCGACGTGCCCGGCGAAAGCGCGTCCTGGCTGCTGCAACTGACGCGCGAGGGCGACCGGTACGCGGTGACCCGCGCCACCGAGTACACCGATCCGGGCTACCTCGTCTACTCCGACGTACTGCCGGTGCAGACGGCCGGTGGCCGGCGTTACCTGGTTTCGGCCCGGGTGCAGAGCCTCCTCGGGCCAAAGGACCGGACGTTGACCATCGCGGACGGTCTCAGCGCACCGGTCGATGTGCCGTCCTGCACGGCCGTCGGCGTGACCGCGACCCTGCGAACCACTGAGTCACTCCCCCGCGGGCGGGCCGCCGACCGGTTGCTCGACCTGGGCACCGGCACCGTCGACCCGCGCTACCCGTTGGTCCGCGACGAGTCCGGCACGGGCCGGCGGGCGCTCACCGGCCTGGACACCTGCGTGCTGTCCGGCGATCGGGGCCCCTTCGGCAGCATCCCGCGCCGGATCGGGGACCGGGACGCCCCACGCTCGGTGCCGACGTCCTGGCCGATGGCGAAGCTCACCGTGCGCTCGCTGGGCGAAGTCGCCCTCGGCGGCGGCGAGCCGGCCGAGTTGCAGCAGCTCAGCTGGGACACCGACGCCGGCGCGATGACGGCGGTGATCTATCGACCGGCCGACGGGAGCGCGCCCGTCGTCTCACCCGCCGACCGGGCCACCCCGTTGCAGGCGTACCAACTGCCGGTGCCCGGTCAGCCGCTGGTGGTACTGAGCTGGCGGGCCACCCGGGACAGTTCCCTGTCCGTTCCGCCGGGCACTCCCCTGCTGGTCGAACGCCCCGGCCTGGCGGTCATCCCCACCCCGTCCCGCTCCCAGACCTACAGCCTCGCCAACACCGACAAAACCCACTACCGCTCAATCTCCCCCCGCTAGCCCCACCCTCGCCCGCGAGGGCGGGGGCAGGGCGACGGGATTGGGGATGGACACACGACGGCGGGCGTCCCGAGGGACGCCCGCCGTTGTTCGTCTCGTCAGTTCTGTGCGGCCGCGTCGCTCGGGGTGAGGCGGTCCGGGGTGGCATCCAGGCCGGAGATCCAACCGGTGACGTTGCGGGCCACGTCCTGAGCGGTCAGGCCCAGGTCGGCGAGGATCTGCGCGCGGGTGCCGTGCGGGTGCCAGTCGGCCGGCACACCCAGGTCCTTCAGCGGAACCCGGACGTCGGCGTCACGCATCGCCTGGGCGAGCGCGTCGCCCACCCCGCCGACCCGCACGCCGTCCTCGACGCTGACCACGAGCCGGTGGCGGGCGGCCAGGTCGACCAGCTCCGCCGGGACCGGACGCACCCAGCGCGGGTCGACGACGGTGACCCCGTAGCCCTGCTCGGCGACCCGGGCGGCCACCTCCATGCCCAACTGGCCGAAGGAGCCGACGGCGACGAGCAGCACGTCGGTACGGGCGGACTCGGCCAGCACGTCGACCGTGCCGACCCGGCGCAGCGCCGGCAGGTCCGCTGCGACCGCACCGGTCGGGAACCGCACCACGGTCGGGCCGTTGTCGACGGCCATCGCCTCGCGCAGCTCCTCCCGCAGGGTGGCGGCGTCGCGGGGAGCGGCGATCCGCAGCCCTGGCACCACCCCGAAGACCGACATGTCCCAGATGCCGTAGTGGCTGGGCCCGTCCGGGCCGGTGATGCCCGCCCGGTCCAGCACGAAGGTCACCGGCAGCTTGTGCATCGCCACGTCCAGCAGGACCTGGTCGAAGGCGCGGTTGAGGAAGGTGGCGTAGACCGCGACCACCGGGTGCAGGCCACCGAGCGCCAACCCGGCCGCCGAGGTGGCCGCGTGCTGCTCGGCGATGCCCACGTCGTACACCCGCTCGGGGTACTTGCGGGCCAGCTTGGCGATGCCGGTCGGCTCGGCCATAGCGGCGGTGATGCCCACCACGTCCGGGCGCTCGTCGGCGATGGCCAGCAGCTCGTCGGCGAAGACGTGCGTCCACTTCACCGACGGGGCGGCCAGCAGCGCGCCGGTCTCCACGTCGAAGGCGCTGCCGGGGCCGTGCAGGCAGTCCGCCTCGTCCTCCTCGGCGGGACGGTAGCCGTAGCCCTTGCGGGTGACGGCGTGCACGATGACCGGGCCGCCGAAGTTCTTGGCCGCGCGCAGCGCCGCCTCGACCGCGCCCACGTCGTGTCCGTCCACCGGGCCCACGTACTTGATGCCCAGGTCCTCGAACATGGCCTGCGGGGCGACAGCGTCCTTGATGCCCTTCTTGACCGCGTGCAGCACCTCGTACATCGGCTTGCCGACCAGCGGGGTGGAGCCGAGGGCGTCCTTGACGGTGTCGAGGACCTTCTCGTAGCCGGGGTTGAGCCGCAGCGAGGAGAGGTGGTCGGCCAGCCCGCCGATGGTCGGCGAGTAGGACCGGCCGTTGTCGTTGACAACGATCACGAGGGAGTTGCCGGCGGTGGCGATGTTGTTCAGCGCCTCCCAGCACATGCCGCCGGTCAGCGCGCCGTCACCGACCACGGCCACGACGCTGCGTGCCTCGCCCCGGAGGGCGTACGCCTTGGCGAGGCCATCGGCGTAGGACAGCGCGGTGGAAGCGTGCGAGTTCTCGATGAGGTCGTGCTCGCTCTCCGCCTGGCTGGGGTAGCCGGAGAGGCCACCGCGCTGGCGGAGCTTGTCGAAGCCGGCCTGACGCCCGGTAAGGATCTTGTGTACGTACGCCTGGTGGCCGGTGTCGAACAGGAGCCGGTCCCGGGGGGAGTCGAAGACGCGATGCATGGCGAGCGTCAGCTCGACCACACCGAGGTTGGGTCCGACGTGCCCGCCGGTACGGGAGACCTTGGTGATCAGGAAGTCCCGGATCTCGGCGGCGAGGACGTCCAGTTCCTCGCCGGACATCCGCTTGACGTCCTGCGGACCGCGAACCGTCCCCAGCAGCCGGCCGTGGTTGGCCGTGTCCTCTTCAACGCTCATGACCGGAGAGTCTATCGGCCCCCCGGTACTCCGCAGCCCGGCCCGAGCCCCACGCAGCTGGGCCGGGCGGGGAGTGGGCAGCTGAGCACCCGGTCAGGCGCCGACGCGGGGTGTTCTACCGCGCGGCCGGGGGAAGCAGCAGCCCGACCTGCTCGACGTGCTGCGTCATCGGGAAGAGGTCGAAGCCCCGGAGCGCCGCCAACCGCCAACCGAGTTCGGCGAAGGTACGCACGTCCCGGGCGAAGGCGGCCGGGTCACAGGCCACGTACGCGACCGCCCGCGGGCCGGCGGCGGCCAGCGCGCGAACCACCGGGGCGCCGGCCCCGGAGCGCGGCGGGTCGAGCACCACCACGTCGACCGGGCCGGTGATTCGTCGGCGGGCCAGCGCGGTCTCCACCCGGGCCGACACCACCTCGACGCTGGGCAGGTCGGCGAGGTTCTCCCGGGCGGCGGCGACACCCTGCGCCGCCGCTTCGACCACCGTCACCCGGCCCGTCGCGCCGACCCGTGCGGCCAGCCCGGCGGCGAACAGCCCAGCGCCGCCGTAGAGGTCCCAGGCGACCTCGCCCGGCTGCGGGTCCAGCAGCTCCAGCACCGCCGTGGAGAGGGCGTCTGCGGCGGCCGGGTGCACCTGCCAGAACGCGGACGCGGGCAGCGTCCAGTCCCGTCCGGCGGCGACCTCGCGGACCTCGGTCGGGCCACTGACCGGGGCGGGCACCCCATCGCGGATCTCCGTGACGGTCACGTCCCCGCCGGTGCTGGCGACGGTCTCCACGGCCTCGGCGGCCGGCCAGCGCGCACCGGTGGGGGTGAGCACCGGCAGCTGCTGGATGGCCGGGTGGGCGATCCGGCAGCGGTCGATCGGCACCACCTCGTGCGAGCGGTGCTTGAGCAGGCCGGCCCGGTCGGCGGCGTCGACCGCGTAACGGACCCGGGAGCGCCAGCCGAGCAGCCCACCGGGCAACGCCTCGACCCGGACGCCGAGCCGGTCCAGCTCGACGTCGGTCAGCCCACCGAGGCGGACCAGCTGCTCGCGGACCACGGCGGTCTTCCAGGCCAGCTGCGCGGCCGGTGCGACGTGCTGGAGGTCGCAGCCCCCGCAGGCACCCGGCTTCGCGTACGGGCAGGGCGGCTCGACCCGGTCCGGTGAGGGCTCCAGCACTGTCACCGCGTCGGCCCGGACGAACCCCCGGTGCACCTCGGTGACCTCGGCGATGACCCGTTCGCCCGGCAGCGCGTGCCGGACGAAGACCACCTGCCCCTCCACCCGGGCGACACAGTGCCCGCCGGGGGCGACAGCGTCGACGGTCAGCTCGATCCGGTCCGTCTCGGCCAGCCCCCGCTCGAACGCCGATGAGGCCGACGCCGACGGCGCCCTGGATGTCGCGGTCCGCGGACCGCCCGGCTCAGTCACGACTGTTCCCCATCGTTCCGCTGTTCTCGGGCCCGCCCTCGCCGGGCGGCGTGGCGGCCACCGGCGGCGTGGTGACCAGTGGTGGCACGGCGCTGCGTGGCCCCCGCGCCGGTGTCCGGGACAGGGTGGCGTCCAGCCGGTCCAGGTTCTTGCTCGCTGTTGACGCGAGCTGCCACGGCACGCTGACCACCATCACCCCCGGTTCGAAGAGCAGCCGGCCCTTGAGGCGCAGGGCGCTCTGGTTGTGCAGCAGGTTCTCCCACCAACGGCCGACCACGTACTCCGGGATGAACACGGTGACCACGTCTCGGGGCGACTTGCGGCGGGTGGAGGCGACGAAGTCCAGGATTGGGCGGGTGATCTCCCGGTACGGCGAGTCGATCACGGTGAGCGGGATCGCCATCTCCCGGCGCTCCCAGTCGGCCTGCAGGTCCCGGGTGTCCTTCTCGTCCACGTTGACTGTCACTGCGGTGAGCGTGTCCGGTCGGGTGGCGCGGGCGTAGGCGATGGCCCGCAGCGTCGGCTGGTGCAGCTTGCTGACCAGCACGATCGCGTGGTTGCGGGCGGGCAGCACGGCCCGGCCCTCGTCCGGCGGGGTCAGCTCGACGGCGATCCGGTCGTAGTGCCGGCGGATGGCCAGCATCAGCACGTAGATCACCGCCATCGCGGCGATGGCGATCCAGGCGCCGAGCAGGAACTTGGTGATCAGGACGATCACCAGCACCGCACCGGTCAGGCCCGCGCCGAACGTGTTGATCGCCCGGGAGCGGTGCATCCGGCGACGGGCCTCCGGGTCCCGCTCGGTGCGCAGGTGCCGGTTCCAGTGCCGGATCATGCCGACCTGGGAGACGGTGAACGAGACGAAGACCCCGACGATGTAGAGCTGGATCAGCTTCGTCACCTCGGCCTGGAAGCCGACGATCAGCACGATCGCGAAGAGGGCGAGGAAGGTGATGCCGTTGGAGAAGGCCAGCCGGTCGCCCCGGGTGTGGAACTGGCGGGGCAGGTAGCGGTCCTGGGCCAGGATCGAGCCGAGCACCGGGAAACCGTTGAAGGCGGTGTTCGCGGCCAGGAACAGGATCAGTGCGGTCACCCCGGCCAGCACGTAGAGCAGGATCGACCCGGAGCCGAAGACCGTCTCCCCGAGCTGGGTGGTGACCGTCTTCTGCACGTACCCCTCGGGGCCGGAGACGATCTGGAGATTCGGATCCTCGACGAACTGGAGGTGGGTCAGCCGGGCCAGCCAGATGATCCCGACCAGCATGCTCACCGAGATGGTGCCGAGCAGCAGCAGGGTGGTGGCGGCGTTGCGGCTCTTCGGCGCCTTGAACGCCGGCACCCCGTTGGAGATCGCCTCCACGCCGGTGAGCGCGGCGGCGCCCGAGCTGAACGTCCGCAGCAGCAGGAAGACGAGCGCGAAACCGGTCACGCTGTGCTCGGCCTGGATCACCAGGTCGGCGCTCGGCGCGCGCAGTTCGTCGCCCAGCACGAAGACGCGGAACAGCCCGGTGAGCAGCATCCCGAGCATCACGATCACGAAGCCGTAGGTGGGGATGGCGAACGCCGTGCCCGACTCGCGCAGCCCGCGCAGGTTGACCGCGGTGAGCAGGACCACTGCGCTCACCGCGATCAGAACCTTGTGGGTGGCCACGAACGGCACCACGGAGCCCAGGTTGGCCACCCCGGAGGAGACCGACACCGCCACCGTGAGCACGTAGTCGACCAGCAACGCGCTGGCCACCCCGACGCCGAACTTCGGCCCCAGGTTGACGGTGGCCACCTCGTAGTCACCACCACCGGACGGGTAGGCGTGCACGTTCTGCCGGTAGCTCGCCACCACGGTGAGCATGACCACGACCACGGCCAGCGCGATCCACGGCGAGAAGAAGTACGCGGACGCACCGGCGATGGAGAGGGTAAGCAGGATCTCGTCGGGCGCGTACGCGACGCTGGACAGCGCGTCGGAGGCGAACACGGGCAGCGCGATGCGCTTCGGCAGGAGGGTGTGCTGGAGCCGGTCGGACCGGAACGGTCGACCGAGAAGAAGCCGCTTCAGCAGCGAGGTGGGACTGGCCACGAACGCCAAGAGTACGACCACCACGGCGAGGGCGCGGGGGTGGGCGATCACCGCTGCTCGCGACGGCGGGGTACGGTCGGTCCCCGCTCGCGACCGGGACGTGGCAGGCTCGCACTCGAAGGCCACCGGCAGCGGGAGTGGTACGCACCTTGGGAGGGACAGCGTGCACGTCGTGATCATGGGATGTGGCCGGGTCGGGTCGACCCTCGCCCACAGCCTGGAGTCCCGAGGGCACTCGGTGGCGGTGATCGACCAGGACGCCGACGCCTTCCGCCGGCTCGGCCCCGACTTCGCCGGGATCACGGTGACCGGGGCCGGTTTCGACGGCGAGGTGCTCCGGCAGGCCGGCATCGAGCGCGCGGACGCCTTCGCGGCGGTGTCGAGCGGCGACAACTCCAACATCATCTCGGCCCGGCTGGCCCGCGAGACGTTCGGCGTTTCCCGGGTCGCCGCCCGCATCTACGACCAGCGCCGGGCACAGGTCTACGAGCGGCTGGGCATCCCCACCGTGGCGACGGTGCGGTGGACGGCGGACCGGATGCTGCGACACCTGGTGCCGGAGGGCAACGTGGAGATCTTCCGCGACCCCACGAGCACGGTGTCGATCGTCGAGGTGCCCGTACACAAGGACTGGATCGGCCGACCGGTGCGGACGCTGGAGGACGCGACCGGGGCGCGGGTGGCCTACCTGATCCGCTTCGGCATCGGCACGCTGCCCACCGGGTCCACCGTCATGCAGGAGGGCGACCAGGTGTTCATGCTGGTCAGCGATGACATCGTGGCGACTGTCACGTCGGTGGCGGCGACGCCGCCGGAAGGAGGGCACTGAGCCATGCGGGTCGCCATCGCGGGCGCGGGCAACGTGGGCCGCTCGATCGCCCAGGAGTTGATCGACAACGGCCACCAGGTGATGCTGATCGAGCGCCAACCCAAGATGCTGCGCCCGGACCGGGTGCCGGCCGCCGACTGGGTTCTGGCCGACGCGTGCGAGCTGAGCAGCCTGGAGGAGGCCAACATCGCCGGCTGCGACGTGGTGGTCGCGGCGACCGGCGACGACAAGACCAACCTGGTGCTGTCGCTGTTGGCCAAGACCGAGTTCGCGGTACCCCGCGTGGTCGCCCGGGTCAACCGGGCCGAGAACGAGTGGCTGTTCACCGACCAGTGGGGCGTGGACGTCGCGGTGAGCAAGCCGCGGGTGATGGCCGCGCTCGTCGAGGAGGCGGTCACCGTCGGCGACCTGGTCCGGCTGATGACCTTCCGGCAGGGCGAGGCGAACCTCGTCGAGATCACCCTGCCGCCGACCGCGCCCTACGTCGGCCAGCCGATCCACGCCGTGCCGCTGCCCCGCGACTCCGCCCTGGTGGCGATCCTGCGCGGCAAGCGGGTCCTGGTGCCCAGCCCGGACGACCCGATCGAGGCCGGCGACGAGCTGATCTTCGTCTGCACCGCCGAGGTGGAGGACGAGGTCCGCGCGGTGATCCTCGGGCCGGACAGCGTCGAACGGACCCGCAGCTCACGCTGACCCCGACGGGGGCGCGCTGAGCGATCCGGGTGGCCCGGCCTCGCTCAGGCGCTGGGCAGCGGGGCCGGCGACGACTCCCGGGTGACCCGGCGCACCGTCCAGACCGTGATCAGCAACAGCAGCGCGTACGGCGGGTAGCCCAGCGCCAACCGGGCCACACCCAGGGCGGTGTCCTGGTGGGCCAGGTAGAGCCCGGCCTGCACGCCCACCTTGGCCAACCAGACCACGCCCCAGAGCACTGTCAGCTGCGTGAAGGTGCGCACCAGCTTCGGGTCGGACCGCCACTCCGAACGGCCCTTGGCCACCAGCACCGACCAGATCCAGCCCACCAGCGGCTGCCGGATCACGGCCGAGATCAGCAGGGCGACCCCGTAGCCGATGCCGTAGAGGATGCCGGGAAGGTAGAAGTCACGCTCGTCGCCGGTGCGCCACGCGATGGCCGCGCCGACGCCGACGCCGAAGAGCCCGTTGACGGCGTGCCGGATCGGCCGACGCTGGGCCAGCCGCAGCCCCGCGATCAGCACGGCGACCGCGATCGACGCGATCACCGCCGGCCGCAGCTCGCCGATGATGTTGGCGACGACGAACACCACGACCGGGATGCTGGACTCGACCAGCCCCCGCCAGCCGCCGAGCTGGTCGGCCATCTGCTCGGCGATCGTCGGCAGCGGCTCCTCGTCCTGAGGGTCGGTATCCGGCTGTGCCGCCCGGTCCTGTCCCGTCGTCATCGCCGGCCTTCCGTCCGCAGTGCCGTCACTTGGGCGAGTCCAGCTCGTAGTAGGGGTTGTAGATGACCTTGCGGTCGTCCCGCACCGCCACCCGGCCACGGGCGGTCAGATGCCGGCCCGGCTCGATCCCGGCGATGTGCCGTCGACCCAGCCAGACCAGGGTCACCACGTCACTGCCGTCGTACAGGTCGGCCTCAAGGGTGGGCAGATTGGTGCGCGGCGTGTAGACCACAGTGCGCAGCCGACCGGCGACCGAGACCACCTGACCCCGGGAGCACTGCTGGGCGGGGATTCCGCCGCACTCGGCGCTCTCCCGACGCAGCTCCTGCGCGTCGATCTCGGCCTCGCTGGCGGTGAACCTCTGCAGGATGCGCCGCAGCGACACCCGGCCCTCGTCGGTCATCATGACCTCCGCGTCACCCTCTCCACGCTCGCCGTCCCCGGCTGGCCCCGGCGGCGCCGGAACCGTGCCGCCAGCGTACGCCGACGGGGCCGGTTCCGGCGGGCCGGTGCGCGCCGGTCAGACCTGACGCGGCGCGGCGGCGGCGTCGCCCGCCTCGGCCTCGGCCTGGTCGGCGATCTCCCGGGGCAGCCGCAGCGGCAGTGGCTCGCGGACCGGCTTCGCCTCCTGCCCACGGTCGACCACCAGGCCGTCCAGGCACTCGACGAGCGGCCCGGCCATGGCCGGGTCGGTGGCCACCGGACCCTGGAACACGCCCCGGACCATCCAGCGCGGCCCGTCGATTCCCACGAACCGCAGGTTCGTCGGACCGTCCGGGGTATTCACCTGGGCGTGCAGCTCCGGGCCGTACTCGCCGGCGACCTCCTGCGCGCTCGCGCCGTCGCGGAGCAGCGACTGCCGGATCTCCTCGCGCACCTCGTCCCAGATCCCCTCGGACCGGGGGGCGGCGAAGACGCCCAACTGGAGCGCGTTGTCGCCGTGCACCAGCACCACCTGCTGGACCACACCCTGCGGGTCGGCCTGCACCCGCACCTCGACGTCGGCGATCGCCGGGATGTGCAGGCTGCCCAGGTCGAGTCGCTGCACGTCGTCGTAGCTCTCGGAGATGTCGTACGGGCCGCGCTCCAGCGTCGGCGTCGCATCACCCTGGTCCGGGACCTGGGTGGCCCGCTCGTCACGGGTCTGCCGCTCCGCATCGGCCCGCTTTCGGGAGAAGATCACTGCGCCTGCCCTCCGCTGTTCACACTCACCCTGCCACCTCTTCCGTCTGCCCGCGGCCCGGCTCGCTCGGCCGCCGCTCGACCCGGTCCTGGCCCGTCGGCGACGGCACCAGCCCGGCGTGCCCACCGGTGGACCCGTGCCCACCGGTCCCGCGCCGGGACGCGGGCAGCTCGACCACCGGCTCGAACCGCGCCCGCGCGACCTGCTGGACCACGAGCTGCGCAATCCGATCGCCGCGGGAGATCTTCGCCGGCACATCCCGATCATGATTGATCAGGTTGACCAGGATCTCACCCCGGTAGCCGGCGTCGACCGTACCGGGCGCGTTGAGCACCGTCACGCCGAGCCTGGCCGCCAGACCGGACCGGGGATGGACCAGGCCCACGTACCCCTCCGGCAGCGCGATGGCCACCCCGGTGGGCACCAGGGCACGGCCGCCGGGTGGCAGCTCCACGTCCGCGGCCGCCACCAGGTCGGCCCCGGCGTCGCCGGGATGGGCGTACGTGGGCAACGGCAGCTCCGGGTCGAGCAGCTGCACGGGCACGGGTACGACGTCGGTCACGGGTCCCCTCTTCCGTCCGGTTCGCGGGGTGACCCTGCCATCCTGCCGGTTCGTCGAGCTGCCGTGCGCCGTACCCTCGCAGGAGTGAGCATGTCGCCCTCCCCGTCCGCCGATCAGCCGCCGGTCGCCGCCCGCTCGGCGTACACCGAGCGGCTGGATCTGCCCTGGTGGCTGTGGCTGGCCGGGCTGGTGGCCGCCGCGTTGCTGGCCGTCGAGATCTGGATGGGCGCCTCCGGCGTCCGCGCCTGGCTGCCGTTCGCCGTGCTGGTGCCGCTCACCGCCGTGGGGCTGTGGTGGCTGGGCCGGATCCGGGTCGGGGTGGCCGACGCCGAGCTGCGGGTGGACGATGCCCGCCTGCCGGTCCGTTTCGTGGCCGACGTGGTGCCGCTGGACGTGGCCGGCCGACGTGAGGTGCTCGGCGTCGGCGCGGACCCGCTCGCCTTCGTGGTGCAGCGACCGTGGATCGGCGGCGCAGTGCAGGTGATCCTCGACGATCCCGCGGATCCGACCCCGTTCTGGGTGGTGAGCACCCGCCATCCGGTCGAGCTGGCCGAGGCGGTGCTGACCGCGCGGGACGCCCTGACGGCTACCCACCCGACGGCGGGCGAG
Source organism: Micromonospora noduli (assembly GCF_003264475.1). Classification (NCBI taxonomy): domain Bacteria; kingdom Bacillati; phylum Actinomycetota; class Actinomycetes; order Micromonosporales; family Micromonosporaceae; genus Micromonospora; species Micromonospora noduli. Next base: position 123,535 of record NZ_PYAC01000023.1, on the reverse strand, counting down.
CCGGGCTGACCCGACGCCGAAGGGCCGCTCAGGTGCCGGTCCGACGCCGAAGGCCGCTCAGGTGCCGGTAGGCGGGCCCGGCAGGGCCGCCGGTGGCGCGGGCCGGGCGATGCCCCGCCGACGCAGGTCGACCTGGAGTTGGTCGGCCATCTGCTGGGTGGCCCGGCGGTTGAGGAAGCTGGCCACCGCCGCGCCGGTCAGGAACGGCCCGAGCGTGGTGAGGTTGCGACCGAAACGCCGCAGCAGCATGTCCCGCAACTCCTTGCGGGCGGCGGTGCCGAGCACCGCTCCCACTCCCACGCCGGGCACCATCGGGTTGACGCCGCGTTGAGTGGCCCAGGAGTGCACCAGCGCGACCGCCCGTTGGCTTCCGGCGGCCGGTAGTGCCACGCCGTGGATCTCGTGCAGCTCGCCGACGAGTTTCAGCTCCACCGCCACCACGGCCACGGTCTCGGCGGCGAGCAGCACCGGCGCGGAGAGCAGGGTCGGGGCCACCGCCCACTCGACGGCGGCGACGCCCCCACCGGCCGCGCCGATCGCGGCGGTGGTCCTCGACGCGTTGCGGATGAGCCGGTCGGCCAGGGCGGCATCGTCCAGGCCGGGGAAGTGCTGGCGCAGCGTGTCCAGGTCCCGTACCGGCACGTGCGGGGCGATCTCGGCGACGGTGTCGACCATCCACCGCACGGCGGCGCGCGGCTTGAACAGGTCGGAGATGCCCCGCGCACGGGCCTGCCCGACCATCCGGGTCAGCAGTTGGCGGCGTCGGGCCGGCGCGATGTCGTCCGCGGTCAACGCCGCGACGGTGGCACCGAGGTCTTCCGCGCCACGGGTGGCACCGAGGCCGTCCGTGCCGCCATCGGTGGTGCCGCCTCGATCGCTCATCGGACCTCCCGGTGCTGTGGCTACCCGCTACGAGTCAAGCAGGTACCCACCGCTGCCGCATGCCTACACCGGCAGCGGCGACCCCGTTCAGGAGGCCGCCGCCGGTGTTGTTGTGGTTGTCAGACGCACTCGCGGCAGATCAGCTCGCCGTTACGCTCGACTGCCAGCTGGCTACGGTGGTGGACCAGGAAGCAGCGGGCGCACCGGAACTCGTCCTGCTGCATCGGAAGCACCTTGACCGTGAGCTCCTCGTCGGCCAGATCGGCACCGGGCAGCTCAAAGCTCTCGGCCACCTCGGCCTCGTCGACGTCCACCGCGCCCGACTGTGAGTCGACGCGCCGTGCCTTGAGCTCTTCCAGGCTGTCCTCGCCGAGGTCGACCTCGTCGCGACGCGGGGCGTCGTAGTCGGTGGCCATCGGTTTCACTCTCCCATATCGATGTTGTCGCTTCCGGTTGTAACGCCGGACGACGCTGTTTCGGTTCCGCTGGCCGGCCACCACTTGTGTCGGGCACCCGACCCGAGGACCGAACGGGTCGAGCTCGCCGGGGCGACTCCCCTGCGAGCGCGGAACCTTACCCCCCCTTGGGCGAGGCATGTATACCGCCCTTGCGGCTGAGATGTACGCCCCCGCACGCGAAGTTGTTCCCAATGTGATTCAGGCGACACGAAGATAGGGGTAGTAGTACCCGGTTCGCGGTCGGCGCGCCGGCATGTCGGGCTGTTTCCACGCGACGGCCGGACAACCGTTAACCTCAGCGGCGTATTCGACGGCCGGCGGCCTGAGCGATCGTTCCCGGCCGCCACCACCCACTGAGGTCCGGGGAGTGCCCTGATGAGTTTTGCGCGCGTGCGAGCACTCGTCGTCGTCGGCCTGCTGGCGATCATCGCCCTGGTCTTCGTCGTCGTGGCCGTGGTCCGCGACAGCCAGGGCAACGTGGGCACCGCGGCGGGCTGCCCCGAGGGCTGGCCGCTGGCGGATCTGACCCTGCGCGAGCGCAAAGACGTCAAGATCAACGTTTTCAACGCCACGGATCAGCCCGGTCTCGCCCACACCGTCGCCGACGAGTTCAGCAATCGACAGTTCCAGGTCAAGAAGACCGGGAACGAGAAGAAGGTCGACAGCGTCGCGGTGCTGCGGTACGGCCCGAAGGGCGTCGGTTCCGCGCACCTGCTCCAGGCGTACTTCCTCAACAACGCCGTGCCGGGCTACGACCCGAAACGCACCGACGACACCGTGGACGTGGTGCTGGGCAACCGCTTCCAGCAGCTCGCCACCACGACCGAGGTCAACCAGTCGCTCGGCGACTCGGGTCCGCCGGAGGCTCCCAAGGGCTCCTGCCCGTCCCCACCCGCCAAGTGACGGCGTAACCGGTCCGCCGCTGTCCAGGTCGGCGGCCGGCGTCGGCGGCCGGCACCGACCTGGCCCGCCGACCACAGCCGGCCGCTTCTAAGACCGGAGCCGGCCGCTCAAAGCCGGCGGACCTGGTCCGCCGGTCAGGGACCGCCGGCGGCGTCCAGCGCGGCCAACCGGTCGTGCAGCGGCGCGAAGAGCGCGGGCGGGGCCGCGACCACCAGATCCGGCCCTGGCGGCCGACCGGCCAGGCCGGCGACCCGAACCCCCGCCTCGGCGGCCACCAGCCCGCCAGCCGCCAGGTCCCAGGCCGCAAGGCCCTTCTCGAAGTACGCGTCGAGCCGCCCCTCGGCGACCAGGCAGAGGTCCAGCGCCGCGGCGCCGAGCCGGCGGATGTCCCGTACGTGTGCGATCAGCCCGGCCACCACCTGCGCCTGGTGCGCCCGACGGCCGGCGTCGTAGCCGAAGCCGGTGCCGACCAGCGCCTGCCCCAGATCGACCTCGCCGGAGCAACGCAGCCGGACACCGTCGCGCCAGGCCCCACCGCCGGCCGTGGCGGTCCATTCCTCGCCGGTGCTCACGTTGCGCACCACGCCGGCAACCACCACCCCGTCCACCTCGGCGGCCAGCGAGACCGCGGAGTGCGGCAGCCCGTACAGGTAGTTCACAGTGCCATCGATCGGGTCGACGATCCAGCGCACACCGCTGCGCGTCGCGCCGGAAGCTCCCTCGCCGTACTCCTCGCCCAGCACGGAGTCGTCCGGACGCCGCGCGGCCAACGCGTCGAGGATCTGCCGCTCCACCGCCCGGTCGGCGGCGGTGACCACGTCGGTGACGGTGCTCTTGGTGGCGGCGACGACGACCCCCTCGGCGCGCATCCGGTACGCGGTGTCCGCCGCGTCCCGAGCCACCTCCACCGCGATGGTCAGCAGCTCCGACGGTGTCGTGGCCGAGTTGGTCATGATTCGCCTCTTTCCGCACTCCGGGTGCATGTGGGTGGGTGAAACTACCGACCCGGCTTCCGAAGATCATCGTTCCCGACGCCGCACGACGGCACCAGACCAGGATCTTTGGCACCTGGGATCCGCTGGGAGGTGGGCGCACCCGCACCGCCCTCGCGGCTTGAGCAGCCGACCTCCACCAATACGCCCCTTTCGGTTGGTAATGTCGCTTAAGTGCTTACCGCCCCGTCCATGCTCGGCTCACAACCGTTGCCCAACCGCGACCTGGTGGGGACGCCACCGGCCGGACCAACAGCGACCTCGGTGAGCCACCCGCGCACCCTCGCAACCGCCACGTTGACCTCGTACTGCCTGCTCAAACGGCAGTTCGGACACGATCTGCGCGCCACCGGGCCCGACGACGGAAGCCCTTCGCCAGCCGCGCGGCTATCATTACCGCGAAGCCCATATCTCCACCCCACCGACGGTCCCCACCGGCGGTACGCGGTGCGGAGCAGGATGATCGCCGCAGACGGCGTTACAATTCACCCCTGCCCACGCGGCACGGACCGCCGACCACCGGCCGGACCGTGACACGAGGGTCCCTCAACCACATCGCCCGGCACGGTAACCCTCGCTGCGCTGGACGAACCCGCCGTGCCCGCTCTTCGCCTCCGGAAGGTCATTCGTGACAGAACCCCGCCAGCCCGGCGCCGACGTTCGCTCGCTCACCGACACCCTGATCGCCCACGCGCAGAGCGCCGGTGGTCAGCTCACGTCGGCTCAGCTCGCGCGCACCGTCGAGTCCGCCGAGGTGACTCCGGCCCAGGCCAAGAAGATCCTGCGGGCGCTCTCCGAGGCGGGAGTGACCGTCGTGGTGGACGGCTCGGCGAGCACCCGTCGCCGCGTCGCCGCGGCCCGCTCGACCACGCCGGCGTCCCGGGCCACCACCGCCAAGACCACCAAGAAGGCCGCCGCGCCGGCCCCGAAGCAGGCGCCCGCCGGCGACGACGCCCCGGCGACGTCAGCCCCGCGCAAGGTGGCCGCTCGCAAGGCGACCGGCGCCGAGGCCGCCACCGCGACGGCGGCGAAGGCGACCCGGTCGACCCGAGCCACCAAGGCGACGGTGGCTGCGGCTGCCGGAGCCAAGCCGACCAAGGCTGGCGGCAAGGCCAAGGGCGAGGGCGCTGAGGGCGAGATCGACCCGGAGGAGCTGGCCGCCGCGATCGAGGACGTGGTGGTCGAGGAGCCGGCCGAGCTGGCCCAGGCCGCCGAGACCGACGCCGCCGCCTCGGCGACCGACAACGACTTCGAGTGGGACGACGAGGAGTCCGAGGCCCTCAAGCAGGCGCGACGCGACGCCGAGCTGACCGCCTCCGCCGACTCCGTCCGGGCGTACCTGAAGCAGATCGGCAAGGTTCCGCTGCTCAACGCCGAGCAGGAGGTGGAGCTGGCCAAGCGGATCGAGGCCGGGCTCTACGCCGCCGAGCGGCTGCGGGCTGCCGACGAGGGCGAGGAGAAGCTCGTCCGGGAGATGGTCCGTGACCTGGGCTGGATCTCCCGCGACGGCGAGCGGGCCAAGAACCACCTCCTGGAGGCGAACCTCCGACTGGTGGTGTCGCTGGCCAAGCGCTACACGGGCCGCGGCATGGCCTTCCTCGACCTGATCCAGGAGGGCAACCTCGGTCTGATCCGGGCCGTGGAGAAGTTCGACTACACCAAGGGCTACAAGTTCTCCACGTACGCCACCTGGTGGATCCGACAGGCCATCACCCGCGCCATGGCCGACCAGGCCCGCACCATCCGCATCCCCGTGCACATGGTCGAGGTCATCAACAAGCTCGGCCGCATACAGCGTGAGCTGCTCCAGGACCTGGGCCGCGAGCCCACTCCGGAGGAGCTGGCCAAGGAGATGGACATCACACCCGAGAAGGTGCTGGAGATCCAGCAGTACGCTCGGGAGCCCATCTCACTGGACCAGACCATCGGCGACGAGGGCGACAGCCAGCTCGGCGACTTCATCGAGGACTCCGAGGCCGTGGTCGCGGTCGACGCGGTCTCGTTCTCGCTCCTGCAGGACCAGCTCCAGCAGGTGCTGCAGACTCTCTCCGAGCGTGAGGCGGGTGTGGTACGCCTGCGCTTCGGCCTGACCGACGGCCAACCTCGGACGCTCGACGAGATCGGCCAGGTCTACGGGGTGACCCGGGAGCGGATCCGGCAGATCGAGTCCAAGACGATGTCCAAGCTGCGTCACCCGTCCCGGTCGCAGGTCCTCCGGGATTACCTGGACTGAGCGGGTTTCGTCAACCGAACGTGTCGTTTTGACCACCTGGTGTGCAACACCAGATGGTGATCGTCCGGATGCACGAATGTGATCGTTGACGTGGCACCCTGGGTGCACGGCACACTGTCCCTTCCAGGTGTGACCTCGGTCCCCCGCGGGCACACAGGGAAGGCAGTGCCTAGTAAGGGTGTTGCACGATAGGTGAGCAACGACCGAAGAGATTGTTCATCGGTGACGACCAGAGGAGGAAGGCGATGACCCCGACCCTCACGCCGCCGCCCGAGACGGTGGCGCCCCCAGCCGCCGATGAACGGTGCGACCGCTGCAATGCTGCCGGGAAGCTCCGGATCACTCTGGCGGGTGGGAGCGAGCTGGTGTTCTGCGGGCACCACGCGAACAAGTACGCGGAGGATCTCGTGAAGATCACCGAGCGGTTCGCAACGGAGCCCGATTTCAGCTGGCGTGGCGCCGATCTGATGGCGAACTAAATCCGCAAACCGACATAGCTGACCGGAGGCACCCCGAGGGTGCCTCCGGTCAGCTTTTTCTGTCCGAACGCCCCGCGCCACGCGCCCCGCGCCCCGCGCCCCGCGCCACGCGCCACGCGCCCCGCGCCACGCGCCACGCGCCCCGCGCCCCGCGCCCCGCGCCCCGCGCCAGGATCCGAGCAACTTCCCGGATGTTGCTGCCTGCGTCACGCCGGAGACAGCAACTTCCCTGATCCCGCGCGGATCTTGGCGACGGATACCGCCCCCGACAGGTCGGGAGCGAGGTCTGGGCGTCACCGACCCCCAAGGTCACGCTCGAACCAGGATGTGGTGGCCTCACCGACGCACCGACACCACTACACCCAGGATGGTGCGTGATCTTGAGTTCGGGACGCCCGCATAGGGGCAGCCATAACCGTTCCGGGCAGGCAAGCCGCAGTACCGCCAAGGCGCCCGTTGATCCACTCGGGTTCATGGAAGTCGCGCTTTCCACCTCGCTCGAACACCGCGTCTTCAAGGAAGCCGAGTGGATCACGCGACACGGCGTGGCCGGGCAGGTCTAGAGGGTCTGCACGGTGGCGATGCGTTCCTCAAGCTGCTCGATGGTGGCCTGGGCGCTCGGCGGCCCGCCGCACAGCCGACGCAGCTCGGCATGAATCTTGCCGTGCGGCTGACCGGTGCGGTGGTGTCGGGCGGCCACCAGAGCGTTCAGTTGGCGCCGGAGCGCCACGCGACGCTGGGCGGCGCTCATGGGTGCGGGTGGCGCTGCCGTGGGCGCAGCGGCCGGCTGAGCGGCCCCGTCGGCCGTACGGCGGCGTTGGGCGGCGAGCTGTGCGGCCTGCCGCTTGGTCAGCAGCAGCGAAACCTGGTCGGCGGTGAGCAGACCGGGCAGGCCGAGGTATTCCTCTTCCTCGGGGGTGCCGGCCTGGGCCGCGGTGCCGAAGGACGCGCCGTCGAAGATCACCTGGTCCAGCTCTGCGGTGGCCGAGAGCGCCGCGAACCGCTTCTCCAACTCCCCGCTGGCCTGGTCGTCGCGCTGCGCGCGTTCCAACAGGTCGTCGTCGAAACCGTCGGCTTCCTTGGGTTTACCGAGTACGTGGTCGCGCTCGGTCTCCATCTCGCTGGCCAACCCGAGCAGGTGCGGCACGCTGGGCAGGAACACCGACGCGGTCTCCCCGGGCCGGCGGGCCCGCACGAACCGGCCGATCGCCTGGGCGAAGTAGAGCGGCGTGCTGGCGCTGGTGGCGTAGACCCCGACCGCCAGTCGCGGGATGTCGACCCCCTCGGACACCATCCGCACCGCGACCAGCCACCGCTGGTCGGACGCCGCGAACGTCGCGATCCGGGCAGACGCGCCCTGGTCGTCGGAGAGCACCACGGCGGCCTTCTCGCCGGTCACCTGCTCGATCAGCTTGGCGTACGAGCGGGCGGTCTGCTGGTCAGTGGCGATGATCAGGCCACCGGCGTCGGCCATGCCCGCGTTGCGCAGCACGGTGAGTCGGGCGTCGGCTGCCCGCAGCACCTGTGGCATCCAGTCGCCGGCCGGGTCCAGGGCGGTACGCCACGCCTGGGCGACCAGGTCCTGGGTCATCGGCTCGCCCAGCCGGGCCGCCAATTCCTCCCCCGCGTTGGTACGCCAGCGAGTCTCCCCGGAGTACGCCAGGAAGAGCACCGGCCGGACCACGCCGTCGCGCAGCGCGTCGGAGTAGCCGTACACCGAGTCGGCGCGGGAGCGCAGCAGCCCGTCTCCGCCCCGCTCGTAGCTGACGAACGGGATCGGGTTGTCGTCGGAGCGGAACGGTGTACCGGTGAGCATCAGCCGGCGTACGGCGGGTTCGAAGGCGTTCTTCACCCCGTCGCCCCAGGACCGGGAGTCGCCGGCGTGGTGGATCTCGTCGAGGATGACCAGGGTGCGTCGGGTCATGGTGCGTCGCCGGTGCACCTGCGGGGCCATCCCCACCTGCGCGTAGGTGACCACCGCGCCGTGGAAGTCGGCCGAGGAGTGCAGGTCGGCGTTGCGGAAGGCGGCGTCGAGTTGGATGCCCACCCGGGCCGCCGCGTCGGCCCACTGGTTCTTCAGGTGTTCGGTCGGGGCGACCACGGTGACCGCCTCCACGGTGCCGTCACCGAGCAACTCGGCCGCGATCCGCAGGGCGAAGGTGGTCTTGCCGGCGCCGGGCGTGGCGACCGCGGTGAAGTCCTCGCTACGGCGACGCAGGTACTCCACCAGCGCCTTGCGCTGCCAGGCGCGTAGCGCCGGGAACGTCTCGAGCACCGGCGTCCGGGCTGCCACGCGAAGCTCCTCTCCGACCGCACGATGGCGGACCCCGGGCGAGGGCCACGAGGATCCGCCGCCCATGAAAACGCCTCCGCGCAGAAGCTGCCGCGAAGGCCGACTCAGCATAACCAGCACGGGCCGTCGGGCCCAGGCGACGCCACGCTGGTCACAATCCCGCACCCATTCGAACAGCGGCCCGACGTCTCACCACTCCCGGTCGGTGCGTGGATCCGCCCCGTCGGCGCGCGGCGGGCGCAGCGTGGCCACCGGCGCCGACCAGCGTCGACGCAGCGCGATCAGGCGTAGCCCGAAGACCAGGACGGCGGCGGCGGTGAGCGGCGCGGGCCCGGTCTGCCCGGTGACGTACAGCAGCACCACCAGGACCGAACCGGCCAGTGCCGCCAGCGCGTAGATCTCCCGGCGCAGCACGACGGGGATCTCGGCGGTGAGCAGGTCGCGGCCCAGCCCGCCGCCGATCGCGGTGAGCATGCCGATCAGGCAGGCCCCGACGGCCGGCACCCGGGCGTCGAGCGCCTTGAGCGTGCCGGTGACGGTGAACAGCGCCAGACCGGCCGCGTCCAACACCAGCACTGTGGTGCGCAGTCGGACCAGTTGCGGGTGCAGCCAGAAGACGGCGAGCGCGGTGATCGCGGCGGTGGCCGCGTACCGCCAGTCGGCGAAGGCCAGCGGCGGCACCTCGTCGATGACCAGGTCCCGGAAGATCCCACCGCCGAGGGCGGCCACGAAGCCGACGAAAGCGACACCGAACAGGTCCAGTCGCTTGGCCACCGCCGCCGAGGCCCCGGACGCGGCGAACACCGCCACCCCGGTCAGGTCGGCGAGGAGCAGGGCGGTGGAGGTGGTCACCGCCGCAGGCTACGTCGCCGGCCGGAGCACCGGCCGAGGTTCACTCACGGTACGAGTCGTAGATCTCCTTGCACTTGGGGCAGACCGGCGAACCCGGCTTGGCCGCCTTGGTGACCGGGAAGGTCTCGCCGCAGAGAGCGACGACGAAAGTGCCCATGACGGCGCTCTCGGCGATCTTCTCCTTGCGGACGTAGTGGAACATCTCGGGACCGGTATCGGCGTCCTTCAGCTCCGGACGCTCGAGAACCTCTGTGCTCACGTCTGCACCTCCAACCGACAAGTTTGGCAGGTCATCATGGCCGGGTCCACTTGAGGCCGGTCGGGGCCCCACCCCGTACGGTGCCCGTGTGACTGACTTTCGCATCAGCTACGGCACCGAGGTCGCCGAAGCCCTGCGCGACGGCCGGCCCGTCGTCGCGCTGGAGAGCACCATCGTCTCGCACGGTCTGCCCCGACCGGAGAACCTGCGGGTGGCCAGGGAGATCGAGCGAACGGTTCGGGACGCCGGGGCCGTTCCGGCGACGATCGGCATGATCGCCGGCGAGCTGGTGGTCGGCCTGGACGACGCGCAGCTGACCCGGCTGGCCACCGTCGACGGGGTGACGAAGCTCTCCGTCCGCGACCTCGCGGTGGCTGCCGCGACCGGCGCTGACGGCGCGACCACGGTGGCCGCGACCAGCGCGGTGGCCGCCGCCGCCGGCATCGGCGTGTTCGCCACCGGCGGGCTGGGTGGGGTGCACCGGGAGGCCGCGCACACCTTCGACGAGTCGGCGGACCTGGTCACCCTGGCGCAGACCCCGATCGCTGTGGTCTGCGCCGGGGTCAAGTCGATCCTCGACGTGGGCGCGACCCTGGAGCGCCTGGAGACCCTCGGGGTCGCGGTGGTCGGTTACCGCACCCGCCGGTTCCCCGGCTTCTACCTCACCGACGCCGGCTTCGACCTGGACTGGTCGGTGGACTCGCCGGAGCAGGTCGCCGCCGTGCTCGCCGCCCGCGACGAGCACGCCGTGCACACCGGCGGGCTGCTCATCGCCAACCCGCTGCCGGTCGACGAGCAGCTCGACCCGGAGCTGCACGACCGGACGCTCACCGAGGGCCTGGCCCTGCTGGAGCGGGACGGGATCACCGGAAAGGCCGTCACCCCGTACCTGCTCGCGCACTTCCACTCGGCCACCGAGGGCGCGAGCCTGGCGGTGAACGTTCGGATCATCCTGCGCAACGCCGACCTGGCCGCGCGGATCGCGGTCGCCTCGGTGGCCCGCGGCACCGCCGTCCCGGCATGACCCGACCGGCCCGGGTGGTCGTCGTCGGGGACGTGATCACCGATGTGGTCGCCGTGTTGTCCGGGCCGCTCGCTGCCGGCTCGGACACCGGAGCCGCGATCAGTCTCGGCGGCGGCGGTCAGGCGGCCAACACCGCCGCCTGGGTCGCCGCGCAGCGGGTGGACGTCACGCTCGTCGGTGCCGTCGGTGACGACGACGCCGGGCGGGACCGGGTGGCCGAGCTGGAGCGGGCGGGCGTCGACTGCGCCATCGAGCGGGTCGAGGGCGCCCCGACCGGCACTGTCATCGTGTTGGCCGCCGACGACGAGCGCACCATGGTCAGCCAGCGGGGCGCGAACCTGCGGCTGAGCGCCGCGCACGTGGAGCAGGCCCTCGCGGCGGCGCCCGGCGCTGGGCATCTGCACCTGTCCGCGTACACCCTGTTGGACGCGGAGTCGCGCGGCGCGGGGCTGCGGGCGTTGGCCGCTGCCCGCGAGCGCGGGCTCACCATCAGCGTCGACGCGGCCTCCGCGGCGCCGTTGCGGCGGGTCGGCGCGGCGGCGTTCCTGAGTTGGGTACGCGACATCGACCTGCTCCTGGTCAACGCGGACGAGGCCACGGTGCTGGCCGGCGGGCTGGACCCGGCGGCGCAGGGGCGGGCGCTGTCGGCGACGGCCCGTCGGGTGGTGGTGAAGCGTGGCGCGGCCGGCGCGGTCTGGGTGGACCGCACCACCCCGGTCTGCGTGGCTCCGGCCAGCCGGGTGGCGGTGGTGGACGTCACGGGCGCGGGCGACGCCTTCGCGGCCGGTCTGCTCACCGCGTGGCTCGCCGGTGCCACGCCGGCCGCGGCACTGAGCCGCGCCACCGACCTGGGTGCGCTCGCCGTCTCCACCGCCGGGGCTCGGCCACAGGCGTAGCGGCCGGCACACGGCCACCGGGCACGGCGCGGTCGTGACCTATCGAACCCTGGCCCGTTCGCGGGTCAGGGTTCGACGTCGATGACCTTGTGTGGGCGCTCCTCGGCGGTGAGGCTCATCGACGGGGTGTCGTCAGTGTGCCGGCGGTGGAACCGGTTGGCCAGCCGGTGCTCTTCCTTCGGCGGCCGGTCGTTGGCCAGCAGCACGGCCAGCCAGGGGATGAGCACCATGCCGAGGGCGCACAACGGCAGCCAGAGCCAGAGCAGTGGGGCGTTCGCACCGACCAGGATCGCGCCGACAATGATGCAGGCCACCCGGATGCCCATCATCAGGACATAGCGGCGCTGACGGCTGTTGAGCTGATCACCCTGGCTGCGCGAGGCGTCGGTGATCAGAATCGGCTGGTACGCCTGACGCTTCACCATGGACCTCCTCGAGGGGGTTACGCCTCATCCTGTCACCGCGGGGCCGTGATCAGCGAACTTCGAGTCATCCCGCCGCGTGTTACGCCCGTGGTACGCTCCGCGATGTGGGCAGCAGGTTCAGCTTCACCGACGAGGCGTTGGCCAACCTGAGGGTCTACGACGTCACACCCGGGGAAGTCTGGGAGGCGCTGCACAGCGCCCGACGGGTCATCCGTCATCTGGGTGACGACGTGATGGTGGTCTACGCCGCCGCCCGTCGGGGCCGCCGGCTGGCGGTGCTGCTCGCCGAGGCCGATGGCACCGACAACGACTGGGACATTCTCTCCGCCCGCGAGTTGAGCGACGTCGAGTCCAAGCGCTATGACGAGGCCGTGCGGAGATCTCGGTAGATGAGGAGGCCGTGACGATGCACCGTAACGACGCGACCAAGCAGTTCCACGACGGCGGCGAGCGAATCGCCGAGCTGATCGACGAGAGCCCGGCGGCGGAGCTGCCCACCCCCGACAGCGACGTGCCGATGGTGAGCCGCTCGGTGCGGCTGCCACTGGACACCTACGAGCGGGTCCGCGCCGCCGCCGACGCCCGGGGCATCGGGGTCACCACGCTGATGCGCCAGTGGATCGAGGCCGGCCTGGCCGACCTGGACGACTCGGCGACCGTCTCGCTGGCCGACGTCCGGCGCGCCCTGGCCTCGCTGGCGCACCCCACCGCCGCCTGAGCAGACGGCTCAGCCGCCTGTCGTCTTTGCCTTGGCCGCCGCCTTCATCTGCTGCTTGAACTCCCGCACCCGACGCAGCGAATCGGCGTCGGTGACGTCGGCCACCGACCGGTACGCGCCCGGGTCGCCGTAGTCTCCGGCTGCCTTCCGCCAGTCCTGCGGGGTCACTCCGAACCGCTTGCCGAGCAGGGCCACGAAGATCTGCGCCTTCTGCTTGCCGAAGCCGGGCAGCGCGGCGACCCGGCGCAGCAGCTCCGGCCCATCGGCAACCTCCGCCCAGAGCAGCGCCGCGTCACCGTCGTAGCGCTCCACCAGCACCTGGCAGACCTCCTGCACCCGGGCCGCCATGGCCTTCGGGAACCGGTGCAGCGCGGGCGGCTGGGCGAAGAGCGCGACCAGGGCCTCCGGGTCGTACCCGGCCAGCTCCGCCGCGTCCAGCTCATGGCCGAGCCGCTGCTGGAGCACGTACGGCGACGAGAACGCCTTCTCCATCGGCACCTGTTGATCGAGAACCATGCCGACCAGCAGGGCCAGCGGGCTGCGTTCCAGCAGCCGGTTGGCCTCCGGGTCGATGGGCAGGACAAGCGTCATGCGGACCATCCTGCCTGGCGTACCGAACCGGGCGGACACCGACGCTCCGACACCTTCCGGCGGGTGACGCTGACCCGGGACCCAACGGGAGGCAGGATGTCGGGGTGGACGAACACGACATGCTGCTCTCCCCCGCCGGCGTCGACGCGCTGCGCACCGCACTGACCCGGACCGGATTCACCAGTCACGGCATCGCCGAGCGGCTGGGCGCCCAGGCGACCGCGGCTGTCGCCCGCAACGACTACCGGGCCGCGCTGCTGGCCACCGGGGACGGCGACCCGCTCGGCACCCTGATCCGGCTGTTCATCTGCGCCCAGACCGAGTCGGAGGTGGCGGTGACCGCCGCGCTGGCGCCACTGAGCCTGGCCGAGGCCCTGGCCGGCGGGCTGGTCGAGCGGTACGGCGACGGCCTGCGTGCCGGCATCGACCTGGAGCCGTACGGCGAGGACTGGTGGGTGCTCGCCGACGTGCCGGCCAGTGCCCGCCCGGGTCGCCCGTTGCACGCCGAGCACGTCCTCGGCGTCGGCGGGGCGACCCACACCCTGATCGGCGCGACAATGCGCCGGCCGGTCGACACCGCACTGGACCTGGGCACCGGCTCCGGCATCCAGGCCCTGCACCTGGGCACCCACGCCAGGTCGGTGACCGCCACCGACCTCTCCGAGCGGGCACTGCGCTTCGCCGCGACCACCGCCGCCCTCAACGGTCAGGACTGGGAGCTGCTCCGCGGCGACCTGGTCGCCCCGGTGGCCGGTCGGCGGTTCGACCTGGTGGTGAGCAACCCACCGTTCGTGGTCGGCCCGGGCACGACCACGCACGTGTACCGCGACTCCGGCCGGGTCGGTGACGCGATCGGCGCAGAACTGGCCGCCGCCGCCCCGGGCCTGCTCACCGAGGGCGGCACCATGCAGTACCTGGCGAACTGGGTGCACGTCGCCGGCGAGGAGTGGGACGAGCGGGTGGCCGGCTGGTTCGCCGGGACCGACCTGGACGCCTGGGTGATCCAGCGCGAGGTGGCCGACCCGATGGCGTACGTCGACCTGTGGCTCACCGACGTCGGCGAGACCGCCGACCCGCAGCGGATGGCCGCCTGGCTGGACTGGTTCGACGCGCACAAGGTGGAGGGCATCGGCTTCGGCATCGTGTCACTGCGTCGGAGCGGGCACGCCGACCCGGTGGTCCGGGTGGAGGATCTGCGCCAGCGGGTGCAGCCACCGCTGGGCGACCAGGTCGCCGCCTGGTTCGACCGCCAGGACTTTCTCCGGGTACGCGACACCGAGGCGTTGCTCGCCGAGCGCTACCGGGCCGCCGAGGGCCTCCAGCTGCGACAGGAGGCCACCATGGGCGACGAGGGCTGGGGGGTTAACCGGCAGGTCCTCGCGATGCCGCACGGCCTGCGCTGGACCGAGGAGATCGACCCGCTGGTGCTGGCGCTGGTCGGCGGCGCCGACGGCCGGCTGCCGCTGCGTGACCAGCTCGCCCTGCTCGCCGCCGCGCACGACGTCGAGCCCGACGAGATGGCCGAGGCCGCCGGCCCGATCGTGGCGCACCTGGTGGAGCGCGGCTTCATCGAGCCGGTGAGCGCCTGATGCGAGCGGTGGTGCAGACCGTCGGGCGGGCCAGCGTGACGGTGGACGGCGAGGTGGTCGGCGCCATCGAGAACGGCCTGCTGGTGCTGCTCGGCGTGACCCACTCCGACACCGCGGAGACCGCTCAGACGATGGCCCGCAAGGTGCACGAGGTACGCATCCTCGACGGCGAGCGGTCCGCCGCCGACACCGGCGCGCCGATCCTGGTGGTCAGCCAGTTCACCCTCTACGGCGACGTCCGCAAGGGCCGCCGACCGAGCTGGACCGCCGCCGCCCCCGCCGAGGTCGCCGAGCCACTGGTGACAGCGGTGGTCGACGCCCTACGCGAACGGGGAGCGAAGGTGGAGACCGGTCGCTTCCGCACCCACATGCTGGTGGAGAGCACCAACATCGGCCCCCAAACCCTCCTCCTGGACCTCTGACCAACAGCGGTGATCTGCCGGGTGGGGTTAGGAGAAGAGGCCTCGGCGGGACAGGGACTGGCGGAGCCAGTTGTCGAGTTCGGCGGTCCAGTCGGTGCGGTCGGCGGTGGCCTGATCGACAGTGAACCGGCCGAAGGCGTCCCGGCCCTCGGTGAAGACACCGCCGCGCTTGTCGACCTCCAGCACCACCTGCATCTGCTGCGCGTCGGCGATGAAGGTGACCTCCAACTGGTTGATCGAGCGGGCGTACTGCGGTGCCGGGCTGAACTCAATCTCCTGGTAGAACGGCAACGTCTGGCGTACGCCGTAGATGTGACCACGTTCCACATCGGCGCGCGCGAACCGGAAGCCCAGCCGCAGCAGCGCGTCCAGCAGTCGCTCCTGCGCCGGTAGCGGGTGCACCGACACGGCGTCCAGGTCACCCTTGTCGACCGCGCGGGCTACCTCCAGCTCGGTACGCAGGCCCATCGTCATTCCGTGCAGGTGCTGCCCGTACAGCTCGGTGACCGGTGTCTCCCACGGCACGTCGAAGCGGAACGGAAGGTCGTAGCGCTGCCCCGGCTCCAGCCGGAACGCGCCGGTGACCTGCTGGCGGTGGAACTCCTGAGTGGTGTCGTAGTCGTTGTCGCCGCTCTCCACCTCGACCCAGGTGACCAGGCCGAGGGCGACGTGGTCGATGTCGACCTGGTGGTCGCCGCCCAGCACCTGGATCCGGCCCTCCAGTTGGCCGCCCGGGCGGCAGTTCGCGTTGGCCAGCACCGTCTCCACCGACGGACCACCGACGCCCATCGCCTTCATGAGCCGCTTGAAGACCACACCGTCCTCCAACTGTCGTTTCCGGCCGACCAGAGATGGCCGGCCGTCCGCAACGTAGCCGGGGCGGGCAACCACACACTCCGGTGACACACCGCACCAGCGATCCGACGCGATTCCTGTCGGGTGCCCGATCGCCTCACTCCCGTTTTACGCCCCGCCCGCCAAGCTGTTGTTCACACCGGCGCCACTGGGCCGGGAACACGGCACCGACGTGGAAACGGGGAGAGACAGAGATGGTCCTTCAGATGACGGAACACCGGACGCGCCCGGCTACCACGACCGACACTGACGGAGCCCCCGAGGCCCTCGTCGACCTGGACGCCACCGACGAGCGCGGCATCTCCACCGACCTGGTCCGGGCTTACCTCAACGGAATCGGCCGGACGAAGCTGCTGACCGCCGCGCAGGAGGTCGACCTGGCCCGGCGCATCGAGGCCGGCCTGTTCGCCGACGAGAAGCTGGCCACCTGCACCCCGGTTTCCGCGGAGCTGCGAGCCGACCTGGAGCTGATCGTCGCGGAGGGTCGGGCGGCCAAGGACCACCTGTTGGAGGCGAACCTGCGGCTGGTGGTCAGCATCGCCAAGCGCTACACCGGCCGTGGCATGGCGTTTCTCGACCTGATTCAGGAGGGCAACCTCGGTCTGATCCGGGCGGTGGAGAAGTTCGACTACGCCAAGGGCTACAAGTTCTCCACGTACGCCACCTGGTGGATCCGACAGGCCATCACCCGCGCCATGGCCGACCAGGCCCGCACCATCCGCATCCCCGTGCACATGGTCGAGCAGGTCAACCGGATGGTTCGGGCCCGCCGCGAACTGGCGGTGACGCTGGGCCGCGAGCCGACGGTCGCCGAGGTGGCCCACGCACTGGAGATCCCCGAGATCCAGGTCATCGAGCTGATCTCCTACGACCGGGAACCGGTCAGCCTGGACCAGGCCGTCGGCGACGACGGTGAGAGCGCGCTCGGCGACTTCGTGGCCTCGGTGGACCCGCGCACCGAGCCGGGCGACGCCGCCGCCCAGGGCGAGCTGCGCAACGAGGTCAGCATCGTGCTCTCCACCCTGTCCCAGCGGGAACAGGCGGTCATCCGCCTCCGGTTCGGCCTGGACGACGGCCGCCAGCGCACCCTGGACGAGGTCGGCCGGGAGTTCGGCCTGTCCCGGGAGCGGATCCGGCAGATCGAGAAGGTGACGCTGCTGAAGCTGCGCGCCCCGGAGCGGGCCCAGCGCCTGGAGGCGTACGCCTGCTGACGCACCGGTTCCCACGGAAGGCCCCGGCGGTTCGCCGGGGCCTTCCGTGCTGTCGAAGTGCTTGACCGGCGACCCCATCCACGATAAAAACCATGTGGTTATAAAACCAGGAGGTTATACGTGGTGGGCACCGAACTGCTGGACGCGACCTTCGCGGCGCTGGCCGACCCGACCCGGCGGGCCATCCTCGCCCGGCTCGCGGCCGGGGAGGCGACAGTGACAGAGCTGGCAGCACCCTTCGCGATGAGCCAGCCGGCCATCTCCAAGCACCTCAAGGTGCTGGAACGCGCTGGCCTCGTCAGCCGGGGGCGGGACGCCCAGCGCCGACCCTGCCGCCTGGAGGCCCGACCGCTGCGGGAGGCGACAGCCTGGCTCGCCGACTACCGCGACTACTGGGCGGAAAGCTACCAACGCCTCGACGCACTGCTCGACGAACTCCAGTCCGTCGACCGCACCGGCACCGAGCGTCGACCCGCCAGACCGAACGGAACGGGCGGTTGACCAACCTCGATGATCCGCTCGTCGTCCACACCCCGGGTGATCGGGAGATCGTGTTGAGTCGGCTGTTCGAGGCACCGGCACAGCTGGTGTTCGCCGCCTTCACCCGACCCGAACTGCTGACCCGGTGGTACGGCGCGCGTGGCTGGAGGCTGACGGAGTGCGACGTCGACCTGCGGATCGGTGGACGGTGGCGGTTCGTGTCGCAGGGCCCGGAGGGTGCGCAGATGGTCCAGGCTGGGGTCTACCGGCAGATCGAGCCACCGCACCGGCTGGCCTGCACCGAGCTGTTCGACGACCAGTCCTATCCGGGCGAGACGCTGGTCAGCCACGAGTTCACCGAACTGGCCGGTCGGACGACGGTCACCACCACGCTGCTCTACGCCACCGCGAAGGGGCGGGACACAGTGCTGCGCTACCCGATGACCCGAGGGGTCGGGCAGAGCTACACGCGGCTCGCCGACCTGCTGCGATCCACAACGACGATACGAGGAGAGCAACCATGAACTGGACACTCGAAGTGGTGATCGTGCCGGTCTCCGATGTCGACCGGTCGAAGAAGTTCTACGCCGACCAGCTCGGCTTCACGGTGGACCACGACACCGTCATCAATGACGACGCGCGCATCGTCCAGCTGACGCCGCCCGGCTCGGGCTGCTCGATCGTGATCGGTAAGGGCGTCGTCCCGCAGATGGCGCCCGGCTCACTCAAGGGCCTGCAACTGGTGGTGCCCGACCTGAAGCGGGCCCACGAGGAACTGGTCGGGCGGGGTGTGGAGGTCAGCGAGATCCAGGTGGTGGGTCAGAACCCCCGGCCGGTGCCGGATCCGCTGGACAACGTCGGCTTCGTCTTCTTCGCCGACCCGGACGGCAACACCTGGGGCGTCCAGCAGATCTCCAGCCGCGCCTGACCGGGCACGCTCACAGGCGGCGGGGGCCGGTGTCCGGGCGGGCGACCACGCCACCCACCCCCACCTGCGCGTGCAGGATCGAGATGCCATCCGGGCGGGCGAGCACCGGGTTGAGGGTCAGCGAGCGCACCCGGGGCTGTTCGTCGGCGAGCTGACCCACCCGCAGCAGCAGATCGGCCAGGGCCGCACGGTCGACCGGCGCGGCCCCCCGGTGCCCGCGCAGCAGCGGCGCCGCCCGAGGCTCGTCAACCAGCTCGGCCGCGTCCCGGTCGGTCAGCGGCACCGCCCGCCAGGCCCGATCGCCGAGCAGCTCGGTGGCGACCCCACCCAGGCCGAAGCCGACCACCGGCCCGAACGCGGGGTCTTCCACCACCTCCACCACGCAGGCCACGCCGGGCGGGACCATCGGCTGGACCAGCGCGTCCGCGCCGAACGTCGCCGCCAGGTCGGCGTACGCCCGGCGGAGGGTCGGCTCGTCGGGCAGGTCCAGCCGGACCGCGCCGAGGTCGAGCCGGTGCCGCAGCCCGGGGGCGGCCGCCTTGAGCGCCACCGGGAAGCCCAGCCGCGCCGCCGCGTCGACAGCAGCGTCGACCGAGTCGACGGACACCGAGGCCACCACGTCGATGCCGTACGCGGCCAGCAGCGCACCCGGGTCGGTGGCGTCGGCCCGGAGCGCGGCCTGCGCGGCAGCCCGATCGAGGCCGGGCAGCTCCGGTGCCACCCCGGGCGGGCGGCGAAGCCACTCGGCGTAGCGGTGCGCGCGGGCGAGAGCGCGGACCGCCTCCTCCACGCCGCCGTACGCCGGCACCCCCGGGGGCAGCCGCCCGACCAGGAACGTCGCCACTGTCGGCTTGCCCAGCGCGAGGGCGGCCGGCAGCGCGGCGGTCACGTCGGCGTCCACCTCGGTGAGCTGGCCGGGTAGTGGCGGGGCGAAGACCACCACCAGGGCGTCCACCCGTTCGTCGGCGGCCGTCTCGGCGAGCGCGGCGGCGAACTCGGCGGCACCGGCGCTCGGCCCGACGTCGCGGGGGTAACCGTCGGCCACGCTCAGGCCGTGCCCGGCGCAGGCGGTCGCGGCGAGCCCGGTGAGGGCCGAGGAGTTGCCGACCACACCGACCCGGCCGCCGGCCGGCAACGGCTGGTTGGCCAGCAGCACACCCACGTCGAGCAGCTCCGGCACGGTGTCCACCCGAATCACCCCGGACTGGGCGAAGAGCGCCGCCACCGCCACCTCGTCCGGCCCGGCGGCGTCACCGACCCCGGGCGGGCGGGCCGGCGAGGCGAGCGCGACGACCGGTTTGGCGCGGCCGATCCGCCGGGCCAACCGGGCGAACTTCCGCGGGTTCCCGAAGGTCTCCAGGTAGAGCATGATCACGTCGGTGCCGGGGTCGTCCTGCCAGTACTGCAGGAGGTCGTTTCCCGAGACGTCGGCCCGGTTGCCGGCCGAGACGAAGCTGGACAGCCCGAGGCCCCGCCGGTCCGCCTCGGCGAGCAGCGCCACCCCGAACGCACCCGACTGGCTGAAGATGCCGACCCGGCCGGCCGGCGGCAAGGCCGGGGCGAGGGTGGCGTTGAGGCGTACCGTCGGGTTGGTGTTGGCCACGCCCAGGCAGTTCGGGCCGACGACCCGCATGCCGGCGGCGTGCGCCGCGCGGACCAGTGCCCGCTGGGTGGCCGCGCCCTCGGCGCCGGCCTCGGCGAAGCCGGCCGAGATGACCACCAGGCCGTGCACCCCGGCGGCGGCGGCGTCGGCGACCACAGCTGTCGCCGCCTCGGGTGGGACCGCCACCACGGCCAGGTCCACCGGCGCTCCGGCCTCAACCGCCGACGGGTACGCGGGCAGCCCCGCCACTGTCGACGCGCTCGGATGCACCGGCACCACCGCACCGGTGAACCCGCCGTCGCGCAGGTGCCCGAGCACCGCCGCGCCGACGCCCTGGCCGGTGGCGCTGGCGCCGTAGACGACGATGCCGCGTGGGGCGAGCAGCCGGGCAATTGAGCGGGCCTCGGTGCGGTGCTCCCGGCCGCGCTGCACCTCCAGGCTGGCCTCGGTGGGCGCGATGGGAAAGCTCAGGTGGACCACGCCGTCGGCGTACTCGCGCTGGACCTGGTAGCCGAAGTCGGCGAAGACCCGCAGCATCGTCCCGTTGGCCGGCAGCACCTCCGCGACGAAGCTCATGATGTCGTTGCGGCGGGCCGCGTCGGCCAGGTGCTCCATCAACACCGAGCCGATGCCACGCCCCTGGTAGGCGTCCTCCACCACGAAGGCCACCTCCGCCTCGGGTGCCTGCGGGCCGAGCCGCTCGTACCGGCCGACCGCGACGATCTGGTCGGCGGCCAGCACCACGAACGCCTCCCGGTCGTGGTGGTCCACTGTGACGAAACGGATCAGATCCCGCTCCGGGATGCGCGGGTACGGCGAGAAGTACCGCAGGTAGCGGGTGCGCTCGGAGAAACGGCTGTGCATCGCCACGATGCCCGGCGCGTCGGCCGGGTCGATCGGTCGCAACTGAACGGTGCTGCCATCGCTGAGCAGCACGTCGACCGGCTGGTTCACGGTCGTCACCGGAACGCCCTCCCCCGGCCCGGCTCAGTCCCGTGGATCGTGCGGGTCGAGCCCGAGCAGCGGGAAGACCGTCTTGCGGGTGGCCGCGATCGCCCGGTCCACCGCGTTCGGCTCACCGGTCGGCTGCCACGGCTCGTACGACGGGTCGGCGTCGTCGGTCATCCGCAGCGGCACCTCCCGGCCCAGATTTCGGGAGGCGACCAGGTCCCGCCACGCGGGTGGGGTGAGCGTGGCCGGATCGATCGGATCACCGGTGGCCACGGCCAGCAGGTGACTCCAGGCCCGGGGCACCACCTCGACGAGCGCGTACCCGCCGCCGCCGGTGGCCACCCACCGGCCGTCGCACAGCTCGTCGGCGAGCGCCCGCATCGCCAGGTAGGTGGCCCGCTGCCCGTCCACCGTCAGGTTCAGGTCGGCGAGCGGATCCAACCGGTGCCCGTCGGCGCCGCACTGGCTGACCAGCACCTGCGGCCGGAACGCGCGCAGCACCGACGGCACTATCGCGTGGAACGCGCGCTGCCAGCCGCTGTCGTCGACACCGGGCGGCAACGGCATGTTGACAGCGGTGCCCTGCGCACCCGGCCCACCCGTCTCGTCCGGGAAACCCGTGCCCGGGAAGAGCGCCAGCGGGGTCTCGTGCACGCTGACCGTCAGCACGCGCGGGTCGTTCCAGAAGATGTCCTGCACTCCGTCGCCGTGGTGCACGTCGACGTCCACGTACGCGACCCGCTCGGCGCCCAGGTCGAGCAGGCGGGCGATGGCCACCGCGGGGTCGTTGTAGACGCAGAAGCCGGAGGCTCGGGCGGACATCGCGTGGTGCAGCCCACCGGCCACGTTCACCGCCCGCCGGGCGTCGCCGCGCCAGACCGCCTCGGCGGCGGCCACCGTCGCGCCGGCGATGAGCGCGCTGGACTCGTGCATACCCTCGAAGACCGGGTTGTCGGAGGTGCCCAGCCCGTACCCGGCGAAGAGCGGGTCGCGCGGCGCGTTACGCACCGCGGCGAGGTAGGCCGGCGCGTGCACCCTGGTGAGCAGGGCATCGTCGGCGGGCTCCGGCTTGACCATGCGCACCCCGGGCCGACTCAGGATGCCCAGCTCGCGGGCGAGCGCGATGGTCAGCTCCACCCGGACCGGGTCGAGTGGATGGTCACCCATGTCGTAGGCGAGCAGCGACTCGTCCCACACCACAACCGTGTCGTCGGACATGAGCCCATCGTCGCACGAGGATCGGCGCCGGCCCACCGCACGCGCAGGTCAGCGGCCGGGTGTCGACCCGGAGGCGACCGGTCGGGCCGGGTCCGCCACCCAGTTGCTCCACGATCCAACGTAGAGCGCGGCGTCCGTGCGGCCGGCCAGGTGCAGCGCGAGCACCGCCTGGGCGGCGGTCACCCCCGAGCCGCAGTACGCCCCGACGGCCCGCCCCTCGGTCACCCCGGCGGCGGCGAACCGCTCGCTCAGCAGGTCGGCGGCCAGGAAACGGCCGTCCGGCCCGATGTACTCCCCGGCGGGCAGGTTCGCCGCTCCCGGCACGTGCCCGGCCACCGGGTCGATCGGCTCGACCTCGCCCCGGTAGCGGGGCGCCGCCCGTACGTCGAGCAGCACGGCGTCGTCCGCGGCGGCCAGCGCGGCGGCCTGCCCGGCGTCGAGCACCGGGAGGTCACCGGGGCGCACCACGACGTCACCGGGGGTCGGGGCGGGCGCGTCGGTGGAGACGGACCGGCCGGCGGCGACCCAGGCGGGGTAGCCGCCGTGCAGCAGGCGCACCGGCCGGTGACCCGCCCAGCGCAGCGTCCACCAGGCCCGCGCGGCGGCCATGCCGTCGCCGCCGTCGTACACCACCAAGGGGTGACCGGCGCGGACGCCGGCGGCCCGTAGCGCGGCCTGCAACGCGGCCGGGTCGGGCAACGGGTGCCGACCGCCGGTGCCCGGCACCCCGCAGAGCGCGGTGTCCAGGTCGACGAAGACCGCCCCGGGCAGGTGGCCGGCGACGTAGTCGTCGCGCCCGGGCGGGCCGATGAGCCGCCAACGGACGTCGAGCAGGGTGGGCGGATCGGCCTGGTCGAGCTCGGCGACGAGCCGGTCGACCTCGACCAACGGCTCCTGGGTACCGGACATGGCGACCATCCAACACCATCCGCGTAGACAGCACGCGGTTCGGCGAAGGTCACCAGCCGTTCCCCGAGGTAACATCGTGCACCGGAGGGCCGCTGATCTCATGAAGTCTCACGACCTGGTCGACACGACCGAAATGTACCTGCGCACCATCCTCGAGTTGGAAGAAGAGGGGGTGCCACCGCTGCGTGCCCGGATCGCCGAGAGGCTGCAGCAGAGTGGCCCCACAGTGAGCCAGACCGTCGCCCGGATGGAGCGCGACGGCCTGCTCACCGTCGAGGGAGACCGGCACCTGACGCTCACCGCCCTGGGTCGCGGCAGCGCCGTGTCCGTGATGCGCAAGCACCGCCTCGCCGAGCTGCTGCTGGTCAACGTCATCGGCATGCCCTACGAGGAGGCCCACGAAGAGGCCTGCCGTTGGGAGCACGTGATGAGCGACGCGGTGGAGAAGCGGGTCTACGACCTGCTCAACCGGCCGACCCGTTCCCCGTACGGCAACCCGATCCCCGGGCTTCAGGAGCTGGGTTCGCCGGCGGCGGAGACCACCGAGGCCGCCGAGGGCGAGCGCAACCTGGCCTTCCCCGGCCTCTCCGGGTCGGTCGTGGTGCGCCGGATCTGCGAGAGCGTGCAGAAGGACGCCGACGTGCTGCGCCAACTGCACGCCGCTGGTGTCGACCCGGGTGCCACGGTGACCGTGGCCCAGGAGCGCGACGGGGTGTCGATCGACCGCTCCGGTGACCGGGTGCGGCTGCCCCGCGAGGTCGCCTCCCGGGTCTTCGTCGCCGCCAACTGATCAATCGGGCACCCGGGCGTCACAACGCCCGGGTGTCCACCTTTTTCGCCAACGCCGTCAGGTCACCGGTCAGCTTCTCCACCGCCGAGCGCTCACTGCCACGGGCCGTGGTCCAGCTCACCGTGGCCAGCCGTCCGTCGCCGGCCAGCCAGCCCACCTCGGCGACCGGCCCGTGCCCGCTCGCCGCGGCGGTGGTCCGCTTGTACGCCTGCTGACCCAGCCCGGTGACCTTCGCCGCCTTGTCCGGCACCACGTCCGCGCCGAAGCTGGCCTTGTCGATAGTGGTCTCGGTCACGCTGAGTGTCAGCTCCGGCAGGGTGGCACCCGCGGCCCGGACCACACAGGTGTGGGTGTCGCCCTGTTCGCTGGCCGCCGCCACGTCGAAGCGGACCTTCACCACCTGCTCGATCACCGCGAAGTCCAGCAGACGGCAGGCACCGCCCGAGGAGGCCGCCGCCACGTCCACCGCGATCGGCACCGGCGGTGGCACCGCCGCCGGTTCCGCCTCGTCGGCACAGCCACTCACCAGCAGCCCGGCAAGCCCGGCGATCACGATCCGCCCGCGCACACTCCACCCTCTCGCCGACCGACGGCGGAAGGCGCCCGCCACATGTCCGTCGGACACCGTACGGGGTGTCGCTGTCGCGCGGAAGTCCTCGTCTACGCCTGTTCCGAGGGTGGATCGTCCACGTACGGACAGTGCCGGCAGCCGCGCCCGCAGCACGTGCCGCGGCGGGCCAGGAACCCGGCGCTGAGCACGAACAGCCCGCTCGCCGGGTCGAGGTAACCGGCCTCACCGGCGGCCAACGCGGCGGTGTGCGCGGCGAGGATCCGGGTTCGGTCGGGGTGTTCGGACGGCAGCCGGGACGGGTGCGGCTCGGTGAGCGGCCGGTCGGCCAGGGGTCGTCGCTCTCCGGTCACCCACAGCAGTCTAGGGACGGTTCGTGGTCGGCCTCCCGCCGCCTGGGATCCGGCGACATGCCCCGGCGTCGTCGCGGCGAGCGGTCGTTTCGTCGTACGGTCCGACGACGATCGGGTTTGACACCCGTCGACGCATACGGAGGGGAAACGATGCGAAAGATCGTTGTGCAGATGAGTCTGTCGTTGGACGGGTTCTTCGAGGGTCCGGGCGGCGACATCGGCTGGCACCAGGTCGACGAGGAATTGCACCAGCACTTCAACGATGTGATCGCCCCGATGGGCGGGTTCCTCAGCGGCCGGGTCAGCCACGAGCTGATGGCCGCCTACTGGCCGACCGCCGATCAGGACCCGACCGCCAGCGGCCCGGAGCGCGAGTTCGCCCGGATCTGGCGGGACATGCCGAAGATCGTCTACTCGCGCACCCTCGACCACGCCGACTGGAACGCCACTGTCGTGCACGAGGTCGACGTCGAGCAGGTCCGCAAGCTCACCGCCGAACCGGGCGGCGACCTGGCGCTCGGTGGGGCCGACCTGGCCGCGACGTTCGCCCGGCACGACCTGATCGACGAGTACCGGATCTACATCCACCCGGTGTTGCTCGGTCGGGGCCGCCGACTCTTCCCCGACGCCGAGACCCCGGCCGGTCTGCGGCTGGTGGAGAGCCGGGTCTTCGGCAACGGCGTGGTCCTGCTCCGCCACGAGCGGGTCCGCTGACCGATGATCACCACCTTCACCGCGATCGACGGGACCGCCCTCGCGTACCGGACGGTCGGAGTCGGAGACCCGCTGGTCTGCCTGCCGGGCGGGCCGATGCGCGACTCCGCGTACCTCGGTGACCTCGGCGGTCTGCGCGCGCACCGGACGCTGGTCATCCTCGATCCGCGAGGCACCGGTCGTTCGGCGGCACCGGCGGACGTCTCGACGTACCGCTGCGACCGCATGGTCGACGATGTGGAGGCGCTGCGCGGGCATCTGGGCCTCGACCGGCTGGATCTGCTCGGGCACTCTGCCGGCGCCAACCTGGCTCTGCAGTACCTGACCCGGCACCCCGATCGGGTGGGCCGACTCGCGCTGGTCAACCCGAGCATCCGAGCGGTCGGGCTGGAGGTGACCGCCGCGCAGCGCCAGGAGGTCACCGAGGCCCGGGCCGGCGAGCCGTGGTTTCCGGTGGCAGCGGCGGCGTTGGAGTCCATCCTCTCGGGTCGGGCCGGGCCAGACTCCAAGCAGGAGATCGCGCCGTTCTTGTACGGCCGGTGGGACACGGCCGCTCAGGTCCACCAGGCCGCGGAGTCCGGTCAGCGCAACGAGGAGCTGGCAGTGATCTTCAGCTCCGAAGGTGCCTTCGATCCGCCGGCCACCCGTGCGGCGCTCGCCGCACATCGAGGCCCGGTGCTGCTGCTCGCCGGCGCGGTCGACCTGGCCGCACCGCCGGGCCTGGTGACCCGGTTCGCCGAGCTGATCCCCCGCGCCGAGCTGGTAGTTCAGCCGGGCGGCGGGCACTACCCATGGCTGGACGACGCCGAGGCGTTCACCGCGACGGTCGCGGCGTTCCTCGCCGGTACGGATGGTGCTTGAGTCTCCACCGGGGGGAGACGCGAGGGTGGGGGCATGAGCGGGCAGACGTTTCACACGATCGGCGACCTGGCCCGACGGACCGGCCTGAGCGTCAAGACCATCCGGTACTACGCCGACAGCGGGGTCGTACCGCCGACGGACCGGAGCCCGGCCGGATACCGGCGGTACGGCCCGGCGGCCGTGGCCCGGTTGGAGCTGGTTCGGACGCTGCGTGACCTGGGCCTGGACCTGGCCACCATCCGGCGGGTGGTCGATCACGAGGTACCCCTGCCCGAGGTCGCCGCCGCGCACGCCGAGGCGTTGGCCGTGCAGATCCGGGTGCTGCGGCTGCGCCAGGCGGTGCTCACCGCCGCGGCGAGGCGTGGGTCGGGCCCGGCCGAGGTGGACGAGCTGCACCGGCTGGCCCGGCTCACCACCCGGGAACGGGGGCAGTTGGTGGCCGACTTCCTGGACAGCGTCTTCGCCGGCCTCGGCGACCGGCCCGCATACCCGGGTGTGATCGTCTCGATGACACCTGAGCTTCCCGACGACCCCAGCACCGAGCAGGTCGAGGCGTGGCTGGAGCTGGCCGAGCTGTGCCGGGAGCCGGAGTTCCGGGCCCGGATGCGGCGGCTGGCGCGACAGCACGCCGCCGACCACGACGTCCCGGGGCTGCCCCGCCCGGACGCCGTCGCGGTGGTCCGGGACGCGGTGGCCCCCGCCCTCGCCGCTGGTCTCGACCCGGGCAGCCCGGACGCCGATCCGGTGGTCGCAGCCGTCACCAGCCGATACGCGAGCCTGCACGGTCACTCCGACGAGGGCGACCTGCGTCGGCGGTTGCTCGAACGGCTGGTGGCGGCCAACGACCCCCGCCGGGACCGCTACCTCGACCTGTTGGCGGTGCTCAACGGCTGGTCCGCCGGCGACGCGACGGTGCCAGCGGTGGACTGGTTCATCCGGGCCCTGCGCCACCGGATGCCCGAGCCGGCTCGTTGAGCTGACCGCGTCGAAAGAGCGGCTTGGTGACGTCAGCCGAACCAGGTCAGCGCCTGGCCGTGGCCTCTGGCCCAGGCCAGCGGCTTTCCGTCGAGGGCGAGGACGTTGTGCAGCACGTCGCTCGGTGGGTCGGGCAGCCCGTCGTACCGGAGCACCTCCGGCCCCTCGTTCGCCACCCAGTGCCCCGGCAACTCGCGGACCAACCGGACGAACGCGTCGCGGCGCGGGGGCGGCACCTGATAGAGCACTGACGTGTGGAAGACCACCAGCGTCGCGTCGGCCGGCGCCCGCGCGGCCAGCGCCGGCAGGTCGTCCACCAGGTCGCCGCGGACCAGCAGCGGCGGGTCGGCCGCGGCGACCGCCGCCGCGGCGCGCAGCCGGGCCCGCCGGTGGGCGTGCTCCGGCCAGATCAGCGCGTCCAACCAGGACACGTCGTCGCTGTCGGTCACGTCGAGCGGGTTGAGGTCCAGGCCGGCCCGCCACACCACCTGGGGTACGCGGGCCGGCGGCGCCAACCCGTCGGCCGCGCAGTCGAGGACCAGCTCACCGGAGCCGACCCGATGGTCGCCGTAGCGGTACGCGTACCGGTCGGGGTAGAGGCAGAGCCCGGCCGACGCTCCGACCTCCAGCAGGGCGAGGGGCTGCGGCAACGCGGCGAGCACCGGCAGCAGGACCGCACACCGGCCCGCCTCGTTCGTCTGGGTCGCCCGGGTGAGCATCTGCGTCTCGATGGCCGGCCAGTGCGTCACCACGTGGTCGTGGAACGCGGCCGGGTCGTCGACCGGGCCGCCGAGCCAGCGAACGACACCGAACAGGAGATTCGGCTGCCGCTTGGCCGGCGGAAGCCCGTCGAGCAGGGTGAGCAGGTCGTCGTCGCGGGCGACGGCCTGCGACAGGCGCTCATACGTGGGCGACACCCCGCGCGCCTCGCGGCTGCCGAACTCGGCGTACGTCTCAGCGGTCGTCATGCCTCATCGTCGCAGCCCATTCCTCGGTATTTCAGCCCCCGTTCCCGTGCGTTGGCTCACCCGCCTCGTAGAGTGCTGCGGCGGCTGGACCGCTGAGCAGCAGCTCAGCGGGGTCGAGCCGGGGCAACGGGGAGGAACGTGTCGTGCGGGGTGACGGTATCCGGGTACTGATCGTCGGCGGAGGTGTCGCCGGACTGGCGACGGTGGCCGCGCTACGCGAGTGGGGTGCGACTGTCGACGTGGTCGAGCGGGCACCCGGGCCGACCGACTCCGGCACCGGCATCTACCTCACCGGCAACGCGACCCGGATGCTCGACGTACTCGGTCTGGCCGAGCCGGTCGCCGACGTCTCCGTGGAGATCACCCGGCAGCGCAGCGCCAACCAGCGCGGACGTCGCCTCTTCGACATCGACGTGGCCGCGCTGTGGCAGGGCGTCGGGCCGTGCGTGTCGCTGCCCCGGGCGCAACTGCACCGGGCGCTGCTCGCCGGCGTCGGCGACACCCCGATCCGCTGGGGCCGCCAACCGGTCGCGCTCCTTGCGGAGGGCGACCAGGTCGCCGTCGAGTTCGACGACGGTGCCACCGAACGGTACGACCTGGTGCTCGGCGCGGACGGAGTTAACTCGACGGTCCGCCGGCTCGCCTTCGACGGCCAGGCCGCCCGCGACCTCGGCCAGTACGCGTACCGGTGGGTCGCTCCCCGCGTCGACGACGAGCCGGTCTGGTCGGTGCAGTTGGGGCGCGGTCGGCAGTTCCTGACCATCCCGATCAGCGCCGAGCAGACGTACTGCTACTACAACGACGGCCCGGTGGCCGACCGGCCCGGCTGGCGCGACGAGCTGGCAGCGACGTTCACCGAGCCGGTGGCCACCATGCTCAAGGCCCTCGACTACGACGACAGCACCCTGCACGCCGGGCCGAACCAGGAGGTCGTGCTCGACTCCTGGTCCCGGGGGCCGGTGCTGCTGATCGGCGACGCCGCCCATGCCACCTCGCCGAACATGGCCCAGGGCGCGGCGATGGCAGTGGAGGACGCGGTCGTGCTCGCCTCGTCGTTGGCCACCGCCGGGTCCATTGCCGAAGCCCTGCGCGGGTACGAGGCGCGGCGCCGCCCGCGTACCGACTGGGTGCTCAGCCAAACCCATCGCCGCGACAAGGCCACCGGGCTCCCGCCCGCGCTGCGCGACCTGGTGATGCGCCACCTCGGCGAGCAGATGTTCCGGTCGAATTACAGGCCCCTGTTCGTCCAGCCCTGACCGGCCGGATGCAGCCGGGCGAGCGCATCGCCGCTCACGGCAACTGGCCCGGCCGGTCGACGATTGCGATGCGGAGTAGCGCGACAGAGTCGTACAGGGACTCCTTGCCGTCGCGCACCACCGTCCCACGACGGCCGAGGAAGACGTGGGTGTCGCGGTCGAAGAGGAAGTCCTCGTTGCCACCGATCACGCCGGGCATCCGGATCGCCACCCCATGCCGACCGGCGGCGTCCACCACGTCGCCCGATATGACGACCGCTCCGGGCTCCCGTGCCAGCAGTTCGAACAGCGCCGCCAGCGCTCGGGGTGGCAC
Organism: Micromonospora noduli; assembly: GCF_003264475.1. Lineage (NCBI taxonomy): Bacteria > Bacillati > Actinomycetota > Actinomycetes > Micromonosporales > Micromonosporaceae > Micromonospora > Micromonospora noduli. Next base: position 93,566 of record NZ_PYAC01000023.1, on the reverse strand, counting down.
GTAGCCGCGGAGCATCCACCGCGCGGTGGTGTACACCATGCTCTCGTCCCCGTAGAGGGCCTCCTCGTCGGCTCCTTCGGGAAGATGCAGGTCGACCGGGTTTTCCCGAAGGTGTCGCAGCAGCTCGTCCGGATCGGTGGGGAGGTCGCCGTGGTACGCGGGCGGCTGGAACGCGTCGAGGTCCTTAGTGGGATCGGCGGCATCGCCCATCCGGAGCACCCGCAGCTCGCCCCACCCGTTCGGGTCGCTCTCCGGTCGGTAGCGTCCCTGCGTGTACGCGACTCCGCCGGCCGACTGCCACAGTTGGTTCCGTGTGGTCTGGTAAGGGCCGCTGTCTGGCAGGTCCCGGATCGTCACCAGGGATTCCGTGAAGACGTACTGATCGGGTCGGGCGGTGAGCTCCGGCTGTTGCCGGGCCGCGTCGGCCGCCAGATGGAAGATCTCCGACGCGCTGGCCGTCGGCGGCGGCTGGTCGCCCACCCTGATCGTCTGGACCGCCAACGCACCGGCGGTCAGCGTCACCGCCAGCCCGAACGCTCCGACGAGGCGCCAACCGCGCAGGAACCGGGTACGTCGTCCGGCGGGACGGGCCGCCGACGCCACCTCGGCCCGTTGGGCCACGTGTGCTGTCAGATCCCTGAGGAGCTGCTCCTCGAAACCCTGCGGCGACCGTTCCGTCTCGTTCATCGTCATCTCCGTCTCCTCAGGCGAGGGTGGTGACCGGGCGGGCGAGCACGGCGCGGACGACGCGGCGGGCACGATGCAGGCGGACCCGAGCGGCGACCGGTGACATCCCGAGCACAGTCGCCGCCTCCGCGATGGTGAGGCCGTCCACGGCGACGAGTTCGACGAGCGTCCGGGTGCCCTCGGGCAACTCGCTCAGCGCCCCATGGGTGCGGCGAGCCGCCGACTCGGCGTCGATCCGCTCCTCGATCCGGGCGATGTCATCGAGGCCGAGGTCCCGTCGTCCGGCCAGTCGGCCGGTGACCCGCAACCGTTGGGCCGCCCGACGCCGCTCGTCGCCGATGACGTTGCGGGCCACCCCGTACAGCCAGCCGATCTGGCTACCCCGCTCCGGCCGGTAGCCGGCCGCCGACTCGATCACCGCCAGGAACACGTCGGCGGTCAGGTCGGCGGCGAGGTGTGGGTCGTCCACCCGCCGTGCCACGAACCGACCCACCGCCTCGAGGTGCCGTCGGTAGAAGACCTCGAAGGCCACCGGATCGGCTCCGATGCCCGAAATGTCATCATCGGCTCGGCTCGGCTCATTCACAGGCCGTCCTCCCTCGTAGCCTTCACACCCCTTCTTCGTAAGGCGGGGCACGAGTGTTACCGAACTGGCCGCCGGGCTTCCATCGGCGGCACCATCCCGACAAGCGGTATACCTCAGGGTCATAAATATGACCGTGAGGTATATCGATGGTCGGCAGCATGCCCCGGTGCGGCCGGCCCGGCGCTGGCGGCGGCGCTGCTGGTCCAACTGGGCAACCGCCCTGGTGATGCGGCATTATCGAAGCACCGGCGACTGGCGGCACGGGGATGGTGGAACCATCGGGGAGCCTCTCGCGGGCGTCGACCGCCTGGGCGCCTGCGTCGAGGAACCGTCATGACCACGACCAGCGAATCCACCGAGCACCACACCCCGACCGGCACGGCCCGACTCCTGCCAGGTGCACCCGTCGCCGAAGCCGTCCTGGCCGAGACCGCCGACGCGGCCGCCCGCCTGCGCAGCCGCGGCATCACACCGAGCCTCGCCACCATCCTCGTCGGCGACGACGACGCCAGCGCCGGCTACATCGCCATCAAGCAGCGTCAGGCCGCCGCGCTCGGGTTCGCCTCCCCGCACGTGCACCTGCCCGCCACCGCCACCCAGGCCGAGCTGCACCAGGCCATTGCCCGATTCAACAGCGATCCAGCCGTACACGGGCTGCTCGTGCAGTACCCAGTGCCGGGGCATCTGGACTACGACGCGGCGCTGCAGACCATCGACCCGGACAAGGACGTCGACGGGATGCATCCACTGAACATGGGGCGTCTCGCCGTCGGCCTGCCCGGCCCGCTGCCATGCACCCCCGCCGGCATCGAAGCCCTCCTGGCGTACTACGAGATCCCCGTCGCCGGTCGTGAGGTCGTCATCCTCGGCCGCGGTGCAACTCTTGGCCGCCCCCTGGCCATGCTGCTCGCCCAGAAGCGCCCGACCGCCAACGCCGCCGTCACCGTCGTACACACGGGCGTGCCCGACTGGCCCCGCTACACCCGCCGCGCCGACATCCTCGTCGCCGCCGCCGGCGTACCCGGGATCGTTCAACCTGAGCACGTCAAGCCCGGCGCCGTCGTCATCGGCGCCGGCGTCCGCTACGACGGGCGGCGGCTCCTGCCGGACGTGGACGAAGCGTGCGCCGAGGTCGCCGGCGCCATCACCCCCCGGGTCGGCGGGGTCGGTCCGACCACCGTCGCGATGCTGTTCCGCAACGCCGTACGCGCCGCCGAGCGAGCGAACCAGTAACCAGCGGAGGGCGGAAACGCCGCGAGCGCGGCAGGTGGTCCCTGCCGCGCTCGCGGGTGGTGCGGTGGTACGTCAGCTGCAGCCGCTGGTGGAGCCGCAGCCCTCGCAGACGTAGCAGCTACCGGCGGGCCGCATCTTCGTGCCGCAGGTGAAGCAGAGCGGCGCGTCGGCGGCCTTGCCGATCACGGCCTCCAGCAGTTCGGTGCTGGAACCCACGCTCGGAGCCGGCTTGGCGGCGGCCACGTCGGCCATCTCCTGGGCCGGCTGGGCGACAGCCTCCGGCTTGGCCGGGGTCTCCACCGGCGCGGACGACGCCATCGCGGTGAGCTCGGCGCCGGTGACGCCGGCGGCCTCCGCGTCGGCCTCGGCCCGCAGCTGCGCGGCCCGCTCCGAGGCGGTGAAGATGCCCAGCTCGGCGCGACGCTCGTAGGGCAGGAAGTCCAGCGCCAGGCGACGGAAGATGTAGTCCATCACCGAGGCCGCCATCCGCACGTCCGGGTCGTCGGTCATGCCGGCCGGCTCGAAGCGCATGTTGGTGAACTTGCTGACGAACGTCTCCAGCGGCACGCCGTACTGCAGGCCGATGCTGATGGCCACCGAGAAGGCGTCCATCACGCCGGCCAGGGTCGAGCCCTGCTTGGACATCTTCAGGAAGACCTCACCGAGGCCGTCGTCCGGGTAGGACGACGCGGTCAGGTAGCCCTCGGCGCCACCGACGGAGAAGCTGACCGTCTCGGACGGGCGCTTCTTCGGCAGGCGCTTACGCACCGGCCGGTACTCGATGACCTTCTCGACCGTTGCCGGCGCGGTCTCGACGGCGGCCGGCTCGGTGGCCTTGTTGGACTTGGCCACCGAGAGCGGCTGGCCGACCTTGCAGTTGTCCCGGTAGATCGCCAGCGCCTTGAGGCCGAGCTTCCAGCCCTCGAAGTAGATCTTCTCGACGTCCTCGACGGTGGCCGCCTCCGGCATGTTGACCGTCTTGGAGATGGCGCCGGAGACGAACGGCTGGATGGCCGCCATCATCCGCACGTGACCCATCGGGGCGATCGTCCGCTCCCCCATGGCGCAGTCGAAGACCGGGTAGTGCTCCGGCTTGAGGCCGGGGGCGTCCACCACGTGGCCGTGATCGGCGATGTGCTCGACGATCGCCTCGACCTGCTCCTCCGGGTAGCCGAGGCTGCGCAGGGCGCGCGGCACCGTCTGGTTGACGATCTGCATCGAGCCGCCACCGACCAGCTTCTTGAACTTGACCAGCGCCAGGTCCGGCTCCACGCCGGTCGTGTCGCAGTCCATCATGAAGCCGATCGTGCCGGTCGGGGCGAGGACGCTCGCCTGCGCGTTGCGCCAACCGTTTTTGTCGCCGATCTTGTTGCCCTGGGTCCACTGCTTGGTCGCCTCGCGGACGATCGCGGTGGCCACCGGGCTGGTCGGCTTGATCTCGTCGTTGGCCGCGGCGTGCTTGCGCATGACCCGCTTGTGCGGCTCGGCGTTGCGGGCGTAGCCGTCGTACGGGCCGACGACGCCGGCCAGCTCGGCCGAACGGCGGTAGGCGGTGCCGGTCATCAGGGACGTGATCGACGCGGCGACCGAACGGCCCTGGTCCGAGTCGTACGGCAGGCCGGTGGCCATCAGCAGGGCGCCCAGGTTGGCGTAGCCGATGCCGAGCTGCCGGTAGGCGCGGGACGTCTCACCGATCTTCTCGGTCGGGAAGTCCGCGAAGCAGATCGAGATGTCCATCGCGGTGATGACGAACTCGACGGACTTGACGAACTTCTCCACCTCGAAGCCACCGTCGGCGCGGAGGAACTTCATCAGGTTGAGCGAGGCCAGGTTGCACGAGGAGTTGTCCAGGTGCAGGTACTCCGAGCACGGGTTCGACGCGGTGATCCGCCCGGTCTCCGGGCAGGTGTGCCAGTCGTTGATCGTGTCGTCGTACTGCAGACCCGGGTCGGCGCACTCCCAGGCGGCCTGGGAGATGGTGCGGAACAGCTTCTTGGCGTCGACGGTGTCGATCACCGAGCCGTCCAGCCGGCCGCGCAGGTCGAAGCCCTTACCGTTCTCGACCGCCGACATGAACTCGTCGGAGACGCGGACCGAGTTGTTGGCGTTCTGGTACTGCACGCTGACGATGTCGGAGCCGCCGAGGTCCATGTCGAACCCGGCGTCACGCAGCGCGCGGATCTTGTCCTCCTCGCGCGCCTTCGTGACCACGAACTCCTCGATGTCCGGGTGGTCCACGTCGAGGATGACCATCTTGGCCGCCCGGCGGGTCGCGCCGCCGGACTTGATGGTGCCGGCCGAGGCGTCCGCGCCGCGCATGAAGCTGACCGGGCCGGAGGCGGTGCCGCCGGAGGAGAGCAGCTCACGGGACGAGCGGATGCGCGACAGGTTGACTCCGGAGCCGGAGCCGCCCTTGAAGATCAGCCCCTCCTCCTTGTACCAGTCCAGGATCGAGTCCATCGAGTCGTCGACGGCCAGGATGAAGCAGGCGCTAACCTGCTGCGGCGACGGCGTGCCGACGTTGAACCAGACCGGCGAGTTGAAGCTGAACACCTGGTGCAGCAGCATCCAGGTCAGCTCGTGCGCGAAGACCTCGGCGTCGGCCGGGCTGGCGAAGTAGCCGTACTCCTCACCCGCCGTGCGGTAGGTGGTGACCACCCGGTCGATCAGCTGCTTGAGCGACCACTCACGCTCCGGGGTCCCCACCGCTCCCCGGAAGTACTTGGTGGTCACGATGTTGGCCGCGTTGACGCTCCACGACTCCGGGAACTCCACCCCACGCTGCTCGAAGTTGATCGAACCGTCCCGCCAGTTCGTCATCACGACGTCACGGCGCTCCCAGGAGACCTCGTCGTACGGGTGGACCCCCTCGGTCGTCCACACCCGCTCGATCTTCAGCCCCGCGCCTGCCTTGCTTCGTGAACGGCTAGTTGTCACGCCGTCGCCCCCCTCGTCTGCGCGGTCACCCACCGCGCGTCCCAATCTCTTGAAAAACCGTGAAGACTCAGCTGGTACGGCCGGCGGCCTCAACCGCATCGGCCCGGCCCTGCTCCCGGGCTCGCGCCGCGGCCCGCAACGTCTCGATCTCGCGCTCGAAGTCGGCGAGCGAGTCGAACGAGCGGTAGACGCTGGCGAACCGCAGGTAGGCGATCTCGTCCAGGTCGCGTAGCGGACCCAGGATCGCCAGGCCCACGTCGTGGCTGGGGATCTCGGCGGCCCCCTTGGCCCGGACCGTCTCCTCCACCCGCTGCGCGAGCAGTGCGAGTGAGTCGTCGTCCACCGGCCGGCCCTGGCACGCCTTACGCACCCCGCCGATGATCTTCGTGCGACTGAACGGCTCGGTCACCCCGCTGCGCTTGACGACCGCGAGGACCGCCTCCTCGACGGTGGTGAACCGCTTGCCGCACTCCGGGCAGGACCGCCGCCGTCGGATGAGCTGACCGTCGTCGGCCTCCCGCGAGTCGACCACCCGGGAGTCAGCGTGCCGGCAGTACGGACACCGCATCGCCCACCTCCAAATAATGATCAACTGCGAGCGGACCGGACACCCCCGGGCACGACTCACCACGACGGGGCCACCCTCGGATGACGCCCGCCGTGATCAACGTTACGGGAGTGCGGTAGGTAGTCAGACCCAACCTGTAGGCAACTTACGCCCGTGTCACTACTACATCTAGGGGTCGACCGTATGTCGCTGGGGAAGCCGGGTCAAGTTGGCCGGCGTGTCCGGCGCGTCACGGACCATCCGGTCATCCACGCACCGCACAACGCCCGAAGACCCAACGTCACGATGCCGCCCGGGTTACCGGCCAGCCGGCCGAACACGGCCGGAAAATGGTCCAGGATCGAACACCAGTGCTACCTGACGTACCATTTATCAGAACATCCGTACGACCGGAGCGCTTTTTCACCCCGACACGCCGGTGAGAGGTCGTACAGATGTTTGAAAATGACTGATCTCACCTATACGGTCATGAACAACGTGGCACCACCGCACGCACCACGAGCCGACGAGGCACCCAGCGCCGACCAGGGAGGACGGACGTGACCGAGGACCGGGCCAGCCGGCCGAAGAGCCCGCAGCAGATCACCGAGGCGGGCCCCCCGGCCACCCGACGCCGCAGCGCCGCGCGCAGCCGGACGGGCCAGCCCGCCGTGCGCGCGGTCACCCCGGTGGTCAGCACCTTCCCCGACCCGGCGACGGTCGACCTGACCGCCCGCCAGCGCCGCATCCTGGAGTTCATCCGCAACTGGGTGGAGCGCCACGGCTACCCGCCGAGCGTCCGCGAGATCGGCGAGGCGGTCGGCCTGGTGTCGCCGTCCAGCGTCGCCTACCAGCTCAAGGAGCTGGAGAAGAAGGGCTTCCTCCGCCGCGACCCGAACCGGCCGCGCGCGGTGGACGTCCGCGCCCCCAGCGAGGCGATCGACGACGAGCTGTCGAGGGCACAGCGGCCCACCCCGGCGTACGTGCCGATGCTCGGTCGGATCGCCGCAGGTGGGCCGATCCTCGCCGAGCAGGCCGTGGAGGACATCTTCCCGCTCCCCCGCGAGCTGGTGGGTGAGGGCGAGGTCTTCATGCTCCAGGTCAAGGGTGACTCGATGCTCGACGCGGCGATCTGCGACGGCGACTGGGTGGTCGTCCGGCAGCAGCCGACCGCCGACTCCGGCGAGATCGTGGCCGCCATGCTCGACGGCGAGGCGACAGTGAAGACCTACCGGCGGCGCGACGGGCACGTCTGGCTGATGCCGCAGAACCCGGCCTTCGACCCGATCCCCGGCGATGACGCCACCATCATGGGCCGGGTCGTGGCGGTGCTGCGCCGGATCTGACCGATCGGCGGGTGGGTGCCCGACGGCGCTCACCCGCACCGCTCGTCATTGGCCGGTGAGCGCCTCAGCGTCCGATCAGTAACGGTCGCCTCGGGGACCGCGACCGCCCCCGGGATACTGCCCGTACGGGTCCACGGGCGCGTCGTCGTCGCGTCGCCGGCCGGGCCGCTGAGCCCGGTAGTCGGGCTCCTGCCCTCCGCGCCGGGGCGGCTCCGCGCGACCGGGCTGACCGCCGTCGCCGCCGTACACGCCACCGCCAGGACGGCCACCGCCGCCCTGCGGACGGCCAGCGCCACCAGCCGGGGGACGACCACCGCCACTGGCCGGAGGACGGCCACCGCCGCCAGCCGGGGTACGTCCGCCGCCACCGGCCGGAGGACGACCACCGCCGCCAGCCGGGGGACGTCCTCCACCGCCGTAGACGCCAGCACCGCCGCCGTCCGGTCGCGGCGCACCGTAGCCACCGTCAGCCGAGGGCGGCCGGCCGCCACCGCCGTACACGGCTCCACCCGCCGGGGCCGGGCCACCGCGACCCGCACCACCCGCCGGGGCCGGACCGCCGCGACCCGCACCAGCGCCGTAGACCGCGCCGCCGGCCGGAGCGCCGCCCCCGTAGACGCCACCCCTGCGGTCATCGTCGGCCGGGAACCCGTCAACGGCACGACCCGTGTGCGGGCCGAACGGCTCACCGTCCGGCTCCGACGGGTCGGACGCGTCAGCGGTCGGCGGCCGACGGCGGGCGCGAACGATGCCGAAGATTCCGGCGGCGACCAACAGCAGGCCGATCAGCCCGACCGCCCCGACCAGGTACGTGATGTCGTCGAGGCTCAGCCCGTCGGTCCAGGATTTCGAGGCGGCCGGCTTGGCGCCGTCCTCGGCGGCCAGCGGCACGGCGGTCGACGTCGACGGGGTGTAACCGAGGATGTCGAGCGGCTCGTCTTCGGTGAACCGGCCCGCGTCGGAGACGGTGAGGAACGACTTTCCGTCGGAGGTGTAGCTGATGGCCTCGCCGAACGGGTCGGCCAGCGGCGTCACCCGCGGCTTGACGGTGGTGAGCGCGCCCACGATGTCGCCACCGGTCACGTCGAACTCGAAGGCGTCCGCGTACGTGCGCAGGACCACCCGGGAGCCGTCCGGTGCCCGAGATGCGCCGGTGATGGCGATCCGGCCGAACGTGTTGAGGGTGTTCTCCGTCTGGGTCTTCGGCAGCGTGATCTCGCCGGCCTTACGCATCGGCACCGGGTCGGTGTCGCCGCTCTTGAGGGCCGCCGACGGCGTGTAGATCTCGGCCTTGCCGCTGGTCACCTTGGTGATGATCAGCGGTTTTCCGTCGTCGCCGATGAGCAACGCCTCAGCGTCGTGCGGTTTGGCTCCGGGGTAGGAGAGCCGGTGCAGCGTCGGCTCCTTGGTACCGCTGACCGGCATCGACCAGAGCGCGACGCGGCTGCGCCGCTCCTTCGAGTCGGGGTTGTCACCGGTATCGGCGATCCAGAGGGTGCGGCCGTCCTTGGACAGGGCGAGATCCTCGGTGTCGAACGGACCCTGGCCCGAGTACCGGACCGGCTCCTTCGAAATCTTGCACTTGCTGTCGAGGAAGAACACCCGCTTGCGCGCCGCGACGTCGGTGCCGTCGTTGATGACGATGAAGCCACTCTTGGTGGCGACCAGCCCGGACAGCTCCCGTAGGCGCTCGTCGGTGATCGTGCATCGCTTCTGGCCAGGGTTCGCGGCGGGCGGCCCGGACGCCCCAGGGGCGGGAGCCGCTGCGGCGACTCCGGCGAGCGCCACGGTTGCCCCGAGCAGGCCGAGGGCAACCGTGACCGAGGAAACAACGCGGCGCATTCGGCCAGTGTCGCATGCCACGCGTTTCCGGTGGATGACGCCGTGGCCGCTCAGGACCGGCTGCCGGCCGCCTGCCCCTGCCGCTCCACGTCGAAGGCCGTCAGCTCCGCCGCCAACTCCGCGCCGACGCGGACGTGCAGCAGAGTGCCCTCCGGCAGGTGCGACGTGCTGAGCACCTCACCCGTTCGGTGCGCCCGAGCCACCAGGTCACCCCGGTCGTACGGCAGCACGGCCCGGACCTCCACGGCCGGACTCGGCAGCCGCTCCTCGATGGCCGCGCGCAGCTCGTCCATGCCGCGCCCGGAGTGGGCGGACACGAAGATCGCGTCCGGCCAGAGCCGCTTGAGCCGCAGCAGAGTGTCCTCGTCGGCCGCGTCGGTCTTGTTGACCACCAACAGCTCGGGGAGCCGGTCCGCGCTGACCTCGGCAAGCACCGCGTGGACCGCTCGGACCTGCTCCTCCGGATCCGGGTGGGTGCCGTCCACGACGTGCACCACCAGATCCGCCTCCGCGACCTCCTCCAGCGTCGAGCGGAACGCCTCGACGATCTGGTGCGGGAGGTGTCGGACGAAGCCGACAGTGTCGGAGAGGGTGTAGAGCCGCCCGTCCGAGGCGGTGGCCTTGCGGGTCGTCGGGTCCAGCGTGGCGAACAGCGCGTTCTCCACCAGCACGCCCGCACCGGTCAGGCGGTTGAGCAGGCTGGACTTGCCGGCGTTGGTGTAGCCGGCGATGGCGACCGCAGGAACGGCGTTGCGGGAACGCCGGGTGCGCTTGGTCACGCGTACCGTCTTCATGCTCTTGATCTCGCGACGCAGCCGGGAGATGCGGTGACGGATGCGCCGCCGGTCGGTCTCCAGCTTGGTCTCACCGGGACCACGAACACCCACACCGCCGCCGGCGCCGCCGCCCCGGCCGGAACCACCGGTCTGCCGGGAGAGCGTCTCACCCCAACCGCGCAGTCGGGGCAGCAGGTATTGGAGCTGGGCCAGCTCGACCTGCGCCTTACCTTCCTTGCTCTTGGCGTGCTGGGCGAAGATGTCGAGGATCAGCGCGGTGCGGTCGACGACCTTGACCTTGGTGCGCTGCTCCAGGTTGCGCAGCTGCGACGGGGACAGCTCACCGTCACAGATGACCGTGTCGGCGCCGGTGGAGAGCACCACCGCGCCAAGATCGTCGACCTTGCCACGGCCGATGTACGTGGCCGGGTCGGGTCGGGTACGACGCTGGATGAGCCCTTCGAGCACCTGCGAACCGGCGGTCTCGGCCAGCGCGGCAAGCTCGGTCAGCGAGTTTTCCGCGTCGGTGACGGTGCCTTCGGTCCAGACGCCCACCAGGACGACCCGCTCCAGCCGCAGCTGGCGGTATTCCACCTCGGTGACGTCGGTGAGCTCGGTTGACAGGCCCGGGACGCGTCGGAGGGACTGCCGCTCCGACAGCTCCATCTCGCCGGTGGTGACGTCGTCGAGCTCGCCCTCGACGGGGACAAAGCTCTCCTGGTCTCGCAAGCGGTTCTCCTGTCCGTTTTGATAAGTAGAACGTAATCCTGACATGACACAACGCCGAACGCACCTGCTATATGCCCATGGTGAAGGTCGCCAAAAGTGGGGGCGAATGCTGGTCGGCCGCGACAACCCGGTAGAAATGCGGGCGGCGGCCGATCGGCCGCACAGCCGTTACGGAGGGATCCCGTGGCCATCACCCGAATGCCCAGCGCCGGATTTTCGATCACCATTCGGATCGCCGTGACCGCGGACGCCTCCTCGATCGGCCGGCTCACCACCTCCGTCGGCGAGGCCGGGGCGATCGTCACGGCGCTGGACGTGGTGGACTCGGACCCGACCCACGTGATCGTCGACCTGACCTGCGACACCGCCGACGCCGGTCACGCCGACCAGGTGGTCGACGCGCTGACCGCGCTGGACGGCGTGGACGTGCGCAAGGTGTCGGACCGGACGTTCCTGCTGCACCTGGGCGGCAAGATCGAGGTGACCTCGAAGGTCGCGCTGCGCAACCGCGACGAGCTGTCGCGCGCGTACACCCCGGGGGTGGCCCGGGTCTGCATGGCGATCGCCGAGAACCCGGCCGACGCGCGGCGACTGACCATCAAGCGCAACACCGTCGCTGTGGTCAGCGACGGCTCGGCGGTGCTCGGCCTGGGCAACCTCGGCCCGGCCGCGTCGCTGCCGGTGATGGAGGGCAAGGCCGCGCTGTTCAAGCGCTTCGGCGGGGTGGACGCCTGGCCGGTGGTGCTGGACACCCAGGACACCGACGAGATCGTGCAGATCGTCAAGGCGATCGCGCCGGCCTACGGCGGCATCAACCTGGAGGACATCGCCGCGCCGCGCTGCTTCGAGATCGAGGCCCGGCTGCGCGAGGCGCTGGACATCCCGGTTTTCCACGACGACCAGCACGGCACCGCGATCTGCGTGCTGGCCGCGCTGACCAACGCGCTGCGCGTGGTGGGCAAGCGGCTCGAGGACGTCCGGGTGGTCGTCTCCGGAGCCGGCGCGGCCGGCACCGCGATCATGAAGCTGCTGCTGCGCCAGGGCGTCGGCGACATCATCGCGTACGACCGGGAGGGCGCCCTGCACCGCGGGCTGACCGGGCTCAACTCGGCGTGGCAGTGGCTGGCGGAGAACACCAACAAGGAGAACTACTCCGGCGACCTGCCCGGCGCGATTCGCGGCGCCGACGTGTTCATCGGGGTCAGCGCGCCGAACCTGCTCACCGGCGACGACATCGCCCAGATGGCGAAGGACTCGATCGTCTTCGCCCTCGCGAACCCGGACCCGGAGGTCGACCCCCGGGAGGCGCGCAAGCACGCCGCCGTGGTCGCCACCGGCCGCTCGGACCAGCCGAACCAGATCAACAACGTGCTCGCGTTCCCCGGGGTGTTCCGCGGCATGCTGGACGCGCACGCCGAGGAGTTCACCGAGGAGATGGCCATCGCGGCCGCCCGGGCCATCGCGGACGTGGTCGGCGAAGAGAAGATCAACCCGACGGTGATCGTGCCGAGCGTCTTCGACTCCCGGGTCGCCCCGGCGGTCGCCGCCGCCGTGCGCGCCGCCGCGCACAACCCGAGCCCGCTCCCGGCCGCCGACCCCGGCCCCGCCGACCTCCCCGAGATCGCCGCGAACGCCAGCGCCACCCCGTAACGCGCGCGAACCGCCCACCGGCCACGCCGTTGATCAAGAGGTTTGCGTCAGGAACTACGCGAAACTTGACGCAAACCTCTTGATCAACACGGGTGGGGCGGGGGGTCAGGGGCGGAGCGTCGTTGGGTCCAGCTCGCCGGTGGCCACCAGGACGGCGGGGCCGGAGAGCCAGCAGGAGTCGGCGGTGACCGTGACCGTCACGCGGCCGCCGGGCACGTCGACCGCGACCACGCCGGTGTCCCGGCCGGCGTCGCGCAGCGCCACCGCTCCCACCGCGCAGGCACCCGTGCCGCAGGACAGGGTCTCGGCGCTGCCCCGCTCGTACACCCGCATCAGGGTGTGCTCGTCGGTGCCGTCGACCGGGTCGCCCGCCACGATGAACTCCACGTTCACCCCGCTCGGGAAGACCGACGGGTCAAACCCGGGCGCGACGGTCAGGTCCAGCGCCGACAGCTCCACGTCGGCCGGCAGCCTGCAGACCAGGTGCGGGTTGCCGACGTCCACCACCGCACCGGCAATGGTCAGTCCGCCGAGCGTGGCGGCGGAGCTGTCGTACACCTGGGGTCGGCGCATCTCGACGGACACGGCGTCGCCCTCGACCAGCGCGCGCACGACGCCGGCCCGGGTGGCCACCGGCAGCGCCGCGCCGGCGGGCGTGGCCAACCCGGTGTCGAGCAGGTAGCGCACGAAGACCCGGGCGCCGTTGCCGCACATCTCGGCGAACGAGCCGTCGGCGTTCCAGTAGTCCATGAACCACTCGGCCTCGCCGGCCAGACCCGCGCCGTCCGGATGCTTGGCCGCGCGGACCACCCGCAGCACGCCGTCCGCGCCGATGCCCCGACGTCGGTCACAGAGCGCCGCGACCAGCTCCGGGGTCAGGTTGAGCTGGCCGTCCGGGTCGGGAAGGAGGACGAAATCGTTGCCGGTGCCGTGGCCCTTGGTGAACTCCACAGCCCCATCATCGCGCAGCCGCCGGCACCAGATGCAGGGCGGCCCCGATCAGGTCCGGAATCGTCGAGTCCAGCCAGTGGATCCGCGGGTCGCGGCGGAACCAGGACCGCTGCCGGCGGACGAAACGCCGGGTCGCCCGGACCGTCTCGTCGTGCGCCTGCGCCTCGGTAAGCTCACCGGCGAGCAGGCGCAGCACCTGCTGATAGCCCAGCGCCCGACTCGCCGTCCGCCCCTCGGCCAGGCCGCGCCCGACCAGCTCACGGGTCTCCGGCACCAGGCCGTCGGCCCACATCCGGTCGACCCGCAGCGCGATCCGCTCGTCCAGCAGGCCGGTGTCCAGGTCGACGCCGAGCTGCACCGAAGGGTAGTACGGCGTGGGCTGCGGCAACGAGGCGGCGAACGGCGCGCCGGTCAGCTCGATCACCTCCAGGGCCCGCACGATCCGCCGGCCGTTGCCCGGCAGGATGCCCTCGGCGGCGACCGGGTCGGCGGCGCGCAGCCGTGCGTACAGCGGGGCCGGGCCGACCTCGGCCAACTCCCGTTCCAGCCGATCCCGCAGCGCCGCGTCCGTGCCCGGGAACTCGAAACGCTCCAGCACCGCCCGCACGTACAGCCCGGAGCCACCGACCAGCAGCGGCACCCGCCCTCGGGACAGGATGTCGTCCACCGCCGCCCGGGCCAGTCGCTGGTACTCCGCGACGCTCGCCGGCTCGGTGACCTCCCAGATGTCCAGCAGGTGATGCGGCACCCCGTCCCGCTCGGCGAGGGTCAGCTTGGCGGTGCCGATGTCCATGCCCCGGTAGAGCTGCATCGAGTCGGCATTGACCACCTCGCCGTCCAGGGCCTGCGCCAACGCGATGCTCAGCGCGGACTTGCCGGCCGCGGTCGGGCCGACCACCGCGACGACCAGGCCTGTCACACGCGCTCCCAGGACGCCACGAAGTAGGCCACCCCGTAGGGGGCGGAGTCGTGCAGCAACTCGCCGCGCCACCCACCACCGGCCGCGCGGGCCGCGCCGGCGAGCACCTGCCAGGGCGCGCGACCGGCGGCCTTCAGCTCCGCCGACACCACCGGGTCGAGGTCGAGCAGGGCGTCCAGGTCCGCGTCCGCCAGCGCTGCGGCAACCCCCTGGTCGTACGGGAGGGCGCGCGCGTCGTCGTACCCGGGTGCCTTTTCTCCCCGGCAGGCCGACCCGTCCCCGAGCACCAGCGACGCCACCCGGTCACCGGCGGCGCCGACCTCGTCGGCGAGCGCGGCCAGCTCGGCCGGGCCGGCATCGGCGGCCACCTGCACGGCGGTCACCGTCGGTCGGGTGTCGTGACGGGCCAGCAGCCACGCGCCGATGGTCAAACTCAACGGCAGTAGCGCACCCCGGTCCGATTGGCCGGGCACCAACGGCAGGTACAGGTCGACACCCCAGGGCTGGAGAGAACCGGTCGCCGGGGTGCGGATCGGGCCGGTCACCGGGCCGGTGCCCACCAGCACCACAATGTCCGGATCGGGGGCCAGCAGCCGGCGTACGGCGGCGTCACAGGCCGCCCGCAGATCGTCCAACTCCGGGGCCGCGGAGCCGGCCACCTCGGGCACGAGCAGGGGCGGATGCGGGCAGACGGCGGCGGCGACCAGTGGCACCCGTCCACCGTAGCGGGAATCCCCGGTGCGTCTCCGCGCCGATCCGGTCATTCGGCCCCTAGGACACCGTATGGTCACGGTCGGCGATAGGCGCTCGACGCGGACCGGGTCGGACCTGTGACAATGCCGGAAGCAACTTGGCTGCGCCGTGGCGGCGACGGGGGATCGATCCCTCGACGCCGGGAGAACGAGGATGGGCACATGAGCGACTGGACTGCCTTCGGACGGGTGGACGCGGACGGCACCGTGTACGTCAAGACCACCGAGGGAGAGCGGGTGGTCGGATCCTGGCAGGCGGGAGCACCGGAGGAGGGCCTGGCTCACTTCGCACGTCGCTTCGCCGACCTGGTGACCGAGGTGGACCTGACCGAGGCGCGACTCAAGTCGGGTGCGGCGGACGCCGGGCACTCGTTGAGCACGATCCGACGGATCCGTGCCTCGCTGCCCGAGGCCAACGTGGTCGGCGACATCGACGCGCTGGCCACCCGCCTGGACAAGCTGGCGACCCTCGCCGAGGAGAAGGCCGGCGAAGCGCGCGCCGCCCGGGACGCCGCTCGCGGCGAGGCCCTGGCCCGCAAGACCGCGCTGGTCGAGGAGGCCGAGAAGCTGGCCGCCGAGTCCACCGGGTGGAAGACCGCCGGGGACCGGCTCAAGGAGATCCTCGACGAGTGGAAGACCATCCGCGGGGTCGACAAGAAGGCCGACGGTGAGCTGTGGAAGCGGTTCGCCGCCGCCCGGGACGGCTTCACCCGCCGCCGCGGCGCCCACTTCGCCTCCCTGGACTCACAGCGCAAGCAGGCCCAGACCGCCAAGGAGGAGCTGGTCGCCGAAGCGGAGAAGCTCGCGGACTCCACCGACTGGGCCGCCACCGCCAACCAGCTCAAGGACCTGATGACCCAGTGGAAGGCCGCTCCGCGCGCCTCCAAGGAGGCCGAGCAGAAGCTCTGGGAACGGTTCCGGGGTGCGCAGGACGCCTTCTTCAGCCGGCGCAGCGAGGTCTTCTCCGCACGGGACAACGAGCAGCGCGGCAACCTGGAGCGCAAGCAGGCCCTGCTCGCCGAGGCCGAGGCGTTGGACATCGACGCCGACCCGAAGGGCGCCCAGGCCAAGCTGCGGGAGATCCAGGCCCAGTGGCACGAGGCCGGTCGGGTCCCCCGCGAGGCGGCCGCCGGGCTGGAGCGTCGACTGCGCGTCATCGACGACAAGGTCCGTGACGTGATGGACTCGGCGTGGCGCCGCACCACCAAGGAGGACAACCCGCTGCTCGCCCAGATGCGGGCGCAGGTGGCGGAGGCCGAAGACCGGCTGGCCCGGGCGCAGAGCGCCGGGGACGCACGCCGGATCAAGGAGGCTGAGCAGGCCCTCGCCTCCAAGCGGCAGTTCCTCCAACTCGCCGAGCAGGCCGCCGGCTGAGCTGACGACGTCCGGAGCCCCCGGTCCCGCTCGGGACCGGGGGCTCCCGCGTGTCCGGCCCCGCGCCACCGGCCCCCGATCCCCGCGCCCCCGCGTCCGCGAGCCCCTCGGCCCCGCGCCCCGCGTCCGCGAGCCCCCGGGTCAACGCCACCGGGGGTCCGCGCCACCGGCCCCGCGCCACCGGCCCCGCGTCAAGATCCGCGCAATTTGCCGGATGTTGCTGCCTCGGACAGGCGGGAGACAGCAACATCCCTGATGTTGCGCGGATCTTGACGAACAGCAGGGCCCTGAGGGGCGGGGAGCGGGGTTTGGGGGCATCCGCGCCCGTCAAGGTCATGCTCGATCCAGGATGTAGTGGCCACCTAGCGCCGGAAGACCACTACATCCATGTTGGAGCACGATCATGCGCTGCGGAGCGCGTTTCGAACGGACGCGCGGCACGGGCAGCGCCACGCCACGCCACGCCACGCCACGCCACGCCACGCCACGCCACGCCACGCCACGCCAGGCCAGGCCAGGCCAACAAGATCGTGCTCGAACCTGGATGTAGTGGCATCAGCACGTCTACAGACCACTACATCCATGTTCTAGCGCGATCATGAAGGGGCACGCGGTGCAAGGCGGGCAGCGCGAGCGGAGAAGCGGGCACGGCGCGAACGGACGTGGGCGCGGCGCGAGCGCGAGCGAAGACCGCAAGGCCGGTGCGAGCGCTGGCGACGGGGACGGGCGCGGGGACGGGCGCGGGGACGCGACGCGGGGACGCGACGCGGGCAGGTTGACGCATTGACCTGGGCTGATCAGAATGAGCGACGGAGCCAGGTAGGGCCACCGGCGCGAGGGCGACGAAGGCGGAACATCCGCCGTCGAGGGTCGCCGGTGAGCTTCCGCGAGTGACCACGTCCGCGTGACATGGGCCGTCGCGCACTGTCCGCGTACCCCTAAGGGACCGTGACGTGCGGACGGCCGCCCGCCGGCGTCGTTCATGGACGGCGCCGGACCTCCGAAGTGGAGCTCGAATTGTTCCGTCCGAAAGCTCTCGGCGGCGCGCTCACCGCGCTCGTCACCGTCGCGGCTGGCGTGTTCCTCGCCGCCGCCGTCAGCACCAGCCCTGCCGTGGCCGCCGGCACCGGTACGGGTTATCTGCATACCAGTGGCAACCAGATCGTGGACAGCACCGGTGCGACGGTCCGGTTGACCGGCATCAACTGGTTCGGCATGGAGACTGACAACAAGACCTTCCACGGGCTGTGGTCGAACAACCCGTGGCGGGGACAACTCGACACGATGGCCCGGCTGGGTTACAACACGTTGCGGGTGCCGTACTCGAACGACGCGCTGAAGCCGGGTGCGACCGCCAGTGGGATCAACGACTTCGTCAACCCGGACCTGATCGGGCTGTCGCCGTTGCAGATCCTGGACAAGGTGATCGACTACGCCGGCAGCAAGGGCATGCGGATCATCCTGGACCGGCACCGGCCGACGGCGGCCGGGCAGTCGCCGCTCTGGTACACGTCGACGGTTTCCGAGGCGACCTGGATCAACGACTGGAAGATGCTCGCCCAGCGGTACGCGGGCAACCCGACGGTGATCGGTGCCGATCTGCACAACGAGCCGCACGCGGAGGGCACCAACCCGGCTGCCACGGGCGCGTGCTGGGGCTGTGGCGACACCACCCGGGACTGGCGGCTCGCCGCCGAGCGGGCCGGAAACGCGATCCTCGGCGTCCAGCCCAACTGGTTGATCTTCGTGGAGGGGGTGAGCTGCCCGAGTGGTGGCCTCTCCAACGTCTGGGACGGCGACACCAGCAACGACGAGGACTGCGGTTGGTGGGGCGGCAACCTGTCGAAGGCGGGGCAGTTCCCGGTCCGGCTGAGCGTGGCGAACCGGTTGGTCTACTCGCCGCACGAGTACGCCACCTCGGTGTACCGGCAGACCTGGTTCGACGCCCCGGACTACCCGGCGAACATGCCGGCCATCTGGGACAAGTACTTCGGTTACCTCTACAAGCAGAACATCGCCCCGATCATGATGGGCGAGTTCGGCAGCACCCTGGTCGACCCGAAGGACAAGGTGTGGCTGGAGAAGCTGATGGCGTACACCGGGACCGGGGTGACCGGGATGTCCTTCACCTACTGGTCGTGGAACCCCAACTCGGGTGACACCGGCGGTATCGCGCTTGACGACTGGACCAATGTCAACACCGCCAAGCAGGCGATCCTCCAGCCGTACCTGATCGCGCCGTCCGGTGGCGGCACCAGCGGGCCGCCGACGGACCCGCCGACGGACCCGCCGGCCGGTGCCTGCACGGCCACCTACCGGCAGGTCAACGCCTGGCAGGGCGGCTTCCAGGGCGAGTTGACAGTGAAGAACACCGGCTCGGGTGCGGTGAACCCGTGGTCGGTCACCTGGAGCTGGCCGTCGGGGGTGACGTTGGGCAGTGGTTGGAACGCCACAGTCACGCAGTCCGGTACGACGGTCACCGCGGCGGCTCCGAGCCACGCTCCGTCCCTGCCGGCGGGCGGGTCGGTCACCGTGGGCTTCACCGCCAACGGCACGGCCAGCGCGCCGGGCACTGTGAAACTCAGCGGCACCAGCTGCTGATCCACCGGGACGGCCGGTGCGCTGCTGCCGGGACGGCCGGTGCGCATCGCATCGGCCGTCCCGGCCATTTACATTCAGATCCTTCTATGTTCTTATCGGGAAAGCGCTTGCCTCTTCGTCGGTGAGCGCGAGCGCGGGAGCCGCTTTCCCTCACGAACCTGCACTGGCGGGCCCGAGGACCACTGGTCCCGGCCGAGATTCGCCGCCCACGGGCATGGGCGTCGCGACACCTCCGTCCGCCTCATCGAAAGGAAGCAGCATGCGCACAGGACGGCGTCGAATGACGCTGATCGCCACCACGGCCGCAGCCACCGCCACCCTGATCACCGCCGGGCTGTTGACCTCCGTGTCCGCCCAGGCGGCCGCCGGCTGCCAGGTGGCCTACTCGGTCGCCAGCCAGTGGCCGGGCGGATTCACCGGCAACGTCACAGTCACCAACCTCGGCGACCCGGTCTCCGGGTGGACGCTGCGCTGGTCGTACGGGGCCGGTCAGCAGGTCAGCCAGGCGTGGGGCGCCACCGCCTCGCAGAGCGGCAGCCAGGTCTCCGCGACCAACGTCGACTACAACGGCAACCTGGCGACCAACGCCAGCGCCACGTTCGGCTTCAACGCGAGTTGGAACAGCTCCAGCAACCCGGCTCCGAGCAGCTTCAGCCTGAACAACGTCGCCTGCACCGGCAGCACCACGCCGACCACCCCGCCGCCGACCACCCCGCCGCCGTCGAGCACTCCCCCGCCCAGCACTCAGCCGCCGTCGGCCCTGGTCGGCTGGGCCACCCAGAACGGCGGCACCACCGGTGGCGGCAACGCGGCCACCACCACCGTCACCACCGCCTCGGCCCTGACCAGCGCGCTGAACGCGACCGGCGCCGCGGTGATCCGGGTGTCCGGAACGATCACCTGCTCGGGCATGCTGCGGGTCCGGTCCAACAAGACCATCCTCGGCAACTACGGCGCGACCATCGTCGGCTGCGGGTTCAACGTCAGCGGCGACCGCAACGTGATCATCCGCAACCTGACCTTCCGCAGCTGGAACGACGACGCGATCAACGTGCAGGAGTCGGCCACCAACATCTGGATCGACCACAACAGCTTCAGCAACGGGTACGACGGCGCCGTCGACATCAAGCGCGGCTCGGACTTCGTCACCGTCTCGTGGAACCGGGTCTTCAGCCACGACAAGACCATGCTGCTCGGTCACAGCGACGACAACGCCAGCCAGGACGTCGGTCACCTGCGGGTGAGCTACCACCACAACTGGTTCGACGGCAGCAACCAGCGCAACCCCCGGGTGCGCTTCGGCAACCCGGTGCACGTGTACAACAACTACTACCGGGCCAACGGCGGCTACGGCGTGGCGTCCACCGAGAACGCCGGGGTGCTCGTCGAGGGCAACTACTTCGAGAACGTCGACGACCCGTACCACCTCGGTGAGGGCGACTCGGGCCCCGGCAGCCTGGTCGCCCGCAACAACCACTTCGTCAACTCGCCCACCGGCCAGGCCGGCGGCAGCGTGGCCAGCATCCCGTACTCCTACCAGCTGGACACCGCGAGCAACGTCAAGTCCATTGTGACTGCGGGCGCCGGCGCCGGCCGGATCACCGTCTGATTCAGCCTTCGCGGAAGGGCCCCTCGTCCAGGGGGCCCTTCCGTGCGGTCAGTGGGTGGCGCAGCCAGCGGCGGGGGCAGCCACGACCGGCGGTGCGCCGATCGTCGGAAGACCGAGCAACACCCCGGGGGTACGCGGGGAGCGACCCGCCTCGGCCGCGTCACCGGCCCGGGTGCGCCGGTGCGCCACCGGCGCTCCGTCGGCGTTCAGGTGGTGCGGCGCGGCGTACGTGATCGTGGTGTTCACGATGTCGCCCGGCCGGATCTGACCAGCGAGGGACTCCCCGTCGGCGGTTTCGGTCGCGAAGTGCACAAGTCGACCGTCGCGGGCCCGACCGGACATCCGGCCGGTCCGCTCGTCCTTGCGGCCCTCGCCGACCGCGACCAGCACCTCGACGGTCTCACCGACGAGGCGCTTGTTCTCCGCCCAGGTGATCTCCTCGACGCAGGCGACCAACCGCTCGTAGCGCTCCTGCACGACCTGCTTGGGCAGCTGATCGTCCATGGTCGCGGCGGGGGTGCCGGGCCGCTTCGAGTACTGGAAGGTGAAGGCCGAGGAGAACCGGGCCTCCCGGACCACGTCCAGGGTGCGCTGGAAGTCGGCCTCGGTCTCACCGGGGAAGCCGACGATGATGTCGGTGGTGATCGCCGCGTCCGGCATCGCCGCGCGGACCTTCTCGATGATCCCCAGGTAGCGCTCGGAACGGTAGGACCGGCGCATCGCCCGGAGCACGTCGTCGGAGCCGGACTGCAACGGCATGTGCAGCGAGTGGCAGACGTTCGGCGTCTCGGCCATCGCGGCGATCACGTCGTCGGTGAAGTCCTTCGGGTGCGGGCTGGTGAACCGGACGCGCTCCAAGCCGTCAATGTCGCCGCAGGCCCGCAGCAGCTTGCCGAACGCGTACCGGTCGCCGAACTCCACACCGTACGAGTTGACGTTCTGCCCGAGCAGGGTCACCTCCAGCACGCCCTCGTCGACCAGCGCGCGCACCTCGGAGAGGATGTCGCCGGGGCGCCGGTCCTTCTCCTTGCCGCGCAGTGCCGGCACGATGCAGAACGTGCAGGTGTTGTTGCACCCCACCGAGATCGACACCCAGCCGGCGTACGTGGACTCGCGGCGGGTGGGCAGCGTGGACGGGAAGACGTCGAGGGACTCCAGGATCTCCACCTCGGCGGCGGCGTTGTGCCGGGCCCGCTCCAACAGCACCGGCAGCGCGCCGATGTTGTGGGTGCCGAAGACCACGTCCACCCAGGGGGCCTTGCGGACGATGTCGCCCCGATCCTTCTGGGCGAGGCAGCCGCCGACCGCGATCTGCATCCCGGGGTGCTTGTCCTTCACCGGGCGCAGACGACCGAGGTTGCCGTAGAGCCGGTTGTCCGCATTTTCCCGCACCGCGCAGGTGTTGAAGACCACGATGTCCGGGGTGTCGTCGCCAGCGGGTGCGCGCTCGTATCCCGCCTGCTCAAGCAGGCCGGAGATGCGTTCAGAGTCGTGCACGTTCATCTGGCAGCCGTACGTGACGACGTTGTAGGTCCTAGCCACCCTGTTGGTGCCCCTTCCCCTCGGGCTACCAGGGTAGCGGCCCGGTCCGGGGGCATGTCCGACCGGCATTGTCCGTCCGGCGGCGTTGGCCCGGCGCCCCATGGTGAGGGTC
Source organism: Micromonospora noduli (assembly GCF_003264475.1). NCBI lineage: Bacteria > Bacillati > Actinomycetota > Actinomycetes > Micromonosporales > Micromonosporaceae > Micromonospora > Micromonospora noduli. The sequence continues at coordinate 71,373 of NZ_PYAC01000023.1, read as the reverse complement.
CACGGCCCCGGCCGGTGCGCCCGACCCGAACTGGCGCCTCCGATCAGAACAGGTGCGGTTCGATCACCCGCACGACGAGCCGCCCTTCGCGCAGGGTCTGCACGCTGGGGTGCTCCTGGCCGATGACCTCGGCCAGCCGGTCCGCCACCGCCCCGAGGTCCTCCACAGGAGCGCCGCCGCCGACGTGCCTCGACACCAGGGCGAGATCACCGAGGCAGCGCAGCGTGTCGGGGTGGTCCGTGCCGAGCACTTCCGACAGCCGCGCGGCGGTCTCCCGCAGCCGGTCCGACGCCGACACCCGGTCATCCTCCTCGGCGAGACACACCGCGTGGTTCAGCTCTGCGGCGAGGGTGTGCGGGTGGTCGGGGCCGAGCGCCTTGCGCAGCTCAGCGGCCGCCCGGGCAGCCGACGCGCGGGCTTGCGACCTGCGGCCGAGCGCGCGCTCGGCGGCAGCGATGTTGCTCAGCGTGGCCAGGGTGTGCGGGTGCTCCGGGCCGAGCCGGAGACCCTCCTCGTACGCCTGGGTGACCGCGAGCATCTCGGTCCGCGCCCGAGCCGCATCGCCGACGGCCAACAGGTTCGCCGCCCGGCTCGCCCGGCACGCCAGCGTGTCCGGGTTGTCCGGACCGAATCGTTCGCCGAGTTCGCGGTGTGCCGTCTCGAACATCGGCGCGGCCTCGCTGCCCCGACCGGAGCTGCGCAGGGACACCGCCAGGTTGACCTGAGCGACGAGGCTCTGGCCGTCGTCCGGCCCGAGCACCTCGCAGTACGTGTCGTACACCGTGCGCAACAGGGCGACCGACCTCTCGTACTCGCCAGTCTCCCGCAGGTCGATACCGAGGCGCATGGCGGAGACGAGGGTGTGCGGATGCGTGGGGCCGAGCACCAGCCGGCGCCGCTGGTGCACCTCGTCGTCCCATCGACGGGCCGACCGATAGTCGCCGAGCAGCCGGTATGAGACGGCGAGGTCGTTGGCCGCATTCAGTGTCCGGGGGTGGTCCTCGCCGAACACCTCGAGCCAGGAGGCGTAGGTGGACCTGGCCCGTTCCAGGGACTCGGCGTAGCGGCCGAGCGCCCGCACGTCAGCGCCGAGGCCGCCGGAGGTCATCAGGCTGTGCGGGTGCAGCGGACCCAGCAGCCGGTTCTGCTCGGTTAGCACCGCCTCGTCCAGGTCCCGGGCCTCGTCGAACCGGCCCAGGCTACGCAGGATGTTCGCTCGATTGAACCGCAGGTGCAGCAGTTGGCGGTCCAGCACCGACGCCTCGACCTCGTCGTGCGTGTCGCCGAGCCGAGCGGTCCAGGTGTCGTCCACCTCCTGGCTGAACCAGTCGGCCTGGTCCAGACCGCCGCGCTGCCACAGGTAGCGGACCCGGTCGATCAGCAGCTGACACACCGACTCGTCCGGGCAGGTCAGCGCCTCGGAAGCCTCCAGGTGTGGCCAGAGCATGCGCAGCCGGGCCCAGGTCGTCGGGTCGTCCACCTCGCCGCGGGGCCGGGACGCGGCCAGCACCAGGTGCACCTGGTGTCGGGCGGCGGTGATCTCGTCGTCGGTCATCCGGTCGCGGACCACCGCCTGCAACAGCCGGTGCACCTGGACCCGACCGCCCTGGACGTCGAGTTTGAGCAGCGCCAGCCGGTTGATCTGCTGGACCAGGGCACCGCGCACGAGCCGCTCCGACACCGACGGGTCGAACGGCACGAGAGCCGCCGCCATCTCGTCGCTGTAGATGAGTTCGAGGGCGATCTCCGGGGCCAGCACTGAGCAGAGCTGCAACAGCCGGTAGGCGGCGGGCGCCTGCTCCAGCAGCCGGTTCAGTGACAGGTCCCAGGTCGCCTCCACGGAGAGGATGCTGGGGCCGTGCCGCTCGATCTGCCGTAGGTAGTCGGCGACCGACGTGCCGGTGTCGGCGAGCCAGGCCCCCGCCGCGGCCACCGCGATCGGAAGGTCGCCGAGCGCCTCGGCCACCCGGTCAGCCTGCTCGACGCCGATAGTGGGCAGCCGCTGGGCGAGGTGCGCGATGGCCTCGGTGCGGTCGAAGACGTCCACCTGGATCGGGTTCGCCCGGTCACCCCAGGCGCGGTTGCGGGAGGTCAGCAGAACGTGCCCGGGGCCCTGCGGCAGGAAGGGCTCGATCTGGTCGAGTTCTTCGGCGTTGTCGAACACGACGAGCCACCGCTCGTACGGCTCACCGCGGCCGAGCACCTGGAGCACCGACCGGACCGTGTCGGGCAGGGTCGGCCTGGCGAGGATGCCGAGGCGACCGGCGAGGTCGGCGAGTGCGGTGTCGACGAACTGCGGCGGGTCCGCCACGATCCACCAGACCACGTCGTACGCGGCCTTGAACCGGTGCACGTACTCCAGGGCCACCTGCGTCTTACCGACGCCGCCCATGCCCTGCAGGGCTACCGGCAGCACCACCGCGCTGCCCCCGCTCTGCAACTGCGCGCGCAGCCGCGCCAGGTCGTCCTCCCGGCCGGTGAACCGGGCGTTCCGGTTGGGAGCATTGAAGATCAACGGCTCGGTGCCGGGATAACGGGCACTCCCACCCGCCGGGCCGTCCGCCGACGAGGGCACCGGCCGACCGACCAGCCGCAACACCCGCTCCACGGCGGTCGCGGCGCTCACATTGACCAGGTTGGTGAAGCTCTGCGACGGGAACTCGGCCAGTGGGCGCAGGTCGGCGACGTACACGGCCAGGGCCGTCGAACCGGTGCTCGTGTCCCGGTCGGGCATACCACCGGACGGGGTGGCCACGTAGGCCGGCGAGACCACTGTCAGCGTGCGCGGGGCCGGCGTACCGGCGGACCCGACGGCGGCAGTGGGCTCCACCACCCGCAGCCCGGCCGAGCTGAGCACCCGCTCCAGCCACTCGGCCCAGATGGCGTCCTCCGGCGCGTACCGGAGCACGATCTGGTCGTCGATCGCCTCGGTGCGTCGGTGGAAGCGGGCGTTGGCCCGCTCCCGTACCGACTCGTCCATCGCCGGCAGCGCGGTCACCGCCCCGTCGGTGAGGATCCCGGTCAACGCCTCGAACGCGGCCAGCAGGGACGACGGCGAACCGGGCGGATCACCAAACGTCGCAAGCTTCTCCTCGTACGCGTAGAACGGTCGGTACGGGACCTCGACCGTCGCCCAGTATCGCCCTCGTTCCGCCTCGGTCATTCCCGCCGGCAACCCGGCGAACCGGCGCATGGCCAGCAGGCGACCCGCTACGGCACGCTCCCTCTCGGCCTGGTCGACCCGCATCGGCACCGGCAGTATCCGGATGTCCCGCCGGCGATACCGGTCCCGTACCGAGTGCGCCACCCGGGCCGCACCGTCGATGCTCTGGTCGCTGAGGGTGAAGCAGTCCACCAGCGTGTCCGGCAGGTGCAGGGTGCAGATGTCGGAAACGTCGCTCAGCCCCGTCCGGCTGTCGATCAAGGTGAAGTCGTACTGGCGCTTCATGTCCGCCCGCAGCGCCTCGAAGAACTGCGCCCCGCCCAGCCGGTTGTAGAAGTTGTCCCAGTCCAGGCCGCTCACCGAGACGGCGTAGTCGCTGTTCTGTCGGCCGGCGGAGAGGAAGTCGAGGCCGCCGCCGTCGGGGAAGTTCCAGCGCAGCGAGAAGGCATGCCGCCCGACCCGGGCGTACTGCTCCATCCAGCGGTCCGGCCGGTCGTCGACCCGGGTGGTCTCCCACTCGTAGCCGCGGATCATGTCGATCACACCGCTGGTGCCCTGGATCGCCTCGGCGTCGAGGAACGGGTGGAAGTAGCGGTGCAGACCGGGCGACTCGAGGTCCCAGTCGGCGACGAGCACCCGCCTGCCACTGGCCGCCAGGATCCAGGCCACGTTGGCCAGCGCCATCGTCCGGCCCGTTCCACCCTTGAACGAGTAGAAGGTGACGACCTGGCCTTCGCGATCGTTGTTCATCGGTTTTCTCCGTGGGGACGCGGTGAGGCCGGGCCTGGTGTCGTACGGGCTAGAACGGGTGAGGATCGATGATCCGGGCGACCAGGTGCCCGTCCCGCAGCGCCCGCACGCCCGGGTGGTCGGCCCCGACGACCTCACCCAACGAGACGACCTCGGCGGTGACCGTCGGCGGCCGGTCACCCACGTTCTCGCGCAGGACGAGCGCCAGGTTGGCCTGGCAACGCAGGGCGTCCGGGTGGCGCGAACCGGACGCGGCCAGCCAACGCTCGGCGGTTGCGCGGAGGTGGTCGAGCGCGGCGTCCCGGTCCCCCTCCTCGGCGCGGCAGATGCCGAGGTTCTCCTCAGCGGCGAGGGTGTGCGGGTGGTCCGGGCCGAGCACCTCGCGCAGGGCACCGGCCGCCCGTTCGGCCGTCGCGCGGGCCTCCGCGGTCCGGCCCACGGCCCGCTGCGCCGCGGCGAGGTTGCTGAGCGCACCCAGGGTGTGCGGATGGGTGGCCCCGAGCCGCTGCTCGTAGATCCTTGCCACCTGTGTCGCCTCGGCCACCGCGCGTCCGGTGTCGCCGAGTGCCAGCAGATTCGCGACCAGCGCTGCACGGCAGATCAACGTTTCGGGATTGTCCCGCCCGAACTTCTCCTCGAGCACCGGGTACGCCGCGTCGAGCAGTCCGGCTGCCTCCACCAACTGGCCCGCGCTCCGCAGCGACACCGCGAGACTGACCTGAGCGTTCAGCGTGTCCCCCGCCTCGCTGCCGATCTCCTTCAGACTGGCGAGTTGTTCGTGCACTGTGCGCAGCATCTTGGCCGAGTTGGCGTACTCACCGGCCTCCCGCAGGTCGCGTGCCAGCTGCGCGGCAGAGTGCACGGTGTACGGATGTTCCGGGCCGAGCACCTGCCGACGGAGCTGGAACACCGCCTCGTCCCGAACGCGCGCCGAGCGGAAGTCGCCCACCAGGCGATAGGAGTGCGCGAGGTTGTTGGCCGCGAAGAGCGTGCGCGGATGGTATTCGCCGAACTCCTCACTCCACGCGTCGTAGGTCTCCTGATCACGCTCGATCGCGTCGGTGTAGCGGCCGAGGGCCCGCAGATCGGCACCCAGGCTGCCGGCGGTCATCAGGGTGTGCGAATGCCGGTCACCCAGCAGCTCCCGTTGCGCTTCGTGAGTCTCCTGGTCCAGGTCGTGGGCCTCGACGTAGTGGGCCAGTGCCCGTAGCACGTTCGCACGATTGAAGCGCAGGTGCAGCAACTGCCGACGCAACGTGGCGAGCTCCTCGGTGCCGTAGAGGCGGGCCCGCCGCTTCGACCAGACCCCGTCGACCTCCTTGGCGAACGCGTTCGCCTCGTCGAGTTCTCCCTGACGCCACAGATACCGCACCCGGTCGATCATCAGCTCCCGGACCGACTCGTCCTTGCTGCCCATCGCGCCGGAGGCCTCGATGTGCGGCCAGAGCCTCCGGAACCTGTCCCAGGTGCGCGGATCGTCGGCGTCGCCGCCAGGCCACGCCTTGCCCAGCACCAGGTGTGCCTTGTGTCGGGTGTCGGCGACCTCGTCCGGGGTCATCCCGCCCCGTACCACCGCCTGGAGCAACCGGTGCACCAGGACCCGTTGCTCGGACATGTTCATAGTGAGTAGCGCCGACCGGTTGATCCGCTGGACCAGCCGCCCGATCATCATGGGTTCCGACACCGCGGGATCGAACGGCGCCAACGTCTTCACCATCTCGTCGTTGTACAGCAGTCCCAGGTCTATCTCGGAGGCCAGCACCGAGCAGAGCTGCAACAGCCGGTACGCCGCCGGGAACTGCGCGCGCAGCCGCGCCAACGAAAGATCCCAGGTGGCCTCCACGGAGAGGGCGCTGGGACCTTGCCGCTCGATCTGCTCCAGGTACGCGTCAACCGAGGTACCGGTGTCTGCGAGGTAGGCACCGGCCGTGGCCACCGCGACCGCCAGGTCCCCGAGCGCGTCGGCGATTCGGTCCGCCTCGTGCTCAGTGAGGGAGGGCACCCGACGTTGCAGGTGGGCGACGCTCTCCTTACGGGCGAACACGTCGACCTGGATCAGCGTGGCCCGATCTCCCCAGAGTTGGTTGCGCGAGGTGAGCAACACGTGCCCACCGCGCGGCAGGAAGCGCTCGAACGGGGCCGTCTCCTCGGCGTTGTCAATCACCAACAGCCACCGCCTGGGCTCACCGCGCCCGAGCGCCTCCAGCACCGCGCGTGCGTTGTCCGCCTGGTCCGTGTTGCCACCGACGCCGAGCCGGTCGGCGAAGGCCGCCAGCGACTTTTCCACGTCGGCGCCGATCGACTCCGTCGCGCCAGCGGAGATCCACCAGACCGCGTCGTAGGCGGACTTGAACCGGTGCGCGTATTCCAGGGCGAGCTCGGTCTTGCCGACGCCACCCATCCCCTGCAACGCGACCGGCAAGGCAACCGGCCCGGTCAGATGTCGGCGCAGGAGGGCCAGCTCATTCTCCCGTCCGGTGAACCGCGCGTTGCGGTTCGGGGCCTCGAAGACGGCCGGCTCGGCGGCCGGGAAACGCAGGCCGGCGTCAGCCGGGCCGTCGACGCGGAGCGGCAACGGGCGCCCCACCAGCCGCAGTAACCGCTCGGCGGCGGTCGCCGCGGTGACGTTGACCAGTTGGGTGGAGGAGGCCACCGCGAACTCCGCGAGTGGCCGCAGATCGCTCACGTAGACCGCGAGCGGAGTGGTGTCGGCGGTCGGGTCCCGCGGAGGCAACGCGGCGGGGGGCAGGGCCACGTAGGCCGAAGAGAGAATGGTCAGCGTACGGGCCGGCGGGCGGGCGTCGGACTCGATCGGCCGGGTACCGTCGACGACCCGTATTTCAGCCGAGCTGAGCACCCGCTCGATCCACTCCGCCCAGACCGCGTCCTCCGGGGCGTAGCGGAGCATGAGGTCGTCGTCGGGGAGCTTGTGGCGGCGCCGGAAGCGGGCCTTCTCCCGCTCGCGCACCGACTCGTCCATCGGCGGCATCGCGCGCACCTCGCCGTTTGTCAACTCCGCTGTCAGCGTCTCGAACGCCGCCAGCAGCGACGTGGGTGAGCCGGGCGCGTCGCCGAAGGTCGCCAACGTCTCCTCGTACGCGTAGAAGGGCCGGTACGGCACCTCCACCGCCGCCCAGTAGCGGCGCCGGTCCGCCTCCGTCATCTCGGTGGGCAGACCGGCGAAGCGGCGCATCGCGAGCGCCCGTCCGGCGTCGGCCTTCTCCTTCTCCGCCTGGTCGACCCGCATCGGCACCGGCAGGATCCGAATGCCGCGGCGTGAGTGGTGCCAGGCGACGGCGCTGGCGACCTGAGCGGCACCCTCGATGCCCTGGTCACTGAGGGTGAAGCAGTCGACCAGGGTGTCCGGCAGGTGCAGGGTGCAGATGTCGGCGACGTCGCTGAGCCCCGTGCGGCTGTCGATCAGGGTGTAGTCGTACTCGCGCTTCATGTCCTCGCGGAGTGCCTCGAAGAACTGCGCCCCGCCCAACCGGTGATAGAAGGTGTCCCAGTCCAGCCCGTTCACCGAAACGGCGTAGTCGCCGTTCTGCCGGCCGGCGGAGAGGAAGTTCAGCCCGCCACCGCCGGGGAACTCCCAGGCCAGCGAGAACGCGTACCGGTTGACCCGGGCGAACTGCTCGACCCAGCCCTCCGGCCGTACCGCCTCGCGGATGGTCTCCGACTCGTAGTCCCGGATCAGGTCGATGACCCCGGCGGTGCCGCCGATCGCCGACACGTCCAGAAAGGGGTGGAAGAAGCGGTGCAGCCCGGGCGATTCCAGGTCCCAGTCGGTGACCAGCACCCGCTTGCCGTTGGCAGCGAGGATCCACGCGACGTTGGCCAGCGCCATCGTCCGGCCCGTTCCGCCCTTGAACGAGTAGAAGGTGACTATCTGACCGTCGCGCTCAGTGCTCATCGGGCATCTCCGGGGCTTCGAACGATGACGGGGCCGGGTCGCGCAGGCTGGGTGGCCGGGTACCGGGCCCCGGTGCCGGGAACACCGCGCCGTGCTTCAGGTAGAGCCGCCGGGCCTCGGTCACCACGGTCGGCATCAGCCCGGCGAACTCGTCCATCCGCCCGACCCACCGCGCTCGCGTCGCGCCCGCGTCCTGCAGTACGCCCAGGACCAGCCGCGCCAGGTCTGCGCCGCGGTGCGCGTCGCGCGGGTCGTCGGCGTCGGTCACCACGAGCGGGACCACCCACGGCGGCAGCGCCCGCGCGGCGGCCCGCAGAGCGGCTGTGCCACCGGGAAGCTCGGTAAACCACGGGTCGATCAGAAGCACGCCGGGGCGGATCTCGAGCAGGTCCTCGGAGTCGGCGAAGTCGCTCGTGTGCACCGACAGTCCGAGCCGCTCGGCAGTGCTCGCGGCGTACTCGGCCACCGGAAGCTCCTGCCGCGCCCCGAAGGGACGCCAGAGGCGGCTGCGCTCTGCGTACCAGGACGCTTCCCGGCCCTCGGGCGGCTGGTCCCGGGTGGGTGCCAGCACCGTCACCACGAAGTCCGGGTTGGCCGCGATCCGCCGCGACACGTCCAGGGTGGGCGCCCGGGACGGACGCAGCCAGATCCGTTGGGTGGGCTCCACGATCCGCCGGGCCAGCCGCCCGAGCAGGATCTGGTACGGCTGCTGGTACGCGCCGAGCATGCAGAGCGCACGCATGCCGTTCTCGGCGTACTCGGGCACGTCCCGACCCAGATCCAGTGCCGCGTCGAGTTCGGGATGCTCCTCCCAACTGGGCACCGGAATCCAGAGGACCGGCGCCACGTGGTCGGCCGGTACGACGGGGGACGTCGGCTCCCCGGCCACGCGGAGCAGCCGAGTCAGGAAGGACTCCTGCTCGCCCAGTGCCCATGATCTGCTGAAGTAGCCAGGCGAATAGAGGGGCACGAACACCTGGGCCGCGCCGAGAGCGTCCGCCAGGGCCGCCTTCACGTCGGCGCCCGGTGGGATGGACTGGTCGATGAAACCGATCTCCACGCCCGGCCGCGGGGACACCAGCCGACTCACCTCACCCGACAGATCCGCGAAGAACCGGTCGACCCAGACGTCGGTGTCGGTGCGGGCACCCAGCAGCGGCGCGGAATGCGCGTAACTCAGGAAGAAGTAGGTCTGGCGAGTCGGCGCCCGCCCCTCGGCGGTGAGCGGCGTCATGCGGCTGCCTCCTCCGTGAAGAGCGTGCGCAGCTCATCGACGCCCGCGGGCACCAGCGGGTGGACGTGGTAGGCCCGATGGATCGCCACCACCCGCTGGGCGAGACGCCACACCACCGCGCGGTACGCCTGCTCCTGCTGCATGGTCAGCAAGCCGTAGACCCCCTCCTGCTCGTACTGGCGCGCGACGGTGTTGTCATCCGGTATGGCGGTCGGCGAGAACCGTTGGATGGCACGAATGCTCGGCGGCAGCGACGACTCGGCGGTCGGCGACCAGTTGACGGGCACGATCGCCGTCTCGTGCGCGGAGCCACCCGCGACACGTGGTTCGATGCGACGTCGTGCGAAGGCATGCCATTCCATGGCGCACCACGCACTGCTGATGAACGAGCTGGACACCAGCGGAATGAACACTTGGCAGGTCCCGGCGGCGCGCAACAGTTCGGGGGTCCAGCGCTCACCACCGCCCAGTGAGCTGTCCATGAAGCCGGGGTCGACCCCGGTCGGCAGGCCGACCAACTCGCTGACATGGGTGGAGAGGTCGTCGAAGAACCGCGAGAGGTACGCGTGGGGGGTGTTACCGGCCCGCCGGATCTGCGGACGTGAATAGCTCACGAAGAACAGCGGGGTTCGCGTATCAGCGACTGCTACCGCTTCGCTCACCGTCGTTCCTCCGCCGTCCGGAAAGCGACCGGAGTTTCAGCCTAAGGCGTTCGTCAATGCTGCAGACTGATCCGGTGCCGCCACGTCACTGTACGACGAAGGCCACTGTGGCGGGTATCGGCAGCAGCCGGGCCGTCGCTCCCCTGACCGGGCCACGACGGACGGACGGCCGCTCCTTCATGCGGCAACAGCAGCCGGCATTCGGCCAGGGTGCGGCGGGCCGCACGGGTCCTGACCGAGCCGGAGGGCAGGACGAGACCTCCGGTGTCGTACATCCGACCAATCGGGCTGGACCCGATTCACCGTCGCGCCGCCAGACGGTGCACGCCGAACCAGCCGATCGCGAAGTCCACTACGGCACGCACTGGCAGCAGGCGCGCGCTTGCCCGCCCCACCCGACCGTGCCGCACCAACGGCGTCTCGTCGAGCGCGGCACCCACCGCCGGGAAGTCCCGGTCGTCCAGGTCGAGAGCCCGAAAATCGAGGCGGACCCGCCGCCCGTCGACAAGCCGGAAGCACTGGTAGTCGCGCTCGGGAGGCGGCACCGGCAGCCGGTACTCGGCCAGGTGCAGGGCGGTGCACGCCTCGTAGCCGAGGCCGAGCAGCAGGACCTGCCCGTCCGCCGCGTAGAGCCCGCCCATTGGTGAGCGTTCTCCCAGGTGGCAGGTGAGGTCATGGCCGTCGGTGAGCTGCCGGGCCTGGGGGCCGAGCGCGGCGAACGAGGTCTGTGGATGGTCGCTGCGCACGGCACCGGGGGCACACCGGACGTACTCGGCGAGCGCCCCCATCCGCTGCGACGGGGTGGTCCGGCGGTCCCAGCCCGGCAGCGCCGCCTCGTACCGCTCGCGCTGCTCACGGTCCATACCGGCGATTGCCTCCAGGTGGGCTCGGGAGGTGGTCGAGTTACCGTCGGTCTGGGTGGGCACCAGGAGCGTGCCAGCCGGGCCGAGGACGTCCCGCAGGGCACCGGCGAGAGTCGCGGGGCCGCGCCTGAGCGGACCTACCCGGCGGAGGGCGCAATGCACCAGGAGGCACGCACCCGCGCGGACGCCCATCGCCCGCAGGTCGTCGGCGAGGCGGAGACGGTCCAGTGTGGACGGCTGACGCTCATCCGGCCCCGGCACGGGTTTCCTCCAGGGCGTGGCGCAGTTGGCCGACGAACCGCTCGCCCGCCGCGGTGAGCGACCGGCTGGCCAGCAGCGCGTCGGCACCGTCCCGGGTCCATGCCAGGAAGTGGGCCGCGTTCGCCGACGCGTCGCCCTGGTCGGTGGCCGCCCGGGACTGCCAGACCTGGGTGATGGCGAGGTGAGCGTAGACGCCCTGGAGGACGCCCTCCGGTGGCCGCGGGTCGGGGCGCCAGGGCACCCGGATCTGGGCGGCCTGGCCGGGTTCGACCAGGTCGTACAGGTCAAGAACCGCACCCAGCTTCGCGTGCTGCCACTCGTGCACGAGCAGCACCGCCATCGTCTCCGGGTCGGGATGGGGGGTGACGGCGACCGCGCCGAACGCGTGCCGGGCGGTGGCGCTTCGCAGGGGTCGCGCCGGGTCAGCCGCCAATGGAACGACGGCACGCAGGCCGCCGTCGAGCGCCGCCGCGTGCGCCGGCACGTCCCGGCGCACGACCCGCCAGGCCTCCGCCAGGGTACGGCCCAACGCCCGCGCCGCCGGACCGTCCAGGCGGGGCTCGACCGGCTGGCCGTAGCAGTCGCGGTACGGGTCACCGTCCTCAAGGAGCAGCCGGCCGCCGGGCACCGACACGTCGCGGGTCGGAAACCATCCGGTCGACGGCTGCGCCACCGGATCGAGGAGCACCGTCTGCTCGACCGACCCACCTCGGACCTGGAACTCGCCGGGTCGCACTGTCACCTCGGCGCTCTCCCCCAGGCCGGGCAGCACCAGGCTGCCGAGCGCGGGGAACGTTATCGTGTCGGCCCGCACCGGGACGTGCAACGCGGCCGGGACGCCGGCCCGCAGCGCCGCGGCGATGGCCAGGGCCGGCAGTGGGTCGACTGCCGCGCCGACGCCGGGCGGGGCCGACGAGTGGAGGCGATGCACCAGCCCGGGCCGGACGAAGGGGTGCGCCAGGACCGCTCGGATGGCCTCCGGTGCCGCCTGGTCGAGGTGGACGAGCAGTTCCCAGGCGGGCGTGGTGCCGGATCCGTCCCGGCAGGCCGCCAGCAACGCCCGGGTGATGGAGAGCTGGGTGGCGGCGAGCAGCGCGAGCGTCGACGCCGACCCGTGCCCGGTCGCCAGGTCGTCCAGCAACTCGTCGACGGGCGAGATGGTCGACAGTTCGCCCGACGCGGGCGGGGTGGGCGGCGGGTAGGCGTCCACTGTGTCGATCAGGCGGAGCAGGTCGGCGCAGTACACCGAGGGGTTGTCGAAGCCGGAGCCGGTCCGCCAACGGTGGGCGTACAGGCCGCCGCCGCACCGGTCGACCACCGGACAGGCCCGACAGGTCGCGCAGAGCCCGGCCACGCCGTCCTGCCGGACCGCGACCCCGGGGTGCCGCGTGGCCTCGTCCACCGAGTGGTCGAACACGTCGAAACCGGTGCCGGCCGCGCCGTGGTACGCGGTCTTCAGCGAGTCGACCTGCTCCCAACTCCCGTCCGCCTCGACGACCAGCACATCGGCTGGTGCGAGGCCGAACGCCTCGGTGCCGCCGCCGCCCGGGCGCAGCGCCTCGAACATCCGGATCGACATCGGCCGCCCGTCGTCCACCCAGCGCCGGTGAATCCGCCCCAGCCAGTCCGCGTACGGGGTCGGCTCGGGGCCGGGGCGCTCCGGCGGATGGTCCCAGGTGGCGTGGGGCAGCAACAGGTCGACCCGGGGCGGACTCTCAGCCAGCAGCGCCTCGTACACCCGGTCGGGGTCGTTGCGGACGTCGATCGTGCAGAGGATGCCGGCGTAGCTGGCGCGGTGCTCCGGCCGTCGGAGCAGGGCCAGCGCCCGGCGGACGTGGTCATGGCTGCTGCCGCCGTGGGCGAAGACCCGGTGGCGGTCGTTGGCGGCCCGGTCGCCGTCTAAGGACACACCGACCCGCACGTCGTACTCGACGAACAGCCGGCACAGCTCCTCGTCGAGCAGCACGCCGTTTGTCTGCATGCGCAGGTCGAGTCGCGTCCAGGGGGTGATCGCCGCGCGCAGTTCGGCCAGCACCTCTCGTAATCCCGCCGCCCCCAGCAGCAACGGCTCACCGCCGTGCAGCACCACGTGCACGACCGGCAACTCGTGCTCGCGGGCATGCTCGGCGATCCGCTGCGCGACGGCTCGAACCGTGGCCAGCGGCATCCGCACCGGTCGACCACGCCAGGTCTGGTCGGCGTGCTGGTAGACATAGCAGTGGTCGCAGCTGAGGTCGCACCGGCTGTGCACCTTCAGTACGAACTGGCTGATCCGTCGACATGATCCACCCGCTCCGGATGGACCACACCGACAGGCCACCATTCAGATGGCCGAGTTGAAGAGGGCGACGGGCACGGTGCCGGAGGGCACCGGCCCACCCTCAACGACGCGCCGCCGGATCGCCTCGACCAGATCGGCGTGCTCGACGGCGATCCGCTCAAGCGGGATGTCCAGGCTATGTGTGAGGTCATCCAGGCCCGGACGGGATGGGCGGGTGGGTGCGTTGTCCACAATGATTCTCCGGGTCCCGCGGACGCGCCACGGGAGGTGTGATGGACGGCCCGAGGGCCCTGACGCGCCACCAGAATAGGCAACAGCCCCAACGATGTCATCGTTGGTCAAGTAGCGCACCAACCGAGGAGGAACTCACATGTGCCGGAGCATCAAGACGCTGCGTGAGCCGTTCACCCCGCAGGTGACCGACGCGGACGTCGAGGCGGCAGCGTTGCAGTACGTCCGGAAGATCTCTGGCTTCCGGGCGCCCGCCGCGCACAACGCCGCCGCGTTCGACGCCGCGGTGGCCACCGTGGCCGAGGCGACGCGCACCCTGCTCGACCATCTGGTGGTGCGGGGTGCCGGATCGGGCACCACCGACCGGTCGGCCACCGCGGCCAGCTGATCGCCGCTGACCGGCACGGCACCCGGCCGGGCCTGACCCTGGAGAGGGTCAGGCCGCGGCGAGCGCTGGGGCGATCGTGTCGGGCGCCCAGCGCGAGCGGTGGCACTGCGACCAGCCCCGACAACCTGGGTCACCCAGCGAGCACAGCCGCAGCCTGCTGAGCACCTCACCGTCCTCGGTGTCCCGCACGTCGAAGTGCACCGGACGGACCGTGCCGTCCGGAGCGACGAGCAGGTGCCGGCCCGCGTCGAGCGTGTCGTCGCGCAACAGGCAGTTGCGGCCCAGCAATCGGGCCAGCGCGGCGATGCTCGCGTGCTCGGAGAGCTGCTCGGGCACCCCGTAGCAGTCCACCACCGTCGCGAACTCGCCCGGCGCCTGCCAGACGTCACACACCACCGCGTACGCCGGCAGCCGCGCCGGGTCGGCCACCGCCAGCGGCATCACCACCCGACCAAGCGCTTCCGCCAGCGCCGGGTAGACCTCCACGGGTTGAGCCCCGTCGATTCTCCAGTTCCACAGCTCGGTCATTCCGCCTCCTCGCTGCGTTCGTCCCCACCGGCCTCCGGATCGGGCCTTACACACGATGGTGGGGGGCATTTGACCCCAGCCGGGGGCAAGTTACCGGTCTGTGACCATTCCGGGCAAAATTTCCCTGAGCGGCATTGCTCGGAGTAGCGGGAAGGTGACAGTTTATCGGGTATGGTGCGCCATCCGCGCCACCGCCACCGCGTGTTCCGCCGCGGGTCGACCGCCCCCGGTCAGCGCAGCACGACCAGGTGCTCCCCCCGGGGCAGCAGCTCGCCCACCACGGGAGCGCCGGGCACCTCGCCGGCGACCAGCAGGCCACCTGAGGTCTGCGCGTCGGCCAGCAGCAACCGCTCCGCCTCGTCAGCCGCGCCGAAGTCCGTCCACGGGGTCACCCACTCCAGGTTGCGCCGGCTGCCGCCGCTGACGAACCCGTCGCGCAGCGCCTCACGCGCGCCGGCCAGATAGGGCACCCGGGCGGTGTCGATGGCCACCGTGACCTGGCTGGCCCGGGCCAGCTTCGAGGCGTGCCCGAGCAGCCCGAACCCGGTCACGTCGGTGCCGCACCGGATGCCGGCGGCGACCGCCGCGTGGGCGGCCTCCCGATTGAGCGCGCTCATCGTGGCCACCGCCTCCGGGAAGCTCTCACCGGTCGCCTTGTGCCGGGTGTTCAGCACACCCACCCCGAGCGGCTTGGTCAGCGACAACGGCACCCCGGCCCGCCCGGCGTCGAGGGTGATCAGCTCCTCCGGTCGGACCGTGCCGGTGACCGCGAGACCGTACTTCGGGCCGTCGTCGTCCACGCTGTGCCCGCCGGCCAGGTGACAGCCGGCCTCCCGCGCCACGTCCTGGCCGCCGCGCAGCACCTCACGGGCCAACTCCAGCGGCAGCACGTCGCGCGGCCAGCAGAGCAGGTTGAGCGCCACCAGCGGGGTGCCGCCCATCGCGTACACGTCGGAGAGCGCGTTGGCCGCTGCGATCCGACCCCAGTCGTACGCGTCGTCGACCACCGGGGTGAAGAAGTCGGCGGTGCTGACCAGGCCGGTCCGCTCATCGAGGCGCACCACAGCCGCGTCGTCGCCGTGGTCCAACCCGACCAGCAACTCGGCGGTGCCGGTCGCCGGGCCGAGACCAGCCACCATGATCTCCAGCTCGCCCGGCGGGATCTTGCAGGCGCAGCCACCGCCGCGGGCGTACTTGGTCAACCGTACGGGTTCGGTCATCCACCAATGATCGCGACAAGGCGCCACGATCGCCACCGCGACCACCCATCCGGTGACCAAATTCGGACGCCCGAGAACGATCGTGACCGGTGTTACCGCTCCGTGACCCGCTGGGTTGCGTTCTGCCACATCAGGCCGCCTACAGTGGCCGCACCGGGGGTCAACCGACCCCGATCCGGGAGACGACAGGGGACGGTGGACGACGTGACGACGGGCGAACCGCTCATCGTGCTGGACGCGGTCAACAAGTGGTTCGGGCCGCTGCACGTGCTGGACGACGTCTCACTGTCAGTGGGTCGGGGCGAGGTGGTCGTGGTGATCGGCCCGTCCGGCTCCGGCAAGTCGACGCTGTGCCGCACGATCAACCGACTGGAGCCGATCAACTCGGGCACCATCACCTTCGACGGTCAGCCGCTGCCGGCCGAGGGCAAGCCCCTCGCGAAGCTGCGCAGCGAGGTGGGCATGGTCTTCCAGTCGTTCAACCTCTTCGCGCACAAGACCATCCTGGAGAACGTCACCCTCGGCCCGATCAAGGTCCGCAAGGAGAAGCCGACCGCCGCCCGCGAGCGCGGCCTGGCCCTGCTGGACCGGGTCGGCATCGCCAACCAGGCGGACAAGTTCCCGGCCCAGCTCTCCGGCGGCCAGCAGCAGCGGGCGGCCATCGCCCGGGCGCTGGCCATGCAGCCCAAGGCGATGCTCTTCGACGAGCCGACCAGCGCCCTGGACCCGGAGATGGTCGGCGAGGTGCTCGACGTGATGACCTCGCTGGCCAGCGACGGCATGACGATGGTCGTGGTGACCCACGAGATGGGCTTCGCCCGGCACGCGGCGAACCGGGTCATCTTCATGGCCGACGGGCAACTGGTCGAGGACGCCCCACCGGCGGAGTTCTTCGCGAACCCGCGCAGCGAGCGGGCCCGAGACTTCCTCTCCAAGATCCTCACGCACTAGGCGTCCGTAGTGGAGCGCGCCGTACTCGGTGGGCTCCGTTGAAGAAGGAGAAGAGTATGCGTATCAAGCGCGTTGCGGCAGTCGCCGCGGTCGCCGCTCTGGCGCTCGGCCTCACCGCCTGTGGTGGCGACGACGGCGGGGAGGGCACCGGCGCTGGCAGCAAGTCCTTCACCGCCGGCACCACCATGGAGAAGCTGAACAAGGCCCAGAAGATCAAGGTCGGCACCAAGTTCGACCAGCCCGGCTTCGGCCTGAAGGGCCTCTCCGGCAAGCCGGAGGGCTTCGACGTCGAGATCGCCAAGATCATCGTCAAGGAGCTCGGCATCCCCGAGGACAAGATCGAGTGGGTCGAGGCCCCCTCGAAGGTCCGCGAGGACGTGATCGTCAACGGCACTGTCGACCTGGTCGCCGCGACCTACACGATCAACGACAAGCGCAAGGAGCGGATCGCCTTCGCAGGCCCGTACTACGAGGCCGGCCAGAACATCATGGTCAAGAAGGACGACACCACCATCACCGGTCCGGACTCGTTCAAGGACGGCACCAAGAAGGTCTGCTCGGTCACCGGCTCGACGCCGTTCGAGGAGATCAAGAAGTACGTCAAGGACGTCGCCACCCAGCTGGTGCCCTTCGACACCTACGACAAGTGCCGGGACGCCCTCAAGAGCGGCCAGGTCGACGCCGTCACCACCGACAACGTGATCCTGCTCGGCTACATCGCCAAGGACGAGGCGTCGTTCAAGCTGGCCGGCAGCAACTTCACCAAGGAGCCGTACGGCATCGGGGTGAAGAAGGAGGACGCGGACTTCCGCAGCTTCATCAACGACACGCTGGACAAGGCCGTCGCCGACGGCAGCTGGAAGAAGGCCTGGGACAACACCGCCGGCAAGTTCGGCGCGGAACTGGGCTCGGCGCCCACCATCAACCGCTACTGATCTGATCCTTCGATCTGGAGGGTGGGGAGGAACACCGACCCGTGAACGTGCTCATCGACAAGTTCGACGTCTTTGCGGGTGGTTTCTGGCTCACCCTCCAGATCTGCATCCTCGCCGCGATCGGCGCCCTCGTCCTGGGCGCCATCGTGGCGGTGCTGCGCATCTCACCGGTGCCGCCGTTGCGCGCGCTCGGCACCGGCTACGTGAACGTCTTCCGCAACATGCCGCTGACAGTGGTGATGTTCTTCGCCGCGTTCGGCCTGCCGGCGCTCGGCTCCAACGCGGACTTCCTCCGCATCCCGGTGCTCGACTCGCTGTTCACCCGGCTCGGCACCGACCTGCCGTACTTCCGGTTCGCACTGATCGCCCTGGTGCTCTACACCGCGGCGTTCGTCTGCGAGGCGCTGCGGTCCGGGGTGAACGCGGTGCCCGCCGGCCAGGCGGAGGCGGCGCGGTCACTGGGCCTGACCTTCGGGCAGAACCTGCGCTACGTGGTGCTGCCACAGTCCTGGAAGGCCTCGATCGTCCCGCTCGGTTCGGTGATCATCGCGATGATCAAGAATTCGGCGCTGGCCGGCTTCTTCGGGGTTGCCGGTGACCTGTCGGCCACGGCCGACCAGCTCACCGGGGCCGAGGGCTATGCCTTCGTCCCGGTCGCCATCGGCATCTCGATCGGCTACCTGATCATGACCGTGCCGCTCGGCGCCCTGCTGGACCGGATCGAGAAGCGACAGGCGGTGGCCCGATGAGTCAGCAGACCAGCGTCCTCTACGACGTCCCTGGCCCCCGGCAGCGGCGGATCACCCTGATCAGCAGCCTCGTCGCCGGCGTGGTGCTGCTCGTCGGCGCATACTTCTTGATCTACCGGCCCCTGGACGAGAATGGCCAGCTCTCGATGGAGCTGTGGGGCCCGCTGATCGACCCCTCCAACGAGAACTTCTCCCAGGTGTGGGAGCGGATCGGCCTCGGTTTCAAGAACACCCTGCTCGCGGCGGCCCTGGCCATCGTCTCCTCGCTGGTGATCGGCACGCTGCTGGCCGTGCTGCGGATCCAGCTCAAGAGCCTGATCCGACGGCGCTTCACCGGCGTGGCGACGCCGCTGGCGTACCTGCTGCGCGGGCTGAGCAGGCTGCTGTCGGCGGTCACCCGGGTCTGCGTCGAGGTGTTCCGCGGCCTGCCCGTCGTGCTCACCATCTTCTTCGTGGCTCGCGGTTTCCCCGAGTTCGGCTTGTACTTCGACAACTTCTGGTACCTGGTCATCGGCCTCACCATCTACAACTCGGTGGTGATCGGCGAGATCCTCCGCTCCGGCATGGAGGGGCTGCCCGGCGGTCAGGCGGAGGCCGCCGCCGCCATCGGACTCTCCCCGGCACAGACCACCCGGATGATCCTGCTGCCACAGGCCTTCCGGGTCATGCTGCCGGCACTGATCAGCCAGTTGGTCGTGGTGCTCAAGGACACCTCGCTGGGGTTCATCATCAGCTACGAGGAGACCCTGAACATCGGCAAGCAGCTCATCGGCGTGCTGGGCAACCCGATCCAGGTCTACGTCGTGATCGCCGTGCTCTTCATCGTGGTGAACTACTCGCTGTCGAAGCTCGCCCAGTACGTCCAGCGGCGGCTCGCCCGCGGCCGCAAGACCGCCGACACCCCGGCACAGAACCCGCCGCCGGCAGCCCTGGTCTCCCAGGCCGAAGGCGGCGGCGGAGGCGGCGGCGGCATGGGCGCCTGATCGACTCGACTTCCTTGATATCGGGGTATCCCTTCAACTGGGATACCCCGATGTTGCTTACTGCGTGTCAAGGACCGGCCCCGAGTCGGATGGAACGAAAGCCCTGAACGATCCCGTCTCGGAGGCCGACTCGTTCGTGTCGTACATCAACGCTCGCCCGTATCGCAGCGCTCCGCGCCCAGGGCAAGATCTGAGCCAATGAGTATCGTTGCCCGGCTGGTCGTCGGAACAATCGTGGCGCCGTTCGCCGCCGTCGGTGTCTACCTGCACGGACTGTGGGCGGGTCACTTCCTCGATCTCCGCGCCACCAGCGTGTACTGCCCCGCCAAGCCCCTGGCTTCCACGTCGACCAGCGCCGACTGGCTGCCACTGCGGCATCTCTGTCGCTATGCCGACGGGACCACAACCGAGCTGGTCCCCCCATACGTCAACCCGATCGTGTTTCTCTGTCTGGCCATAGCGGTGGCCTGCACGGCACTCGCCCTGCGATCCGCCCGCCGCCCGGCAAACGCCGACCCGACAGCATTCGAGCCTCCGCGATGAGCGATACCCAGGGTCTGACCGGCAGGTCATGTCGGCGGCCGGCGCAGCGGCCGTTCTGACGGAGGCCGGACGGGGCGAGCCCGAGCGTCTCGCCCCGTCCCGCCCTCCGGTTGCCGTCGAGGGGCGCGGCTGCGGGGTTACGTCTCACCTGGAGAGCCGCACCCAGCCCGCAGACCCGATCGGTCAGCGGGCGATCTCGGTGACCCGGGACTCGCGGACCACTGTGACCCGGATCTGACCCGGGTAGGTCAGCTCCTCCTCGATCTGCTTGGCCACGTCGCGGGCCAGCACTGCCGCCCCGATGTCGTCCACGTCGTCCGGCTTGACCATCACCCGGATCTCCCGGCCGGCCTGCATGGCGAAGACCTTGTCCACGCCGAGCTTGCTGGCCGCGATCTCCTCGATCCGCTCCAGCCGCTTGACGTACGCCTCCAGGCTCTCCCGGCGCGCGCCCGGCCGACCACCGGAGCAGGCGTCGGAAGCCTGGGTGAGCACAGCCTCGATGGTCTGCGGGGGCACCTCGTTGTGGTGCGCCTCGATGGCGTGCACCACGTCCTCGTGCTCGCCGTACTTGCGGGCCAGGTCCGCGCCGATGATGGCGTGGCTGCCCTCCACCTCGTGGGTGAGCGCCTTGCCGATGTCGTGCAGGAACGCCGACCGTTTGATGATCGGCACGTCCAACCGCAGCTCGGCGGCCATGATGCCGGCGATGTGGGCGGTCTCGACCAGGTGCTTGAGCACGTTCTGCCCGTACGAGGTGCGGTAGCGCAGCCGGCCGAGCAGGGTCACCAGCTCCGGGTGGATCTCGGTGATGCCGACCTCGACCAGGGCGTCCTCGGCGGCGCGGAGGCAGAGCTGCTCCACCTCCTGCCGGGCCAGGTCGTAGACCTCCTCGATCCGGTGCGGGTGGATGCGCCCGTCCAGGACCAGCTTCTCCAGGGTCACCCGGCCCACCTCGCGACGGACCGGGTCGAAGCAGGAGAGCAGCACCGCCTCGGGGGTGTCGTCGATGATCAGGTTGA
This sequence comes from Micromonospora noduli, assembly GCF_003264475.1. NCBI lineage: Bacteria > Bacillati > Actinomycetota > Actinomycetes > Micromonosporales > Micromonosporaceae > Micromonospora > Micromonospora noduli. Next base: position 50,696 of record NZ_PYAC01000023.1, on the reverse strand, counting down.
CGCCGGTCACCGACTCGAAGGCGCGGATGTTGCGCCCCTCCCGGCCGATGATCCGCCCCTTCATCTCGTCACCGGGGAGGTGCAGGACGCTGACCACGCTCTCCGCGGTCTGCTCGCTGGCGACCCGCTGGATCGCGTCCACCACGATGTGTCGGGCGCGCTGCTCGGCGGTGTTGCGCGCGTCGGACTCGATGTCCCGCACGAGCAGCGCCGCTTCCCGCTTGGCCTGCGTCTCGATGGCGTCGACCAGCTCCAGTCGGGCGGACTCGGCGGTGAGCCCGGCGACCCGCTCCAGCTCCCGACGGCGCAGCTCCTCCGACTCGGTCAGCTCGGCCTCCCGCTGGGCGAGCGCGGCCTCCCGGGCGGCGAGGGCAGCCTTCGCGGCGGTGAGCTGTCGCTCCCGCTCGGCGAAACGCTCCACCTCCTCGGTGTGCATCCGCTCCCGCTCGTCCATCCGAGCTGCCCGGCGTTCCACCTCGGCGGCCTGCTCCCGGGTGGTGGCGGCGAGCACCGCGACCTCCCGCTCGCCGCTGCGCCGGGCTGCCGTCCGCAACTGCTCGGCGTCCGCCTCGGCCTGCTTGTGGGCGCGCTCCAGAACGGTGTCCGCCTCGGCCCGGGCGTCGTCGAGGACCCGGCGCGCCTCGGCGCGGGCCGCCTTCGCCTCGGCCTTCGCCGCCGCCGCCTCGGTACGGGCCGCGGCGGCCGCTGACTTCGCCACGTCGATCGTGCTGTTCGCCTCGTCGGCCGCGGTCCGCAGGGCCGCGAGGGACTGCTCCTGGCGGTCCTTCTCGGCGATGAAGGCGGGATCCTCCGGTGCCGGCGCGGCGCCCATCCGGCGCAGTGTCCGGATGCCGACCAGCACGGCCCCGATCACCACCACCGCGAGGACGAGGACGGCCGCGAGGAGCACGACGTCGAACGCGTTCATGCCGGGACCCCGTCGGGTCTACCGATGAACCTGTGCCGCCGCCCCGCCATGGCCGCCTCCCCTAACGTCGAGACCGCAGCGACCGTGCCAGGGGCACACTCCTGCGGCTGTGGACGCCCGACCGGAGCGGCTGGCCGTGGGTAGCTTTCTCCGCCGGCGGTGCCCGTGGGCAGCGTCGGCGACCGGGTGCAGTTGTCGCAGCGTTCCGGACCGGCCTGTCCGGAACTGCCGCCAAAGGCCGCGGAGTCGGCCAAAGTGATGCTGTTCTGTTACGCGATCTATGTTGTGCGCTTAGCCTGCGCTGGTCGGGCAATGTGAGCCTGTATGGCGAGGCTAGGTCGCCGGGGGTGCTCTGGTCAAGGACTCATGATCAAACCCCCCGAACGGAGAGAAGTTGAACCGTTACCGCGCGCTGATATCGCGCCGGACAGGAAGGGACAAACTCCGCGAGGTGTGCTGCCCCCTGGACGTGTCGGGCCTGCTCAGTGCCGTCCAAGGGGTCGTCGGACGAGGCCGAGGACCGAGGGAGGTGTGACCCAACCGTCTAACCGACGTCAGCTGGCACCGACCGCCACCGCTGCCGCGACCAACGCCGCGTTGTCCGCAGCGGGCGAGCCGTCCGGCAGACACACTGTGTCCTCGAGCCCGATTCGGGTGTCCAGACCCCGGCGTACCGCCTCGGCGAGGACCGGCCAGGTCGCCGGTCCCTCGGCGTGCAGCAGCACCGACGGCGCGTCCGCCGGCAGCGCGGCGAGAACCCGGGAGGCGTCGGCCAACGCGACCGCCACCTCCTCGGCCATGCACTCGACCAGAACCCGCCCGGCCGGCACCCGCCACCTCCGGTACGCCGCGACCGCGTCGAGCGTCCACAGCCCTGCCTCGACGAGCACACCACGCTCGTGCAGGGCGGCCGCGACCGCCTCGGCGCCGGGCTCGTGCGCGTTGACCGAGGCGAAGTCGGGCAACACCGGCCAGGCCCGGACGGCGGCCACCCTGGCAGCCGGATCCGGCACGATCCAGGCGCCGGTGCTCACCCCCACCGGCAGCCCCGGCCGGGCGGAACGGATCGCGGTCAGTGCCTCAGCGATCACCGTCGGCCGCAGCGACTCGACGCCGGCCTCGTCCCGGGGATGGACGTGCACGGCCGCGACCCCGAGCGCCACACAGCGGGCCGCATCGGCGGCGAGCTCCGCCGCCGTGAGCGGCACGGCCGGATGGGCTTCCCGGCCGCGCCCACCGTTCAGACAAGCCTTCAACATCGGGGCCCCATCGGGAGTCGCAGCGGCCCGCTCACTCGACCAGACGGTTGTCGCGCTCCAACTCGCCCTCGGCGTCGGCGAGCGCGTCGGCGTCGATCTGCTCGGCGAACTCGGCCGCCTCGGCGCTCTGCGCCGCGAGCGCGTCCTTCACCGCCCGGATGGCCACACCAGGCGGGTAACCCTTGCGGGCCAACATGCCCACCAGCCGGCGGAAGACCGCGTCCGGCTCGCCTCGGGCGGTGCGCAGCTTGCGCTCCACCAGGCCACGGGCGGTGTCCGCCTCGGTCTCCTCGTCCAGCTCACCCAGCGCCTCGGTGGCCACCTCGCCGTCCACGCCCTTGCGGCGCAGCTCGTTGGCGAGTGCCCGGCGAGCGAGGCCGCGCCCGGCGTGCCGGCTGGACACCCAGGCCCGGGCGAACGCGGCGTCGTCGATGATGCCGACCTCGTCATACCGGTCGAGGACCTCGGCCGAGACCTCCTCGGAGATGCCCCGCTTGGCCAACGCCCCGGCCAGCTCGGCCCGGGTGCGGGGCCGGACGGCAAGCTGGCGCAGGCAGATCTCGCGGGCCAACTCCGACTCGTCGCGAGGGGGCGTCGGAGACTCGACGGTGTCGGCCTCCTCGGACCGACCCCGGCGGCCCCGCCGAGGGCGGGGCGCATCAGTGGCGTCGCCCGTACGAGGCGGACTGGCATCCCAGCCCCGCCCCGTACGAGCGCGTCGTCCTGCCATGGGTCAGCGACCGGTCAGAAGTCGACCGGCGGCAGCTCCGGGCCACCGGCGGCGTCACCCGCGCCGACCCCGACGCCGAGCTTCTCCAGGATCTTCTTCTCGATCTCGGCAGCCACGTCCGGGTTTTCCTTCAGGAACTCCCGGGCCTTCTCCTTGCCCTGGCCGAGCTGGTCGCCGTCGTACGTGTACCACGCTCCGGACTTGCGGATGATCGCCTGCTCCACGCCGACGTCGATCAGCGAGCCCTCACGCGAGATGCCCTTGCCATACATGATGTCGAACTCGGCCTGCTTGAACGGCGCGGCGACCTTGTTCTTCACGACCTTGACCCGGGTGCGGTTACCGACCACGTCGGTGCCGTCCTTGAGGCTCTCGATGCGTCGCACGTCGAGCCGGACCGAGGCGTAGAACTTCAGCGCCCGACCACCGGTGGTGGTCTCCGGGCTGCCGAACATGACGCCGATCTTTTCCCGCAGCTGGTTGATGAAGATCGCCGTGGTGCCGGTGTTGCTGAGCACACCGGTGATCTTCCGGAGCGCCTGGCTCATCAGCCGGGCCTGGAGGCCCACGTGGCTGTCGCCCATCTCGCCCTCGATCTCGGCGCGCGGCACCAGGGCCGCCACCGAGTCGATCACGATGATGTCCAGAGCGCCGGAGCGGATCAGCATGTCCGCGATCTCCAGCGCCTGCTCGCCGGTGTCCGGCTGGGAGACCAGCATCGCGTCGGTGTCGACACCGAGGGCCTTCGCGTACTCCGGGTCGAGCGCGTGCTCGGCGTCGATGAAGGCGGCGATGCCGCCGTTGCGCTGGGCGTTGGCCACCGCGTGCAGTGCCACGGTGGTCTTACCGCTGGACTCGGGACCGTAGATCTCGACCACCCGGCCACGGGGCAGGCCGCCAATGCCGAGGGCCACGTCGAGTGCGATGGAGCCGGTCGGAATGATTGCGGTCTGGACGACCGGCCGGTCACCCAGCCGCATCACCGAGCCCTTGCCGAATTGCTTGTCAATCTGAGCGAGAGCAAGGTCGAGTGCCTTCTCCCGGTCAGGCCCTGCTGCCATGGTTGCCACCCCTGCCTTCGCCGGCGTCTTTGCTGAGCTTCGCGTCACGCGGACACGCTAGGCGCTAGGTCCGACAGAAAACCAGCCGACGGGCCGCGAGCTGTGGACGAGCACCCCGCTGTGGACAATAGCCGAACAGGTGTACGACTCGACAAGCGACACGCGGAACCGACGAAAAGGCTGCTCAGCGTAGTCGAGCGGGCACCCGGTCGGGGTACGCGGCACAAACCGCACGCCACACCACGTGTGTCTGCTCCCCCGATGCCAGGGCCTGCTCGATGGTCCGCCCGCCGAGCTGGGACAGCACCTGATCGCGGGCGATGCTGGCCGCGTAGCCGGGCCCGAACGCCTCGTCCAACCGCGTCCAGAAGTCGGTCAGCCGCACAGTGATCAGCCCTCCTCGTCCGGTGCCCCGGTCGGCACCGGGCGCAACGCTAGCGCCACCAGGGGCGCCGCCGCGACCGCCGCGAGCAGGGTGAGCACGGGATATCCGGCGAACTGCATGACAAACCCGCTGACCACGGCGGCCCCGGCCCCGGCCAGCCCCATGATCAGGTCGGACAGCCCCTGGACGCTCGGCCGCACCTCGGCCGCCACCGACTCGGACAGCAGGGTCGAGCCGGCCACCATCGTCCCCGACCAGCCCAACCCCAGCAGGACCAGACCGACCGAGAGCCGAGGCGTGTGGTGCCCGGCGGTGCCGGCGACGGCGCAGGCGGCCAGCAGCAGCCCGACCCCGCCGAGGATCACCGCCCGCCGGCCGAGCCGGTCGGTGAGCCAACCGACCACCGGGGAGAACGCGTACATGCCGGCGATGTGCAGGCTCAGCACGATGCCGACCAGCCGCAACACGTCGGCGTCGGCGTGCGACTCACCGAGCCGGACCGGAGTCATCGCCATCACCGCCACCATCACCAGGTGACCCACCGCCACGGCGGCGATGCCGAGTCGGGCGGCGGGCTGTCCGCGTACCACCGACCAGGCCGCACGCATCCCGGCGCCGCGCGGCGCGCGCGCCTTGACCGGCGCGGCGGCCGGCGTCACACCGCCACCTGCCGCCGGCGCCTCGGCCGCCACCGCGGTCGCCGTCGCATCGGCGGCCGGCGGCAGCTCGGCGGCCGGTGCGTCGTCCGCCGCGACCCGCCGCGCGGTGAGCAGCGGGTCGGGCCGGAGCAACCCGAGGAGTACGACGGCAGCCAGCACGAACGCGGCCGCGCTGAACGCGAACGGGCCGGCCAGCGGCGGCAACCCCCAGCCGGTGGTGACCCGGTCGGCCAGGGCGGCGAAGTTCGGCGCGGCCACCGCACCGATGGTGGTGGCCCAGACGATAAGGGAGAGCTGCCGCCCCCGGCGGGCCGGCTCAGCGAGGTCCACGGCCGTGTAGCGGGCCTGCAAATTCGCGGCGGTGCCCCCACCGAAGAGCAGCATGCCGAGGAAGAGCAGCGGCACCCAGCGGGTGGCCGCGGCCAGCACCACCAGCAGGCCACCGACGGCGCCGACCGCGTACGCCAGCACCAGACCCGGCCTGCGGCCGTGCCGCGCCATGATCCGGGTGACCGGGACGGCGAGCAGCGCGGCACCGACCACCCCGGCGCTCTGCGCGACACCGGCCACCGCGGTCCCGGCGATCCGGGCCGCGAGCAGCGCACCCACGGCGATGCCGATGGTCACGCCGATCCCGCCGATGATCTGGGTGGTGAAGAGCAGCCGCAGGGTACGCCGCTGGATCGACGCGACGTCGGGTCGGGCGACGGTACGCGGCGCGGTCAGGTCGGTCGCCATTGGCGCTCCTGTCGAAAGGGGTGACTCATCCTCGCGCACCCGCACCGACCAGCGGCAGTGGGTTTTGCCGGAACGGGGTCGCCACCGGCGCGGCCCACGCCATGGTGCCCGGGTGGTCGAGCGGTTCGACGCGGCGTGGCACCGGCGCGATCTGGGTCTGATCGCCGCCAAGGGCGTGTTCAGCAGCGCCCGGCCCGCCGGCCCCCGTTACCCACCCACGCGATCGGCGACGCACTGTCAATCTTGGACAGTTTCCGTCAGCGGCTGACGGAAACTGTCCAAGATCTGAACAGGTCACGGCGGCGCAGGGTGCGTGGGGCGGTCGCCGGTCAGCCGGGCAGGGCGCGGGTCACGACGGTCAGGTCGGCGACCAGGCCCTCGTACGCCTTGTCCTGGTCGTCGGCCCGCAGGACGGCGGACGGGTGGATGGTGGCCAGCAGCCGAGCCTGCGGCGCGTCGGCCCGCTTTCCGGCGTTGTCCACCGGCACCTGCTCGAAGTCGGCGGGGTGTTGGGCCGACTCCGGCCAGGGCAGCAGCTCGCCCCGCTGCCGGGTGACCCGGAAGGACGGGCCGAGCAGCGCCTTGGCAGCGGTCGCGCCGAGCACCACCACGACGTCCGGACGCAGCCGGGCGAACTCGGCGACCAACCAGGGGCGGCAGGCGGTGATGTGCACCTGGTCCGGGGTCTGGTGGATCCGCCGCTTGCCGCGCTGTTCAAAGCGAAAATGCTTTACGGCATTTGTGAGGTAGAGGTGACCCGGGTCCAGCCCGGCGTCGTCGACCGCGCGGCGCAGCAGGCGACCGGCCGGACCGACGAAGGGCAGCCCCTTCTGGTCCTCCATGTCGCCGGGCTGCTCGCCGACCAGCACCACCCGGGCGCTCTCGTCGCCCCGGCCGAAGACCGTCTGCGAGGCGTCCCGGTACAGCTCGCAGCCCCGACAGCCGCCGGCGGCGGTGCGCAGGTCGTCGATGGTGTCGGCGTCGGGCGGGATGAAGCGCTGGGCGCCCGGAGCACTCTCGGCCATGCCGACTGTTATATACCCGTTCGATGCTCGCCGCCGGATACGCCCCGGCACACCGGCCGCATCGCGTCAGTACCCGTTACCGCCCCCATCGCCGCCGGACGCGATCGCGATCAGCACGATGACGATGATGATGATCGCCACCGCCACCGCGATCCAGATCCCCTTACGAGCCCCACCAGAAGCCATGTCCCCCACCTCCAGGCGCCCGCATACCCGTCCCGGCCGTCCCGAATCCCCGCGATGTCCTACTTTCTGCCGCAAGGTGCACGGGTCCGACATCTTCCTCGACACGACCCGCGATCGAGGGAAGGGCGGCGGGTCAGGTGGGGAAGCCTTGGGAGGGGGGTGGGTTCTCGGCTCGGGCGAGGGCCGCCGCCAGGGCGACCAGGTCGGCGGTGTCCAGGGAGCTGACGGTGATGCGCAGGGCCGGCGGGGCGGCGATCCGGTAGAGCGCGCCGGGGGCCACCGCCCAGCCGGCGTCGCGGAGCGCGGTCACCGTGCTGGTCTCGTCCGCGACCGGCAGCCAGACGTTGATGCCGCTGCGACCGTGCGCGGTCAGGCCGTGCTCGGCCAGCGCGGCGAGCAGCCCTTCGCGGCGCTGCTCGTAGCTCTGCGCCGCCCGCTGCACCAGCTCGGTGACCGCCGGGTCCCGCCACAGGGCTAGCACCAGGCGTTGCAGCACCGTGGAGACCCAGCCGGCGCCGACCCGGGTACGGCCGCTCACCCGGGCCACCGTCGTCTCGTCGCCGACCAGCACCGCCATCCGCAGGTCCGGGCCGAAGGGCTTGCTCACCGAGCGGAGGAAGGCCCAACTCGCTGTCGCACCGGCGAGCGGGTGCAGGGGTACGCGGGCCAGTTCGGCCGCGTGGTCGTCCTCGATCAGCAGCAGGTCCCGGCGGCCGGCGAGCAGCGTCCGCAGCGCCTCGGCGCGGGCCGCGGAGACGGCGGCGCCGGTCGGATTCTGCGCCCGGCTGGTGACGATCAGCGCCCGCGCTCCGGCGGCGAGCGCCGCCGCCACCCCGGCGACCAGCGGCCCCTCGTCGTCCACCGGTACGCCGATCGGGCGCAGGCCCAGCGCGGCGACGAGGTCGAGCAGGTTGGCCCAACCCGGGTCCTCGACCGCCACCGCGTCGCCGGGGCGCAGGTGAGCGCCGAGCAACCGCTCGATGCCGTCCAGCGCACCGCCGGTGAGCGTCAACTCCCCGACCGGTACGCCGTCGGCGCGCAGCCGGGCACGGGCCACCTCGGCCAGTTCGGGCAGCACTCCGGCATCTGAGTAGCCGACCGACGGGCCGTTCTCGGTGGCGAGCGCCGCCAGGTGCGGGCCCAGCGGGGGCAGCAGACGAGGGTCGGGTTCACCCCGGGAGAGGTCTCGGGCGCCGGGCAGCGGTGGGGGGCGCAGCGCGGAGCGGCGGGCGGCCACCGGCGGGCGGGGGCGTACCCGGGTGCCGTGCCGACCGGCGGTGGCGAGCAGGCCACGCTGGCGTAGCTCCTGGTAGGCGCGGGCGACGGTGGCGGGGCTGACCCCCAACTCGGCGGCGAGTGCCCGCACGGGCGGCAGGGCGGCCCCCGGTGACAGGGCGCCGGTACGGATGCCGGACTCGATGCTGGCCGAAATATCGACGGCCGTCGTACCGGTGAGCTGATAGTGTGCTGACACAAATAAGAGATTGTACTAGAACAAGGGGGCGCGCGCATGTATCCACCCACCGCCCGGACCACACCCCACCGCTCCCGCGACAAGATGAGCTACGACCAGGCCGCCGCCCACGCCGTGCTCGACGAGGCGTACGACTGCGCGCTCAGCTTCACCGTCGACGGGCAGCCACGGGTGCTGCCCACCCTGCACGTCCGCATCGGCGACACGCTCTACCTGCACGGCTCCACCGGCAGTCGGCCGCTACTCGCCGCCCGGGGCGACGACGGGTTGCCGGTCTGCGTCGCGGTGACAGTGCTCGACGGGCTGGTCTACGCCCGTTCCCAGTTCCACCACAGCGCCAACTACCGCTCGGTCGTCGCGCACGGCACCGCCCGACTGGTCACCGACGAGCGGGAGAAGCTCGCCATGCTCACCGCGCTGGTCGAGAAGGTCGGCGCGGGACGCAGCACCGCCACCCGTCCGCCCAGCCGTCGCGAGTTGGCCGAGACGGCCGTACTGGCACTGCCACTGCGCGAGGTGTCCGTCCGGGCCCGCACCGGCGGGGTCCGCGAGGACGAGGCCGACCTGCACCTGCCGCACTGGGCCGGCGTGCTGCCCCTGCGCCTGACCGCCGGGGCACCCGAGCCGGACGCCGGGGTCACCGCACCGCTGCCGGCGTACCTGCGGACGCCCCGCACGCCCTGGCACGACCCGGTGCCGCTGCACGGCGAGCACGTTCGGCTGGAGCCGCTGGAGCTGGCGCACACCGACGAGTTGCACGCCGCCACCGCGGACCCTGAGGTGTGGCGGCACCTCAGCGTCGCGCCGCCCACCGCCCCCGCCGAAACCGCCGAGGTGATCGGCGCAGCCCTGGCCGCCCAGCACCGGGGCGAGCGGGTGGCCTGGGTGCAGCGGTGCGCGGCGACCGGGGCGGTGGTGGGCAGCACCTCCTACTACGACATCGACCCGGAGCGGCGGGCGGTGGCCATCGGGCACACCTTCCTCGGCCGGCCCTGGTGGCGTACCGGGATCAACACCGAGGCGAAGTTGCTGCTGCTCAGCCGGGCCTTCGACGACCTGGGCGCGGTACGGGTCGCCTGGCACACCGACATCCGCAACGTTCGCTCCCAGGCGGCCATCGAACGGCTCGGCGCGACCCGGGAGGGGGTGCTGCGGATGCACCGACAGCGCCCGGACGGCTCCTGGCGGGACACCGTGCAGTACGCGATGACCGTCGACGAGTGGCCGAACGCACAGGCCAGGCTGCGAGAAAGACTTCTGCGGACGGCACCGGTGGCGTGATGATGGCGGGCGTGCTGGGGATCACCGACATCTGGACGTACGTGCTGGGCACCGTGGCCATCATCCTGCTGCCCGGGCCGAACTCACTCTTCGTGCTCTCCACCGCGGCCAAGCGGGGCGCCGCGGTCGGCTACCGGGCCGCCGGTGGCGTGTTCGTCGGCGACGGGGTGCTGATGTTCCTCTCCGCCGCCGGGGTGGCATCGCTGCTCAAGGCGTACCCGCCGCTGTTCATGGTGATCAAGTACGCCGGTGCCGCGTACCTCGGTTATGTCGGGGTGACCATGCTGCTCGGCGCCGTGCGGCGCTGGCGCGACCGCAACGACCCGAGCACGCCGCGGCTCATCGACGCCGCGGAGCCGGCGGCGATGCGCAGCCCGTTCCGCAAGGCACTGGTGATCAGCCTGCTGAACCCGAAGGCGATCCTGTTCTTCATCTCGTTCTTCATCCAGTTCGTCGACCCCGGTTACGCCTGGCCGGCACTGTCGTTCCTGCTGCTCGGGCTGATTGCGCAGGTGACCAGCGCGCTCTACCTGACCGCGTTGATCTTCGCGGGCACCTTCCTGGCCGCCCAGTTCCGCCAACGCCGCCGCCTGGCGGCCGGTGGCACCACCGCCGTGGCCGCCCTCTTCCTAGCCTTCAGCCTCAAGCTGGCCACCGCCAGCGCCGGCTAGTCCGCCGCGATCTTGCACTTTCGATCGTCGAAACGCGCACTCTGAACCGGTTTGTCGCTACAGAAACTGCAAGAGGGCGGGGGAGCGGGGGTCAGGTGCCGTCGCCGCCGCCGGAGCCTCCTCCCACACCGGCGCCGCCGGCGGTGCCGCCCAGGCCGTAACCCGGTCGAACCGGCTCGTCGGGGTGGCGGCTGACGTGGGCCGACCCCGCGATCTGTGCGGACCAGTCGGCGTGCGCGGCCGCGGCGGCGTGCCGGTTGATCGCCTGGCGGATCCAGCCGTCCACGGTGGCCACCCAGTCCCGCCGGCCGGCGTCCTCGTGCCAGACCCGGAACCTGCTGATGCTCTGGTGGGTGATTCCGGCCAGCGCCAGCCGGCGATCCATCCAGAGGATCGCCTCAAGGCCCGCCGAGTTGGTCACGAAGATCACCTCCAGCTCGGTGATCGGGCCGGCGTAGAGCGGCCCCACCCAGTAGCCCCAGCGTTGGTGCAACGGCAGGGTGTGTTCCACCCCCGGCAACCCGCCCTCCTGCAACCCGGACTGGCGGATCATGAAGCCGAGCGTGTCCAGCGCCGCCAGCACGTGCTGCTGGGTGGGGAGCGGATGCACGAAGACCGGCACCATGGCCCCCTGGTCAAGGTCGGGGTCGAGCGACACCTCGGTCCGCAGACCCATCCGCAGGCTCAGCAGCGGCACCCCACCGAAGGTGGTCACCGGGGTCTCCCACGGCAGCGGGAACGCGAAGTCGACAGCCCGCCGCCGACCGGCCGGTACGACGAACCGGCCGGCGATCGGCAGGTGGTGGAACTGCACGAGACGTCGGGCCGCGGCCGGGTCGTCCGGCTCGACAGTGGTGACGAGGCCGAGCCGGATGTGCCGCACCAGCACGTCCTCCGGGCCGGCCGCGAGGGTCACCCGCCCGGGCAGGCGCAGGCCCGGTCGGGTACTCGGGTTGGGCAGCGTGGTCTGCACGGAGAGCCCGGTGCCACCGGACTCCGGGGACACTCCCGTCAGCCGCACCGCGCGCCCCCTCCCGGGACGGGGCCCCGCCGGCCCCACCAGGCGCGCCTACCCGGTCGGGGTCGGCTCAAGCCCGCTGCCGTGTCGAGCGTTGACCCGGCCGCACCTCGTCAGTGCGGCCGGGTCGACAGGTCAGCGCAAACGACGCCCGCGCGGGACCGTGTCGGTCTCGTCGTCGAACTCCCCGATGACCTCCTCCAGAAGGTCCTCGAGGGCCACGAAGCCGATCGGCCGGGCCGGGCCACCGCCGTTGCGGACCAGCGCGAGCTGCGACTGCCGGGCCCGCATCGCCGCCACCGCCTCGGTGACCGAGGACGTCGCGGGCAGCGTGAACGCGGGGGTCATCAGCGCCCCGGCGGTGGCGACCCGGCCGGTGGTGACCACCCGTACCGCCTCCCGGACGTGCACGAGCCCGCACACGTCGCCCGCCTCGTCGAGTACCGCGAGCCGGGATCGGCCGCTGTCCCGGCTGACCTCCTCGATCCGCTCGGCCGGGTCGTCCCGGCGGACGGTGACCATGGTGGCGAACGGTTCCATCACCTGCGCCACCGACGTGCCCTGCAACTCCAGCATGCTGGTCAGCAGTTGGTGCTGCTCGGCACCGAGCAGCCCGTGCTCACGGGACTGCTCCAGCAGGATCCGCAGCTCGTCCGGGCCGTGCACCTGGGCGAGCTGGTCCTGCTGGTTGACGCCGAACAGCCGCAGGATCGCGTTGGCCAGGGCGTTCAGCGCGGAGAGCACCGGCCGGGAGACCCGGGCGAAGGCGCGGAACGGCAACGCGAGCAGCGTCGCCGAGCGCTCCGCGTCGGTGATCGCCCACGACTTCGGTGCCATCTCCCCCACCACCAGGTGCAGGAAGGTCACCACCCCGAGGGCGAAGACCAGGGCGACCAGGTGACTGGCCGCGTCCGGCAGGCCCACCGCGTGCAGCAGAGGGCTGAGCAGATGCTCGATCGCCGGCTCGGCCAGCGCGCCGAGACCCAGTGTGCACAGCGTGATCCCGAGCTGCGCGCCGGCCAGCATCAGCGACAGCTCGCGGACGCCATCCAGCGCGGCCCGTGCCGCCCGGCCACCGTTCGCCGCCGCCTGCTCCAGGCGGTAGCGCTTGCTGGCCACCAGGGCGAACTCGGCGGCCACGAAGAACCCGTTCAGTGCCAGCAGGATCACCGAACTGAACAGTGCGATCCCGGGGCTCATGCGGTCACCTCGGGTTTGGTCAGCTGCAACCGCACCGAGTCGGCCACGTGCCGGTCCACGGCCAGCACCTCGACCAGGGCCCGGGGCTCCGCCTCGTTGTCCTCGCCGTCCGCCCCCTCGGGTTGCAGGCTGATCTCCAGCCGGTCACCGACCTCCGGCACCCGGCCCAGCTCCCGCATCACCAACCCGGACAGGGTGTCGTACTCGGGGGCCTCGGGCAGGGCGATGCCGGTGCTGTCGGCGACCTCGTCGATCCGCCAGCGGGCCGGCACCACCCAGGACCCGTCGTCCTGCCGGGCCGGTGCCCGCTCCGGTGGGTCGTCCTCGTCGCGGATCGGGCCGACCAGCTCCTCGGCGATGTCCTCCAGCGTGATGACGCCGGCGAAGCCGCCGTACTCGTCGACCACGCACGCCATCTGCCGGTGCCCGGACCGCAGGCGGTCGAGCACCGTGGGCAGGGGCAACGTCTCCGGTACGAGCAGCGGCGGCCCGGCCACCGCGCTCACCGGAGTGGTGGCCCGCTCCCCCGGGGGTACGCCGAGCACGTCGGCGATGCCGACGATGCCGAGCAGGTCGTCGACACCCTCCGCACCGCGTACCGGGAAGCGGGAGTGGCCGGTGTCCAGCAGCTCGACCACCCGGCTCACCGGTTCGTGCGCCCGGACGGTGTGCACGTCGACGCGCGGCACCATGGCTTCGCCGGCGGTCAGCTCGCGGAAGTCCAGGCCTCGGTCGAGCAGCGTGGACATCTCGGCGTCGAGGCTGCCCTCCTCGCGGGACTCGGCGATGATCTGTTCCAGGTCCGCCGGGGTGGCGCCGCTGGGCAGCTCCTCGATGGGCTCGATGCCGATGCGGCGCAGCAGCCGGACCGAGGCCCGGTCGAAGAGCCGGATCAGCGGCCCGGCGACGGCCAGGTAGATCAGGGTGGAGCGGCTCAGCGCCCGGGCCAGTTGCTCGGCCCGGGCGATGGCCAGGTTCTTCGGGGCCAGCTCACCGAGGACCATCTGCACGATGGTGGCGATGACCAGGGCCAACGCCACCGACAGCGGCAGGCTGACCGCCTCGCTGACGCCGGCCAGGCCGAGCAGGTCGGCGAGGCCACCGCCCAGGTACGGCTCGGCGACGTAGCCGGCCAGCAGCGCGGTGACGGTGATGCCCAGTTGGGCACCGGAGAGCATGAAGGAGAGCCGGCTGGTGACGGTCAGGGCCCGGGCGGCGGCCTGATCGCCGTCATCGGCGAGCTGGCGCAGCTTGCCCCGGTCCACGGCGACATAGCCGAACTCCTGCGCCACGAAGTAGCCGGTGGCGGCAGTGAGAAGAATGATCAGAAGGAGACCAACGACGATCAACACGGGTCGCTCAGGGCTCCCGGGGTCGTCGGTACGGGGATATGCCGGGCACGACCCGGCTGGCTACTGCTGCCCTCCTGGGCAGAAGAGTCGATCATGCCGTCATTTTATCGGCGCTGGCTGGGACTCCGCTGGGGGTGGGCCGAAGGAGCGGAACGTCCGGTTCAGCGGACGCCGCCGGTGGGCAGGCCGGGCTGCCGCCTGGCGGTCGTCACGCCGGCCCCGCCGGCCCGCTGCCCTGTCCGCGGTCGGCCAGCTCATCGGCGTCGAGCAGGCCCCGGTCGAGCCGCCCCGACCGGTACGCGGCCCGCCCGATCATCTGCGCCGCCACCGGCGCGGTCGCCAACTGGAAGACCGCCACCAGCAGGATCATGCCCAGGTCGGCCGGGGACCGCAGCCGCAACGCGATGCCCAGCAGCAGCAGGAGCACCCCCAGCACCTGCGGCTTGGTCGCCGCGTGCATCCGGGACAGCGCGTCCGGGAAACGCAGTACGCCGATCCCGGCGGCCAGGGCGAGCAGCGCGCCGGCCACCAGACAACCGGCGCCGAGCCAGTCCGCGATCGTCGCGATCACTGCTGCTCCCGGACGGCGAAGCGGACCAGCGACACCGAACCCACGAAGCCGAGCAGGGAGAGCACCACCAGCACGGGCAGCGTGGTGGCGTGCCGGTTGACCGCCGCCTCCGCGCCCACCGCGCCGACCATCGTGGCGAGCAGCATGTCCGCGGCGATCACCCGGTCCACCAGTGACGGGCCCCGGTAGAGGCGGGTCAGCGCGAGGAGCGCGGTGACCGACAGCAGTGCGGTGAGGACGACGGCCAGGAACGTGGTCACGGGCGGGTTCCCTTCTCGGATGAGGTGACGTCGAGGTGGCGCAGTTCGGTGGCGGAGCCGACCGCGCGGACGATTCGCCGCTCGACGGCGAGTGCGCGGTCCCGGGCCGCGTCCAGGTCCCCGGGGCCGTGGGTGTCCAGGACGTGCAGGTAGAGCGTTCCGGAGTCCCGGTCCACCTCGAGGATCAACGTGCCCGGCACCAACGAGACCGCCTCGGCGGTGAGTGCCAGGTTCAGGTCGGTGGGCACCCGCAACCGGACCGCGATGATCGCCCCGCGGGGTCGGTAGCCGGGCTGCACGGCGATCCGGGCGACGTGCAGGCTCGCGCTGACCAACTCGACGGCGAACCGGCCCGCGAACACCAGCAGCGCCCACGGTCGCAACCGGCCACCGAAGCTGACCGCCGGCAGCGGGTAGAACACCAGCACTGCCGCACCCACCAGCAGGCCACCGACCAGGTTGGCCCAGTTGATGTCGCCCCAGAGCAGGTTCCAGACCACCACCAGCCACCCGAGCGCCACCGCCTGGTCCCGCCAGCGCCCGATCCGGCCCCGACCCACCACGGAGGGCGCGGGGGCGTCGGGAGCCGGCTCCGGGGAGCCGGTCACGGCACACCGCCCGGCAGCACGGCACGGACGTACGGGGTCCGCAGCCGCAGGTCCGCAGCCGCGTCGGCGGTGACGTCGAAGAGCGGACCGGCCAGCACGGTCAACGCCAGCCCGAGGGCTACCAGGGCCACTGTGGCGCCCACCATCAGCCTCGGCAACTGGACGACCGGTTCGCTGGTGGCCAGCCGGGGCGCGCGCCAGAAAGCGATGTTCCACACCCGGGACGCCACGTAGAGGGTGAGCAGGCTGGTCAGCGTGCCGGCCGCGACCAGCACCCCGGGCAGCGGCCCGCCGGCCGCCACCCCGGCCTGGAGCAGGCCGAGCTTGCCGAGGAAGCCGGAGAACGGTGGCACTCCGGCGAGGTTCATGGCCGGGATGAAGAAGAGCACACCCAGCAGCGGTGCCACCCGGGCCAACCCGCCGATACGACGCAGGTCGGTGCTGCCGGCACGCTCCTCGACCAGGCCGGCGACGAGGAACAGCGTGGTCTGGATGGTGATGTGGTGCACCACGTAGAAGATCGCGCCGGCGAGGCCGGCGGCGGTGCTCAACGCCACCCCGAAGATCATGTAGCCGATGTGACTGACCAGGGTGAACGAGAAGAGTCGCTTCAGGTCGGACTGGGCCACCGCACCGAGGATGCCGATCACCATGGTCAGCCCGGCGACGACCATGAGCAGGATGTGGGCACGCCCACCGGGAAACAGCAACGTCTCGGTACGGATGATCGCGTACACGCCCACCTTGGTGAGCAGACCCGCGAAGACGGCCGTGACCGGAGCCGGCGCCGTGGGGTAGCTGTCCGGCAGCCAGGCCGACAGGGGGAAGACCGCCGCCTTGATCGCGAAGGCCAGCAGCAACATCAGCTCCAGGGCCAGTCGGACACCGTCGGGCAGGTCGTCGAGGCGCTGGGCGAGCTGGGCGAGATTGAGCGTGCCGGTGGCCGCGTACACCAGACCCACCGAGGTCAGGAAGATCATCGAGGAGAGGATGCTGACCACCACGTACGTCGAACCGGTCCGGATCCGGGTCTCGGTGCCCCCCAGGGTGATCAGCACGAAACTGGCGGCCAGCAGGATCTCGAACCCGACGAAGAGGTTGAACAGGTCACCGGCCAGGAACGCGTTGGTGACGCCGGCGGTGAGCACCAAATACGTCGGGTGGAAGATCGACACCGGCGAGCTCTCGCTGGTGTCGCTCTGACCCTGGCCGATCGAGTACAGCAGCACGCAGAGGGTCACCGCCGAGGAGACCACCAGCATCAGCGCGGCCAGTTGATCGGCCACCAGGACGATGCCGACCGGCGCCGGCCACCCCCCGACGGCCACCACCACCGGCCCGTGCCGGTACGCCTGCACCAGCAGCAGCACCGCCACCGTCAGCGTGCCGCTCAGACACAGCACACTGATCGCGCGCTGGATTCGCGGCTTCCCGGCCAGCAGCAGGGTCAGCGCCGCACCGAGCAGCGGCACCACCACCGGCAGTGGCACCAGGGTGCGCATCACGACTCGTCCCCGTGTCGTAACCGGCGGCGGGCCGGCTCGGGATCGACCTGTTCCGGGTCGCCGTTCGGGCCCTCCCCACCGAAATCGACGGCACCCGCCTCGTTGCGCCCGGCCTGCCGGATGATCTGCCGATCCTCCAGGTCGTCGGGCACCTCGTCGTCGCCGGAGAGATACCAGCTGCGGTACGCCACCGCGAGCAGGAACGCGGTGAACCCGAAGGTGATCACGATGGAGGTCAACACCATCGCCTGCGGCAGCGGGTCACTCATCCGCTCCACCGGGCCCGTGCCGACGATCGGCGCTCCGCCCGACCGCCCGCCCAACAGGATCAACAGGTTCACACCGTTGCCGAGCATGACCACACCCAGCAGGATCCGGGTCAGGCTGCGCTCCAACAGCAGGATCACCCCGCACCCGACCAGCACCGCGACGGCCAGCACCAGCACCAACGTCGGCCCCGCACCGCTGCGCGTCATGCCCGGTCCCCCTTGTCGACGGTTAACCCGCCGGTGGCCGTTCCGGTGGCCTCGATGTGCCGGTCCACCTCGGCACCGAGGCTGCGCAGGATGTCCAGCACCAGCCCGATCACGACCAGGTACACGCCGATGTCGAAGAAGAGCGACGTGACCAGATGGGCGTCGCCGACCAGTGGCAGCGCTCGGTCGACCTTCGCGCTCTCCAGCACCGACCCGCCGACCAGCAGCGCCACCACGCCACTGCCGACAGCCACGGCCAGCCCGGCGCCGAGAATCGCGCCGGCGCCGATCGGGGCCGCCTCGGTCAGCTCGTACCGGCCGCCGGCCAGATAGCGCACCACCAGGGCGAGACCCGCCACCAACCCGCCGGCGAACCCGCCGCCCGGCGCGTTGTGCCCGGAGAAGAGCAGGAACAGCGAGAACAGCACCACGGTGTGGAAGATCAGCCTGATGACCACCTCCAACACGATCGAGCGGCGCTCCTCGTAGAGGGTGGGGCCACCGCGCAGCCAGACCGGCCGGCCGCGTCCACCCACCCCCTGCTCGGACTCGGGCCGGCGCGGCCGCGGCCCGGTGCGGGAGCGCTCGAAGATCAGGCTGGCCACCCCGGTCGCGGCCACCACCAGCACCGCCAGCTCGCCCATCGTGTCCCAGGCCCGGATGTCGACAAGGGTCACGTTGACCACGTTGCGGCCGTACCCGTGCACCACCGCCAGGTCGGGGAAGGCGGCGGAGATGTCCGGTGCCCGGCGGGCGCCGACGGCGGTGAGGGCCAACCCGGCGGCCACCAACCCCGCCGCCACCCCGATCACCCGACGGGCCCAGCGGGTACGGCGCAGCGGGCGGGCCGAGAACCGCTCCGGCAGGCGACGCAGCACCAGCACGAAGACCGCGATCGTCGAGGTTTCCACCAGAAACTGGGTGAGCGCCAGGTCGGGCGCTCCGTGCAGCACGAACAACATCGCCGTGCCGTAGCCGGTCATGCCCACCAGCAGCATCGCGGTCAGCCGGCGACGGGCACCGACCGCCAGCACCGCCGCCACCGTGATCACCACGACGACCACCGGTTGCAGAGGGCTGTCCCAGAGCGGAACCCGCGCCCGCCAGGGGCTGGCGGAGAGCATCGCCGCACCCGGCACCAGCACCAGGGTGACCAGGATGATGCCCAGATACTGCGGCAGTGAGCCGCGCTGGGTCGCGCCGGTGACCTCGATGGCCAGCCGGTCGAACCGGCCGATGACCCACTCGTACCCCTGGTTTCCACTCACCGGCGATCGGAGCCGGGCCAGCACCGGGGCGAGCGGCCCGCGCACGGCGAAGAGCAGGCCGCCGCCGACGAGCGCCAGCACGGACAGGCCGAGCGCCGGGGTCGGTCCGGCCCAGAGCGCCAGGTGCGCGTCGACCCCGCCGAGCAGATCGGCGTACGGGCGCAGCAGGTCGTCCAGCACGCTCGCGGCCGGACCGGCGAGCAGACCGACACCGGCGAGCACCGCGGGCGGGACCAGCATCGACGCGGCGATCGATCCCGGCGGGACCGGCGCCACACCCGGCCGGTCGGCGAACGCGCCCCAGAGGAAGCGGGCGCTGTACGCGACGGTGAGCACCGTCCCGAAGACCAGGCCGGTGAGGAGCACGGGCTGGTCGGTGAACGCCCCGAACACCGCCTCCTTGGCCACGAAGCCGACCAGCGGTGGCACACCGGCCATCGACGCCGCGGCCAGCACGGCGACCACGAACAGCGGCCGGGACCATTGCCGCAGCCCGGACAGCTCGCGCAGGTCACGGGTGCCGGCACCGTGGTCGATGATGCCGACGACCAGGAACAGCGCCGCCTTGAACAGGGCGTGCGCCAGCAGCATCGCGGTGCCGGCCAGCGCGGCGTCCGGGGTGCCCGAGCCGGTCACCGCCACCAGCAGGCCGAGCTGACTGACCGTCCCGTACGCCAGCAGCAGCTTGAGGTCGGTCTGGCGCAGCGCTGCCCACCCGCCGAGCAGCATGGTCGCCACGCCGGCGACCTGCACCAGCGGTCGCCACGGGCCGACCGTCGCGAGCACCGGGGCGAGCAGCCCGACCAGGTAGACGCCGGCCTTGACCATGGCGGCGGCGTGCAGGTAGGCGCTGACCGGCGTGGGTGCCGCCATCGCCACCGGGAGCCACGAGCTGAACGGCAGCACCGCCGACTTGGACAGCGCACCGGCCAGGATCAGCAGCACGGCGCCCACCAGGTACCCGCCGCCGGGCAGCGGCTGCGCGCTGATCTCCGACCAGCGGTAGGTGCCGGCGTGCTCGCCGAGCATGATGAAGCCGACCAGCATGGCGAGGCCGCCCAGTGTGGTGACTGTCAACGCCTGCGCCGCCGCCCAGCGGCTGGACCGCCGTTCGGTGCTGTGCCCGATCAGCAGGTACGAGAAGATCGTGGTCAGCTCCCAGCCGACGTAGAGCAGCAGCAGGTCGTCGGCGAAGACCAGGACGAGCATCGCGCCCGCGAAGGCGACCAGGATCGCGGCGAACTGCGCCAGCCCGATGGAGCCGGCGCTGAAGTAGCTGGCGCTGTAGACCAGCACCAACGCGCCGACGCCGCCGATCAGCAGCGTCATCAGCCAGGACAGCGTGGTGAGCCGGAACGCGATGTCGAGGCCCAACTGCCGGATCCACGGGTATGTCTCGACCACCGCCCCGCCGTCGGCGACGGCCGGGGTGCGGGCCACCGCCCAGCAGAACGCGGCGGCCGGCGCGAGCGCCAGCGGGTAGCACGCGCGCGGACCCCACCAGCGGACGAGCAGGGGCGCGGCGAGGGCCGCCACGAGGTGGAGGATGAGCAGTACCAGCACCTGCACTCCCGATCGACATGGCCGACGCCCGTGGCAGCGGTGGCGCCTAGCAGCGATCAGACGCCAGTTCCTCCCCCGCCGGGCGGTTTTGCCAGAATTCGCCCACCCAACCCCAACCCAGCCCCAGCCCCAGCCCCAACCCCAGCCCCAACCCAGCCCCAACCGGTGATCAAGAGGTTTGCGTCATCCGCGCCCGCGTTCCTGACGCAAACCTCTTGATCAACGCGGGAGAGGGTGCGGCGTCGTCAGCGCAGCAGGGCGTTGTTGAGGGGTTGCGCGTCGTCGGGGGTGGGGCGGTCGCGGCGTAGCTCGGCCAGCAGGTCGAGGCGGCCGAGTTGGCGGGCGACCCGGTCGACCACCCGCTCGGCGGCGGTCAGCGACCGCACCGACAGCAGGCGGCCACGGCTCTCGCGACGCAGCACGAAGTAGTGCACGGCAACGCGGACCTGACCCCGGTCGGCGGCGCTGGCCTGGGCGGTGCAGAGAACCATCTCGCGAAGACAGTGGGCGAGGCGTTCGGCGAGCTCGAGCTCGGGGCCGTGCAGGCCGGTGCGGAGCGCGGCGAGGTGGCTGTCGACCTTGCGAATCAGCACGTCGGTGCCCGGTTCGACGGTGCGCTGCTCGCCGGCCATCAAATCCCCTCACCCCGGTTCGCGTTGCGAGTGAAGTTACTTTATGTTGCTCCTTAGAAGCAAGCAGTTAAGTGAGACTTAACGTATTAAGCGCACGTTCCACGCTTTTTGCCTTTTGCAGGCCCATTCCGTCGTGGGCCGCTCGTGGATGTCGGACCGGCGGGGCACGATGGACCGGTGACCGGGGCAGACGCAGACGCCGGCGCGGTGCTGGCCGGGTTCGGCCCGGCCACCCGCGCCTGGTTCGACAACGCCTTCGCCGCCCCTACCGCCGCGCAGACCGGCGCCTGGCGATCGGTCGCCGCCGGCCGCAACGCGCTCGTGGTGGCGCCCACCGGCTCGGGCAAGACGCTCGCGGCCTTCCTCTGGTCACTGGACCGACTTGCCCGCGAGCCGGCTCCGACCGAGGCCCGCCAGCGGTGCCGGGTGCTCTACGTCAGCCCGCTCAAGGCCCTCGCCGTCGACGTGGAACGCAACCTGCGCGCCCCGCTGGCCGGCATCCGGCAGGCGGCCACCCGGCTGGGCGTCGCACCGCCCGACATCACCGTCGGCATGCGCACCGGCGACACCCCCGCCGACGAGCGACGAGCCTTCGCCCGCACCCCGCCGGACATCCTCATCACCACGCCCGAGTCGCTGTTCCTGCTGCTCACGTCCGCGGCTCGCGACTCGCTGCGTGGCGTCCAGACGGTGATCGTCGACGAGGTGCACGCGGTGGCCGGCAGCAAACGCGGCGCCCACCTCGCCCTCTCCCTCGAACGCCTCGACGAGCTGCTGCCCACCCCGGCGCAGCGCATCGGCCTCTCGGCCACCGTCCGGCCGATCGACGCCTGCGCGCAGTTCCTCGGCGGCGCCCGCCCGGTCG
Organism: Micromonospora noduli; assembly: GCF_003264475.1. Taxonomy (NCBI): domain Bacteria; kingdom Bacillati; phylum Actinomycetota; class Actinomycetes; order Micromonosporales; family Micromonosporaceae; genus Micromonospora; species Micromonospora noduli. Next base: position 28,981 of record NZ_PYAC01000023.1, on the reverse strand, counting down.
ACGTGGTCCAGCCGGCCACCCCGAAGACCATCGAGGTCAGCGTGCAGGTCCCGGTGGAGGACATGACCCGCCTGGACGAGCAGGAGCAGCCACCGGAGGACGACCTCGGCGGCCCCGGGCCACGTCGGGCGTCGATCTGGCCGGCCGTGGAGGAGCGGGTCTTCACCCTCATCGGGCAGCACCGCTCGACCATCGTCTTCACCAACTCCCGGCGCAGCGCCGAGCGCCTCTGCGCACGGCTCAACGAGCTGGCCGCCGAGGCGGTGGCCGCATCCGCGTCGAACGAGGGCGCGATCGGCGTACCGGAGGGGTTGCCTGCCGGCGACGACCCGGCGGGCGACGACGGCCCGGCGTCCGGCGCGCAGCGCTGGGGTGGCCCCGCCGGTCCGGTGCGCAACCGGCCGCCGGCCGAGGTGATGGCCCAGTCCGGCGCGGCCACCGGCGCGCCGCCCGTGATCGCCCGCGCCCACCACGGCAGCGTCTCCCGGGAGGAGCGCAAGCACATCGAGGAGGCGCTCAAGTCCGGTCAACTCCCGGCGGTGGTCGCCACCTCCAGCCTGGAGCTCGGCATCGACATGGGCGCGGTCGACCTGGTGGTGCAGATCGAGGCGCCGCCCAGCGTGGCCGCCGGCCTGCAACGGGTCGGCCGGGCCGGGCACCAGGTGGGCGCCGTCTCCCGGGGGGTGGTCTTCCCCAAGCACCGCGGCGACCTGCTCTCCTGCGCGGTGGTCGCCGAGCGGATGACCGACGGCGCGATCGAGGAGCTGCACTACCCGCGCAACCCACTGGACGTGCTGGCCCAGCAGATCGTCGCGATGGTGGCGCTGGAGCCGTGGGCGCTCGGCGACCTGGCCGTGCTGGTCCGCCGGGCCGCGCCCTTCGCCGAGCTGCCCGACTCGGCGCTGCACGCCGTGCTGGACATGCTCTCCGGCCGCTACCCGTCCACCGCCTTCGCCGAGCTGCGCCCCCGACTGGTCTGGGACCGGACCACCGACCTGCTCACCGGCCGCCCCGGCGCGCAGCGACTCGCGGTGACCAGCGGCGGCACCATTCCCGACCGGGGTCTGTTCGGGGTGTTCCTGGCCGGCGCCGAGCGGGCCGCCCGGGTCGGCGAGCTGGACGAGGAGATGGTCTACGAGTCCCGGGTCGGCGACGTCTTCCTGCTCGGTTCGTCCTCCTGGCGGATCGAGGAGATCACTCCGGACCGGGTGCTGGTCTCGCCCGCCCCGGGGCAGGCCGCGCGCATGCCGTTCTGGAAGGGCGACCAGCTCGGTCGGCCGGTGGAGCTGGGCCGGGCCATCGGCGCCCGGGTGCGCACCCTGCTGCGCCAGACCGACGAGGCGGCTCTGGCCGCGCTGCGCGACGGCGGGCTGGACGACTGGGCCGCCGGCAACCTGATGGCCTACCTGCGCGAGCAGCGGGAGGCCACCCGCTCGCTGCCCGACGACCGCACGGTAGTGGTCGAGCGGTTCCGCGACGAGCTGGGTGACTGGCGGCTGGCCGTGCACAGCGTGCTCGGTGCCCGGGTCAACGGGCCGTGGGCCCTCGCGGTGGGCCGCCGGCTGGCCGAGCGGTACGGGGTGGACGCCCAGGTGATGCCCTCCGACGACGGCATCGTGGTGCGACTTCCGGACACCGCCGACGAGCCCCCCGGCGCCGACGTGGTGGTCTTCGAGCCCGACGAGATCACCCAGCTCGTGGAGGAGTCGGTCGGCACCTCCGCCCTCTTCGCCGCCCGCTTCCGGGAGTGCGCCGCCCGGTCCCTGCTGCTGCCGCGCCGCGACCCGCGCCGCCGCCAACCGCTCTGGCAGCAGCGGCAACGCGCCGCGCAACTGCTCGACGTCGCCCGCGAGTACGCGGACTTCCCGGTCACCCTGGAGGCCGCTCGGGAGTGCCTCCAGGACGTCTTCGACCAGCCGGCACTGGCCGGGCTGATGCGCGACCTGGCCACCCGCAAGGTGCGACTGGTCGAGGTGGAGACCAGCGCGCCGTCGCCGTTCGCGCGGTCGCTGCTCTTCGGCTACGTCGGCGCGTTCCTCTACGAGGGTGACGCCCCGCTGGCCGAGCGCCGCGCCGCCGCACTCGCCCTCGACTCCACGCTCCTCGGCGAGCTGCTCGGCCGGGTCGACCTGCGGGAGTTGCTCGACCCGGCGGTGCTCACCGAGACCGACCGGCAGCTGCGGTGGCTGACCGATCAGCGCCGCGCCCGCGACGCCGAGGACGTCGTCGAGCTGCTGCGGGTGCTCGGTGACCTGAGCGACGCCGAGTTGACCGAGCGGGGAGTGCCGGAGACGTGGCTCAGCGAGCTGGAGGCCACCCGCCGGGTCCTGCGGGTCCGGATCGCGGGCGAGCAGCGTTGGGTGGGCGTCGAGGACGCCGCCCGCCTGCGCGACGCCCTCGGCGTGGCGCTGCCGATGGGAGTGGCCGAGGCGTACCTCGCCCCGGTGGCCGACCCGCTCGGTGACCTGGTGGCCCGCTACGCCCGCACCCACGGGCCGTTCGCCGCGGCCAGCTGCGCGGCCCGGTTCGGGCTCGGGGTGTTCGTCGTCGAGCAGGCGCTGCGCCGGCTCGGCGCCACCGGGCGGGTGGTCTCCGGGGAGTTCACCCCGGATTCGGCCGGCGCCCAGTGGTGCGACGCCGAGGTGCTGCGGATGCTGCGTCGCCGCTCCCTCGCCGCGCTGCGCCGGGAGATCGAGCCGGTGCCGCCCCGGGCGCTGGCGACGTTCCTGCCGCGCTGGCAGCAGGTCGGCTCATCCGCCCGAGGCATCGAGGCGCTCGCCGCCACTGTGGAGCAGTTGCAGGGCACTGCGGTGCCGGCGTCCGCGCTGGAGCGGTTGGTGCTGCCCGCCCGTGTCGCGGACTACTCCCCCGCCCAGCTCGACGAGCTGTGCGCCAGCGGGGAGGTGCTCTGGGCAGGGTCGGGCGCGATCTCCGGGGGCGACGGCTGGGTCACCCTGGCGTACGCGGACACCGCGCCGCTGCTGCTGCCGCCGCCGGACGAGGCGTTGACCCGTACCCCGCTGCACGACGCGGTGCTCGACGCGCTCGGCGACGGGCAGGCGCTGTTCTTCCGCCCACTGGCCGACCGGGTCGGCTCGACCGACGACGCCGCGTTGACCGGGGTGATCTGGGACCTGGTCTGGGCCGGGCACCTCAGCAACGACACCCTCGCCCCGCTGCGGGCGGTGCTCGGTGCTGGCGGCGCGCACCGCTCCCGTCCGTCCGCGCCCCGCACCCGTTACCGGCGGCCCGGTCGGGTGGCGCTGCCGACCCGGGGTGGTCCGCCGACCGTCGCCGGCCGCTGGTCGCGGCTCCCGGAGCGGGACCTCGACCCGACCCGGCGTGCCGCCGCGCTCGCCGACCTGCTGCTGGAGCGGCACGGGGTGGTCACCCGGGGCGCGGTGATGGCCGAGCAGGTGGTCGGCGGGTTCTCGGCGGTCTACCCGGTGCTGTCGGCGCTGGAGGAGCGCGGCGCGGCCCGCCGGGGTTACTTCGTCGAAGGGCTCGGGGCGGCGCAGTTCGCCGTACCCGGTGCGGTGGACCGGCTGCGCGCGCTGGCCGAGCCGACCGACGGTTCCCGGGGTCGGGGCGCGGTGGCCACCGTGCTCGCCGCGACCGACCCGGCCAACCCGTACGGTGCGGCGCTGCCCTGGCCGGAACGGGTGGTCGACTCCGGCGACGGGGCCACCCCGGCGACCGGGCACCGGGCCGGGCGCAAGGCGGGCGCCCTGGTGGTGCAGGTCGGCGGCGACCTTGTCCTCTACGTCGAGCGCGGCGGCCGGACGCTGCTCTCGTTCACCGACGACACCGACACGCTCGCCGCGGCCGGCAAGGCGCTCGCCGACGCCGTCCACTCCGGGGCGTTGGGCGCGATGTCGGTGGAGCGGGCCGACGGCGAGGCGGTGCACTCGTCGCCGCTGCGGGACGCGTTGACCGCCGCCGGCTTCCGGGCCACCCCCCGCGGCCTGCGCCTGCGCGGCTGACCCACCCTTCCTGCCCGCGCCGGCTGCTCCGCTGGACGAAGTCACCGCTGCGGAGCAGCCTCGGTGGCGGCGCCAGGGAGCGGTCCTCAGCCCAGGCCGTTGAGGACCTTCTCGTAGCGGGGCCGGTCGGCGGCCGGGGTCTTCGCCTCCAGGTAGTTCAGCACCACCGCACCACGCCGGTACGACTGACCACCCCAGGTCTCCGCGATGTCGCTGGCGCTGGTCTCGTCCGGGAAGACGTAGACGGTGACGGCGTCGGTGGCCATCAGCTCGGAACAGCCCAGGCCGAGGCCGTCCGGCCCACAGTCGACCGAGCGGTCCTTCGGGCGCGGCACCTTCAGGCCAGCAGCCCGGAAAGCGTCGACGACCTGCTTCGCGCCGGGCGCGCTGGCCGGACGCTTGGGCAGCACCACCGGCGGCGGGCTGGCCGGCCGTCGCTGCGTCGTGCCCTGTGCGGCGGCGGAGGGCGGGGTCGCGCCGTCGGCATCGGGTGCGGCTTGGGGCGTCGGCAGGCCGGTCGGGGCCGCCTCGGACGAGACGGACGGCGAGGCGGTCGGGCTGCCGTCGTCGTCACTGCCACAACCGGCGCTGAGGGCGACGGCGACCAGCAGGATTCCGACTGCGGTGAGGTTCCGAGTTGTCACCAGGGCAGTCTGCCCAACGTCCTCCGGCGGCGGGAGGGGCCGGTCGGCCACTGCGCTGTCCCGTATCCGCCAGCACGCCGCGGTTCTACTAGCCTGCGGGCATGTCCGCCGTGCCCTGGATCTCGCTGACCACCGACTACGGCCTCACCGACGGCTTCGTGGCCGCCTGCCACGGGGTCCTCGCCCGGATCGCGCCGGCCGCCCGGGTGATCGACGTGACCCATCTGGTGCCGCCGGCGGATGTGCGGCGCGGTGCCGCCGTGCTGGCGCAGACAGTGCCGTACCTGCCGGTGGGAGTGCACGTGGCGGTGGTCGATCCGGGCGTGGGCACCGCCCGACGGGGGGTCGCGCTGGCCACCCCGGGCGGGTTGCTGGTCGGCCCGGACAACGGGTTGCTGCTGGACGCGGCCACCGCGCTCGGTGGGGTGACCGACGCGGTCGAGCTGACCGGGTCGCGCTGGCTGGCCTCCCGGGTGTCCGACACGTTCCACGGCCGCGACGTCTTCGCGCCGGTGGCGGCCCGGCTGGCGCTCGGCGCGCCGCTGTCCGAGGCGGGCCCACCGGTCGACCCGGCCGGGCTGGTGCGACTTCCGACGCCGACGGCGACCCGGGACGCCGAGGGCTTCACCGCCGAGGTGCTGACCGTGGACCACTTCGGCAACGTCCAACTGGCCGCGCCGGCCGAGCTGCTCAATCCGCTGCCGGCCACGCTCCGGGTGGGCCGGCCGGGGCCGGTTGCGGCCCTCGTGGCGGTGCACGGGCGGACCTTCGGCGACGCCCCGGCCGGGGGCCTGGTGGCGTACGTCGATTCGGCCGGTCTGGTAGCGGTCGCGGTCAACGGCGGGCGGGCCGCGGACCTCCTCGCGGCCTCCCCGGGGGACCTCCTGCGGGTATCGGGCTGATGTTCGACTGTGGAATGCTTCTCCGGTGGGTGAGCATGTGGTTCCTGTGGGCTGTCCCTGCTGTGCATCCCGAACCGGCGGGGGGACGTGCCCCGTCTGTTTCTGGACCGACGACGGCCAGACCGACGCCGACGCCGACGCCGTCCGCGGTGGCCCCAACGGCGACCTGAGCCTCACACACGCCCGTCTCAACTACGCCGTCTACGGTGCCAGCCACCCGCGCTACCAGGACATGGTGCGCACGGCTCGCCCCGACGAGCGCCCCTGACGTCGACGGGGCGCCCGACGGGGTGAGCGTGGCTCAGCAGACCGGCACGCTGCCGCCGTACACGCTGGAGATGTACGCGTGGCTGACGTACTGGCCACTGGCCAGACGGTTCCAGCGGGTGGTGGTCCGGAACGGGCCGGCGACCGACTGACCGGTGACGTAGCACTGGATCGGCACGTGGGCCAGGCGGGCGGCGAGGCCCCGCGTCGCGTACGACGTGCTGGCCCCGGTGCGGATGTTGAGCGGCCCGTCACCGACCACGCCGCGCGGCCCGCCTCCGGTCCACAGGTAGGCGACGTCCACCCAGGCGTTGGTGGTCAGCCGCAACCCGTCCCAGAACGTGCCGTCGGCCAGGTCTATGCCGGCCGGGTTGAGCACGGTCCGCCCGAACTGGTCCCGTCCGCCGTTGTAGCCGGACTGGTACGCGGCCTGCGCCTCGGGCCGGCCCTGCGGCAGGTTCTTCCAGTTCTCCCGGACCGATGACGGGTTCCAGTAGTCGTCGCGGGTGTTCCACGGCCCGACGTCCCAGACCGGGGCGTACTCGCAGCGGGAGCCGCTGGTGGTGCAGACCCGCACGGTGTAGTCGCCGGTGTTGAGCGGGGAGAGCCCCCGCCGCGACGGCAGCGCCGCGAAGTGGTCCCGGGGTTGCACGGTACGGCCGTTGGCGGTCACCTCACCGACCAGCCCGATGCGGGTGGCGTACACCCGGTAGGTGCGGCCGGGCGTGGCGGCGGAGACGGCGGCGTTCGCGTCGGCGGTGAGCTGCACGCCCCGTACCGTCGCCGTGGCGCCGCCATCGGGGGCGGTGAGCACCACCCGGGTCTGCACCCTGGTGACCGGCCGGTCGAAGACCGCGCCGGTGGTGGCCGCCCGCCACTCCGTCCAGCCGGCGGCCCGCCAGCCGCGGACCTGCGCCTCCACTGTCGCCCCGGCCGGAACCGCGGCGTTGATCTCGGCGCGGACCCGGGTGGCCGGCCGGGTGAGGGTGCGGGGAGCGGTCAGCAGCATCCCCTCGGCGATCGCGCTGTGCGGGCTGCGGGCGCCGCGCCCGGTGGACCGGGCCTCCCGCAGGCGGAGGCCGGCGGCCGTACGCCGGACGTTGACATCATCGCGGTCGACGATGGTGAGGTCGGCGCTCCACCGTTCGTCGCCGGGTGCGGCGGCGACGAGGGTGATCGGAGCGCCGCCGGGTGCGACCGGGGCAGTGCCGGTGGCCGGTAGGAGCGCTGCGGTGAGCAGGAGGGCGAGGGTGGCGATGAGGGCGACGGATGGGATACGACAACGCGGTCGCGTCATGGGCATTCTCCTCAGAACTCCCTGACCCTCGCATGTCGGGAGATCATGAGGAACCTGAGTACAAATGGCGACACATGCGAATCTTGCTCGAAAGAGGGAGGATGGCAGGGTGCCCGAAGGCGACACCGTCTGGAACACCGCGCGCGTGCTGCACCGCGCGCTGGCCGGCGCGCGGATCACCGGCAGTGACTTCCGGGTGCCGCAGCTGGCGACCACGGACCTCACCGACTGGACCGTCCGCGAGTCGGCCAGCCGGGGCAAGCACCTGCTGCTGCGGCTCAACGCCCCGACCGAGGAGCACTGGACCCTGCACTCCCACCTGCGGATGGACGGTGCCTGGCGGGCGTACGCCCCGGGGGAACGCTGGAGCGGCCGGCCCGCGCACCTGATCCGGGCGGTGCTGCGCAGCCCCGGCGCTGTCGCGGTCGGCTACCACCTGCACGACCTGACCCTGGTGCCGACCGCCGAGGAGGACCAGTTGGTCGGCCACCTCGGCCCCGACCTGCTCGGCTCCGACTGGGACCCGGCCGAGGCGGTCCGTCGGCTCGCCGACCACCCGGAGCAGACCATCGGCGAGGCGCTGCTCGACCAGCGCAACCTGGCCGGCGTGGGCAACCTCTACAAGTGCGAGGTGCTGTTCCTGCGGGGCGTGTCACCGTGGACCCCGGTCGGCGGAGTGCCCGACCTGCCGGGCCTGGTGGCCCTCGCACAGCGGCTGCTCGCCGCCAACCGGGGCCGGTGGACGCAGAGCAGCACCGGCTCACTGCACCGGGGGCAGACCAGCTACGTGTACGGCCGCCGCGCCCAGCCCTGCCGCCGCTGCGGCACCGCGATCCGCAAGGAGGAGTTGGGCGAACGGGTCACCTACTGGTGCCCGGTCTGCCAGCCCGAGCGTCCGGGTCCGTCGTCATCCGGCTGACCAGGCTCTCGCCTGACGGGATCCATGGCAGAAACGGACGATTGGGTAATTCCTAACCGGCCTCCGGAGTCGCATGCTGCGGTTGAGCGCTCACCGACCGTCAGCAGAGTGCCGAGGTCCCCCACGCCGGGGTGGCGGACCTCGCGCCCCGAACCGGGGAGAGTCATGGCGATGTTCCGCAGACTCCGCTCCACCTTCTTCGAGCGGACCACCCGCGACACCGACGCCGACGGCCGGGCGGCGTCCGTGCCGACCCCGCGTACCGCCGAGGAGGCCGTTGTCACGCCGAGCCTGGACCCGGCCGTCGTGCCCCGCTACTTCGGCCCGGTGCCGAACTTCGCCCACAGCCCCCGCCCGACGCGGGACCCCGACGGGCAGGTCGTGGCCGGGACCGGGCTGCGCAAGTTCGTCGACCCACTGCCCCTGCCGGGCCAGCCGGGCAGCGGCGACCTCGGCAGCCACCTGCCGGTGGCGGTGCCGGACACCATCAGCTATCCGGGCTGCGACTACTACGAGATCGGCCTACAGGAGTACGCCCAGCGGCTGCACCGGGACCTGCCGGTCACCCGGCTGCGCGGCTACCGGCAACTCAACCTGGGCACCGACCCGGCCGGACACAACACGGTGGCGCCTCCGGAGCGACAGTGGCACCTCGGGCCGATGATCCGCGCCCGTCGGGGTCGACCGGTCCGGGTGAAGTTCATCAACCAGCTCCCCACCGGTCGGTCCGGCGAGCTGTTCCTGCCGGTCGACGACACCATCGAGGGGGCCGGCCTGGGCCCACTGGACGGACCGGCGCCGTACCCGCAGAACCGGGCCGTGCTGCACCTGGCCGGGGCGCAGACCGGCTGGACCAGCGCGGGCAACCCGGGGCAGTGGATCACCCCGGCCGGGGAGATCACCCCATACCCGACCGGGCCCGGCCTGGCCCACGTGCCGGACATGCCGGCGCCCGGAGCCGGCGCCACCACGCTCTACTTCCCGAACGAGCAGAGCGGCCGACTGCTGTGGTTCCACGACAACACCCTCGGCCTGGCCCGGCTCACCGTCTACAGCGGACAGCTCGCGCTCTACCTGCTCACCGACCGGGCCGAGGACCAGCTCGTCGCCGACGCGGTGCTGCCGGCCGACCAGGTGCCGTTGGTGATCGAGGACAAGACGTTCGTTCCGGACGACACCCAACTCGCCGCCGAGGACCCGACCTGGGACCGGGAACGCTGGGGCGCCCGGGGCAGTCTCTGGCACCCGCACGTCTACCAACCCCGGCAGAACCCGTACCGGTCCGGCGGACGCAACCCCACCGGCCGGTGGGACTACGGGCCCTGGTCCCGCAACTCCGCCTCGGACGACGCCCGCATCGACGGCTGGGTGCCGAACCCGTACCACGACCCGGTCGGCGCGCCGGACGAGCCGCCGATGAGCCCCGGCGTACCGCACCCGTCGGCCGTTCCCGAGGCGTACGGCGACACCCCGCTGGTCAACGGCGTCGCCTACCCGTACCTGGAGGTGCGGCCGCGCACGTACCGGTTCCGGATCCTCAACGCCTGCCTGGACCGCAGCCTCAACCTCCAGCTCTACCGGGCCTGCTCCGACGCGGCGATGTGGACGGCCGACGGGGCGCTCGCCGACCCCGACGCCGGTGAGGTGCCGATGGTGCCCGCCGCGCGGGCGGCGGACCGTCCGGCGGGGTGGCCGACCGACGGACGCGACGGCGGTGTGCCGGACCCGCGCGCAGCCGGCCCGGAGTTCATCCAGATCGGCAACGAGGCCGGCCTCCTGCCGGCGCCTGTGGTGCTGCCGAACCAACCGATCGGCTACCGCTACGACCGGCTCGACCCGACAGTGCTGAACGTTGACGGACACACGCTGCTGCTCGCCCCGGGAGAACGAGCCGACGTGCTCGTCGACTTCTCCGCCGTGCCGCCGGGCAGCACGCTGATCCTGTACAACGACGCTCCGGCCCCGCTGCCCGGCTTCGACAGTCGCTACGACCAGCACACCGACGCCCCGGACCACAGCGCCGAGAGCGGCCCACCCCAGACCGAACCGGGGTACGGCCCGAACACCCGCACCGTGCTCCAGTTCCGGGTCACCGGGACACCCGAGTCGCCGTACGACCTGAGCCGGCTGCGCGATCGGCTGCCCCTGGCGTACGCGGCCAGCCAGCGCCCGCCGATCGTCCCGCAGCCGGCGTACGACCCGGCGTTCGGCACCCGGACCCCGGCGCAGACGACGGTGCCGGTGCACGCCACCACTGTGACGTTCACGCCGACGGCCGGCACCGGCCCGGTGACAGTGCCGATCGCGGTCAAGGCCGCACAGCAGATCTTCGAACCGGACCACGGCCGGTTGGCGGGCCGGCTCGGCGTCGGGCACCCGCACGCCGGGCCGCTCAACCCGACGACGCTGCCGCTCGGTGCGACCGACCCGGTCACCGAGGTGCTCTTCGCCACCGACCCCGCCGTGCCGGTGGGCGCCCCCACCGACGGCACGCAGCTCTGGCGGATCAGCGGCAACGTCCGGCAGACCGAGCCGTTGCACGTCGCCGGCTGCGACATGCAGGTGATCAACCGGGTTGGCTGGGACGGCACGCTGCGACTTCCGCACGGCACGGAGCTGGGCTGGAAGGGAGTCATCCGGGTCAACCCCCGGGAGGACGTGGTGGTGGCGCTGCGCCCGGTCGCGCCGGCGCTGCCGTTCAAGCTGGGAGACAGCGTCCGGCTGCTCGACCCCTGTCGCCCGGCCGGAGCGCGGACCGGGTCGACGCCGGTCAGCCCGATCGACGGGCGACCGGCCACTGTGGTCAACCAACTGGTCAACCTGGGCTGGGAGTACCGCTGGCACAGTCAGCTCGCCGGCCACCGCGACGGCGGGATGAGCCGGCCGCTGGTGCTGCGGGTGGCGCCGAAGGCGCCGACCGGGCTGACCGCCACACCGGTGTCCGGCTCGGCCACCGCGCTACCCGCGATCGCGTTGGCCTGGACCAGCAACGGCGGGCGACCGCCCGCCACCAGCCACCTGCTGCAAAGGGCCACCGACGCGACCTTCGGCGGCGAGGTCACCACGATCACCGTCGCGGCCGCCGCCACCCGCTACACCGACGCAACAGTCACCCCGGGCGTGACCTACCACTACCGGATCCGGGCGGAGAACTCGGTCAGCTACTCGTCCTGGTCGAACGGCGTACCCGCCTCGGTGCACCTGGCCGCGCCGAGCGGTCTGGTCGCGACGCTCCCGCCGGCCGCGCCGCTGCGCGTGGCGCTGCGCTGGACGAACCGCTCGTTCGCCACCGGCATCGACGTGCAGCGGGCCACCAACCCGACGTTCACCAGCGGCCCGGGCACCACGGCGATCGGGGTCGGCGACAACCACCTGGACGCGACAGTGGCACCTGACACCACGTACTACTACCGGGTGCGGACCACCTACCTGGGCTCCGCCTCGGCGTGGTCGACGGTCGCCACGGTGACCTCACCACCCGCGCCGGGAACCCCCAGCGGGGTGAGCGCCACCGCCAGCGCACCGGGGCCGGACACCGCGACGGTGATCCTGGCCTGGGAGGCGAGCACACCCGGCGGCCCGGGGTCCGGGTTCATCGTGCAGCGGGCACTCGACCCGGCCTTCGAGCAGGAGACGGCCACCTTCACGGTGACCGGCCGCGGCTTCACCAACACGGGGCTGGAACGGGACGTCACGTACCACTACCGGATCCGGTCGTTCAACGTCGTTGGCACCTCGCCGTACACCGGGCCGGTCCTGGTGACGACACCACCGTGACCGGCCCTGGGCCGCGCGCGGCCTCGTGGGGTGCGCCGTCAGCGCGGTCCCTGGGGCGTACGCCGTCAGCGCGTTGGCGCGCGCAGCGGGGTGCCGACGGCCCGCAGCTCGGCAAGCGCCCCGGCGACCCCGTGCAGCAGGTCGGTCGCCTCGGTGAGCCGGTCGGCGGCAGGGTGGGCGGTCTCCGGTCGGGAGTCCTCGGCCAGGTAGCCGGCGGCGGCGACCACCAGCCGTTCGTACGCCGCCACCCCGCCCTCCAGTTGGGCGGTCAGCGCGGCGTGCGCCTCGGCCAGTGGCGGCCGGGCGTCGGCCGGGGCCAGCCGCAGCGCGCGTTCGACGCTGGCCACCCGCGCGGCCAGGTCGCGCAGCGAGCGGTCGGCGGCCGCAGCTTCCAGCACCGCCGGCTCGGCCAGCCCGGTGAGCCGGGGTGCCATCCCGGCCAGGGTGAGCGCCGCCCGGTCCAGTCGGGCCCACTGCTCTCCGGCGCTGGTGCCGCGCAGCGCGATCCGGGAGCGGACCCGGCGCACCTCGGCCAGCACGCCCGGGCCGACCGGCAGCCGCTCGACGGCGGCGATCAATCGGGCCCGCGAACGGGCCGCCGCCTCGGCCGGGTCCAACGCGGGGGGCGCCGGCTGGGCGGCCAGGGCGCGCACGTCGATCCAGCGCCAGGCGGCGAGCGCCACAGCGCTGCCCGCGGCGCCGGCCCAGGCCGCGTCGGGCAGACCAAGGCCGGCGTACGGAGTCAGCACCACCGCCGCGCCGCCGAGCCCACCGGCCAGCACGCTCCACCGTCGGGCCGACCGGCGAAGCCGACCCAGCCTCCGGAAGTACCGTGTCCGCTCGTCTGCCACAGTGACCCCCTCGATCCGGTCGTTCAGCCGGCGGCGGTCGGGTCGCCGGTGCCCCGCTCGCGAGCCATGCTGGCGCGCAGCTCGTCCAGCCGGGCGGCGGCCGTCGGGTCGTTGGCCGGGCCGGTCTTCTCGGCCTGCGGCACGGCCGGTCGTTGGGCCGCGCCGCCGAGCTGCTCCCCCGCCATGCTGGACCGGATCTGCTCGAGCCGGGCGGAGCCGGCCGAGTCGATCGTGGCCTTCTGAATTTCCAACATACGGCCCTCGACGGAGTTGCCGGCCAGTTCGGCGCGACCCATCGCGTTGGCGTACCGCCGTTCGATGCGGTCGCGCACCTCGTCCAGCGACGGGGTGTTGGTGGGCGCGGTCAGCGACGACATCGACTCCAGCGAGCGGGCCACCGTCTCCTGCATCTTGGCCTGCTCCAGCTGGCTGAGCAGCTTGGTGCGCTCGGCGAGCTTCTGCTGGAGGATCATCGAGTTGTTCTCGACCGCTCGCCGGGCCTGGGCTGCGGCGCCCAGCGCCTGGTCGTGCAGGGTCTTCAGGTCCTCGGTGGCCTGCTCGGCGGAGACGAGCTGGCTGGCCAGTGTCTGCGCGGACTGCTCGAACCGCACCGCCTCGGCCTCGTCGCCCTTGGCCCGGGCCTGGTCGGAGAGCACCAGGGCCTGCCGGGCGTTGCCCTGCAACCGCTCAACCTCGGTCATCTGTCGAGACAGCTTCATCTCCAGCTGACGCTGGTTGCCGATCACCGCGGCAGCCTGCTGAACCAGCGCCTGGTGCTGCCGCTGGGCATCCTCGATGGCCTGCTGGATCTGCACCTTGGGATCGGCGTGTTCGTCGATCTTCGCACCGAAGAGCGCCATCAGGTAGTTCCAACCCTTGACGAACGGGTTCGCCATCTCCGCGGTATCCCCTCAGTAGCGTCGCTCCACCACGGCCGGGCCGGCTGGACCGTCCGACCGTGACCGGCCGGTCTCCATCGTCCCAGCCGAACGCCAATGAGGCATCCGTACCGGGCGGTCGACAGCACCGGCGGCTCCTGCGAGCAACCCTACGCGGCCGGGGCCAGCCCGCCCATGGTCAACTGGATCGGCGGCTCAGGCCGCGCAGACCACGTCCCGGTCGCGCTCGGTCGGGCGGACCCGGGTGCTTCGCAGGGTGGCCTTGAGCGGCGAGTCCTGGCGGACCGAGACAGCGACCTTGCCGTCGGAGGTGACCTGACGGACACCCCGGTTGGTGCTCTTGGCTGCGGCGTCGGCCGGCTCGTCCTGCATCGAGACGAGCACCCCGGGCATCTGCTCGGCGAGCGCCACGGTGTCGCTCACCTCACGCAGCAGCTCGGAGAGGCGGGCACCGAGGGCGTCGCAGATCGCGGCGAGCAGCTCGCTCGACGGCTCCTTGTGCCCGCGCTCAATCTCGGAGAGGTAGCCGAGGCTGACGTTGGCGGCGGTGGAGACCTCACGCAGCGTGCGCTGCTGGCCCTGCCGGCGCGCTCGCAGTGCGTCACCGATCACCCGGCGTAGCAGGATCATCGCACCTCCCCCTGAGGGATACCTCGCGCCCGCCGCTGGGCGGCCGGTCGCGGCGGACCGCGCCGACCCCGAACGTCGGAGCCTTCCCGCAACCGTACCCGTTGCGGGCCCTGGCGACATCCCGCCCCGCCCGTCGGTTCGTCGGGACGGGCTCGCCGCTGCCCGTGTGGCGGCGGCTTGGGTGGCTCTGACCGCTTCGGTACTGGCGTTCACGAGGTCGCGGCGGCGAGCCGCTCGGCGAGCAGCCGCAGCGCCTCGACAACCGCCTCCGCCCGGACGTGGTCCCGCCCGTTGCCCAGGTCGAGCTGGCGGACCTCGCCGCCGTTCGGGCCGGCGACCGCGACGTAGACCAGGCCCACGGGTTTCCCGTCCTGCGGCTCCGGGCCGGCGACCCCCGTGGTGGCCAGCCCCCAGTCCGCGCCGCACCGCTGCCGGCCACCCTCGGCGAGCGCCGCCGCCACCTCCGGGTCCACCGGCCCCCGCTCGGACAGCAGGTCATCCGGTACGCCAGCCAGGGTCGCCTTCAGCTCGGTGGCGTAGACCACGAGACCACCCCGGTACACCCCGCTGACCCCGGCGATGTTCACGATCGAAGCGGCGAGCGACCCACCGGTGAGCGATTCGACAGTGGCCAGGGTCTCGTGCCGCTCGGCCAGCCGGTGCACGACCGCGGCCGCCGCACTACCCACCTCCGCACCGTCCACCTCAGCACCGTTCACCCCAGCACCACCAACCCCAGGACCGCCCACCCCAGCACCACCCACCTCGTCACCGTCCACCGACACCCAACCAGTCCTTCCCCACCCACCAGTCCCCAACCCAACTGCCCACAACCCCCCGACCCCATCGCGTCGATCATGAAGTTGGCGTCACGACACGCCGCCCCGGAGGGCAACAACTTCATGATCAACGGGGGCGGAGGGGGTGGGGCGGGGTGGGGGTTAGCGGGGGCGGCGGAGGCGGAGGGCTTGAGCTATGTAGTCGAAGCCGGTGATCACCGTGACCAGGACGGCCGCGGCCATGATCCATGGGCCGACGGCGGCGAGCGCGGCCGGCATCGGCCAGAGATACCAGGCGATGGCGAGGATCTGGAGCGCGGTCTTGACCTTGCCACCTCGGCTCGCGGCGATGACGCCGTGCCGGATCACCCAGAACCGCAGCCCGGTGATGCCCAGCTCGCGAACGAGGATCAGCGCGGTCACCCACCAGGGCAGTTGGTCGTACCAGGAGAGCAGCACCAGCGCCGCGCCGGTGAGCGCCTTGTCGGCGATCGGGTCGGCCACCTTGCCCACCGAGGTGACCAGCCCGAAGCGGCGGGCGATCCAGCCGTCCACCAGGTCGGTCGCCGAGGCCACCGCGAAGATCAGGCAGGCCGCCATCCGCCAACCGGAGTGGGTCATCCCGGACATGATCACCGAGGCGGCGAAGACCGGCACCAGCACCAGCCGCAGGGCTGTCAACGCGTTGGCCGCGTTGACGACGGGCACCACGGCCACCACCCGGCCCGGCGTCGACTCCGTCGCCCCGGTCACCGCCGCACTCCGCTCGGGCCGCCGTGGCGTTCCCGGCACCGCACCACCTGGGTCCCCCGCTCCGCTCGGGCCCGCCGTCACCGTGCCGCGCCGGGCGCCGCCGAGATCATCTCATCCGGCACGGCGAGCAGGTCCACCCCTTCGGTGCCGGTCACCGTTGCCCGCACCAGATCGCCCGGGCGCAGCGCGGCCAGGTCGACCCCGCCCTCGGCCGGGGCGACCAGGGTGGTGGAACCGTCCACCTCCGGCGCCTGGTGGGCCGCCCGGCCCTCCACGACGCCGTCCTCGATCGAGTCGACCAGCACCTCGACGGTCGAGCCGAGCCGGTCTTCGGCCCGCTGCGAGCAGAGCTCGTCGGCGAGGGCGCTGAGCCGGTCGTAGCGCCGCTTGATCGTCGCGGCGGAGACCTTGCCGGGCAGGCCGGCGGCCTCGGTGCCGTCCTCGTCGCTGTAGTCGAACATGCCGATCGCGTCGAGCCGGGCCTCGGTCAGGAACCGGACCAGCTCGTCGACGTCGGCGCGGGTCTCGCCGGGGAAACCGACGATGAAGTTGCTCCGGGCGCCCGCGTCCGGGGCCAGGGCGCGGGCACCCGCCAGCAGCTCCAGGAACCGGTCGGTGGAGCCGAAACGCCGCATCCGGCGCAGCACCGGCTCGCTGGAGTGCTGGAACGACAGGTCGAAGTACGGGGCCACGCCCGGGGTGTTGGCGATCGCCTCGACCAGCCCGGGTCGAGTCTCGGCCGGCTGAAGGTAGCTGGCCCGCACCCGGACGATGCCGCTCACCGCGGCGAGCTGCGGCAGCAGCTTCTCCAGGGCGCGCGGGTCACCCAGGTCCTTGCCGTACGAGGTGGAGTTCTCGCTGACCAGCACCAGCTCCCGTACGCCGGTCTTGGCAAGCCACTCCGCCTCGGCGAGCAGCTCGTCCGGGGTACGCGAGACGAAGGCCCCCCGGAAGGCCGGGATGGCGCAGAACGCGCAGCGGCGGTCGCAGCCGCTGGCCAGCTTCAGCGAGGCCACCGGGCCGGTGTCGAGCCGTCGGCGCAGCACCTGGCGCAGGTGTGCCGGGGTGTGCTCGTCGGTGTCGACGACGGTGCGGCTCACAGTGCCATGGCCGGGCAGGGACACACCGCTGTCGCGGCGCTGCACCGGGGTCAGCGGCAGCAGCTCGCGCCGGTCCCGTGGGGTGTGCGCGGTGATCTGCTCGCCGGCGACGACGGCGTTCAGCCGGGCGGCGATGTCGGGGTAGTCGTCGAAGCTCAGCACCGCCTGGGCCTCGGGGAGGCTGTCGGCCAACTCCCGGCCGTACCGTTCGGCCATGCAGCCTGCGGCGACCACCTTGGCGCCCGTTCCGGCGGCGGCGAGCAGGGTCTGGATCGAGTCCTGCTTGGCCTTCTCCACGAAACCGCAGGTGTTGACGACCACCACGTCGGCGCCCTCGCCGTCGGTGGTCACCTGCCAGCCGTCGGCGTGCAGGCGGGCGGCCAGCTCCTCCGAGTCGACCTCGTTGCGGGCACAGCCCAGGGTCAGCAGGGCGACGCGACGGCCCTCGGCGTGGTCAGCGGGAGAAGGAGAGGTGGCAGACACCATCCGAGGGTACCGGGCCGGCCGGGTAAGCCCACGCACGCGGGCTGCGGAGACGGTCAACAGGGAGGCGAACGTCATTCCGGTCAGTGCGCCTCGGCGCCAACCCGGGTCAGCGCGTCGAGCAGGAACACCTCGGTGCCGGCAAGGCCGGTGGAGCAGAAGACGGAGATCTGGTCCGCGGTGGTCCGGCCGGGAACCGCGCCGGCCAGGATGCCGCCCAGGTCGCGCAACCGCCCGGCGTACGGGGGTGTGGCCGCGAGCATCGGCGGCTGGTAGTCCGCCGCCTGGGCCGGTGAATCGGTGACCAGCAGGTCGGCGGTGTCCAGCAGGTCGGTGCCGAACTCGCTGCGGTCGCGCTGCTTGAAACCGACCGCGTTGACGTGCGTGCCGGGGCTGAGGTCGGCGGCGCAGAGCACCGGGGTCGGGCTGGTGGTCGCCAGCACCACAAGGTCCCGCCCGACGACGGCCGAGCTCGGGTCGGCCACCGCGCGGGCCGGCACGCCCAGTTCGGCCCGGACCCGGGCGGCGAAGGCCTCCCGGCGAGCGGCGGAGCGGCTGTGCACCACCACCTCGCGCAACGGGCGGACCGCGGCGGCGGCCCAGACCTGGGTCCACGCCTGCCGGCCGGAGCCGATCACCCCGAGGGCGGCGGCGTCGGGACGGGCCAGCGCGTCGACCGCCAGGCCCCCCAACCCTCCGGTACGACGGGAGCCCAACTCCTCGCCGACCGCGACCGCCCGGATCGCCCCGGTCCGGGCGTCGTGCAGCACCACCAACTGCTCGCCCTGCGGATGACCGAAGGTGTCGTACGAGCGGAAGCCGTACCACTCGCCGACCAGGTGCCCGGCGGTGAGCACCATCCGCCCGCCGCTCAGCGGTGCGGCGGCCCGGGGCGGCGCGATCAGCCGTCCCTCGTACGCGGCCAGGAGGGCGGCGCGCATGGCGTCGACAGTGGTGGCGGCGTCCAGCGCGGCGGCGACCTCGGGGTCGGCGTAGAGCATGGTCATGGTGGCGATACTGCAAGTTGAAGTCAGGTGGAGGTCAACGGACCGTGGTGGTGGTCACCGCCCCGCCACCGGGGTCGGTGCTAGCGTCGGCACCGGCGGCCGAATGCTCGTGGCCGCTCCGGACGAGTGGTGGGCGTACCCGGTCAGGCCAAGACGCCCCGCGTGACGTGCAGACTCGACTCGTCCCGGCGCGGCAGCCCGGGCGCTTCCGGTGAGGTGAACGATGGCCTGGCTCGTACTGGTGATCTCGGGGCTGTTGGAGACGGCCTGGGCGATCGCCCTGGACCGCAGCGCCGGTTTCAGCCGGCTGGTCCCGTCCGTGGTGTTCGTGGTGACCCTGCTGCTGAGCATGGCCGGGCTGTCGTACGCGCTGCGGGACATCCCCGTCGGCACCGGCTACGCGGTCTGGGTCGGCATCGGCGCGGTCGGCACCGCGCTGGTCGGGATGCTGGCGCTCGGCGAGTCGGCGAGCCTGCCCCGAATCCTCTGCCTCCTGCTGGTGGTCGCCGGCGTGATCGGTCTCAAGATCTTCCACTGAGGCGCGCCGTCGGCAGGCGTGACCAGCGCCCACAGTGGGTAGTGATCGATTCGTCACGACAGGCTCTCACCCGGAGGAAGACATGGCCGACATGCCGAGCACCGCCCGTCCCCGCAGCAACGCCGCCCGCATCCTCACCATCGTGGGCTTCGTCTTCGCGGTCCTGGCCCTGCTGCTCAACCCGATCATCTTCGGCGTGCTCGGCGTCATCGCGGGCGTCGTCGGCGCGGTGCTCGGTGACAAGCCGCTGGGTTGGTACGCCGCCGTGGCCAGCGTCGTCGCCGCGATCATCAGCTTGGTGATCATCGGCGCGCTGATCAACAACTGACCACTCCCCCACATCGCGGGCCCGCCGGATTCCGGCGGGCCCGTCGCGCGTCCGGGTCGACTGTCGATCAGTCCACGTCGCCGCGCAGGCCGACCAGGACCTCGTCCAGCTCGTCCGGCTTGACCAGCACGTCGCGCGCCTTCGACCCCTCGGACGGCCCGACCACCCCCCGGGTCTCCATCAGGTCCATCAGGCGGCCCGCCTTGGCGAAACCGACCCGCAGCTTGCGTTGCAGCATCGAGGTCGAGCCGAACTGCGAGGTGACCACCAGCTCCACCGCCTGCACCAGCAGGTCCAGGTCGTCGCCGATGTCCTCGTCGATTTTCTTCTTGTTCTCCTGCGCCGGGGCCAGCACGTCCTTGCGGAACTCCGGCTCACGCTGGTCCTTGCAGAACTTCACCACGTCGGCGATCTCGCGCTCGGTGACCCAGGCGCCCTGGATCCGGACCGGCTTGGAGGCGCCCATCGGCAGGAAGAGCCCGTCACCACGGCCGAGCAGCTTCTCCGCGCCCGGCTGGTCGAGGATGACCCGGGAGTCCGCGAGGGAGGAGGTGGCGAACGCCAGCCGGGACGGCACGTTCGCCTTGATCAGACCGGTCACCACGTCGACCGAGGGACGCTGGGTGGCCAGCACCAGGTGAATGCCGGCGGCCCGGGCCAGCTGGGTGATCCGGACGACCGAGTCCTCCACGTCGCGCGGCGCGACCATCATCAGGTCGGCAAGCTCGTCCACGATCACCAACAGGTACGGGTACGGACGCATCTCGCGTTCGCTGCCCGGCGGAGCCGTGATCTCGCCGTTGCGGACCTTGCGGTTGAAGTCGTCGATGTGCCGGACCCCGTTGGCGGCGAGGTCGTCGTAGCGCATGTCCATCTCGCGGACCACCCAGTCCAGCGAGTCGGCCGCCTTCTTCGCGTTGGTCACGATCGGGGTGACCAGGTGGGGAATGCCCTCGTAGCCGGTCATCTCGACCCGCTTCGGGTCGATCAGAAGCAGGCGCACCTCGTCCGGGGTGGCCCGGGTGAGGATGGACACCAGCAGGGTGTTGAGACAGCTCGACTTGCCCGCGCCGGTGGCGCCGGCGATCAGGATGTGCGGCATCTTGGCGAGGTTGGCCACCACGTACCCGCCCTCGATGTCCTTGCCGAGCGCCACCACCATCGGGTGGTGATCGCTGGTCGCCGCCCGCGAGCGCAGCACGTCGCCGAGGGCCACGTTCTCCGGGTCGGTGTTCGGGATCTCCACGCCGACAGCGCTCTTGCCCGGGATCGGACTGAGGATCCGTACGTCCGGTGACTTCACCGCGTACGCGATGTTGCGGGACAACTGGGTGATCCGCTCGACCTTGACGCCGTGCCCCAGCTCCACCTCGTAGCGGGTGACCGTCGGGCCACGGGTGAAGCCGGTGACGGCGGCGTCCACATCGAACTGGTCGAACACGCCGGTCAGCGCGGCGATCACCTCGTCGTTGGCCTTGCTGCGGGTCTTCGCGGCCGCCCCGGCGCTGAGCATGTTGGCCGGCGGCAGGGTGTAGTCCCCGGACAGACCGGTCAACGCGAGCTGCTCGGCCCGGGTCGGGGCGGGCGAGTGCTCCGGCGGCTCGACCGGCGGTTTGCGGCTCGCCGGCACCTTCCCCGGAGACTTGCGCGGCAGCACCATGGTTTCCTGGAGGTCCGCGCCGTCCAGGTCCTCGAAGTCGTCCGGGTCCAGTGGTGCGGGCATCCGCTTAGCCGGTCGCTTGCGCGCCGGCTTGGCGGCCACCTCGTCCGCCTCCTCATCCGCCTCCGGTGCGCCGACCAGCCCACCGGCGAGCAGGCCCAGCCGCTCCGGGATCTTGTTGATCGGTGTCGCGGTCACCACGAGCAGGCCGAAGAGCAGCAGCAGGATGAGCAGCGGCACCGCCACCCAGGCGGTGACCGCCCGCTCCAGCAGCCCACCGACGCCCGCACCGACCAGACCGCCGGCGAAGTCACGCTCCAGCGGGTCGGCCGGGTCCTGACCGATCTGGAGCAGCGCGGCGGTCGACACCAGCAGCGAACCCCAGCCGATCAACCCACGACCCCGGTGCTCTGGATCGGCCGGCTGACGCATCAGCCGCCACGCCCCGATCATCAGCAGCACCGGTACGACAACCGAGATCGCGCCCAGGAAGAGCCGGATCGTGTCGGCCAGCCGCGTGCCCACCGGCCCCGCTCCGGACAGCCAGAGCGCCACGGCGCTGAGCAGGGCGAGCCCGAACATGAGCAGCCCGGCACCGTCACGGCGGTGCTCCGGGTCGAGGTCGCGGGCCGAGGCGGCCTGCCGGCCGGCGGCGCGCACCGCCCAGCCCATCCCGTGCGCCAGCCCCATCCACAGTGCACCGACCGCACGGCCGACGTAGACCGCCGGGCCGGGCCGGGACGGCGTGGTGCGACGTCGGACCGGCGCCCGGGTGGTCTTCTTCGCCGGTTGACGGGCACGACTGTTGGTGCCACCGCGCGGCGACGCGCCGCGTCGCCGGCTCGCCTGAGAGGTACGGCCCGCCATAGAGTCACGGTAACGGTGGGGCCGGGCAGATCCCCGCTTTTCCGGGTCGTGTCCGCGCGTCGTAACACGAACCCCACCGCCGGCCGTGATATCCGCCTCAGAAGGGATGCCCCATGGCGTCGCCGGAAATCGAAGGCGATCGGGACGATCCGCTGGCCGGGCACCCTGGCGCGCTGCGTCCGCTGACCGGCGATCTGGTCGCCGCGGTGCTCGCTGCCCGTGGCCGATCCGTCGATCCGACCCCGGACGGCGAGCTGGTGGGCACCTTCGACGACAACCTGATCTGGTTCCTCCGCGTCGGCGGGGACGGGGAGCTGCTCCAGATCCGCACCATGGTCGATCCGACCTTCGGCATCGAACGGGTGCCCGACCTGTACGCGTTCTGCAACTCCTGGAACCACGACCGGCTCTGGCCGAAGGCGTTCGTCCACGTCGCCGACGACGGTCGGGCCCGGGTGTACGGAGAGGTGATCACCGACCTGGAACGCGGCGTGACCCCACACCAGCTCGACCAACTGCTCGACTGTGGCATCTCCACCGGCTGCCAGCTGGCCGTGGCGGTCCGTCGACTACCCGGCGCGGTGCCGTCGTGACCGGCCGGGACGAGTTCACCGGCAGCCGCACCGGCACGCCACCCACCGGCTCCGGTGACCGGCTCGCGCGGGGCCGCGTACCGGCGCTGGAAGCCGCGCTCGCCGAGGCCCGGGACCTCCCCGACGGCCCGGCCCGGCAGGTGGCCCTGGAGCGGCTCGCCGAGCGCGCCGACGCGGCCGGCGACGTCCGGTCCGGGATGGACGCGCGGTTCGCGTTGATCGAGGCGTACCTGCTGCACGGGGAGCGGTGGCGTCTGGTCGAGCCGGTCCGGCGCTGCCGGGCCGCCGCCGACCACCGACCCGACCTGCTCACCGAAACGGAGACCGGCCTGCTGCTGCGCTACCAGCGGTACGCGGTTGAGGCGCTGCTCGGCACCCCCCGGGTCGGGCTGGACCAGACCCGGTCCCTGCTGCACGACCTGGCCCACCGCGTCGGCGCGGACGGCCCGGACACACCGACCGTCGCTGAGCTGCATTGCCGGATCGCCGATCACCTGGGCGACGAGCCCACCGCCCGGCACTGGTACGAACGGTGGTCCGGAAAACGGCCGGGCCCGGCCGGCGGCTGCCCGGGCTGCGCCTCGGCCCGGCGTGCCGAGCTGCTGGCCGGCTGGGGCGAGTGGCATGCCGCGGTCAGCGAGCTCGGGGAAACCGACGGCGACCCGCAGTCCTGCACCGACCAACCCGAGCGGGACCTGGTCGCCGGTCTGCTGCCGGCACTGCGCACCGGCGAGCAGGCACGGGCGGCGACGGCGCACGTGCGGGCGTACCGCCGGCACCGGCGGGAGCGCGCTGCGTTCCCGCACCTCGCCGCGCACCTGCGGTTCTGCGCGCTGGGCGGGCACCTGGAACGCGGGCTGGCCATTCTGGCCGAGCAGCTGCCCCGGTTGGACCAGCCGACCGACGATCTCGCCGCCATGGAGTTCGCCGCCGCTGGGGCACTGGTCTGCGGGCTGGCCGTCGAGGCAGGTCTGGGCGGGCGGACGATGCCCCGGCCGGCGTACGGCGAACGGACGGCCACCGAGTTGGACGTCGCCACGCTCGGGGCGCTGCTGCTCGGGGTGGCCAACGAGTTGGCCGGCAGCTTCGACGCGCGCAACGGCACCGGGCACCACTCCGGACGGATGGCCGCATGGCTGGCCGAGCGCCCGCTCGCGGCGCCGGTTCCGCTGCCCACCGACGACGAACCTGACGAGCCCGACGAGCCCGACGCCGACTGGCCCGAGGCCGAGGCCGAGGCCGAGCTGGGCGAACGCGAGTTGTCCGCGCTCTCCCTCGGCATGATCACCGGGATCCTGGACGGGCGCGGCGACCGATACCTCGTGGACGAGGGCGAGACCGTGGTCGGCCACTGGGAGGGGGCGGTGATCCAGTTCCGGCGGGCCGGTGAGCGCGGCGAGGTGCTGCACGCCCGCGCCATGGCCGACCGCCGGCTGCCAACGGCCCGCCGCGCCGAGGCGTACGCCTTCTGCAACGCGTGGAACCACGACCGGCTGCTGCCCAAGGCGTACGCACACGACCTCGGCGACGAGTTGGTGCTGGCCGGCGACGTGGCCACCGACCTGGCGCACGGGGTCGCCCCGGCGCAGCTACGGGTCCTCATGGACGCCGCCATCGCCACCGGCATCGCGTACGCCGAGGCCGTCGCCGCGCTGCCCTGATTCGCCAGGGGCGCCAACGGTTGCAGTTGCCGCGCGACTGCACGACATCCGACAGCTCGCAACCGGGAGAACGGCACCGGGGTGATATCGCCGTCAGCCCATCGCAACCCCTCGGGAGTCGTCATGAACCGCCCTCTCCGGTCCGGCATCGTCGGTGCCGCCGTGCTCGCCCTGTCCGCCCTCGCCACCCCGACCGTTGCCGGTGCCGCCCCTGCGAAGCCGACCGTCTCGCCGAGCACGACGGCCGGGAACGCCGCGCCGACGATCCTGGCCCGGGCCGACATCGTCTTCCTCGGCGGCGACCCGTGGCACCCGTCGGGTCCGCTGGAGGTCAAAGTCGTCAACGAGGGTGGGGCAGCAGCGAAGGGCTTCTTCGTGCTCCGCCTGCCACAGGATGCCGACCTGACCGCTGGCGGCGACTGCCGGGCCGGTGACGGTGCGACGAGGACCTGGGTCTGCGGCGGCGCGGAACTGCCCGCCGGGGGCGATCGGACGTACCGCCTGACGGTGACCTCATCGGCTGCGCAGCCGGTCTTCGGGGTGGCCGAGTGGGGTTCCGTTGCCGGTCAGGACGCCACTGGCCGCGCCGACCAACCCACCGACTTCCGGATCAACTGGCCGGACCGCACGACGCTGCGGCTACGGGCCACCGCCGGCCCGGTCGTCGACGGTGCCGCGACCATCCGGGTCCGGGTCACGAACACCGGCACGTTCGACATCGGCGGGTACTCGTTGAACGTCGCCACCCCGGCCGGGGTGCGGGTGACCGCACCGGGGTGCTCCGACAGCGGCCGGATGAACGGTGCGGGCTGCGAGATCCTGCGTGAGCGCCGCCTCGCGGACGGCGCCACGGACAGCTTCGACGTACGTGTGGCGGCCGCTGGCGGCACGAAGAGCGTTCGACTCTGGCTCGCGCCCACCACCCGGTACACCAACCCGGACACCTCGGTGACGCTCCGCCTGACCGGCGGCGGATCCGGAGGCGGCGCGGCCACCACCGCGCCACCGGCCGACCCGACCACGCCAGCGACCACGGCGCCGGCAACGCCCGCCCCGAAGGCAGCGGAACTGCCGCGCACCGGCACGACCACCATCGTGTACGGCCTGATCGGCGTGTCGCTGCTGACCCTCGGCTGCGGACTGCTGCTCCTGCGACGCCGGCTCCAGCGTGGCTGACCCGCAACGGCGAGCCCAGCCGTGAAAACGGCGATGCCCGCCCGCACCTCGTGTGCGGACGGGCATCGTGACGCGTGCGGTCAGACCTCGACGACGGTGGGCACGATCATCGGCCGACGACGGTACTTGTCGTTGACCCACCGCCCCACGGTCCGCCGAACGATCTGCTGAAGCTGGTGCGGGTCGGTGATGCCGTCCGCCGCGGCCCGGTTGAGCGCCTCGGTGACCAACGGCACCACCGGGTTGAACGCCTCCGGGTCCTCGGAGAAGCCCTTCGCGGAGAGCGTCGGGCCGGCGACCACCTTGCCGGTGACCGAGTCGACGACCACTGTGGTGGCGATGAAACCGCCGTCACCGAGGATCCGCCGTTCGGTGAGCAGCGACTCGCTGACGTCACCGACAGCGAGGCCGTCCACGTAGACGTACCGGCTCTTCACGTGCCCGACCAGGCTGGCGCGGCCCTCGACCAGGTCGACCACGTCGCCGTCCTCGCAGAGCACCACCCGGTCGGCGGCGACCCCGGATTCGATGCCGAGCCGGGCGTGGGCGCGCAAATGACGCCACTCGCCGTGCACGGGCATCAGGTTGCTGGGCCGGACCACGTTGAGCAGGTAGAGCAGTTCCCCGGCGGGGGCGTGCCCGGAGACGTGCACCTTGGCCACGTCCTTGTGCACGACCACCGCGCCGGCCCGCGCGAGCCGGTTGATCACCCGGTAGACCGAGGTCTCGTTGCCGGGCACCAGCGAGGAGGCCAGCACGACGGTGTCACCGGGGGCGATGGTGATGTGCCGGTGGTCGCCGCTGGCCATCCGGCCCAGCGCGCTCATCGGCTCACCCTGGGAACCGGTGGACATCAACACGATCTGCTCCGGCGGCAGCGTGGTCGCCTCCTCGATCCCGATGACCAGGCCGGCCGGGATGTTGAGCAGGCCGAGGTCCCGGGCGATGCCCATGT
Source organism: Micromonospora noduli (assembly GCF_003264475.1). Lineage (NCBI taxonomy): Bacteria > Bacillati > Actinomycetota > Actinomycetes > Micromonosporales > Micromonosporaceae > Micromonospora > Micromonospora noduli. The sequence goes on along the minus strand of NZ_PYAC01000023.1, from coordinate 2,912 downwards.
TGCGGACCATGGACCGGCCGATCAGCGCGACCTTGCGGCCGTGCTCGGCGGCGGAGTCGAAAACCTGCTGCACGCGGTGCACGTGCGAGGCGAACGAGGCCACGATGATCCGACCCTTGGCCTTCGCGAAGATCGAGTCGAGCACCGGGCCGATCTCCCGCTCCGGGGTGACGAAACCGGGGATCTCCGCGTTGGTGGAGTCGGACAGCAGCAGGTCGACGCCTTCGGCGCCGAGCCGGGCGAAACCGGCCAGGTCGGTGATCCGGCCGTCCAGCGGCAGCTGGTCCATCTTGAAGTCGCCGGTGTGCAGCACCAGGCCGGCGGGGGTGCGGATGGCCACCGCGAGGGCGTCCGGGATCGAGTGGTTGACAGCGAAGAACTCACACTCGAACGGGCCGAGCCGCTCACGGCCGCCCTCCCGCACGGTCAGCGTGTACGGCTGGATCCGCCGCTCGGCCAACTTCGCCTCGACCAGGGCGAGGGTGAACTGTGAGCCGACCAGCGGGATGTCGGGCTTGTGGGCGAGCAGGTACGGCACCGCGCCGATGTGGTCCTCGTGACCGTGCGTCAGCACGATCGCCTGGACGTCGGCCAGCCGGTCCAGGATCGGACCGAAGTCGGGCAGGATCAGATCCACACCCGGCTGCTCGACGTCGGGGAACAACACCCCGCAGTCGACGATCAGCAACTTGCCGTCGTACTCGAAGACGGTCATGTTCCGACCGATGGCGCCGAGCCCGCCGAGCGGGATGATCCGCAGGCCGCCTTCCGGCAGCGGCGGGGGTAGCTCCGCCTCGATGTGCGCCTCGGTCACGCGTCCACCTCATTCTGCGACGCCGTTACTCGACGTCCATCGTGTCGTTCGTTCATTCGGGCAGCTCCAGGCCCGCTGCCGCGAAGTCCGCGCGCAGCTGGGCGATCTCGTCGTCGGTGGCGTCCACGAGCGGGGGTCGCACCGGGCCGGCCGGCAGGCCCAGCGACGCCAGGCCCGCCTTCACCAGGATGGTGCCCTGGGTACGGAAGATGCCGGTGAACAGCGGCAGCAGCCGCCGGTGCAGGGCCAGCGCGGTCGGCATGTCCCCCGCGTCGTACGCCTCGATCATCTGTGCGGTCAGCGCCCCGGTGAAGTGCGTCGAGGTGCCGACCACGCCCACGCATCCGACGGCCAGCGCCGGCAGGGTGAGGGCGTCCTCGCCGCTGTAGAAGGCGAGGCTGGTCCGGCTGGTGACCCAGCTGGTGGCGGTCAGGTCGCCCTTGGCGTCCTTGACCGCGACGATCCGGCCGTGTTCGGCGAGCCGGACCAACGTCTCGGTGTCGATCGGCACGCCCGAGCGGTGCGGGATGTCGTACAGCATCACCGGCAGGCCGGTGGCGTCGGCCACCGCGGTGAAGTGTCGCAGCAACCCGCTCTGCGGCGGCTTGTTGTAGTACGGGGTGACCACCAGCAGGCCGTGCGCACCCGCCTTCTCGGCGGCGGCGGCCAGCTCGATGGTGTGCCGGGTGTCGTTGGTGCCGACGCCCGCGACCACCTTGGCGCGGTCACCGACGGCCTCCACCACGGCCCGGATCAGGTGTTCCTTCTCCGCGTCGGTGGTGGTCGGCGACTCGCCGGTGGTGCCGTTGACCACCAGCGCGTCGTTGCCCTGCTCGTCGACCAGGTGGCTCGCCAGCCGGGCGGCGCCGTCGAGATCGAGGGAACCGTCGGGGGTGAGCGGGGTCACCATGGCTGTGAGCAGCCGGCCGAAGGGGCGGGACGCCGGTCGGGCTGCGGCGTCAAGGTGGTCGTGCGTCATACCCTCCAACCTAGCGGACGACCAGCCGAGGCCCGCCGGGGAAGGGCTCAGGACGCCTCGTGCGGGCTGGCCGCCACTTCGGTGCCGTCCGGCAGCGTGGTGATCACGAAGTCGGCGAACACGTTCGGGGCGACCCCCTGGAGCTGGCGCAGGCACTCCACGGCCAGCTCACGGATCTCCACGTCGGCGTGCTCGGTGGCCCGCATCGCGATGAAGTGCCGCCAGGCCCGGTAGTTACCGGAGACCACGATCCGGGTCTCGGTGGCGTTGGGCAGCACCGCGCGGGCCGCCTGCCGGGCCTGCTTGCGGCGCAGCGTCGGGTTGGGCTCGTCGGAGAAGCGCTGCTCGAGGCCCTCCAGCAACTCGGTGTACGCCCGAACGCTCGCCTCGGCGGCCTCCACGAACTTCTTGTGCAGCTCCGGGTCGTCGGCGATGACGGCCGGCTCGACCATGGCCGCGTCCCGCTCCGGGACGTAGCGCTGCGACAGCTGGGAGTACGAGAAGTGCCGGTGCCGGATCAGCTCATGGGTGAAGGAGCGGGACACCCCGGTGAAGTAGAAGGTGACCGAGCCGTGCTCCAGCACGCTCAGGTGGCCCACTTCGAGGATGTGCGCCAGGTAGCCGGCGTTGGTGGCGGTCGCCGGGTTCGGCTTCTTCCACGACTGGTAGCAGGCCCGACCGGCGAACTCGGCGAGCGCCTGGCCGCCCTCCGCGTCGGTCGACCACGGCACGTCGTCCGGGGCCGCGAATTGGGTCCACGCGATCAACTTGACCTGGGGCTGCACCATGTCCGGCATTCCTGGGACTTTAGTGGTGGGGTGCCGTCCGACCCAACTCAGGCGCGCCCCGTGCAATGTCGATCACTCAACAGCGGTGAGCCGCCGAAGCCCGGGGGGGTCCGGGGTCCGGGGTCCGGGGTCCGGGGTCATCGTTGTCGTTGTCGAGACCGGGACGGACAGTTCCATCAGCGTCCTTTGGAGCTGAATCGTTTGCGACATCGGCCCGGCGGATGGGCTCTTCATCAGGCACGTCATCTGCCAAGGACGGGCCCGCCCCAACCCGACGAGCGTGGCCCGAGCGCCGCCCAGGCACCTATACGCCCGAGCGGCCCGAGCGGCC